>JADLHZ010000146.1 GCA_020848545.1 Deltaproteobacteria bacterium | reverse complement strand
TGCCGATGCGGAACAGCAGGATCGCTGGCAGCACGAGAAAGAACGATTGAAAAACATACCAAGCAAAGAACACGCGCCCGGGCGTGTGCCTCCCGGTTTCATAGACGAAATCGGAAAACGCCCCGGCAGACAGGTAGTCACGAAGGAAGACGCCGACTCCGTGCAGGGACGTAAACGAGCTCGCCATGAACTGGCGTGAGCCGTAGTCGTTCAGCTTGGCGATGGCATAAACGCCGATGACCCCAAGCCACGCGCGCCACAGTACACTCCGGACTTGTCGCCGGGTGAAGAAGCGCAAGACGAACAACCCAGGGCCGAATATCCCCCAGAAGAAGGCGGCGAATGTCAAACCGATGACAGATCCGAAAAGGTCGCCGCTACTATCTTCCTTGCTAGACACGATTGCCCCCAAAAAGCTGCGCGATCGACGTCGCAGCCCAATCATTCCCGCCTAGATGGGCAGTGGCGAGGTCGTCAAAGTGTGCGATGTGAAACACGGCCGGGTTCTCGGTCACGGCCATCTGCGCCCGATAGAACTCCGAAAATCGACGGTCGAGAACGTACAACACGCGCGTCTTGCGGCTGGTCCGCGCACGAAGCGAGAGCAGCTCTTTGAGCCGATCGAGGCGCTTTGGCGTTCGCTCCACCTCTAGATTCCAGGCCTGACCATCCGCGCTGTTGAATCGACCGTCGGGGAGGTAGGGCAGCTGGCGTTCCTGTTGGGCGAGCTTCAAGGCGCGCTCGGTCGACCAGTTCTTGCACCCGTGATCGCGTTCGAAGGCAATCCGGAGGCGCTGCACCCAGACGTCGTGCTCGAAGTTCTCGATATCGATGTCAGGCAGCGCTCGGTACTCGGGGACGCGGCCAAGCCCATGCAGCAGCCGGTACCCGACGTCAGAGACGAGGAGCGGGGCGACCCTGAGGATTCGATAACGTGACGGCCGCAGGTACCCGTCCCGGAGCAGCGCGCGCAGTCTGACAGCCCCGTACTGGCCTGACGCCTGAGTGCCAGCCCGAAGCTTCGTCGGGTCCGAATAGAACCGCTCGACGAGCAACTCCTTGGTCGAGAACCGATGCTCAGCGACCCACTCGAACAAGTCCAAGTCGCGCTCACTGACGACCACGCCCGACCGCTTCGCTGGCGTCTTCTGTTGGTCGTCGTTCGCCGGATTGGCACCGCTTCGAGTACTTATCGCCGTCCCCGAAACCACCACCTCTTGAACTATTTTTTCTGTCTTCTCTGCCCCCGCTTCAGGCATGCCATTGCACCTGTCTCATTCGATTCCCCTCTCGCTCTTGCCGCTCTATTTCTGCTCCTGCCGCCCCAAGTCTCTGCACCCCCCTCTCCTCTTCAACGTTTGGAGAGGGGGGTGCAGAGACGCTCGACGCGAAAGTGTCGATGGGGCGGCATCTTGCGAGCAACGAACATGCGACCAGAAGATATGTGCAAACGCAGGTGCGATGGCATGCCTGAAAGCATGAGTCAAACGCGAACTGACTCAACGTCGACGAGAGAGCTTCGCGCTCACGAGCCGGTTGAGCGAGATGTTTTGCTCGCTCGCTTCGATGGCGAGCTCGCGATGAAGCGACGGCGGAATGCGAACAACGAACTGACCGCTGTACTTCTTCGTCGCGATGGGCGCCGGAGGCGTCTTGCCCGCGTCGACCATGTCGGCCACCACCGAGCTGACCAAGGTCTTGATCCCTAAGAGCGCTCGCTCGTCGGTCTTGTCCAAGTGGCTCAAACTCGGAAACTCGGCGCACGTTCCAACAAACTCGCCATCGTCCTCTGACCATGAAATCCGGTAGGTATAGCGGCTATCCATTTAAGTATCATTATTGATACTAATAATACTTGCAATAAGCGGGTTGTCATGTCATTACTTTGGATATACAATGTGACACAGGTGCTCACATGATTAAGAAGCTGACCAAGCACGGAAACAGCCTCGCTCTTGTTCTCGATCGCCCGATCCTAGAGCTGCTCAAAATCGATCCCGATACACCGCTCGAAGTGTCCACCGACGGCGAGAGGCTGACGATCGCGCCGCTTCGTGACGATGCTCGTCGCAAGCGCTTCGAGGAGGCGCTTGCGACGACGAACAACAAGTTCGGCCGCACGCTCAAGAAACTCGCCGAGTAGCGCGTGCAACCAGTCTTTCTAACGATCGACGAGATCATCTCGATTCACGCCGACCAAATCGAGCGCTACGGCGGCTCGCACGGCATCCGCGATCGTGGGCTTCTTGAATCAGCCGTCGCTCAACCACAAGCAGGCTTTGGCGATCAGTATCTGCACGAAGACCTCGCCGCGATGGCGGCGGCGTACCTGTTTCACATCGTCGAAAATCATCCCTTCGTTGACGGCAACAAGCGGGTCGGCGCAGCGAGCGTTTCCGTTTTCTTGTTGATGAACGACGTAGCGCTCACCGCGTCCGAAGAGGCCTACTACGACCTGGTTATCGCAGTAGCGCAGGGCGCGATGTCGAAGGCGCAGGCAGCGGATTTCATTCGGAACAACATCGCGCCACGATAGGGCCTGAACAGCAAAAAGCCGCATTCTGCGGGGTACCAGAGGTATGGTCTGGTCGCGCGCGACCGCTATAAGTCAAATGCGTGCGATTTTTTTCGCGCTGCGCAACGCCGAACGGTCAAGAACGCGCTTCGCACCGGAACCCCGCTCCTCACCGTCCCCATCGCACCCGCGACAAACGCGCGGCTCGTCGTGCTCGTGCAACACGACAGCCGTCGTCCGGCACGTCAGGCAGGTGACGATCCACGTCGTCGCCCATTGAGGCTCGGTTTCATCGGCGGGCTTACAAACTAAAATTCCAGTGAGTGGCATGCATCGAGGTGTCTCCGTCTGAATAGAATTAGCGAGCCGAACAACCCGGCCCCTACCCATAGTCTTTTTAGCCATTTCTCAGCTCCTCTCTCCTGAGCGGTTTTTTCCGCTTGGCAGAGGGCGCTCCGTCTCAGACGCCGCGAACGCGCCCGATACGTACCTCCGTACAAGAGCGTTTTTAGTTCCGATAAGGTTCCATTATCGGAACCAAAAAATTGACCGCGCCTGCCGCCGCACCGATGGTCGCGCGGTGATCACCTCACCGATCGAGCTGCGCCACGTAGACCACGCCCGCAATCGCTACCGCGTCTACCGCCTCTCCGACGCCGTAGACCTCTTTGGAGCTCGCTGCTTGCTCATCGAGTGGGGTCGACTCGGCCAGAGCCTCAGAAGCCGCTTGGAGCCCTTCCATGACGATGCTGCTCGCGACGCTCGCCGCCGCGAGCTCGTCGAGCTGCGCCAACGTCACGGGTACACATCGTGAGCAGCTCGAGCGTCGCCCTCGAGCACGCGCCGGCCCTGGCCCTCGAGCTGCTCGAGCTCGACGAGCAGGCGCGCAGCTACGCGCAAAAGGCCAAGGCGGAAAACACCGTTCGCGCCTACCGTGCCGACTGGCGATTGTTCGAGGCATGGTGCGCTGCTCGCGACGTTGGTTCGTTGCCAGCGACACCGGCGACGGTCGCCCGTTACGTGACGACGCTTGCGAGTGACGGCAAGAAGCCGTCGACCATCGGCCGCAAGCTCGTTTCGATCTCGCGCGCACATCAGCTCGCCGGCCACCACTCGCCCACGAGTTCGGCCGAGCTGCGAGAGGTGATGAAGGGGCTTCGGCGCACGCTCGGTACGGCACCGAAGCAAAAGGCACCAGTCAGCGTCGCTGCGCTGCGCGCAATGTCGGCCGCGACGCCGGCCAGGCTTCTTGGCCTACGCGATCGCGCGCTGCTTCTCATCGGCTTTGCCGGCGCCTTCCGTCGCGCCGAGCTCGTGGCGCTCGACGTCGAAGACATCCGCGAGACGGGCGACGGCTTAGAGGTCGTGATCCGCCGCTCGAAAACCGACCAGGAAGCGACCGGCCGAAAGATCGGTATCCCTTACGGGTCAAATCCGCTCACTTGCCCCGTGCGCGCCTATCGGGCGTGGCTCTCGGCCGCGGCGATCGCCGCTGGGCCGGTGTTCCGGCGCATTACGCGCACTGGCCATCGCGGTGGCCGCGTGCTCGGCGCGCGCCTCAGCTCAAAATCGGTCGCGATCATCGTGAAGAGGTACGCCGCGGCGGCGAACATGAATGCGGCCGAGCTCGGCGGCCACTCCCTTCGCGCCGGCCTTCTCACCGCTGCCGCAAAAGCCGGCAAGGACCGCCGTGTGTTGAAACGCCAGAGCGGCCATCGCGCCGATGCGATCCTCGACGGCTACATCCGAGATCGCGAGCTGTTCAGCGACAATGCCGCCAGCGGCATCGGCCTCTGATGTTCGTCATGCTCGCTTCCTGGATGCGACGGTCTCGACAGTCACAGTGAAGCGAAGCCCGGCGCGCCTCACCTGGTCTTGCAAACACGTCGTGAGCGCCGCTGTCGGCGAGACCCCAAAGGTTCTGGCAAGTTTCGCCGCAAGCTCTACGCTGACGAACTTGCGGTCCTTCTCGATGTCACACACCATCTGCCGAGAAATTCCGAGCGTCCTTCCGGCCTCTTCTTGAGTTAGCCCGGCGCGGGTGCGTTCACCGAGCAAGAATCGCCCGAACGTCAGAGCGCCATCGAGTTTCTCAAGCTCGGCGCGTGCCGCTCGCATCAGCCGTGGAAAGTCGGGATTCTTCTTCGTGCGCTCAGCTATCGTGCGGTCGAGATCGTCTTTCATGGTGGATTCAGGTCGACCTAAAGCGAGACGACTCGTTTTCGGTCACCTCACCCGCGGGCGACTCATTTTGAGTCGCCTCAAAACGAGACCACAAATCACGTCCTTCGGTCTGTGCTCGGGACCGTGCACGCCGCGCATGAGCGTCAAGCATTCCGCGGAGGGCTTTCACACCTGGTTCGGCGGCGATCGTTTCAATCAGTTTTTTGTCTAGCTTCATCGTGTCTCTGCCCCCGGCAATTCGTTCTGTTCGATGCCGTTCTCAGCCGCAAAGCGCTCCCGGAGCATTGCTCGCGCGGTCTTGCCAGAAAAGGAGTCCGCAAACGGCGTCCCGGCCAAAAGCTCGCGTTTTTTCGCGTCCGATGTTTCCGAGAGCCAGATTTCGAACTCCGTCTCAAACTCTTGCCGTCGCGCTTCCCGGAGCTGTGCGAGCCTTTGTTGCCGAGCAGCAAGGCGCAAATCGAGTTGCCGTTGCTCCCAAGACTTGAAGCCGTTCGGCGCCGCGTAAAATCCCTGGCCCAGCGTCTTGAGCATCCAAGCCTTGGGGTGCTGGATTCCCTTCGCCTGCTCGCTCGCAAGGTAGAACGCGATATGTTCGATCGAGTCGAGCATGTCCTGCTCTTCCGCGAACGCGCCTCGACGCCAGAGCGTCATCAAATCGTTGGGGCCGATGGAGAAGTCTCCGAGCCCGTATCGTTCGCATACGAGCTGTAGTTTTTCCGCGAACGCACGGTCTTGGTTTGTTGTTGTTGAAGATCTTTCACTACTACTAACTAACGCCGGAGCTGTCCCCGGTTGGCGTCCCCGGTTGAACAATGCGGCGTCCCCGGTTGAAGTCGCGTGTGTCCCCGGTTGAAAGAGCTGTTGTTCCCGGTTGAGTGTCTCGAACGCGCGCATCGTTTCGCGCTGGACTCGGTAGACGGTGCCTCCTTCGTGCCGGCCGTCTTTCGCTTCAATGCGGGCGATGAAGCCGGCATCGATCATCCGTTGCAATTGTCGTTTGAGCACGTCGCGACTGAGTCCAAGCGAGGTTGAGAGCTCCGCACGTGATAATCTTGGTGTATGACCAAGGCCGGTCGCTTCTTGCACCATCACCAGGTGCGCCAAGATCCGCAGCTGCTGTCGACTGGTTGGGAGAAGATGTCCCCGGTTGCTGCGCGTGATGTCCCCGGTTAGCGACAGCGGTGTCCCCAGTTGAAGTTTCGTTTGTTCCCGGTGAGCGCTTCTGTCAACCGGGGACAAGGTTTCTTCTAACCGGGGACGAACGATGCTCCAACCGGGAACATGAGCCGAGTCGTCCCCGGTTGGAGCTTTCATAACCGGGGACAAATCGTGTTCCAACCGGGGACTGGACTCATCCGAACCGGGGACAATGGCCATGTCGTTGCTATTTTTCGGCGGCGACTGCTCGCCAGACACGCGCGGTGCTGCACTAACCGGGGACAGATCTATGGCTTGTTCCCGGTTCGATGGACAGTTGTCCCCGGTTGAGTCGGTGCTCGTCCCCGGTTCGATGGCTCCAACCGGGGACGTCTGGTGTCCTCGTCCCCGGTTACTAGAGGTGTTGTCCCCGGTTGTGTCGACGATTGTCCCCGGTTCACTCGTTTCCGCAAGGCGCGCTCGGATCTCGCTCGCGCTTGGCAGGTCAAACGGTCGCTCGGACGTCACCACGCGCCGAACCTTGCGCACTTGATTGAGGCTCATCGCCATTAGGCGGCGACCTCAGCAGCGGTCTTGGTCTGCGTTGGGAGCGCGCGGAAGATGTCGAGCATGAGATCCCGCATTTCGCTCGCCGCTGAGGACGTCGGTGCGTGCTCGGGTAGCGACTTGCAGGCGCTCATCGCTTCTTCACCGACCATCGCTTCGCGAATGACCCCGGCGGTGCACCCTTTGATGTTTTGCACATACCAGGAGCGAATCTCTGAGCTCAGTTTGCGGCCTGACTGATATTTGGTCGGAACGAAAACTTTTTTGATGGGTTGGATCTCCATCATGCGCTCAAAGTCGCCGAGAAACGCCATGAAGTCGTCCAGGTTGCGAAAGTGCGAGATCTTCGTCTCCATGGGGCTCACGAGCAAGTCAGCCGCCACGAGCGCGTTGCTGATCAACGTCGACCAGCTCGGCGCGCAATCGAGCACGACCAAGTCAAAACGAGTTTTCAACGGGTCGATCACGTTCTTTTTCAGCCACCATTCGCGGTGTGGCCGCGAGACGAGTTCCATATCGACCTTCGCGAGCCCTGGTGTTTCGCGAATGAACTTCAGCGTCGGAAGATCCGTATCGCAGAGCACGTCAAAAACGTTCACGTTGCCACGAAGAACGTCGAAAAGGCCGGATTCGGCGCGCGCCGTTGTGGCGACGGTTGCTAGATCCGTGTCTTCGTTCTCCTGCTCGGGAGAAAGCGCTTTCGTGATGTCTCCCTGCGTGTCCAGGCCGACGACGCAGACCTTGAGGTTATGAAGCGCAGCAAGTCGTGCGATGT
The DNA here is from genome assembly GCA_020848545.1 of Deltaproteobacteria bacterium. GTDB lineage: Bacteria > Myxococcota > JADLHZ01 > JADLHZ01 > JADLHZ01 > JADLHZ01. Next base: position 2,962 of record JADLHZ010000146.1, on the reverse strand, counting down.
TGAACGACAGGGTCGTCTTCAGCACGCCGCCTTTCATGCTGAACACGCAGATCACCTGCGAGCCGTCGAGCTTCGGCAAAAAGCCGAAGCGCTCGCCGATTGCTGGGAGTTGGTCGACGGTCCATCGTCGCGCTTTTAGGCTTCCAGTTTGCTTCCATTGTGGTTGCGGCACCTGTCCGAGGCGCTCGGCTTTCGCCAATGTGTCGCGGTGAATATCGGCACCAAAGACGTTGATGATCTTCTGAATCGAAAACGTTTCCTGGTTCTGCACTGGCAGCGCCTCCGCGTCGATGTTTTGCGGTGCGAGCTGGTCGCGATTTTTCCCGCGCACCAATCAAAAAACCATGACCGATTGGAAGTCAACTTTTCGGCGCATGGTCTTCGTGTTCGTCATCGGTGGTTGTGGCGCAGACGCGCTCCATGGAGTGGTAGTAGGAGGAGCGCTGTTCATCTGGAAGCATAAGAACTTCTTGGGCATTGAGCACGCGCGGCCAGGTCATCCGATGCGCGTAGCAAATCACCTGCAATCGCCTGAGCTGCTGGCGTTCCTGTTCAGTGTAGCTGAATTTTATCCAATCGATGTCGGCTGACGTCGCCAGGTCATCCAGGGTTTCTTCGCTCAACATCAGCTCGGCGGCGATGGCTAGGCGTATCTGCGTCAACCAATCTCTGGACTCGATGTCCCGATAACAGCGCATCCCGCGAAAAGACAGCCAACTCTGTTCCTCAATGCTCAAGCGTCTCGGCCAGCGATCGTTCGCCTCGTAGAGGACCACTTGGCAACGCCGCAGTTTCTCTCTCCGTTCGCGAGACAGAAAGTGCATATGGTCGGGGTTCCGAGAAATGTCGTTGGATTTCGATAGATTGCAGGATTGGCAAGCGGTGACCAGATTGAACAGCTCGGAGGGACCACCAAAAGAGCAGGGAATGATATGATCGACATGGAGTTCCACCTCGGGTGCACGTGCCCCGCAGTATTGGCAGGTGTACTTGTCCCGGTCGAAAACTGCCGTTCGTTTCCGTCCATCCATGAGCCCAGAGAAGGTCAGCTGGGACGGGAAAGGTCAAACATAAATCATCAGCAAGTGTATGATTTTAAAGTATAATTTTCATGCAAAACAATACACCGTAAAGTTTTGCGTGATCTGTCACGCTTTGTTTGACTTGGTACAGTGATCCTTGATGACGTCACGGTTCACCACTCGCCACCGTGAGTGACGCCGGCCGCGCGCTTTGGCCGCGGCGAATGTTCTGGTTCATCTTCGTTTGACGCGTGCGGTGCATCCGGCTCACTCGATGGCTGCGGCTCTGGCGCAGCAGCCTTGCGACGAGCTTTCTCCTTCGGTCGCGATTCAGCGGGCGTCGTCGTCTTCGCGGCGGCGAGCTCGGCGCGCTTGACGCCGCGAAGATTCCACATGGGCACGTTGTCGTCGGCTGCGTCTCTTTTTGGCAGCTCGTTCGCGCAAACGTCGATGATGGTCTCGCCGTCCGCGTTTCTGCTCATCTCGTACGGCGTCGCCTGCATGATGTCGACGACCCCGACAAACGGCGCTGGATGCTTGCGGAGGAACACGGCGCGCCCTTGCTTCAGGTTCTTAATCTCGTCCGGCTCGATGACGAACTGATGCGTTTCTCGCAAGGAGCCACGGCCTGACAGGCTGTCGCCAAGGAGTCCTTGCTCTGTCTGGAACGTCTGCTCGAAGGCGTGGCGCGTGCCGATGAGCTTGGCCCAGTTGTCGGCGTCCTCGTGCGCCGTCTGCTGCAAGATGATCTTGGTGTTCGTGTTGCCCTGGATTTGATCGGCCGCCTCCGGCGTCAACGCGCGAAGGTCCCCGAGCGATTGGTGCGCGATGGTCAGGGCGAAGTTCTGCGAGCGTGCCTCGCGAAGCAAGGTGATGAATTGCGGCGTCACGAAGTTACCGAACTCGTCGATCACCACCGAGCACAGTCCGTCGCGCTTCTGCATCAGCCCAGTGGCGATCGCCGAGTTGAGGCTGTTGAGGTCCGCGAGCATCAGCTTGCCGAGACAGCGCATGAACTCCGACGAGAGACCGACCGGAACCTGCACGTACGCCAGCTGGCGCTGGTCATAGACGTCCCAAAAATCGAGCTGGTGCGCGGCGCCGGTCAGCATCTCGCCGTAGGACGAAGTGACAAACAGCGCGAGGTCATCGCGCGCCTTCGACACAGCCTGCTGCCACTCCTTGTCTTTGGCGTAGGCGGCAAGCAGTTCGTTTGCCATAGCGTCGGTAGAACGTGCGAGCAGGTGGGCGAACCCGTCGCGGCTCGGCTCAAGCGCGACCGCCAGGTCATCCATCGTGAACGATCGATCCTGTTGAGAGAGCAGCGATCGCAAGGCGGCTTGTAGAACGACCTGAGCGCGGCCTTTGTAGTACTGCTCCGACCACTCGAAGGAGCTGACGAGCCGATCTTTCAGCTCGGTCGCGTCGCCGTTCTTCAGCGGGTTGTAGCTGCCAAGCTTGCGGCTCGGCATGAACATCCGAAGGGCGTTGTTTCGGTCGTACTTCTGGGCCATGGCGGCGAACCACGCGGCGTTTTCCTCGGCGCCTTTGCCGTCAATCCAAATCACGCCAAAACCGCTGGCGATGTCGTCCTCGATGATGCGCTTGAGCGCTTCGGTCTTTCCTGACCCAGTGGCACCGACGACGTGCGTGTGCATCGTGCGCTCGGCGCCCATGCTGACAAGATCCCGCCCGTTCTTCAGCCAGCCGAGCTGAACAAGACCGGGCGAATGCTCGACAGGTCGCGCCCGCCGCCAGAGCCGCGCGAACAGAGACGGTTCGCCCTGTTCGTCCTCATCCTCGCCGATGCGCTTGCCGATGCGGAACAGCAGGATCGCTGGCAGCACGAGAAAGAACGATTGAAAAACATACCAAGCAAAGAACACGCGCCCGGGCGTGTGCCTCCCGGTTTCATAGACGAAATCGGAAAACGCCCCGGC
>JADLHZ010000145.1 GCA_020848545.1 Deltaproteobacteria bacterium | reverse complement strand
TTCGCGGGGCCGCTCTACGGCTTCATCGCCAAGCAAGTGCGCAACCCGACCGTCGCTGAAGACATCTTCGCCGAGTCGTTCCGGATGGCGTTTCAGCGTATCCACACCTTCGAGGGTCCGCGCAGCGTCCTCTTCTGGTTGCAGGGCATCGCGAAGACGAACGTCTTGAACGCGAGGCGTCAGTTCGCACGCAGCCAGGCCGCCTTCACCGGTTGGGGCCATCACGTCGGCGACAGCCACACGCCCGACCTCGATGCCGCGCTCGATTGGCCGAAGGAGCACGCGCGCTTGAACCGCAAGATCGCACGCTTGTCGGACGATCACCGGCGTGCGATCCAGCTGCGGCGCTTCGAGGAGAAATCCCGCGAGGATTGCGCGCAGGCGATGGGCATCACGCTGAACAACTTCGACGTGACCTACTCGCGCGCGATGGCCGTGCTGAAGAAGCTCTGGGAGGAAGAGGAGCCGTGACGAAGGAACCGACGCAAGAGGAGATCGCCGCGGCGCGCGCGCTCGGCGAGTTCGGCGACGGCGGCGATCCGGACGCTGTCGATCCCGAGCTCGCGGAGATGGACGCGCTCGTCTCGCACCTCGTGCATCCGCCGACGCCCGAGCGCCTCGCCGGGCTGAAGGATCGGGTGATGCCGCGCGCACGCCGGCCGCGGTGGCTCGTGCGCGGCGGAGCGGTGGCGGCGGCAGTTGCGGCGGCTGTTCTCATCCTGTGGCTCGTGCGGGCGCCGGTGCCGGAGCTGCCGAAGCCCGACGCGGCGTTACTCAGCGCGCAAGCGGCGGCGGCGAAGGACGGGCACACGGAGGCGATCGATCAGGCGATGGCGCCGTATCGAAGGTCGCTGCTGCAAACGCCGCGCCTGCAGGCGGTCGAACCGGTGTACGCGCGCGTCGATGCGGCGTTGCGGGCTGGGGAGATCGCGACCGCACGCGACACGCTCGTGGCGTTCGTGGACAGACCGGGAGACCTCGCGCCAGGCGATGCGCGCGTGTTGCAGCGTGATGCCTTGGCGCGCTTGTCGATGCTGGAGCTTCGCGGCGGCGGCGCTGAGCCTGCGCTCGCAGCGGCGGACCGCGGCCTTGCGCTCGGCCGCGGCGCAGATGTGTTCACGGTGAACTTGCTGCTCGCGCGTGCGGCGGCGCACCACGCGCTCGGGCATGACAAGGACGAAGCGAACGATCTCTACGCGGCGCTCGTCATCGTCGACGCGATGCTCGAAGCGGTGCTGTCGCGATGAGGCGCGCGATCGCCTTGGCGACGTTGCTGCTGTGCTCGTGCGCGATCACGTTCGAGGGGATCGAACGCGCGCTCGATCGGGCGCTGCCGGTGAGCGGCGGCGTGGACTGCGCCGACGCGGAGCGCTTGCGGGATGATTTGTGCGATCTCTCGCGGCGGACGTGTGTGAGGAGCGACGCGGCGAAGGACGACGCGCAGCTCGCGGCTCAGTGCGCGGACGGAAGGCAGCGGTGTGAACGCGCGCGTGTGCGCGTGGAGGAACGGTGTGTGCGGGGGATGGTGGATGAGCGGTGAGGTCGGAACAGGAAGATGAATGCGGGGGTGCGGTCTGGCGGGCGGATACGTCTCTATAGAAAACAAGGACTTAGCCGGCTGATCCTAGTTCCTGGTCGATCGATCATGCAAGATGATTGCGGGGGTGCGGTCTGGCGGTGGGATACTCGAGGCCTGGGCTATCAAGCCGCCGTCGCCGACGTCGGCGTGTGATAGGCTGACGGGGTGCGGCGAGGAATTACGATCGATATCTGAGCTTCCTGCTCGATCGACCTTTTGTTTTTCGACCTTTTTCGACCTTCTTCATGTCGACCTTTCGCTGAGGGATGGCAGCGCGAACCATTTTGTCGATAGTTCGCCGTTCGGTATCGACCACGGCAGCTATGAAAATACTGTCGACCATTTTCCGATGCGCAATGTGTCGTTTCAACAGTGTTCGCGCACGTTTGAACTGACGCTGTGTCCGAAACGATTGAGCGAGCCGAAACCGAGCGTCGTTGACGAGAGAGCTCGCCCACGCAACCCCTTCGCCGCATTGTCCGTACGCGAGCTTCTTGATTGGGCTCGCCGCGATTTCCTTCCACAACTTCACTGCCTCCTTGTCTCGGTCGTTCATCCAGCAGATCGTCGCTAGATCCCACTTCACCAGTGGACACCACGGAGCGAGTTGGCGAGCACGACGCGCAAACTTGAGGGCAGCCGAATATTGGTGTTGCTCGTAATAAGTCATCGCGACTCTTGTGAGGAGCCAGTGGTCAGCCGGACGGCTCCTCAGCTCAGCGCGAAAGAGACGTCTTGACTCGGTCCAGCGCTCGCGATCAAAGAGTTTTTTCGCTTTCAGCACGCGACTATCGGCGGTATGGCCTGCGCGCATCGCCTTTTTCTCCGCGACCGTCCCGTTGCTTGCGGCTCTGACCTTTCTGGTGTTTTTCTTCCGTTGATTTTCGCGCACCTTTTGTATGCTCTTTCTTGTTAGTTTCGCTGTCTTTCTTGCTCGCACAATAGATAGCGACCGCCGCGACGACGACCCCAACTCCCGCTGCTGCTATGACACATGCTGCAGGGTTCGCCATACAGATCGGCACAACGAGAGGCGGTAGGGGGAATGCCGTATCTCCGAAGGGGTCGGAGAACGAAAGTGGCTGATTCATCACATATGAAAAAGAATTCTGTCGCGCCGGTCCAAATTGAAAAGCTTGGGTCAACGTTACATACAATAGCGGGTCATCTTCGGGTACGATCCAGGTTCCTGGTCGATCGATCGTCTCGATCGTCTTCTCGATCGATCTTCTACCGCTTCCCGATCGCGTTCAATGTCGATCGAGCTTGTCAGTCATCCGGTAACACCAATGTGTCATCCATGTTCAGCAGATCGAGACAAGAGCGTCCACGCGCCTTCTGTCCTGAGCGCAGCAATTCGATTCCGAGTTCCTCAAAGCAACCACCCACCGGATCAAAGAAGAGGCAAAGTTCGTACGCCTTGATCGCCGCAGAAAAATTGCCCTCCTGGACCAACATGCCAGCGCGAACGCGATGTTTTTTACTTTCAACCGGATCTCGGGTTTTCGCGACCCTTCGAATACAGCCTTGAAGCATCTCATCCGCACGCGTGCTTTCCGGGACGACGGGTGCAGAGGAACTCGCAGGCGTCGGCCAGTGGTTCTGGGAGGTGGCTTGAGACGATGCCACATCAGTATGTGTTTGCAATGACCGTTCGCTACAACGAAACGGAACACAAACCAGTACGAAGAACACGAAACGGTTCATTCAATTCTCTGCATGCCGAGGCTGAGGCTTGCGTGGCGGCGAGTGCCGCGGTCTGTTCGGATCGGGCCCGGGTGACGGTGGGCGTTTGGGGTCTTTGGGCGATGGTGGAAATCCTTGTGGGTGGTCTATGCAAGTTTCGAACAACTCGAAGCATAAATCCCAATCACGCTTGTAGTCGCACTTGTCTTGAGGACCGAAGCCGCTGTCCGGTTTGTTCTCCATGCATTGGACGAACGCTTTTGTGCACGTCTTCCATGACGGTGAATTTGGAGGAGGCTTTCCCATGGCTAGCCAGGCGTCCAAGTCGATGAAGTTGAGCGGCGAATTCTCCGCGTAGGCATACGGGTTGGGGTCGGGCTGAAAGTCCCAGCCGTGATAGCCACCCGCGTACGGCGCCGGAGCCGTTGAAGCCAGCGGATCCTGCTGCAGATATCGTCCAATCGCGGCATCGTAGTACCGCCACCAGTTGCTGCTAAACCCCGTCTCCGTGTCGGCGCTCGGGCTGAATCGATAGTCACCGGATAGTTTTTCTCGATCTACTTCGTCGTCGCCGAAGCGGCGCTGCTGGCGGAACGAGAGACGCGGCGGCCAGAAACTTTCTCACGCTGCGACG
>JADLHZ010000144.1 GCA_020848545.1 Deltaproteobacteria bacterium | reverse complement strand
TGATGCCGCGCTCGCGCTCTTCCGGCGCTTTGTCGATCGCGTCGTAGGCCATGAACTGCGCCATCTTGCGATCCGCCGACACTTTCGTGATCGCGGCGGTCAACGACGTCTTACCGTGATCGACGTGACCGATGGTTCCAACGTTGACGTGAGGCTTCGTACGAGCAAATTTTTCTTTCGACATAACTTGCAGCTCCGCTGCCTTTCTAAAAGGCAAAAAAAGACACCGCCGACATCGCGCGCTTCACTGCGCGTCTTTCAAAAATGGAGCCCACGAGCCGGATTGAACGGCCGACCTCGTCCTTACCAAGGACGTGCTCTACCAACTGAGCTACGTGGGCGTGGTGGACAGGGAAGGATTCGAACCTTCGTAGTCGCGAGACGGCAGATTTACAGTCTGCTCCCTTTAGCCACTCGGGCACCTGTCCACGCTCAGGGCCGATATGGGCGCATCTGCTGCGTTGCTTCCTTCGCGCCTTGCAGCTGCAACCCATCTCGGCCCTTCGACTCGGTGGCGTTCGATCTTTGTGAGGGATCGGGAACACCGAGAAGAATAAGCTTGGAGCGGGAGACGGGATTCGAACCCGCGACATTCAGCTTGGAAGGCTGACGCTCTACCAACTGAGCTACTCCCGCGATCATATGTGGGCGGCTCGGTTGAGGGAGTCGCCGTTTTTCTACCGCGGGGCCGGGGATTGGGAGTGCTTCGAACTGGCTTTGCCGCCGGTTCAAGCAGGGTCTCAATCGACGGATTGCCGCGGATTGCACGCAATGGACGGACGTTTTAGCTGGCGGCGGGACTTGAACCCGCGACCTACGGTTTACAAAACCGTTGCTCTACCAGCTGAGCTACGCCAGCCCAGTCTCTTTGGAAACACTTGCGCGAGGGTGCCGTCTACAGGCCGAGGCAGGCGCTGTCAAGGATGGGCGCGGAGCCCGCGGCTGCGCGCCAGCTCATATAATATGACAGCGGCGGCGTTGCTCGCGTTCAGGCTCTCGGCCCGCTCCGAGATCGGGATGGTGACGACGTAGTCGAGGGCGGCTTCCACCCCCTGGCGCAGGCCGTCACCCTCGGCGCCGATGACCAGGCCGGTCTTGTCGGCGAAGGTGAAGCCCGGGAGCGCCGTGCCGCCGCGGGTGCCGGCGCCGACGAGCCAAAAGCCGGCCTCCTTCAAGGCCTCCATCGCCCGCTTCAGGTTGGTCACCCGGGCGATCGGAATCCGCTCGGTGGTGCCAGCCGCGGCGCGCTCGACCTGCGCGGTGATCGGCGAGGCGCGATCCTTCGGGACGACCACGAGATCAGCCGAAAACGCACACGCTGAACGGATGATGGCGCCGGCGTTGTGCGGGTCCTGCACGCTGTCGAGCAGCACCACGAGCGCGTGCGTCTTGTCCTTCAGCACGGCGAGCGTTTGCTCGAAGTCGGCGTAGTCGTAGGCGTTGCACACCGCGACGACGCCCTGGTGCCGTACGCCGCGCGCGCGATCGTCCAACGCGCGCATCGGCTCGCTGGTCACCCGCACGCCGTGCTGCTTGGCGAGCGCGACGATCGCTTCGAGCGGGCCGCGATGAGGGGGAGGAGCCACGAAGATCGAGCGAACCGACTTCGGCCGCGTGCGCAGCACCTCTTCGACCGGATGCGTGCCGAGGACGAGGCGCTCATCGCCCTCGCCGGCGCGATCGTCGTCGTGCGCCCTGCCCTTCTTCATCGCGCGCGCGCCGAAAAACCGTGGGCGATCTCCGTGAGCACACCCTGCGTCGCGGCCAGACGATCGGGAGAATCCAAGATCGCACGCCCAACGACGAGCACGTCGGCGCCGGTCTGAATCGCCGCGCGCGGCGTGGCCACCCGCTTCTGATCGTGCGCCGTGCCGCCTTCCAAGCGAATGCCCGGGCACACGAGCTCGGTGCGCTTGCCGAAGCGCTCGCGCAGCGCCGGCACTTCGTGCGCGGAGCAGACGAGGCCGGGCACCTTCGCCTTCGCCGCGAGCTCGGCGAGGCGCAGCACTTCGCCCTCGACGGTGTCGACGATGCCGAGGTCGGTGACGGTCTGCTGCGTGTGGCTCGTGAGCATCGTGACGGCGAGCACGCGCGTCTTGCTGTTCGCCGCGGCCCCCTGCACCGCCGCCTCGAGCATCTCGGTGCCGCCGAGCGCATGCACGGTGATGTACTTCGCGCCGAGCTTCGCGAGCCGCTTCGCCCCCGCTTCGACCGTGCGCGGGATGTCGTGCAGCTTCAGGTCGATGAACAACGCCGCGCCGAGGCCAACGATCAGATCGCAGATCGAGGGGCCGCTCTCGAGGAAGAGCTCGGCGCCGACCTTGAACCCGCCGACCGCGGGCTGCAGCTGCTTGATCAAGGGCTCAGCCGCGCGCGCGTCCTTGACGTCGAGCGCGAGGAAGAGGGCGTCTTTCGGCTGGTCCTGCATGGCCGCCGAGATACGGCGCTCAGAACTGAAAGTAAATGTACGGCCGCGCTTCGAAGGAGGCGATCTGGCGCACCGAGAGCACGAGCAAGACGAGCGCCACGGCCCGCGCCGGCGCCGGCAGCCAGACGAAGAGCCGCGCGCTGCGATCGTAGAGGCTCGGCGGCAGCCAATGCAGCAGCGCCGAGAAAAAGAGCGCGATCCACACGGCGTTCGGCACGTTGACGACGCCGAAGGTGCCCTCGAAGAGCTGGCGGAAGACGACGACCGCGTGGCTCACGTCGCTGGCGCGAAAGAACACCCGCGACAAGACGACGTAGGTGAATGTGGCCGCAACCGCGGCGATGGTCCCGAAAAGGTCCCAGGGACCTTTTTCGCCGAAGCGCAGGAAAGATGAAAAAGGTCCCTGGGACCTTTTCGGCCGCGGCTTCTCGGTGCGCGAGCGATCCTCGGCGAAGGGTCCGGGCTCGCGGCGTTCGTGGCCGGTGATCCACCAGTAGCAACGCACGCTCCACAAGCCGATGCCGTGCACGAAGCCCCAGACCGCGAAGCGCCAGCCGGCGCCGTGCCACAACCCGCCGAGCACCATCACGATCATCACGTTGCGCAGCGTCTTCCACTTGCCGAGCTTACTGCCGCCGAGCGGGAAGTAGAGGTAGTCGCGCAGCCACGTCGACAAGGTCATGTGCCAGCGGTTCCAGAACTCGAAGAGGTTGCGCGCGACGTAGGGCTTGTTGAAGTTCTCGGGGAACTTGAAGCCGAAGAGCGCGGCGGCGCCGATGGCGATGTCCGAGTACGCCGAGAAGTCGTAGTAGATCTGAAACGTATACGCCACGACGGCGACCGCGACTTCGGTCGACGTGTAGATCGTGGGCGACGCAAAGACCGGATCGACGATGCCGACGCTCAAGAGGTCGGCGAGCAGCAGCTTCTTCGCGATGCCGGTGGCGATGCGATAGATCGCGCGCGCGGCTTCGTCCTTCGTGATCGTCGGCACTTCGTCGAAGCGCGCGAGCAAGAACGGCGCCCGCACGATCGGGCCGGCGATCAAGTGCGGGAAGAAGAGCAAGTAGAGCAAGGTCTTCCAGTAGCCGTACCGTTCGCTGATGTGGCCGCGGTAGACGTCGACGACGTAGTGGATCGCCTGGAAGACGCCGAAGGAGATGCCGAGCGGGAAGATCCAATCGAGGCGGTGAAACGCCACGTCACGCCCGAGCAAGCGCGCGAGATCGATCGCCGTCGAGTAGAAGAGGTTCGCGTATTTGAAGACGCCGAGGATCGCGAGGAACGCGGTGACCGAGAGGCCGACCACGATCTTCTTCGTGCGATCGCTCTCTGTGCGGCGAATCGCGCGAGCGGCTTGCCACATGATCAACGCGAGGGCGGCAAAGAGGAGCAGCGGCAGCGGCATCCACGCCGAGTAGAAGACGACGCTCGCGAGGAAGAGGACGATGAGGCGCGGCAAGCGGCGCGCAGCGACGGTCCAGTAGAGGAGGAGCGTCAGCGCGAGAAAGACCATGAATTGCACGCTGTGGAACAACATGCGTCAGCGCACCCACGTGGCCGTGAACGTGGCCGAAGACATCCGGCCACGGCGACTGCCACGGCGACTGCCACGGCCACGGCCACGAAACGCCATCACTGCTTCGGGCTCCGCTTTTTCTTCTTGTTCTTCTGATCGTCCAAGTTCGACACCGACGACGGTGTGGCCGCGTAGACGAGGTAGGCGCCGTACGCGTCGAGCAGCTCCTTCATCAACGCCTGCGCGAGCGCCGCGTAGCCTGCCTCGTTCAAGTGCACGTGGTCCGAGTGCGCCTGCGGCGGATCACGATCGAGCCATTGCTGGATGCTGCCTTTGCCGCCCATCGCCGCGCGCGCAGACCAGAACGCGCAGCCTTCGCGCTCGGCGATCTGCCGCAGCGCCGCGATCACCGGCCGCAGCGCGACGACCTCTTGCCACGTCCCGTCGTCCTTCTTGATCATGCGATCGGTCGGCCCCATGATCAGACAGTCGGCCTCGGGCGAGGCCTGGCGCAGGGTAGCGAGCAACGACGAGTAGTGCGCTTCGTACTGCTGCGAATCGAACTTCTGCAGCGCGCTCTCGTTGGTGCCATAGAAGAACACGTAGAGATCGGCCGCACGCTCCGCGAGCTGCGCCGCGAAGGTGGTCTTGTCGAAGCCATCGGCGGTGATCGCCGTCGCGCCGGGCAAGCCGAGCGCGTCGTAGACGAGGCCGGATCGATCGAGCTCCTCGGCCACGCCGAAGATCGTGATCTCCGACTCGCCCACGTTCTTCACCTTCACCGTATGCGCCGCACCCTTCGTCTTGAAGGTGTAAACGCGCGCGGTCGGCAGCTCGATCGGCGGCGCGCCGCGCTTCGGCTTCTCCGGCAAGGTCGTCACGCGCTGCCCGTCGATGCGCAGCTCGATGCGCCCCATGCCGGGCTCTTCCAAGTAGTGAAATTGCAGCACCGCCGGTGTGCGCGCAGGCGGACACCCTTCGCAGAAGGTGATCTCCATGCTCGCGCCCGGCTGCCCGGCCGCCCGAATGCCGGTGAGGCCCCAATATTCGCCCGGTGGCGCCTGCAACGCGTCTTGAATCCGCCAACCTTTGCTCAACGAGCGCACGACCTTCGCCCGCTTCAACCGCGCCGACGGTGCGCCCGCCGCGACGAAGCCACGCCCCGCGTCGCCGAAGCGCGCTTGCAGGACGGCGCGCGCTTCGTCGGTGAACATGTGCCCGGCGGTGTGCGACGCGCCGAGCTGCACGATCGCGACGCGGCCCTTCTTCTCCTTCTCGAGCCGCTCGAGCTTCTTGAACACGCGCTGGAACGCGACGCCCGAGGGATCGATGAGGCCCGACGGATCGGCGAGCGCGTCCGGCCCATGGCGCACGAAGTACGCGCGCTGCAACGCCGCGTCGAGCAAGTGGGCGATGAGATCGGCGCCGCGGCGCACGGGGTGCACGAGATCTTGGTTCATCAGGCGCGCTTCCGACCAGCGCACGATCGCGCCTTCACCACCGACCGCGTCGAGCATGTCCCAGTACGCGCAGCCGTGATCGATCGCGACGGCCTTGAACACGTCGCCAATCGGCCGCGTCACCTTGCGCACGCGCATCTCTCCGCTCGCCGTCGTGACGCCGGAGGTGAGCGGTGAGGTCACGAGGCATGCGGCGTCGGGCGTTGCGGTCTTCACGCGCTCGATGAAGGCGGCCGCGTCCTGCTTGATCGCGTCGAGGTTCGTCCAGCCGTTGTCGAGGCGCAGCGCTTCGTTGCCGCCGAGCATCACCAAGACGAGCGCCGGATCACGCTGCTGGAGCGAGGCGCTGAACGTTTGCAGCTCCGCCTTCAGGTAGGCGCCGGCGAACGCGCCCGGAAGCCCGACGGAGTCGAGCGTGACGCCGCCGCTCTCGTTGTCGAGCGCCACGCCGAACACGCGCACGGGGCCGCGCGTCGTCAGCGTCAGCACCTTCGTGCCCTCGGGGATCTGCACGCTCTGCTTCTTCGCCTCTTTGCTGCCGCGCGTGTCGATCTTCCAGAGCGCGCGCTCGTCGCCGGCGATCTCGATCATCCCGCCTTTTTCCTGCGCGACGTAGAACACGTCGGCCCGGCGCGCGCCCTTCACCTGATAGCGCGTGCTCTCGCTCCGCTTGCCGGTCGTGAACGAGACGCCCGAGAAGCCGTAGATCGCGTCGGGCGCCGGCGGCTCGGGCAGCTTCGTGATGTCCCAACCGCCGCTCGCGTCACCGGCGCGTGACTTGAGCCCGGAGAAGCGGCTCGGCCGATCGATGTAGAGGAAGCCGGCGCCTGCCGAGCCGAAGCGCTTCTGCATGCGCCGTCGGATCAGATCCGAGATGTAGTCGGACGCGATCAACGAATCGCCGAAGTGAACGATGCGCACCGAGTCTTTGCGCTCGCCCGCCGCCACCTTGTCGAGCGCGTCGAAGAAGGGATCGAGCGCGTAACGATCGCAGGCGCTCGGCGTGCTCGACCCGCAGGGCTCGATGATGTCGACGTGCTTGGCGCCGACGGCCTTGGCGAGCTGGTCGAGCTGCAGCGCCTTCTCGACTTCGACCTGCGCTTGCATGCCGCTTTGGCTCAGCGCCGATGCCGACCCGGGCTCATCGTCGACCGGCTGCGACTCTGGCTCGGGTCCATCCGGCCCTTCACCTTCGAGCGGAACGGCGGCCACCTTGCCGGGCCGCTGCTTGAGCACGAGCTGCGCGGCGACTTCCTTGAGGCCGCGTTCTTTCAGATCGGGGATCGGACGGAAGGCTTCAGGCAAGGGAGAGTACGACAGCGCGAGGGCGAGCGCCAACGTGCAGGCGACAGTGAGCGCTGTGTCGTAAAGCGATGAACGCAACGGAAGGATTAGAGCACGGAGGCAGGCTGCCTCCGAAGAAAAATCTCAGTAACGATTACCGCGCGGGCGATCGCGATCGCGTCCCCCGCCGCCGCCGCCGCCCCCACCGAAGCCACCTCGGCCACCACCCCCGCCGCCACCCGGGCCACGCGGCTCACGCTCGCGGGCTTCGCTCACCCGCAAGGTGCGGCCGTCCAACTGGGCGCCGTTCAACGCGTTGATCGCCGACTGCGCGTCCTGATCGCTGCCCATCTCCACGAACGCAAAACCTCGCGGCTGCCCGGTGGCGCGATCGGTGACGATGAAGACGTCCGTCACGGATCGTCCATCGGCCGAGAACGCCTCGCGGAGGGAATCTTCTGTGGTCTGGTAGTTGAGGTTTCCGACGTAGAGCTTGGTTGCCATGTGCAGCAGGTGCCTTTCTGTTCTGACGGCCGCATCGGCGATGCGAATCACCGTGACCCTAAAGTGTTAACACTGGGGTCTCGGGTCCGCAAAAGTCTTTGAGTTGCGGCGCGGCCGACAGAATCAGTACTGCGCGAGGCACGCAGCGACGTCGGCTTCGGGGCCGAAGGCGCAGAGACCGCTCGCGGCGACATCGCAAGTCGCCGTCGCGTAGCAGGCAAACTCGGGGCGCACGACGCACGCTGTGAAGCGCGGGGTGTTGTCGCACACTTCGCCGCCGCAGCCCGACTTCTGGCAGGTGTTCGCACGGAACGACTGCACGGTGAGCTCGACGTTCGTCGCGTTGAAGACGCCGGTGAACGCGTAGTCGCCGTTGTGGTCCTGACCAAAGGGCGTGCAGGTGTCGAGGCCGCAGTCGTTGCCGCTGCAACCGAACGCCGCGTTCGGGTCGGCGTTCAGCAGGCGGATCGGCGTGGTGCCGATGACGAAGTTGGCGCCGCACCTGTTGCAGCACGGGTTCTGCGGACTGCACGCCATCTTCGTGCAGATCGGCGACCCCGCGCGCGGCTCGGCGACGACGGTGATCGTCTTGCCGTCGTAGGCCGCCGCGTTCTTCTCGAGGTCTGCGACCTTGATCGTCTGCGCCTGCGGATACTTCGTTCCGTTGACCGCCGCGCTCTTCAGCAAGAACGGTGCTTGCGGAAAGGCAGGGCTTGCGATCTTCACGAGGCCCACGCCCTCGACGAAGGTGAGCGTAGAGAACGCCGGAGCCGCGCAACGAGCGGTCGGCGACGGCTTGAACGCGAAGCTGACAGTGTAGCCCTTCTTGAAGTCGCCGGCGGGCGTCTTCACCGTGGCGTTCTTCGCCGTGACCTTCGCGGTGAAGCTGCCGCACGCGCCGCCCTTCAACTGCCACGTCGTGCCGGTCGCGCGGCCGAAGCGCACGAACACGCGCCACTCGCTCGCGGCGTCGTCCCACACGTACAGCTCGCTCGGCTTCGTCTTCGACCAACCGAGCCAGCGGCCGTCTTCGCCATTGAAGAGGCCGGTCACGTAGGCGACGCGATCTTCTGTGTACTCGACATTGACGAAGCGCGAGTCTTGCTTGTTCTCGAGCGCCCAGTTGTTGCCTGTTTGCAGCGGCAGCCAATCGACGGCGGTGGCTGCTTGTTCGACGGTGGCGATGTCATCGGGCTCGTCGGCGGCGGGCTCGATGTTCATCGGAGTGCTCGCCTGGCAGGCGGCGAAAAGGGCGAGAGACAAGAGAGATATCTTCTTCATGGGTGCGCCGGCTAAGCCATACAACGCGTCGCGTCAACGCCAATTTGCATAGGGCGACCGAAGCCGATGCTTTTTATCGACACGTGTCCGATGTAAGGCGCCGACCTCATGTGGTGTGCCGTTCTTTCTTCGTTCCTGCTTGCGCAAACGCCGACCCACGTCGGGCTCGCGAGCGCACAGAATCCCGCGGTGTTCGGCCGCACGATCACCCTGACCGCGTTTGTGTGGACGGACGACGGATCGGTACCGACCGGCAACGTGAGCTTCTTCGCGACGCCCAGTGGCGCCGCCGAAGTGCCGCTCGGAAGCGCGCCGGTGCTGAATGCGCGCGCCGACTACGATGTCCGCGGGACGCTCGTGCCGGGCGAGTACGCGTTGCGCGCGGCGTACGCTGGCGATGCAGCCTTTGGCGCATCGAGCGCTTCTTTGACGCCGACGCAGCTGGTGACCGCGGCCGGCGCGCGCTTGTCCGTGACCTTCGAGGCCGAGCGCGTCGAGCTCGGCGCCGACACGGCGATCTCGGTGATCGTCAGCGCCGAGCCACCCGGTGACGGCACGCCCGACGGCGAGGTCGTGTTGTACGAAGATGCGACGGAGCTCGGCCGCGCGACGATCGCGCTGGGCGGCGCGCGCTTCTCGACGCAGGACTTGCGCCCGGGCCAGCACGTGCTCCGCGCCGAATACCTGGGCGAAGCGCGCTTCTCGCCGGCGGTCACCTTGGCGAGCGTCCGTGTCGTGCGGCCGATCGCCGAGTCGCCGGAGTGTCTGCAGCCCGGTTGCTGCGGGCAGACACCGGCGAGCGCCTGGCTGTGGATCGCCGCCGTGGGCATCGTGCTCTGGCGCCGGCGCCGCTGAATTCCTCCCCGGTCCCTTTTCGTGGCCCTTTTCGTGGGTCCTCGGACTAGCGCAGCTTGCGCGCGAAGCCCTCGCGCACGAAGCGGCGATAGAGCGCCGGCACCAAGCGCTTCATCCGCCACACGAGGCGGCCGTCGGCCTGGGTGATGACGAGCGGCGCGCCGGCTTCGAGCCCATGGATGGCATCACGCGCGACGCCGGCAACGGTCGCCGTCGATCGCGCAAACAGCTGCTCCGCGATCGCGCGTTCCTTCGGCCCCCCGCGAAACGCCTGCATCAAGTTCGTAGGAAAGAACGTGGGACAGATGACCGTCACCGAGACACCGTCCGCCTCGCCCTCGAAGAGCAGCGTCTCTGACAGCGCGATCACCGCGGCCTTCGATGCGTTGTACGCGCCCATCATCGGCAAGCTCGCGATCCCGGCCATCGACGCCACGTTGAGAACGAAGCCGCTCTTCTGCGCGCGCAGAATCGGCGCAAACACGTGGCAGCCATGGATCGTCCCCTCGAGGTTCACGCGCATGAGCCAGCGCCAGTCCTCGATCGGCATCGCGCCGATCTGCCCTGCGCCGGCGACGCCCGCGTTGTTGATCAAGATGTCGACGCCAGAAAAGCGCGCCTGCATCTCGGTCGCGGCGCGCTGCCAATCGGCGAGCTCGCCTACGTCGCAACGCAGCGCGAAGCCGTCACCGCCGCGCGCCTTCACGAGGCGAACGGTCTCCTCGGCTGACGCCTCGTTGATGTCGAGCGCGAGCACGCGGGCTTTGCGATCGGCGAGCTGCAGCGCGAGCTCGCGACCGAGCCCGCTGCCGGCGCCGCTGATGACGGCGCGGGGCCCTTTGGGAAAACGACTCATGAGGCCCTCGATAGCACTCTCGGCGCCTGCGCTTGCAAGGTGTCGAAGAGATAGTCGGTCGCGATGATCCGTCGCGTGCGCGCCCAGTACTCGAGCGTCATGCCGGGCCAGAGCGTCGAGTTTCTGCCGTTCTCGTCGAGGTACCAACTCTGGCAGCCGCTCGACCAGACGCGGCCCGCGAGCCGCCGCTGCAAGCGATCGTTGAACGCTGACTGCGCGTTCGCGCGAACTTCGATCGCCTGGGCGCCGCGCTGGTCCGCCTCGCGCACGCACTTCATGGCGTAGTCGATCTGCGCCTCGATCATGAACACCATCGAGTTGCTCGCGAGACCGGTGTTCGGGCCCATCAGCATGAACGCGTTCGGAAAGCCGGCGATCGTGGTGCCCAAGTACGCTCGGATGCCGTCCTTCCACGCGGCGTTGATCGAGAGCCCGTTGCGGCCGCGCACGTCGAGCGCCGTCAACGCGTCCGTCACGTGAAAGCCGGTGCCGAAGATGATCGCATCGACCTCGTGGCGGCGGCCATCAACAGTGATCACCGCGCGCTCATCCACCGCTGCGATCGCTTCTGTCACGACTTCGACGCTGGGGGCCGCGAGCGCCGGATAGTAGTCGTCCGAGATGAGGATGCGCTTGCAGCCGGCGCGGTAGTCCGGCGTCACCTTCGCGCGCAGCTCGGCGTCTGAGATCTGCGCGGCGATGTGCCGGCGGCCCAGCCGCTCCGCCTGCGCGAGGATCTTCGGCTCGACGACGAAGCCCGCCGTCGCCGCCTCGAGCAGCGCATAGAGGCCACCGCGAAACGCGCGCATCGCCCACGGATGCTCGGCGAAAAAGCGTTGCGCCGCCGAAGTGAACGGGCGATCCGGCTTCGGCAGCACCCACGGCGGCGTCCGCTGAAACACCGTCACCGCGCGCGCCTTGGCGACGACCGGCGGGACGAGCTGCACAGCGCTCGCGCCGCTCCCGATGACCGCGACGCGCTTGCCGCGAAGATCGTACGCGTGATCCCAGCGCGCGGAATGGAACGCACGGCCGGCGAAGCGCTCGAGCCCGGCGATCTTCGGATACGCCGGGCGATGCAACGCGCCGATGCCGAACACGAGATAGCGCGCGACGAACGTTTCCTTCGTCGCGGTCTCGACGAACCACGCGTTCTGCCGCTCGTCGAACACGGCGCGAATCACCTCGCGGCCAAAACGGACGTGCGGCATGACGCCATACTTCTCGGCGCACCCTTCGAGGTACGCGCGGATCTCCGGCTGCGGCGCGTACATGCGCGTCCAGCCTGCGTGCGGCTCGAACGAGTACGAGTACAAGTGCGAAGGCACATCGCAAGCGCAGCCTGGGTAGGTGTTCTCCCGCCAAGTGCCGCCGACGCTCGCGGCCTTCTCGAGCACGACGAACGATCGCCCTTCACGCTTCAGGCGCATCGCCATGCCGAGGCCGGAGAAGCCGGTGCCGATGACGATGAAGTCGATCATGCAGCCTCCCACGTCGCGGCAGCAGCGCGGGCGACGAGCGCGCGGTTGTCGAAGTCCCACGGATGAAAGTCGCGGCGAAAGTACGGAAGATAGAGTGAGAACAGCTCACGCATCGGACCAGGCGTCACGAAGAGAAAGCGCGCGAGCTGCTTCCACTCGGCGAGATCCCACGCGATGCCGTCGGCGTGCATCATGCGCCATTGCTGCTCGATCACCTTGAGCCAGAAGATGATCGTCGCTCCCAGCATGATGAACGATCGCTCGAAGCGCGTGCCGCCGGCCGCGCGGAAGACGTCGAAGGCGACGGCCTTGTGCTCGTTCTCTTCGATCGCGTGCCAGCGCCAGAGCGCCGCCATCTCTGGATGAGCGCCGGCGAGGATGCGCGCGTCGGCGAGGAGCCCATGGCCCATGCTCGCAGTGAAGTGCTCGAGCGCCACCGTCGCTGCGAGCTGCCAGCGCTTCGGGAGCACGCGCGTGACCAAGGCGAGGATGCGCTCGACGCCACGCTCGAGCTCGGCGACCGGGTAGCCTTGCGCGGCGAGCATGCGATTGTATGCCTCGTGCTCGCGCCGGTGGATCGCTTCTTGGCCGCAGAACCCGCGCACGTCTTCCTTCAAGCCTGCGTCGGTGACGAAGCGCTCGTGCGCCTTCACGCTGGCGATGAAGAAACGCTCGCCGGCCGGAAAGAAGATCGACAGGTTGTTCGTATAGATGGTCACGGCGCGGCCCGCGGGATGCCAATAGCGAGGCACATCGAAGAGGAAGCGAAGGTTTCGGATCTGCATGCGTGCGTCGTCGCAGAGCCCGCGCCAAAGCCACAGGTTCGCCCGGGACAACGAATTGTCATTTCGGGCCACATCATCTACAGCGCCGGGCGTGGCTTCAGAGATGCTTCCGGGCGTGCATGCGCTCCACTTGGCCGAGCTCATCGAAGAGCGCTTCAGCGTGCGCGAGGGCGCGTTGTTCGCCGGCGCGCGCTTGTCACGGCGCGACCTCGAACGCGGCGCGCGCCTCACCGTCGCGGACTGTGAGCACTTCATCGCGCGCGCGACGGCGCTCACACACGAGCCGGCGCTTGCGTTCTTTTACGGCATGCAGATGCGCGTGTCGGCGCACGGCTACTTGGGCTTCGCTGCGATGACCGCGCGCACCCTCGGCGAGGCGTTGGATCTCGCCGTCCGCTTCGCGCCGACACGGACGACAGCGATCTCGCTGCGCCTCGATCGCGGACCCGAAGACGGCGAGGTCGCGCTCGAGATCTTGGAGCACGTAGACCTCGGCAGCGCCCGCGAGGCGATCCTGGTCGCGCTGCTCATCGGGCTTTGGCAGATCGGCAATGATCTCACCGGCAAAGAGCTCACCGGCACCGCCGAGATGGCGATCGCGCCACTCGCCGGGTTCCAACGCTTCGCCGCGGTCCTGCCCGGCGAGACCACCTTCGCCGCCGCCCGCACTCGGCTGATCTTCCCGCGCGCGATCCTCGATCTGCCGCTCGTCCGCGCCGACGTCGAAGCGCAGCGCCTGGCCCGAGCGCAATGCGAGCGCGAGCTCGACGCGTTGTTCACGCCGGATGACGTGGCCCGCACGCGCCACGCCCTCAACCACGAGGACGGCGCGTTTCGCTCGGAGGAGGAAGTCGCACGCGCGCTCGCAGTGTCCGCGCGAACGTTGAAGCGACGGCTCGCGGCGCAAGGGACGACGTTCTCGGAGCTCCTCGACGAAGCGCGATCGCAGCGCGCGATGACCTTGCTGCGCGGGCCGCATCTCGGCGTCGAGGAAGTCGCCGCCGCGCTCGGCTACTCGGACGCGGCCAACTTCACGCGCGCGTTCAAGCGCTGGACCGGGCGGACGCCAGCGGCCTTCCGAGACCACGCTCGGCCATGAGCTTTCTCGTCTGGCTCTTCGCGAAGATGTCGCAGCCGGCGCGCGTGCGGCTCGGCCGCTTCGTCGGCGCCTTCATCTTCCACGTGCTGCGGATTCGCCGCCGCCTCGGCGATCGGCAGCTCGCCATGTGCTTCCCGGACTGGTCGGCCGCGGAGCGCCGCCGCGTGCTGAAGGCGTGCTACCAGAACCTCGCGACGACGGTGATCGAAGGCGGCCTCTTGCACCAGCTCGCGCAAGAGGGTCCGCGCACGACGCTGCCGCCGGTGTTCGCGCACGAAGGCTTCGAAAACTTCGAAAAGGCGCGCGCGCTCGGCAAAGGCACGCTCATCGTCACCGCGCACATCGGCAACTGGGAGCTCTTGGGCGTGCTCTATTCGTTGATGGGCGTGAAGCTGAACATCGTCGCGCGCGACATCAAGAACAAGAGCGCGAACAAGCTGTGGATCTCGCTGCGGGAGAGCAGCGGGCTCAAGCAGATCAGCGCGAAGCGGCGCCAAGGCGGGCTGAAGCAGATGCTCCAGGCGCTGAAGAACAACGAAGGCGTCGCCATCGTGCTCGATCAGAACATGGCGGCCGACAAGGGCGTGTTCGTGCAGTTCTTCGGCAAGCCGGCGTGTACCTTGGATCTCGTGGCGGTGTTGGCGAAGCGAACAGGCGCGGCGGTCGTCGTGTGCTTCACGCATCGGCGGCCGGACGGCACGCACTACACGAAGATCCTGCCGCCGCTCGAGTGGGAGTTCGTGGCGAGCGACGATCCGCACGCGGACGTCGTGCACAATACGCAGCGCTATACGTCGTTGATCGAGGCGGCGGTGCGCGAGCATCCCGAGCAGTGGCTGTGGTTGCATCGACGCTGGAAGGTGCAGCCGGACGGGAAGCCGCCGTTGCCATGAGGGCTAGGTCGTGCGCCCGTCCTTGTAGCCGATCATCTTCATCAGGTCCTCGCCGTCTTCGGCCGCCTCGCCTTCGCCTTCGACCGTCGCCTGCAGCGCCTTCATCTTCTCGTTCAGCTTCGCGATCGTCTCACCCGACTGCGAAAAGATGTCCGCGTACTTCTGGTTCACGCTGCGCACGCGCGACGCGAGCATCCGCGTGAGGTTGTCGAGCAAGCGCAGCCCGGCCTGATTGCCCCCGTTCACCATGCGCTCGAACTCGTCGCGCATCAGCACGAAGTAGGTGACGTCGCCCTTGCAGCGCACGGACGCGCTCCGCCGCTTGCCGTCGATCAAGGCCACTTCGCCGACGATCGACGTGTAGTTCAGCGTGCAGATCATCTGCTCGCTCGGCGCCTTGCCGGTGAACACCTCTGCTTGGCCGCTCGCCAAGATGAAGCACGCGTTGCCCGGCCCGCCTTCTTCGCAGATGAGCGTGCCGCTCTTCTGCTTACGCATCTGCATCACCGACGCGAGCACCGCGATCATGCCGTCGCCGAGGCCTTTGAAGAGCGCTACGTGCTTCAGAAACTGCACCTGCTTCTCGATCGGGATCGGCGGTGCGCTCACTTGGGCGCTCCCTGAGCCGCCGCGGCCTGGCGCTTCGCCCACAGCTCCTTCTGCCGCTTCTGCATCGCCTGCAGCGAGGCCTCCGGGTTCGCGTAGAACTCGGAGACGCGCTCGTTGGTGTCACGCAGCCGCTCGCACAGCATCAACGCCAGGTTGCGCATCACCTTGTACGCGCCCGGGTGAAACTTCGCGCGCAAGGCGTCGAAGTCCTTCACGCTGATCCGATACACCTGCGCCGCGGTCTTCAAGCGCACCGTCGCCGATCGCGCCGCACCGTCGATCAACGCGAGCTCGCCGATGACGCTCGGCGCTTCGATCGTCGCGAGCTCCTGCTCGTCGCCCTGCGCCGTCTTCTTCGACGCGACGGCGACGCCGGTCTCGAGCACGAAGATCGCGTCGCCAGCCTCGCCTTCTTTGCAGAGCACGGCGCCGGCCGGCTTCTGCTCGAGGTGCATCAACGCGGCGATCTCACCGGCTTCGAGATCGTTCAAGCCACGAAACACGGGCAGATGTCCGAGGAGCGCTGCGAAGCGGGTGATCGTCGCCACCCAAAGAGCATACCCGAAATCAGCTCTTGAGCAGCTGCCGCAGCACGGTCTGCAAGATGCCGCCGTTTCGGTAGTAGACGACGTCGACCGGCGTATCCAAGCGCGCGATCGTCTTGAAGCTGATGACCGAGCCGTCCTCTTTCTTCGCCTTCACCGTCACTTCTTTACGCGGCGAAAGATCCGCCAACCCTTCGATCGTGAAGGTCTCGCGGCCCGAGAGCCCGAGGCCCTCGGCAGTCTTGCCGTCCGCGAACACCAGCGGCAACACGCCCATGCCCACGAGGTTCGAGCGATGGATGCGCTCGAAGCTCTCCGCGATCACCGCCTTCACGCCGAGCAGCAGCGTGCCCTTCGCCGCCCAGTCGCGCGAGCTGCCGGTGCCGTACTCTTTGCCGGCGATGACCACCAAAGGCGTGCTCGTCTCTTTGTACTTCATCGCCGCGTCGTAGATCGGCATCTCGCCACCGGCGTTGGGCCCCATGTGCAAGGCGAGGCCGCCCTCCTTGCCGCCGAGCATCAGGTTCTTCAAGCGAATGTTCGCGAAGGTGCCGCGCACCATCACGCGATCGTTGCCGCGGCGCGAGCCGTAGCTGTTGAAGTCGCGCTTCTGCACGCCGTGTTGCTTCAGGAACTCGCCGGCCGGGCTCTTCTCGGCAATGTCGCCCGCGGGCGAGATGTGATCGGTCGTCACGCTGTCGCCAACGAGCGCCAAGACGCGCGCATCGCGAATGTCTTGCAGCGGCGCCGGATCCTTCGTGAGCCCTTGGAAGAACGGCGGCTCTTGGATGTACGTCGACTTGTCGTTCCAGCCGTAGAGATCCCCAGTGACGCCGCCGATCTTCTGCCACTCAGCGGTGCCGGTGAAGACGTCCTTGTAGACTTTTTCGAACATCGCTGGGGTGATCACCTTTTGCACGATGCTCTTCACTTCCTCGAGCGTGGGCCAGATGTCCTTCAGCATGACCGGCTTGCCGTCTTTGCCCGTACCGAGCGGCTCGGTGTTCAAGTCGATGTCGGTCGTCCCAGCCAACGCGTACGCGACGACCAACGGCGGCGACGCGAGCCAGTTGGCTTTGACGATCGGTGAGATGCGGCCTTCGAAGTTTCGGTTGCCGCTCAAGACGGCGCTGACCACGAGGTTCGCGTCGACGACCGGCTTGGCGACCTCTTCCGGGATCGGCCCCGAGTTGCCGATGCACGTCGTGCAGCCGTAGGCCGCCACGTGAAAGCCGAGCTTCTCGAGCTCCGGCAGCAAGCCGCTCTCGCGCAAGTACTCGGTGACGACGCGCGAGCCAGGCGCGAGCGACGTCTTCACCCACGGCTTCGTCGTGAGGCCCTTCTCTGCGGCCTTCTTCGCCACGAGACCCGCGGCGACGAGCACGCTCGGGTTCGAGGTGTTCGTGCAGCTCGTGATCGCCGCGATGACGACGGCGCCATGGCTGACGTCGCCGCCCTTCATCGACGCCTTCTTCGCGAGATCCGCTTCGCTGAGACCGAAGCCGTTCTCTTTGACGCTCGCCGTGAGCGACTTCTTGAACGTCGTCTTCATCGCCTTCAGCGGCACGCGATCCTGCGGGCGCTTCGGGCCGGCGAGCGAAGGCTCGACGGTCGACAGATCGAGCTCGACGGTGTCGGTGAACACTGGATCCTTCGCGTTGCTCTCGCGCCAGAGCCCTTGCTCCTTCGCGTAGCGCTCGAGCACGCGCGCGCCCTTGCTGCGGCCGGTGCGCTCCAAGAACGCGCAGGTCTCGCCGTCGACCGGGAAGAAGCCCATCGTCGCGCCGTACTCGGGCGCCATGTTCGCGATGGTCGCGCGGTCGGCCAAGGACAGCTTCGACACCGACGGCCCGTAGAACTCGACGAACTTGTCGACAACGCCCTTCTTCCTCAGGATCTGCGTCACCGTCAGCACGAGGTCGGTCGCGGTGCAGCCGCTCGGCAACTCGCCCGAGAGCTTCATGCCGACGACTTGCGGCGTCAGCATATATAAAGGTTGTCCGAGCATGACCGCTTCGGCTTCGATGCCGCCGACGCCCCACCCGAGCACGCCGAGGCCGTTGATCATCGTCGTGTGCGAGTCGGTGCCGACGAGCGTGTCCGGATAGATCGCGGCGACGCCTTCGTCTTTGCCGAACATCACGCCCTGCGCCAGGTACTCGAGGTTGACTTGGTGCACGATGCCGGTGGCCGGCGGCACGGCGCGGAAGTTGTGCACTGCGTTCTGGCCCCAGCGCATGAACTCGTAGCGCTCCTTGTTGCGCTCGAACTCGACGGCGACGTTCTTGTCGAGCGCGTCTTTGGTGCCGAAGTAGTCGACCATCACCGAGTGATCGACGACGAGGTCCACCGGCACGAGCGGGTTGATCTTCTTCGGATCGCCGCCGAGCCGCTGCATCGCCGCGCGCATCGCCGCGATGTCCACGAGGCACGGCACGCCGGTGAAGTCTTGCAGCACGACGCGGGCCGGCTTGAACGGGATCTCGACCTGCGCCGGCGCCTTGGCGTTCCACTTCGCGAAGGTCTTCACGTCGTCTTCGGTGACGGCGAAGCCGTCGACGTTTCGCAGCAGTGCTTCGAGCAAGATGCGGATGCTGAACGGCTGCGCCGCGAGATCCGGCGCGAGGCCGGCTTTCTCCAAAGCACTGAGCCGGTAGATGGCGAAGTCGCCGTCCTGGGTCTTCAGAATGTCGCGGGCGCCGAACGGATTCTTTTTGCTCATGAGGGCTACGGGTCTTAGGAGCACCCGTGCGAAGAATCAAGCGACGGCGCCATCGCGCTCGCGGGACGCGCCTACTTCGCCGACGCCAGCTCCGAGTCGATGACGCTCTTGAACTTCTCGATCGGCTGCGCGCCCGAGAGCATGCGGCCGTTGATGAAGAACGCCGGCGTGCCGTTGACGCCCACCGCTTGGCCCGCCTTCATGTTGTCCTGAACGGTCTTGGCGAACTCGCCGCCGTCCAGGCAGCTGTCGAACTTCTTCTGGTCGAGCCCCTGCGTCTTGGCCGCCTTCTTCAGCGCCTCGACGTCGAGCGCCGCTTGGTTCTTGAACATGTGATCGTGCATCGCCCAGAACTTGCCCTGAGCGTTCGCGCACAGCCCGGCCTCGGCGGCCTTCTGCGCCTTGTCGTGGAACGGCAGCGGATAGTCGCGGAACACGAGCCGCACCTTGCCTTCGTACTGCTTCATCACTTGCTCGACGGTCTCGGTGGCCTTGCTGCAGTACGGGCATTGGAAGTCCGAGAACTCGACGATGGTCACCTTGGCGCTCGCCGGGCCCTTGCTCGGGCCGACCGCCTCGACGGTGAAGCGCTCCTCTTCCGGCTCCTTCAAGAGCACCTGCGCGTTCGCCTTCTTCTTCAGGTCCTCGACGATCTTCTGCGCCGTCTCTTGGCGCTTCTGGTTCATCAAGTAGTCGCTGATGCGCGGCTTGATCTGGTCGAAGGTGGCGCCGCGCATTTTATCCTGGTTTTCATCGAAAAACTTTTTCACCTCGGCGTCCGGCGGCGCCTTCACCTGCGCTTCGACGAGGCCGCGGATATACGCCTCTTCGTCCTGGTTCGCCTTCTTCGCTTCGCCGCCGACGATGCGCTTGATCATGATCTCTTCGATCGCCGCGCGCCGCGCCTCGTAGACTTGCTTCGTGTAGTCCTGGTTCAGCTTCTTCAGCTTGTCCTTGGCGACGGTGTCGACCTCGCCGGCGGTCACTTTGTCCGCGCCGATCGTGGCGACGGTGGTGCTCGGATCCTGCGTCGACAACGCGACGGCGCTCTCGACGTTCGCCTTCGCGCCTCCGTTCGAGCAAGCGACGGCGAAGAGCGAGGCGAGGACGAGCGAGCGTTGCAGCAGCATGTGGAATCCTTTCGCGCGGCAAGATGGGCACCCCACGCCGGCACGGTCAAGGGACCCTGCGTGGCGGCAAGCTGTCAGAGTGGAAGCTCAGCCGATGATCGGCAGCTTGCGCTCGGCGGCCAAGCGGGTCATCGCTTCCTGCATGCGCTTGACGACGACGTGCTGCATCTCGAGCCGCGCGTGCGTGTGCTCGAGGTCGCCCTCGTCGTAGGCGCGGTGATCGGCCTCCTCTTTGTGCAAATAGATCGGCTCGATCACCTCGGACACCATCTTCGACGGCAGCGGAAACGGCGACGGCACCGGGCCGAAGTAGAGCCCAAAGGGCAAGCCGAAAATGATCGGGAACGCGTTGTAGCGAAACAAGGCCTTCATGCCGAACCACTTCGCCAAGCGCTCGCCGCGCGTCAGCACGAAGAAGATCTCGTGGCTGCCGATGGTCACGAGCGGCGTGATCGGCACGTGCGCCCTCATCGCCACGTCGATGAAGCCGGTGCGCCGCCCGAAGTCGACCTTGTAGCGCTCGCTGTACGGCCGAAAGGTCTCGTAGTCGCCGCCGGGCAAGACGAGCACGCTCTCACCCATGTCGAGGACGACGCGCGCGTTCTTCGGATGGGCCGGAATGCACCCCAAGCGCCTGAACGATCGCCGCAAAGGCGGCGCGGAGAAGAGCACGTCGTGGAGCAACGGAAAGATGCCGCGCTGAAAACGGAAGTGGTTGAACCACGCGTGGCCGAAGAGGAACATGTCGATCGGCAGCTTGCCGCCGGAGTGGTTGGCAACGACGAGCGTGTGCTCTTTCGGGATGCGCTCCAGGCCACGCGCTTCGTAGCGAAAATACTTCGACATCGGATCCAGGTAGTGGTGCACGATGCGCACCGCGTCCATGTCGACGTCGCCGATGCGCGGCTCTGGCCCGCTCATGATGCGCTGCCACACCTCTGCCACGCTCGGCATCGGCGCGTTCATGTCGTAGGGCTCCTTCTTACGACCGTGCGCTTCGACGGGTCTCACGAATCAATCGCTCCACTGCCTGCACGACGAGGTGCGGCGTTTCGATGATCGGCATGTGACCGCACTCGGCGACGAGCTCCACACGAATGTGCTCTGAGCGCGCCGCGAGCCGTGGCAGAAGCGCCGCGGGCGTCAGCCGATCTTTCTGTCCCCACATCAGGTGCAGCGGCACCTGGAGATCGTCGAGCATCGACTCGTAATTGCGATAGAGAAAGTCCTGCTTCAGCCCGCTCATCACCGCCGCAATGGGCGCCACGTCCGCCACGGGATCGTAAGTGTCGGCAATCGACTGCCTGAACTGGCGCGTATATTCGTTGTCCCGTTCGAACACCGTGCCCAAGATGCTTTGCCAAACCCGAGGGAGCAAGGTCTTCAGCAAGCCTTCACGCAAGATCAGCTTGCCGACCGCGCGCGCAGGCTTCGGCACCGGCATGAATCCGGCCGAACCGACGAGCAGCATGCCCCGCACGCGCTCCTTGGCCTTGCCGTAGAGCTCCATCGACACCATGCCGCCGAGCGAGTGGCCGACGAAGTACGCCTTCTCGATGTCGAGCAAGTCGAGCAGGCCGAGCACTTGCTCCGTGTAGGCCTCGATCGAGTAGCCGCTGGCGAGCGGGGGCGTTTCGCCACACCCCGGCAGGTCGACCCCGACCACGCGGTAGCGATCGACGAACCCGGGCGCGATGTGCACCCAGTGCGTCACGTTGCCGGCGAGGCCGTGGGTGAAGAAGATGACCTCTCCGTCCCGCGGGCCGTCGTCGAAGAACGCCATCGGCACGCCGCCGACGGACGCGACGAACTGGTCGAGATGAAAATGGCGGTCGCGACCGGGCCCGAAGACGCGCTCTCCCGCCATGCGATGGATCACGGTGTCGTTGACTGCGATCACTTCTTGGCTGCTCCTTGTATCCCCAAGCCCTCTAAGAATGCCGACTCATTGGGCGCTCGGCCAAGAAACTGCTCGAGCAGCGCCGAGGCTTCCTCGCTGCGCCCCTTGGCCAAGATCGTGTCGCGATAAGCGCGGCCGACCGACGGGTTCAAGACGCCCTCCTTCTCGAAGCGGGTGAACATGTCGGCGGCGAAGACTTCACTCCAAAGATAACCATAGTAACCGGCGTCGTAGCCGCCCATCATGTGGCCGAAGCTCGCGCTGAAGCGCTCCTTGCGATCCTGCTCGGTGCCCATGATCTCCTTCCACAGCTGCTTGGCGACCTTATCGGTGTCGACCTTGCCGCTGCCCGTGTGGATCTTGAAGTCGAAGGTGCCCAAGAAGACCTGCCGGCTGTACTTGATGCCGGCGTCGAACTTGCGCGCCTCGATGATGCGCTTGGCGAGATCCTCGGGCATGGCTCTCGTCGCGTCCGCAGGATCGACGCTGATCTTCGCCAAGACTTCGGGGCGGAACACCCAGTTCTCGAGCATCTGCGACGGCGCCTCGACGAAGTCGGTCGAGACGTTGGTGCCGGCGAGCGCGGCGTACTTGGCGGTCGTCAGCGACGCGTGCATCACGTGACCGAACTCGTGAAAGAGCGTGGTCACTTCGTTGACGCTCAAGTACGCGGGCTTGCCGTCTTTGGGCGGATTGAAGTTCGTGACGAGCACGCTCATCGGGATCTGATAGCCCTCGCCCGTCTGCCGCGCGAGGCCGAGCGGGAAGCACGCGGCGTGGCCGTACTTGCCTTCGCGCGGGTAGAGGTCGACGTAGAACTTCGCGATCGGCGCGTTGCTCTTCGCATCCTTCACTTCGTAGAGCTTGACGCCTTCCTTCGACCAGACCTTGGCGCCCGGCACCTCGGCCATCTTCACGCCGAAGAGCGTCGCGTAGACCTCGAACATGCCGGCGAAGACTTTGTCGGCCGGGAAGTATTGGCGGATCGCCTCGTCGTCGAGCGCGTAGTCCTTCTTCTTCATCTGGTTCAGGTAGTAGCGCCAGTCCCACGAGAAGAGCTTCGGGTTCTTCTGCTTGGTCTCTTCGGCCTTCAGCGCGCGGAGCTTCTCGTTCTCGGCGCTCAGGCGCGGCTTCAAACCTTCGCGCAGGCGGTTCTCGAACTGCTCGACGTTGGTCGCGCTCTTCGCCATCCGATCCGCGGTCACGAAGTCGACGTGCGTCGTGTAGCCGAGCAAGCGTGCAGCTTCGGAACGGATCTTCACGGCTTCCTCGAGGAGCTTCGTATTCTCCTTGGCGCCGCGGCTCATGAACGCGATCTGCATTTTCTTCCGTATCGCTTCCTTTTTGGCGTTCTCCATCACGGGGAAGTAATCCGGGTACTGCGTGGTCACGACGAGCTTCTTCGGGTTCTTCGCCGGCTTCAGGCGCGCGATAAACGCTTCCGGCAGCCCGTCGAGCTCTTCTTTCGTGACTTCGAGCTGCAGCTTCGACTCGTCCAAGTTGTGCGAGTACTTCGTCTGCAAGGTGGTCAGGCGCGAGCGCAGGCCGATGAGCTTGTCGCGATCCTTGTCGCTGAGCTCGAGGCCGTTCTTCTTGAAGTCGCGCATCGTCACGTCGATCAGGCGCTTGTCTTGCGGATCGAGCGTGTCGGTCTTTCCCGCGTCATCGAGATAAGCCTTCATCGCCAGGTACAGGTCCTTGCGGGCGCCGACGTTGACGAGGTACTTGCCGCTGCGCTCCTCGCACTTCGCCGCGGCCGCGCGCACGGCAGGATCTTCGTGCACCTCCTTCATGAACGTGATGCGGCTGACGGCGTCGTAGTAGTCGGTGCTCGCGTTCTCGATGGCGAGGACGGTGTTCTGAAAGGTGCGCTTGTCGTTCGGCACCGCGACGATCTCGCTGAGCTTCGTCTCGTTCACTTTCTCGATGCGTTCGCAGGCGACGGTGATCTCGTCTGGCTTGAAGGCGGATTCGAGCGGAGCAGCGTCGACGGAGACCAGGAGGGCGAAGATGGAAATGAGCATGGTGGAGGGGGTATAAAATAGAACGATGAAGCTGCGCCAGACCAACTTGCAAAAGCTCGGCACGCAAATCTTCGACGTGCTCGTCATCGGCGGCGGCATCAACGGCGCGGTGGCGGCGGCGGCGTTGACCGCGCGCGGCCTGAAGGTGGCGCTGATCGATCGCGGCGACTTCGCTGGCGAGACCTCGCAGCACTCGTCGAACCTCGCCTGGGGCGGCATCAAGTACCTGGAGACCTTCGAGCTCGGCCTGGTGCGCAAGCTGTGCATGTCGCGCAACCGACTGATCCGCGCGTATCCGTCGACCGTGCAAGAGATCCGCTTCTACATGGCGCACTCGAAGACCTTCCGGCACTCGCGCTTCAAGCTGTACGCGGGCGGCTGGCTCTATTGGCTCATGGGCAACGCCTTCACCGACCGACCGCGCCTGCTCTCGCTCGACGACATCGCGAAAGAGGAGCCGATCATCGCGCGCGACGGGCTCGACGGCGGCTTCGAGTATTCCGACGCCTACTTGCACGACACCGACGCGCGCTTCGTCTTCAACTTCGTGCGCTCGGCGTTGTCTTACGGCTGCGTCGCCGCGAACTACACGGAGTCGCTCGGGGGCACGCGCACGACCGGCGGCGACGGCCAGCTCTGGCACACGCGCGCGCGCGACGTGATGCGTGAAAGAGAGCTCGTGGTTCGCTCGCGCGTCGTCGTCAACGCCTGCGGGCCGTGGGTCGACACGCACAACGTCGCGAGCGGCGTCGGGACCAAGCACAAGCACGTCTTCTCCAAGGGTATCCACATCATCGTACGGCGGCTCACCGCGCACCGGCGCGTCCTCACCTTCTTCGCCGACGATGGGCGCTTGTTCTTCGTGATCCCGATGGGCCCGCGCACGTGCATCGGCACGACCGACACGCGTGTGGAGGCGCCCGAGGTCGCGATCACCGACCAAGATCGCGCGTTCGTGCTCGACAACATCAACAAGCGGCTCGCGCTCGCTTCGCCGCTCACGACGAGCGACATCATCGCCGAGCGCTGCGGCGTGCGGCCGCTGGTCGTCTCGCGCGCGTCGCAGGCGCAGAACGACTGGCTGCAGCTCAGCAGGAAGCACGCGATCGAGACCAGCACGGATCAGGCGCACATCAGCGTCTTCGGCGGCAAGCTCACCGACTGTCTGAACGTTGGCGAAGAGATCTGCGACGAAGTGACGCGCCTCGGCCTCGAGCCGCCGTTTGCGTCGCGGCGCTGGTACGGCGAGCCGGCGCCCGAGATACGCGAGGAGTTCTTCCACCAAGCGCGGCTCATGGAGCTCGACAAGCTCACGTCGCCGAAGTCGAGCGAGCTCCTGAGCACGCGGCTCTGGCGGCGCTATGCTGGCCAAGCGATCGGCCTCTTGGAGAACATCCGCGCCGATCCGCGCATGGCCGAGGTGCTGATCGACGGCGCCGAGTACATCCGCTGCGAGATCGAGCACGCCGCGCGCCGAGAGATGGTCACGAAGCTCGATGATTTCATGCGCCGCCGCTCGAAGATCGCGTTGGTGACGAAGCACGAGGACCTGCGCGACGCCGCCGGCTTGAAGGAAGCGTGCCGGATCCTGTTCGGCGACGACGCCGACGCGCGCTACGCCGAGTACTTCGAGTCCCTGGGGCCTTCTTTGAGCGAACGTCGCTCGGTCGCGGCGATGTGAGCTCGACGAAAAAGGTCCCTGCTTCGACATTCCGCGCCATCTGCGCCGGGCCTGGGACGTCCCGCCGCGCAAGTGACAAGCGCCGCCCTTCGTGGCATCGCCGCCGCCATGCGAACTCTGCTCGCCCTCTTGCTTCTGTCGACGCCCGCCTTCGCCGCACAAAGAGAGATCGGCAACCTCGTCCTCGACGACATCGACGACGTGCCGCCGCGGATCAGAGATCGCGTCGCGCAGTACAGCGCGGCCCGCGGCGCGATGCTGCAAGACTTCGCGCCCGATGGCACCGGCCTACTCATCAGCACGCGCTTCGGTGAGACCTCGCAAATCCACCGCGTCAAAAGCGCGCTCGGCGATCGCCGCCAGCTCACCTTCTTCAACGAGCCGATCTCGAACGCGTTCTTCGATCCGGCGCGCCCGAAGGAGGGCTTCTACTTCGCGATGGATTCGGGCGGCGGCGAGTTCTATCAATACTATTGGTACGATCTCGCGAGCGGCACGCCGGCGCTGCTCACCGACGGCAAGTCGCGCCACGAGAGCCCGTCGCTCGCGAACAAAGGCAAGCGCCTCGCGTTCTCGGGCAACGCGAGGAACGGCAAAGATCTCGACCTCTACACCCAGCAGGGCGCGGAGAAGCCGAAGCTACTGAAGGAAGTGCAAGGCTCGTGGCATGTCGTCGACTGGTCGCCGGACGACAAGCGCTTGCTCGCGCGCCAGTACATCTCGATCACCGAGAGCTACCTGCACCTCATCGACGCCGAGACCGGCGCCAGCGAGCCGCTCAATAAGGATCTGAAGGTCGCCTACGGTGACGCCGCGTTCAGCAAGGACGGCAAGTCGATCTTCTACACGAGCGATCACGAGAGCGAATTTCTATGCCTCGTGCAGCACGATCTCGCCAGCGGCAAGCGCACGGTCTTGACCGAGAAGATCGCGTGGGACGTGCACGGGCTCGCGGTGAGCGCCAAGTGGATCGCGTTCGCGGTCAACGAAGGCGGCAGGAGCGCCGTCTATCGCGCGCCGGTGAAGACGCCGCTCGCGCACGAGAAGATCGCGCTCCCGGTCGGCGTCGTCTGGGGCATCGAGTTCGACGATCAAGGCGAGCGCCTCGGCCTCACGCTCACGTCGAGCGACAGCTCGAGCGACGCCTACGTCGTCGCGATGAAGGACAAGAAGGTCGAGCGCTGGACCGAGAGCGAGGTCGGCGGCCTCGATCCGAAGCGCTTCGTCGTGCCGGAGCTCGTCGAGTACAAGACCTTCGACGGGCGCATGATCCCGGCGTGGCTGTACAAGCCGAGGGATGCCAAGGGCCCGGTGCCGGTCGTCGTCGCGATCCACGGCGGGCCAGAGGCGCAGTCGAAGGCGGACTTCAATGCGTCGCAGCAATACTGGGTGAACGAGCTCGGCCTCGCGGTGCTCGTGCCGAACGTGCGCGGCTCGGCGGGCTACGGCAAGAGCTACCTGACGCTCGACAACGCCGAGAAGCGCGAGGACTCCGTGAAGGACATCGGCGCTGCGCTCGACTGGATCGCCACGCAGCCCGCGCTCGATCCGAAGCGCGTCGCCGTCTACGGCGGATCTTACGGAGGCTTCATGGTGCTCGCGTCGCTGGCCATGTTTCCCGAGCGCATCAAGTGCGGCGTCGACATCGTCGGCATCAGCAACTTCGTCACCTTCTTGGAGCGCACCGAGGCGTACCGCCGTGACCTGCGCCGCGTCGAGTACGGCGACGAGCGCGATCCAAAAATGCGCGAGATCCTGCAGCGCATCTCGCCGACGACGAACGCCAAGAAGATCAAAGCGCCGCTCTTCGTCGTCCAAGGCAAGAACGATCCGCGCGTGCCAGTGACCGAGGCCGAACAGATCGTCAGCACCGTGCGCGGCCAAGGCAAGAAGGTGTGGTACCTGCTCGCCAAAGACGAGGGTCACGGCTTTCAGAAGCGGGTGAACCGCGACTTCTTCATGCAGGCGACGGCGCTGTTCTTCGAAAAACACTTGCTCGACGGGCCGGCGAAGGCCGAGGCACCAGGCGCGAAGACCGGCGCGCTCGCGACGCCGTGATCTGATAGATTTTCTAAACGATATGCCGAAGATCGGAGCCCCCCGCGGCCCCGGCGTCCCGCCGGAGCTCACGACGCAGGAAGCCGACGCCGCCAAGCCGGTGACGGAGGTCGCGCGTGCACAAGCGGGCGCGCCGGCCGCGAGCACCCCGGAAGCGCCGGTGCCTGCGAGCGGTGTGGCGACGGCGCCCGCGATCGCGCCCAGCGAAAGCAGCGTGAGCCTCCGTGAGATCGGCGAGCTGCGCGCAGATCCTTTGTTCGGCACCGGCGCACGCTGCACGCCGTACCGGCCCGGCGAACAGGGCCTTGATTATCCAGGCGGCACGCCGAACGCTGAGCTGCTCGGGCTCGATCTTCACGCGATGCTTTCCGAAGAGACCGATCCGGCGAAGGCCGCCGCGGCGCAAGCGTTGTTCGCGGCGTACCCGGGCGGCGTCGAAGCCTTGCACGGCGTCGAAGTCGACGAGAAGGTGAAGTCGTGACCGTCGGCGTCGGCTTCAAGCAGCCGTTGAAGGGCGAGGACAAAGGCCCGTCGTCGTCGCTCGCCGAGCGCAAGCAAAAGCAGATCGAAGCGCTCGCCCAACGCGCCACTTATGAATTTCGCCGCGGCCAGTTCGAGCGCGCGCGCATGCTCGGCAAGTACCTGCACGACGTCGAAGGCTCACCCGAAGGCGCGAAGATCTTGGCGATCGCGTCGCACCAGCTCGGCGATGAAGACGCGGCGTGGCGACACTATCCAGCGGCGTACGAGGCGTTCCCGAAGGATCTGAACGTGATCGTCGGCTTCGCCGAGCTGTGTCTGAACCGTATCGAGCTCGACAAGGCGAAGGAGCTGCTCACCTTGGCGCTCGAGCTCGATCCGGAAGCGCGCCATCCGTCGGGGGCGAAAGCCCGGCTCCTGATCATGCGCGCGGAGCAAAGCGGGAAGTAAGTCCGAAGGGGGGGGTCGCTTGCGAACAACCTTGGTCATCACGCTCTCGGCGCTCGTCGCTGGCTGCATCGTGCGCTTGCCGCCGCTCGACGAAGATCTGCTCGTCCTCTGCGCGAGCACGAGCGACTGCCTCGACGACAAGATCTGCGTCGGCGACCTCGGCGTCTGCGCGCGCGCTGACAATCCGTGCATCGAGCTGCGCGGCGACGTGTATCTCGGCGTCGCCACCGGCACTTCGTGTCCGCTCGGCGAGGGCCGCGGCATCTGCCTCGCCGGCGGATGCGTCGGCTCGCTCTGCGGCGACGGCTTCGTCGACACCGCGGTCGCCGGTGAGCTTTGCGACGACGGCGCCCTGAACAGCGACGCCACGCCAGAGGCGTGCCGTACGGACTGCCACCCAGCGCGCTGCGGCGACGGCGTCGTCGACACCGCGCGCGGCGAGCGCTGCGACGACGGCGCGCTGAACCAAGACGGCGCAGCGTGCTCCCCGAAGTGCACGCAGGCCTGCGGCGACGGCTACCTGCAGCCGGGCGAAGCCTGCGACGACGGCAATTCCTTCTCGGGCGACGGCTGCGACAGCAACTGCACGCCGACCGCGTGTGGCAACGGCGTCGTCACCCTCGGCGAAGAGTGCGATGACAACAACCTGGTGAGCGGCGACGGCTGCGACACCGCGCCGACCTCGGAGATGTTTGCGCGCCGCTGCACGTCGACCCAGTGCGGAAATGGGATCATGACGGCCGGCGAAGTGTGCGACGACGGCAACTTCGACGCCGGCGATCAGTGCTCGGCCGGCTGCTTGTCGAACGAGATCTGCGGCAACGCGATCGTCGACGCCGCCGCGGGCGAAACCTGCGACGACGGCGACCGTGAGAGCCACGACGGCTGCTCGAGCACCTGCGTCGTCGAGCCCGCGGGATGGACCGATGTCGAGACGCGCTTCCTGCCGCGCACGAACCACGCGGCCGCCTACGACGATGCGCGCGATCGCGGAGTGATCTTCGGCGGCGTGGCATCGGGCATCTTGGTGTCGGACGAGACCTGGGAGTTCGACGGTTACGTGTGGTACCGCGCCCGGCCGATCGCCTCGCCGCCGGGCCGCCGTGAGGCCGCGATGACCTACGACTCTGCGCGCGATCGCGTCGTGCTCTTCGGCGGCAGGGGACTGGCTGGTCTGCTCGGCGACACCTGGGAGTACGACGGGATCACCTGGGTGCAGCGCAGCGCGAGCGGACCTTCGCCGCGAACGCGCGTCGAGATGGTCTACGATTCTGTGCGCGCGCGCGTCGTCTTGTTCGGCGGGCAGGACTTGCAGGACACCTGGGAGTACAACGGCGTGACCGGGACGTGGACGTCGCGCAGCACCGTCGGCCAGCCGCCGATGCGCAACGACGCCTTCGCGATGGCGTACGACGCGACGAGGCAACGCGTCGTGCTCTACGGCGCCGACTCCGGTGCGCGCGAGACGTGGGAGCTCTACGATCCCGACGGCGGCGGCGTGCAACCGATCAATTGGATCGAGAACACCGGCGCCGGGTCGCCGCCCGCGTCCGATCGGATTCGCCTCGCCTACGCCGGCGGCGCGCTCGGCGTGATCTCGTTCGGCGGTCACCACTTCATGGGATCCGACCTCTACTTTAATGACGTCGCGATCTACGCGCCTGCCGGCTACGTCTGGGGCATCACCGGCCCGACGGCGCCGACGGCAACGAAGCCGCCGGCGAGACAGAACTTCGCGGCGTTTTGGGACACGACGCGCAGCCGCCTCGTGGTCAGCGGCGGCCGCGATCAGAGCGCCGTCCTGCTCGACGACACCTGGACCTTCAGCGCCGGCGCCTGGACCGAGGCGATACGAAGCCCCCGCCCGCGCATGTACCCCGCGATGAGCTACGACTCCGCGCGCGGTCGCGTCGTGATGCACGGCGGCCAGACTGGCCCACTTTCTTTCAACCTGACGAACGACACCTGGGAGCACGACGGCGACGTTTGGCGAAACATGAACGCCCCGGCTGGCTCCACCGGGCGACAAGTGCACCAGCTCGTCTTCGATACAAAGAGGGGACGCACGCTCCTCTTCGGCGGCTATACGCAGAGCATCAGCAGCTTCAATAGCGGCTGCTTCAAGTCGGACCTTTGGGCCTACAACGGGGCGAGCTGGACGTGCGTGAGCTCGAAGTCCGGCGCCGACGCCGGATGCCCGGTGACGCCTGGACCTGACGCGCGCTACGGCCACGCGATGGCCTATGATCGCGATCGCGATCGCGTCGTGCTCTTCGGTGGCGCGACGCCCACCGCCGGCGCCGGCTCGTGGTGCGGCGCATCGAACCCTGCGCGGACGACGCTGGCCGACACCTGGGAGCACAACGGCACAGCGTGGAACCCGGTGACACCGCTGACAACGTCGCCGCCGGCCCGCCTCCACGCCGGCATCGCATACGATGCGACACGCCACCGCACAGTCCTTTACGGCGGCAACGGCTACGACACGCTCACCTGGGAGTTCGACGGGCTCGACTGGCGCTCGATCGCGACGGCGACGCGCCCGAGCGGCATCGTCGCCCCGGTGTTGGCCTACGATTCGCTGAGGAAGCGCATCGTGCTTTATGGCGGATACGACGGGGTGCCGGCGCTCAACGACGACGTCTGGGAGTACGACGGCAGCGACTGGCGGCGCGTCGTGCTCTCGGGCCAAGCGATCGTCGCCCGCTACGGGCTAGGCATGGCTTACGACGCCTGGCGCCGGCGACTCTTCGTGTTCGGTGGCTTCGATGGCGGCGGCTACAACGGCGAGACGGCGCTGCTCGACTATCGCAGCGAGACGCCCGACGAGTCCTGCGCGGGAGCGAGCGATGCCGACGCTGACGGCCTCGTTGGCTGCGCCGATCCGGATTGCGCGTACTTGCTCGCGTGCACGTGCCCGAACGCCGTTTGCGATGGCTTCGAGACGACGGCGAATTGCGCCGCCGATTGTCCTTAAGGAACCGCGGGACCAGGGACCATTTTTCGCGTGACTCGGTTCCTTCGAGCGCGCTTGGCCCCTCCACCAGCCTCGTGGCGTGAATTCGGCGCTTGAAAAATGGTCCCAGGTCCCTAAGGCCTTGGCAACAATGGCGCCCGTTGTCGCTCCTTGCTCGATCGTTGCAGCTCGATCTCGCTGAGCAGCAGCGCCGGCGCGATCGTCGACACCGGCACGTAGCCGCTCTCGGCGCCGCAGTAGCCGTTGAAGACCTTGGGCGTGTTGCCCGCTGCGATGATCCGCGCGAGGGCCGACAGCGGCGTGCCGACGATCTCGACGCCGCGCACGAGCTTCTCTTCGCCGGTCTTCACGTCGACAGTGAACACCATGCGCGGCGCGCCCTTGAACGCTTGATAGCCGCCGGTCTCGGTGCTCGTCTGGCCGCCGGAGACGTCGCGCAAGATGAGGCCGTAGGGCTTTCCTTGCTTCTTCGCCTCTTCGATCAGCATGCGCCGCAATTCTTGATCGCTCACGGTCGTGCGCGCGTTGACGATCGTCGTGCCCATGCGCGCCTGCGGCTTCTGCCCCGTCTCGGCGCGGCCGTGGCCGTTCGAGCGCGAGAAGCCTTCGACCGGCGTGCGCGAAAGGAGGAAGCTCCTCAACAGGCCCTTCTCGACGAGCGTCACGCGCTCGGCAGGGACGCCCTCTTCGTCATAGAGGTAGTGGCCGTTCAGATCGTGATCGCCGCTCGCCATGATCGTCGGATCGTCGATGACGTCGAGGAACGCCGGCAAGATGCGCTGGCCGATTTGGCCCTTGAAGGTCTGCCCGTCGCCCGAGTCCTTCTGGCGTTCGCCTTCGAGCCGATGCCCGAGCGCTTCGTGAAAGAGCACGCCGGCCGCTTCCGGCGCCAGGATCGCCGGCCCGGTGTACGGATCGATCATCGGCGCCGCAGCGAGCGCCTTCAGATCGCCGGCGAGATCCTTCGCTTCTGTTTCGAGCGCCGCTTCGTTCGGCAAGCGATCGCGGCTCCCGGCGTAGAACGCGCGGCTCGACTCGAGCAGGATGCCATCCTTGGCGCGCGTCATCGCCGAGAGCTGCACGGCGTAGATCACGCGGCCGAACGCCAGACGCGCACCTTCGCTCGACGCAAAGAAGCGGTGGCGGCGCTGCGCGCTCAGGGCGACCGTGCTGTCGAAGACGTGGCTGTCTTTGCCGAGCGTCCGCGACAGCTTCTTCGCGAGCGCGCTCTCGTTCCCTTCGTTCCAGGCGAGCGCGGGCACAGGCCGGTCGTCGGTCCTCGGCCGCTCGCGGGTGAAGCAGCCGTCTTTGTCGGAAGGATCGATCTGGTACGCGCGCGCGCCCTTCTTCTTCAGGAACACGCTCGTCGCGCCCTTGTACTGCTCATCGGCGAGCAGCCAGAACGCCGAGCGCAGCGCGCGGGGCTCGAACACGAGCGGGCCGAGGCGCGGCGCGGTGTACGTGAGATCGTAGAGGTCGCTCGTCTCCCCGGCGCCGGCCGTGTTGTCGAAGGCGTAGTCGCCGACGCGCACCTCGACGTGGATCGGCCGGCTCGTTTGGCTCTCGCTGCGGCTCACCTCGCCGAAGCGCGCGATGACGTCGACCGACTGCATGTCTTCGACGGCGAACGCCACGAAGTACGGCGGCGGATACGACTCGAGGCGCATCGCGCGCGTGCGTGTGAGCTCCTGGTCGAGCGCGTCGAAGATCGCCTTGCTGTCGAGCGCAGAAACCTGAGCTTCGCTCGCATTCGCCTCGGAAAATTTCGTGCTTGCCAGGACCAGGCAAATCACTAACATGCGCGGCCCCATGAGTCGCCTCCCTCGCCACGGGCTTCGCACAGGCTTCGCGCTAATGCCACTTCTGCTCTTCGCCTTCGTCGCGTGCGTCCCTCGCGCAGCGCCGCCGACTCACGAGCCGCCGAACGAGCCGACGCCGATCGTCTCGACGCCCGACCCGTCGCCGGAGCCGGCGCCTGCGCCCGACCCGACACCAACGCCGGTGCCGACCCCCGATCCGCCGCCGCCGGATCCGCCGCCCCCACCGCCGGCGCCGATGAACGACGGCTGGGTCGGCGACGCGTGCACCGGCGCCTCCGACTGCACGATCGACGGCGCGTTTTGCCGGCAGGAGAGCGCGGGCTTCCCCGGCGGCATGTGCTCGCTCGAATGCGACGGAAAATTCTGCGCCGACACCGACGCGCCGAACACGACGGCCACGTTCTGCGCCGTGTCGGGCGCGCCGAGCGGCCCCGTGTGCGTCAGCCGCTGCTCGTTCAGCGGCTTTCAGATGACCGGCTGCCGTCCGGGCTACACGTGCTCGACGGTCGAGCGCTACACCGACGCGAGCGCGGTGCAGGACGTGTGCGTGCCGGCCGCCGACAAGAAGCCGCAAGTCAGCGAGTGCCGCATGAGCTTCGCGCGCGCCGGCAACACGTACACCGCGTGGAA
This sequence comes from Deltaproteobacteria bacterium, assembly GCA_020848545.1. Classification (GTDB taxonomy): domain Bacteria; phylum Myxococcota; class JADLHZ01; order JADLHZ01; family JADLHZ01; genus JADLHZ01. The sequence goes on along the minus strand of JADLHZ010000144.1, from coordinate 16,652 downwards.
GCCGAGCGGTAACGTGGCGCCCGGCACGAGCCCGCCGAAGACGTGCGACATCGTTGACCCGATCTCGATTAACTCGCCGGTCGAGGGGCTACGCTTGCTCTACGATCAGACGCAGGATCTGCCGCTGCGCATGCGCTGTGAGCTCGCGAGCGCGATCATGAAGATGATGGCGATCGCCAAGACGCTGAACATCGCCGAGATCCACCACATCGGAACGTACAACTGCCGCGTCATCGCCGGCACGACGACGATCAGCCAGCACGGCTACGGGCGCGCGATCGACATCGGCGGCGTGAAGATGAAGACGGGCGAGGTCTACACCGTGCTCGATCACTGGGAGAAAGGCGTAGCGGCGCCGAAGACCGCGGCCGGAAAGGTGCTCTACGATCTCGCGCACGCGCTGCACGATCAGCGCGTCTTCAACATCATCCTGACGCCCGAGTTCAACGCAGCGCACGCGAACCACTTCCACGTCGACCTCACGCCGAACGCCAACACGATCCACGACGAGCCGGTCTACGTGCTCGGCGAGTTCGACGGCGTCGAGTGAAGCGGGCAGAGGCCGACGACGTCCTCACTGAAGACTTCGGGCTTCAGCGCACCACGGCCAAGAACGCGCGCTCCTCTAGCGACAAGATTCCGGACGGCTCCAGCAGCCGTGGCTCGTAGCCGGCGCGCTTCAAGACCGGCCGCGCGGCGATCATCGCGCTCACCGGATCCGCTGCCCCGTCGACCGCGGTCTGCAATTCGCTGCGTAGCGCCGGCGCCAGGTTGCCGTTCACTTCTGCCGCGATCGCAGCGACGAACGCGCCGGCGTCGGTGAGCCGGAACGTTTGCGCGAGCGAGCGCCGCTCTTTCGCTCGCAGGGCATGCTCGTTGCGCGGCGCGAGCGTCTCGAGCACGTCGAGGAAGAGCTTCTCGCGCACGGCGAGCGGGATCGTCGCGACTGCAGCGACAGGCATCGCTCGCATCGTCGCCACGACAGCGAGCGCGTCGGCCCGCACGTAGTGGGCGGTGCTCGCGCGCGCGTGGCCGAGATAGGAGGCGACGGTGCTCCAGTCGAAGCCGAGCCGCCGCAGCTGGAGCGCGCGTCCGCTCATGAAGCGCGCGATGACTTGCCCACTCCAGCCCGACCGCGACGAGCTGACCCCGCCGCCGTTGACGAACTCGAGGGCCGCGTCGCCGTCGGCCTCGGTGAACGAAGCGACGACGCGATCGATCGCCGCCTCCGGTCGCAGGCGTTGCTTTCGCGCGGCGTCGTAAGCCGCGGTGAGCTGCTCGATGCGCTCCTGCGAAAATTTCGCCCGCGCCAGGCCGGCGCGAAGATCAGCGCGGCGAATCCGCTCGAAGTCTGCCGGGAACGCGCGCGCCGCGACGATCGTGTTGTCTTCACCGAAGACGATCTCGAGCGCCTCCTCCTTGCCGTCGTGCTCCCAGCGCAAGACCGGCGCCTCGCCCGTGACCGTGCCGGGCAGCTTCCACACACTGGCGAGGTCCGAGAACGGCAGCGACGCCGACACCTGGCCGAGCCACACGTCGCGCCCAACGAGATCGCGCGGCGCCTGCAATACGAGCCGCTCGGCCCGCACGCGCTTCACCAACGCATCGTAGTGCTTGCGCTCGAAGTCTTCGGGCTCGGCAAGGCTCGTCATCACGCGCTCTGCGGCCGCAGGAGCGAGACCATAGCGAAGGAGCGCGAGGTGCTGGCGGTGCGGCGAACGCCAGAGCTCTTTCCTGCGCTCGGCGGTCTGGTGCCGCACGCGCTCGACGAACGCCAACGCGAGCGCCGCCGTCTGTACCGTGTCGAGCTTCGCTTGCGCCGCGAAGAAGCGCGCGCCATCGATCGCGATGAGCTCGCCGAGGGTGAGCTCGTCCAAGTGCGCGAGCTCCGCGTTCAACGCGATCGACAGCGTGCTCGTCTCTCGATCGTACGCGAAGCGAAACGCCGCCGTCTCGCCCATCGCAGGATCGAAGAGGCCGTCCGAGATGACACGCTCGGTCTGCCACGGCGTCGCCGCCTCGCTCTTCTCCGGCAGCATGTTCGCGTTGCGGATGACGAGCGTGAAGTCGTCGATCGCTTGCAGCGCGCCCGTGCCTCGCAACGCGTGCGCGGGCTGCGCCTGCACGACGCGCGAGACGGCGATCGTCACCGCCTGATCAGCGCCGGTCACGAACGAATAGAGCGGATCGCGCTCGTCAGCGACGCCGTCCTTGTCGCGATCGATGTCGCGCTCGGCGCCGCCGCTCTGATCCGGATAGAAATACTGCGTCTTCAGGTTCTTCGCCGCAAACTCCTTGGTGAGCCGGGCTTGCGCGTCGGCGCGGATCGACTGCCAGTCGGCCTCGCGTTGGAAGCCACTCACCATCGCCCCGAGCAGGTGCTGGTCGTATTGATCGTAGGTCATCGCGTTCGTCGACACGAGCTGCGCGTTCGGCAGGACCTCGTGGATGGCGCCGGCGCTCGCGATCCCGGTGCACTGCAAGAGAACGATGAGCTTGCCTTCGCCCGTGGACTTCGCACCGTTCTTGGTGAGCTCGTGCACATATTGGCCGTAGCCCGCGTGGCCGCTGTAGATGACGCCGTCGATGTCGTCATCGGTCAAGCGCTCGAAGAGCTTTCGATGCTCGCCCTTGGGCGCCAGATCGATGACGATCGGCAGCGCTCCGTTCTCCGCGGGCATCGTGAAGCGGGTCCAGCCGTTCACGTCGACGCCTGGCGGAAAGCCCATGTCGCACAGCTGTTTCGTTGCCCGATCGCGGGTCGAGCCCGCGTCATCTATATAATAGAGGAGGTGGGCGCCGTTTTTCCTCCAGCGCTCGTAGGGCGGCCTTGAGACGTCCGCGATCTTGGCCCACTCGGCGAAGGCCGGCGCCTCGCCACGACGAAAGGTCGACAGCGCCTGCGCCTTGGCAAAGTTGCGCACGGCGATCAGCGGCTCGGCCTCCACGCGCTGGCGGTGGCGCTCGCCGATCGTCTTGTGCAACGCCAAATCGATCTCCCGCGCCCGGACGACGAGCGCGAGGTGCAGGGCGAGCACCGCGGCGCGGATCTCGTGAGAGTCGCACGTCGGCTGCGGAACGATGAGCGCACGGTGGATCTGCTCGAGGCGCGCCGCGACTGCCACGAGCTCCTCGGTCCGGGTGAGGGACGCGAACGGCGAAACGAGCCCTTGCACCGCGAGCGCGTTGATCGCGAAGAGCTCGTCGCCGCTAGCCGTGCCGATGCCCAGCCGACCATCGCCGCCGATGCTGATCGCCGCTTCACCGGCGCGCGTCTTCGCGGCCGTGAGACGAAGGCCACCCTCGGGGACCGCGAGCATGACCGACGACGCAGGCAGCGCCGAGATCGTCTTCGCCGTCTCTTCTCGGGCGCGCGCGCCACAGCGTGGTTCCGCGGCGGGATCCACGCGCACGGTGCGCAGCGGCGCGCGTCGCACTGCCTCCGGAGGCGGCAGTGGCGGCTTCGCCTTGGTCACGAGACGTGTCTTCATCGGGACGACCGCTCCCGCTCGGCCGGCGTGAGCAACGACGACGCCGTGAAGACGTTGCCGAACGCATCGAGGTGGCGCGCGAGCGCCACGCGGCGCATGCGCTGCATCGCGACGACCGCATCCGTGGTCGAGCCCGCGGCTTCGATCAACGCCCGCTCGGCGCGCGCGTCCAGCGCGGGCATCTGCGAGCGGTTCTCCTCGATGAGCCACTGCACCAGCGTCATCCGCACGGCGCGCAAGGCCGCGGCTCGTTCCCGCGCGTAGCCCGCCTCGTCCACCGAGGCCGCCAGCGCGCTCGCAACGAGGCCGAAGCGCCCGACGATCGGCAGCGAACGCACGGCCGCGTCGTCGATCTCGGCGAGACAGGCGACCGCGACGCGCGCCGAGTCGGCCTTCACCTCTTCCGGCAACCTTCGATAGACACGCAAGCACTCGCCGATGCGCGACGACGGCAGGCCGAGATCGAGGAGGTAGGCGAGGTTCCGCGCCTTGAGCTTCTGCTCATCGCTCCAGCCCCACGCAACGTCGCGCGACGGCCCAGAGTTGAGAAATGTTGACGGCGCCGTTCCATCCGCCACCTGGAAAGCGGCGGCCACCCGATCGGCCGCGGCATAGCGATCTCGCCCGTCGCGGCGCGCCTGTTTGTAGATCTCCATGAGCGTCGCGACCCGAGCGGGCATGAACCCGGAGCCGACGAGCAACCACTGCAGCTCGACTTGGCGCAGGACCTCGAAGTCGAAGCGCTGCGCCCAGACGTGCAAGACGCGGCCGGTGCCTGACTCCATCTCGGCGTCGAGGCGCTCTTCGATCCCGTCATGCTCCCAGCGGTAGAACGGGTACTCGCCGGAGAGCTGGCCGGGTAAGCCCAGTGCTTCTGCCAGCCCGTCGGCGCTCCAGCTGGAGCGCCGCATTCCGTCGCGCCAGAGATCCCGCCCCGCTTCGCGCGCGGCGCCGATGCGCAAGCCGCGCGCTGTGACGATGGTGCCGATCTTCGTCAGGTGCGAGACTTCGAAGTCCTCCGGATCTTGCGCGGCCTCCATCGCCTCGATCGCAGCCCCGGGATCGAGGCCGTAGCGCGTGAGCATCGATGCGTCGCGCGGAATACGCGACGCGATGAGGACGCCCGCATAACGCGCGGCCGTCTGGTGCACCAGGCGCTCGAGCATCCCGAGCGCGAGCGTCGTCTCCTGCGCCGGTGTCAGTCCGGCTCGCGCGGCAATGAAGCGCGCGGCTTCGAGCGCGAGCATTTGGCTCAACGTCCACTCGTCGATGTGGCTCAGGTGCGTGCTCAGCGCGACGGAGAACGTCCGCTTCGCGTCGAAGGAAAAGCGAAACGCGTCCTGCTGGCCGGCGGCAGGCGTGAAGTAACCTTCCGCCACGATCGCGCTCGCGCTCCACGCGCTCTTCGCCTCGGCGGCGGCGGTCAGCATGTGCGAGTTGCGAAGCACGAGGGCCACGTTGTCGACGGCGCGCATCAACGCTTCACCGCTGAGCCGATAGCTCGCGAGCGGAGGTGAAGCCGCGCGGACGGACGACAGATCCGACATGCTGGTGGGCGCTACGCTGCTGAAGACGCTGTCGCGCTCGTCCGAGACGCCGTCGCGATCGCGATCGACCGACGTCTCGCCCCTCTCGACCTGGTTCGGATAGAAGTACTGCTGGCTGAGGTCGGCGCTTGGAAAGGCCTCGCGCAGCTTACTCTGCGTGCTCGCGTGGATCGTGCGCCAGTCGACCCGCTTGCGAACGCCTGCGACCAGCGCAGCGAGCATGATCATGTCGTAGTCATCGTTGCTCGAGGCCGTCGTCGACACGAGCTGCGCCGCCGGCAGCTTCTGCTTGATCGTGTTGGCGCTATGCACGCCGCTGCACTGCAGGATGACGATGAGCTTGCCGTCGCCGGCGGTTGCCGTCGCGTCCAAGCGATCGACGAACGCGCCGTAGCCGGCGTGACCAGTGTAGACGACACCGTCGACGGCGTCCTCGTCGATACGCCCGAGCAGCTGGCTGTGGCTCCCGCCCGGCGCCAAGTCGATCTCGATCGGCAGCTCGCCGGCGACGGTCTCGTTCGGCCGAAAGCGCGTCCAACCATCGGCCATGCCCTCGGCACCGAAGTCCATGGCGACGATGGCTTGGGCCACTCTCGTGCGCGGCGAGCCCATGTCGTCGGGATAAATCAACAGGCGAGCGACGCCGTCGCGCTCCCACTTCGCATAGGGCAGCTTCGACACGTCAGCGACCTCGGCAGAGCTCGCGAACGCCGGCGCCTCGCCACGCGCGGCCGCCGCAGTCGCTTGCGCGCCATAGAAGTCGCGCGTGTTGGGCTCGGCCGCGAGGCGCTCTTCGAACGTGCGCGCGAGAGCTGTGTGCACATCAGCCGCACCGAGCGCGTGTGCCCGTACGGCGGCAGCGAGCAACAAGGTCAAGGTCGCGGCCCGCACTTGCGCCGCATCGGCGGGAATCCCGGGCGGCGTGATGTAGGGCGACAGGACGAGCGCGCGGTGCACCTGCGCGAGACGGCCGGCGATCGCTTGCAGCGTGGGCGCATCGTTCACGGCAAAGAACGGCTGCACGAGCCCTTGCTGCGCGAGCATGACGATCGCCGAGACTTCGTCACCGCTGCCACCAGCGTTCTCCTGCCCGACCCACAGGCGCCCGTCGGCGCCGACGAGCAGCGCCTTGTCGCCGGCGCTCGTCTGCGCCGTCGCCAGCCGAAGACCGCCCTTCGGTACGTCAGGCAAAGCCGGCAGGCTGCCGGTCGCGAGGATCGGCGCCACGTAGCGCATCGCCAGCCCGTGATAGGTGCTGCCGCTCGGCCCGACGACGTACTCATCGTAGCGAACGTCCCGCAGCGGCGTGAGCTTCTTCGCCTCCGCCTCGACCGCGCGCGTGGGAACAGACGGACTTGCGCCCGCGAACATGGAAACGCGAACCGGTACCCTCATGCCCCGGTTCTCGGCATCGTCAAGGCGACCCGGACGCCACCCGCCTCCAGACCGGCGCCAAGCGTCACATGACCTGACGCAGACCGACAAAATACCCCGCGGCCTTGGCTGAAATGACGCGATGCGATGCCCCTGCCTGAGCGCGCCATCTTTCCAGTGCGGATTTATCAATCTCCGGCAACATTCGACACGGGAGAACACCATGACATTGAAAAGCGCATCAGCCTTGGCAGCGGGAAGTGTGGAGCAAGTCATCAAGAGCGGGGTGACTCAGCTCGACGCCCAACTGGGAACGAAGCCGGAGGTCGTTTTTGCCTTCGCTTCGGTCGCGCAGCCTTTGGGGCAAGTGCTCGCCGGATTGCGACAGAAGTATCCCCGCACGCTGGTCGTCGGTGCGTCGAGCGCAGGCGAGTTCAGCAACCGCGAGGAGATGAAATCGGCAACCTCTCTCTTCGCCTTGGGCGGGGACATCGAAGCGCACGCAGCGCTCGGGCGCGGTCTCAAACAGAGCCCGGAAAACGCCGCGCGCGCGGCCTCCGAGCGCTTGCCCAAGCAGGTCGCGGGATTGCCGGAGCAAACGGGCGTGGTGTTGCTCGACCCACTCGCCGGCGTCAGCGAAGAAAGCACGCTTTGCCTGGCGAGCATGCTCGGCGAGCACGTGAGGCTCGCTGGCGGCGCAGCGGGCGATGACCTCAAGCTCCAGCACTGCCGCGTGGGGGTGAACGAGGAGTCACACGAAGACGCCATCGTCGCCGTGAAGCTGTTCACCAAGCATCCGACGGCCGTGGGCATCGCACACGGACATCAACCACTGACCCAGCCGCTCGAGGTCACGAGCGCAGAGGGCAACGTCGTGCACACGATAGACGGGCGCCCCGCCTGGGACGTTTGGCGCGAGCAGGCGCGTGACGCCGCGCGCAACGCAGGGATCGACGCAGACCGCCTGCCCGCCGACAAAGAAGGGTCATTCCTGCTGCGCTTCGAGGCCGGCCTGGCCAGCGGATCAGCCTTCAAAGTGCGAGCGCCGTTGTCCGTAGGACAAAACGGATCGCTCAACTTTGCGTGCGGTATTCCTCGCGGAACGTCGTTCCGAATCATGCAAGGCGATCCGGATGGCCAAGTGCTCAGCGCGCGGCGCGCCGCAGAGCAAGCCCGCGAACGTTTGGGTCGCACGGTGGGCGGCGCGCTGGTTTTCGACTGCATCTGCCGCAATCTCATCTTGGGCGACCGCTTCGTGCAGGCGCTCGGACAAATGCACGACGCGCTCGATAAAGCGCCGATCGGTGGTTTTGAAACGTACGGAGAGATCGCCCTGGACTCTTCGGACTTCTCAGGGTTCCACAACACGACATCGGTGGTGCTCGCCTTCGGAAAAGAGTGATTCGATGGCTCGTTCACTCCACGAGGTGGCCGCGCTGATTTCCCCGTCAGTGGGGGAAGAAAAGGCGCGTGCGCTGGTGGCGGAAACCGCGCAGGCGCTCGGCATGTCGGGTGAGCGGCTCGAAACCGAGCAATGCCTGCAAGTGCTCGAGGTCATCGCCAAGCAACCTGGCCTCGTCGGCATCAGCGCGCGCTTTGCCAAGAGCCGTTTTCACTTGCTCAACGAGTAGTGGGCTTGATCCGCTGCGGTCGACACCAACGAGATGTTCATGGTGTCCCGGAGGCAAAATACCCCGCAGCCTTGACTGAAATGACGCGATCCGACCATCTCCCACCGCGATGAACACCCTGCATGTGGATGTCGTAGTCATCGGTGGCGGCCCTGGCGGCTCGACGGCGGGCACCCTGCTCGCCAAAGAAGGCCTGAAGGTCATCGTCCTCGAGCGCGAGCAGTTCCCGCGCTTCAAGATCGGCGAGTCGATGCTGCCGATGGTGCGCGAGCTCTACGAGCGGCTCGGCGTCTCCGGCACCATCGAGAGCACGTTCATTCAGAAGCACGGCGCGCACTTCGTCACCGCCGACGGCAAGCGCGAGTACATGTACGAGTTCAAGAACGCGATGGACTGCCCGTACGGCTACGCGTACCACGTCAAGCGCGACGAGCATGATCAGATCCTGTTGAACAACACACGGAAGGCCGGCGCCGACGTGCGCGAGCGCTGGCAGGTCGACGACGTGCTCTTCGAAGGCGAGCGCGCGGTCGGCGTCGTCGCCCACGCGCTCGACGGTGACCCAACGCCAATCACCATCAAAGCCAAGCTCGTGGTCGACGCCAGCGGCCGCGCGTCGCTCCTCTCGAAGAAGCTGAACCTGAGGAAGGCCGACAAGATCCTGAACAAGGCAGCGGCGTTCACCCACTTCAAGAACGTCAAGCGCTTCGACGGAAAGCACGAAGGCTCGATTACCATCGGCTGCTTTCCGGGCGGTTGGATTTGGGTCATCCCTTTCAAGGGCGACGTCACGAGCGTCGGCGCCGTCATGCACCACAGCTACTGGCGCGACAAGAAGGAGAAGCCGGAAGAGATGTTCAAGGCGGCAATGGCCGACTGCGCCCCGGTGAAAGCGCGCTTGGAAGGCGCCGAGCAACTCATGCCGGTGATGACCGAGGGCACCTTCTCCTACAAGAGCGATCGTTTCAGCGGCCCGGGCTGGGTGCTCTGCGGCGACGCGGCGTGCTTCTTGGATCCAGTGTTCAGCTCGGGCGTGCTGTTGAGCATGCGCTGCGCCGAGGAGATCGTGAAGCTGGCGGTGCCGGCGTTGAAGAAGGACAAGCCGGAGCTGCTCACCGACCAGAAGGCGTTTCGCCCCTACGAGCAGCGCATGCGCCGCGGCATGGGCACCTTCTGGACCTTCATCTACGGCTTCTACGACGAAGCGTTCATCGACATCTTCTTTCGGCCTACGAACCGCTTCCGCATGATGAACGCGATCTCGGGCGTGCTCGCCGGCAACATTTTCCCGTCGCTGAAGTTCAAGGCGCGCATCTGGGCGATGCAGTTCGTCGTCTACATGAACCGCCGCATCGCCAAGTCACGCGGGATAGCGATGATCGACCGGGCCTCGGCGTAAGAGGGCAAACGACATGGCGGACTTGAAGCTGCGGATTAAGCAAATGCTGATCGACGCCTTGAAGCTCGACGGCGTCACCCCCGAGTCGATCGACGACAGCGCGCCCCTCTTTGGTGGTGGCGGCGGCCTCGGCCTCGACTCGCTCGATGCGCTGCAGCTCGCGGTGTCGGTCGAGGAGACCTTCGGCGTGCAGGTGGCTGACGAAAAGGCCGGCAAGACGGCGTTCGCGTCGGTCAATGCGCTGGCGTCCTATATTGCGGCGCAGAAGCCGGCGGTCTGATTCTTTTCGCCGCGCTCGGTTCGTCGATCATGAGCGCAGTGAAGTTGGTCGAAGTTCCACCGGCGGAGCGTGAAGCTTCGCCACGCAAAGAGAATTTGAGCTTGAAAGATCGCCTGGCCCGCACGCTGCGCAAGCAACGGCTGCGGCGCCGGTGGAGCATGAATGACGCCGCGACCGCGCTGATGATGCCGGTCGAGACCTATCAGAAGTTGGAAGAAGCGCAGGTCAACGCGACGCTGCAGACGCTCGAGCGGCTCTGCGAGAAGTTGCGGGTCGATGTGCGGGCGCTGTTCGAGCTCTAACGCCCAACGTCGCGCTTCGTCACGCTTCGTCGCGCTTCGTCACTTTTCGATTCCATCGCCGCTCGCGCGCGTCCATTGCGTGCTGCGCTCTGGCACGCGCGTTGCTCTGGGGGACGCCACGTTCTTCGATGGAGTCTCTCATGTTGCTCGCGATCTTCCTTCTCTGTGCTGCCGATCCTTTCACGACCGCCGCCGCCGCGCCGACGCCGTACGAGCGCGCCGATCGGCGGAGCTTCTCGCTCGGCTTCGGCGCCGGCCAGATGGCGCCGGCGCTCGACGTGAACTGGGGCGACGGCAACGTCTTCCTCTCCGGCGGCTTGCTCTTGCCGCTCGTCAGCAACGGCGAGATGGGGTCCTTCGCGCTCGGCGGTGGTCCACACTGGAGCGTGACGCAAAAGCAATGGCTGAAGCTCGGCTTCTTCTTTCACCTGTCGCCCGGCTGGTCGACGAGTCGCGGCGGGTCCACGGGCTATCCGCGGTACGAGCCGACGCCGGGTCAGACCGATCCGGTGTTTGCGATCGGCGCCGGCTTTTCACTCATCCTCACGCTGCCCGGCGGCTTCTCGCTGGGCGTCCGCTTGCCGATCTTCGGCTATGCGCTCGCGCCGCAGACGATCGCTCAGACCACGCTCGGCATCGCGTACTATTATTTGTTCGCTTACACCGGTGTGCCGAGCCTCACGCTCGGCTATCGCTTCTGACCCTGTCGCGCTCGCACCCGGACCCGCGTAGGCTCGCGCACGACGACCCGACCGCCAGGGAGCTTCACCGCTGCTTTGGGATCGGCGCCGGCAACGAGCACCAGGCACTGATCGACGTGCGCCCGGCCGAGCGCGCGTGGATCGGCGTGTGCCTGCAACCAAGTCCAAATCGCGCGCCGCTGCAGCGCCGCCGGCATCGCCGAGAGCTTCGCGAGCGCCACGGTCGCGCCGCGGCCGAGCGCAGGCAACGCGGCCGCGAGCGCAGCGTCGTCCTCCGCGAGATCCGCCGCCAGCGCCGACAGCCGCGTGGCCACGTCGGCGCCGCCGATCGCTTGTAGCAGCGGCATCACCTCGCGACGGACGCGGGTGCGTGGATGGCTAGGATCATCGTTCGTCGGATCGTCGACGAACGGCACGCCGTGCTTCTTGACGAAGCGATCGACGTCGGCGCGACGCACCCCGAGGAACGGCCGCAAGAGCGCACCTTGGCGCGGCCGCATCGCGCCGAGCGAGCCAGGGGCCGCGCCGCGGACCAACCGCAGGATCAGCGTCTCGGCTTGGTCGTCCATGTGGTGCGCCGTCGCCACGTACGAAAGCTGCAACGCGCGCCGCAGCGCTTCGAGCGAAGCGTAGCGCGCGTCTCGGGCCCACGCGAGCGCGCCCTGCGGCATGGCCTTCGGCGGCGACAGCGTGACGAGCTCGCAGCCGACACCCCACGCGAGCAAAGTGTCGCGCACGAAGCGTGCTTCCCTCGCCGAACCTTTACGGAGCGCGTGATCGACGACGGCAGCGTGAATGCGCCACGGCTGATCGCTTCGCGCGTTCAAGAAGGTGAACGCTTTGGCGAGCGCCATCGAGTCGCGACCACCGCTGACCGCGAGCAGGATGCCGGCGGAGCGAACGACGCGCGCGTCGTGCAGGAAGCGGCGAAGCTCGCCGATGAGATCCTTCGGCTGCATCACTTCGGAATGTACGTCCACGACAACAACGCCTGCCCTTGCAGCGCATAGCCCCCAGCCGCCACATGCGCCGGCGCCGAGAACGCCGCGATCACGTCGAGCCCTTTGAAGAAGCGCCAACCGGCGATCACCGTGACATCGACCCAACCCGCGCTGTCGGCGAGGCGCGACGCCGAGATCAACGCCTGCCCCAAGCCGCCGAACGCAAACATGCCGTCGACGCGAAAGCCGACGAGGAGCGAGGTGAAGACCCTGAGCTCCGCGCGTGCGTCGAAGCCGGCGCCGTTCGACGCATCGTTCGAGCGCAGCCGAAAGATCCCGCGCGCGCTGAGCTCGACGCCGGTGCGATCGCGCTCGTAGCGATAGCCGAGGAACGCGCCGAGCAAGCCCATGACGCCGCCCGTCGTGGCAACGATGCCGCGCGGCGACAGGCGCAGCTCGGGATCGATCGGGCTCGAGATGATCTGCCGCGCGGTCGGGAAGTACAGCTCGCCGAAGACGGCGACTTGCAGATCGGCCAGCACGCCCTCGGTCCCGAGCGTGCCACCAGCGGCGAGCCCGACCATCGGATCGCCAAAGCGCGTGACCGAGAGGCCGTACGATCGCGAGCGCACGTAGTCGACGAGCGGCACCATCAGCTCGAGCTTCAGATAGCGGGTGATCCCCACCTCCGCGCGCACGCGGGTGGTGATCGTCTCGTAATGGTCGCGCTCGAGGCCGCCCGTCGGCGTCCTGGTCGTAGATGAAGAGAGCCCGGACAGACCCACGTCGACGGTCAGCTCGGTCTGCTGAAGCATGCGCTCGGGACGCAGGGCCGTTGCGTCCGGCAGCGCCGCGACCCAAGCGACGGCAAGTCCAATGAACACGGGCGGCTGCCTACCAAACCCCACTTCCGCACACAACCAATGCCAGGCCGGGAGCGATAACGCGTATATATGGTGATCGCGCTGCTCCTTGCCGCAACGAGTCAATTAATCGCGTCGGATTCGTTTCTATTTCGCACGCCCAGCGAGCCCATCGCCACCAGCCCGAAAACGCTGAAGATCGAGACCCTCAAAGACGCCGACGCCTTCTTCCGCATGGCCTTGCGCGGTTCAGACAATCGCCCGAGCGGTGTCGGCTGCGCCACGCCGGAAGCGATGCACGCGCGCGATATGCTCGTCGAGAACAACCCGGCGCACGGTATCGTCGCCGAGATCCTCATCCACGGCGAGGTCAGCGAGTACCTGACCCCGATGTTCAAATTTCTTTACACGAAGGACGCGAGCTCCACCGACGTGCCGCCGCTCGCCGACACGAACGCGACGATCCCGATGCCGGACGGCTCGACGCGCACGCTCGTCGCGGGCAACGGCGTGCCGGACTACGTCGAAAAAGCCGGCCACTACATGGAGCACGCGCGCGCCGTGAACGGCTCGCTTGGCCTCGAGCTCCCGTCGCCCCGCACCGAGGTCCGCATCGTCAACGTCGATCGCAGCTACTCGATGGCGATCATCGGCATCACGCTCTCGAACCACGCGCCCGAGTGGTACTTGCCGTGGCTCTGCGCCCACGAGTTCTTCCACCAAGTGCAAGTCGCGTCGACGCCGGGCGACTTCGGCATCAGCTTCGCGAAGCTCAACAACCCAGCGTACTACGACACCTTCCCGCTCGAAGGCACCGCCAACACCGGCGCCGACTTCTCGTTCGGCGTGCCTGGCTTCGGCTCGCAGACGCCTTACGATCCGAACGATCACTTCGCGGCGACCGACATCGACTTCTGGAACCAGAGCTACGACTCGTCGGTGTTCTGGAAGTACTTGATCCAGCAGCTCGCGACCCAAGGCCAAGCGAGCCGCGGCATCACCGTCGGCTCCGAGATCATGCGCTTGTTCTGGCAAAAGCGTGGCAGCGGCCTCACCGGCACGCCGTCTGCGCTGCGGCAAACGCTGCAAGCGACCGGCGGCGAGTTCGAAGCGTTCTTGAAGCGCTACCGCGTCGCGATGGCGGTGAAGGGCCACTTCAACGTCGACCCCACCGTTCCGTCCACGAACCGCGCGTTCGACTGGGTCGGCGACGGCGCCAGCAACTGGCCCGCGGTCGCGTTGCAGAAGCAGCTCGACGTCGGCGCCGGGCCGAGCCAGAACGATCAAGGCGAGATCCAAGAAGATCGCGGCGCCAAGTACTATCGCATCCTCCCGGGCGGCGCCGCGAGCTACGTCTTCCGCTTGGTCGGCGGCTCGGACGATGTGCGCACGCAGGTGGCGCAGGTGTGGCAGCGCCAAGGCCAGCGCGGCGTCGCGGTCACCGAGATCGCGGGCCGGGACGGCAAGAACGACGTCACGATCACCGTCGAGAGCGGCGTCATCGCCACCTACGCGATCGTCGAGTCGACCGACGGCACGCAGCCCTTCGTCATCGACATCAACCCGAAGTCCGAAAAAGTTCCTGACCTCGGCATGCGCTGCGGCTCAGCCGTGCCTGTCGGCGCGCCCGAGAGCGGCCGCGACACCGCCGCCGCCGTGCAGATCACCTTGCTCGTCGCCGCGATGATGCTCGCTGTGCGCCTGCACCGCCGCCGCGGCTGAGCGCTCCCATTTCCATTCGCGCCCGTCCTCGGGGCTGGAGATGATCTCACCGGCCGGGCTATGAGGGTGCGACCGTGACGACGAAGCCCCCGATCCCACCCCTCGGCTACAAGGTCGGCATCCTCGGCGGCGGCCAGCTCGCGGCGATGCTCGCAGAAGCGGCGCTGCGGCTCGGGCTGCGGCCGGTGGTGCTCGCCAAAGGCCCGCTCGATCCGGCGGCGCGCCTGGTCAAAGACGCGCTCTACGGCTCCTACGAAGATCTCGATCTCTTGAAGCGCTTCTTGGGCGAGGTCGAGCTCGTCGCGTTCGAGAACGAGTTCATCCCGTCCGAGCTCTTGCACAAGGCGCGGCACGCGAAGACCTACTTCATGCCCGAGCTCGAGACCTTGCGCCGGCTGCAAGACAAGATCAGCCAGAAGCGCGCGCTGCAGTCGATCAACGTGCCGACGGCGCCGATGCTCGTGCTGCCTGAGGGCGGTCGCGTCCAGCCTTGGCTCGACGAAGTCGATCGCGAATACGGCTCGCGCTTCGTGCTCAAGTGGTCGCGCACGGGCTACGACGGCAAGGGCGTGTTCCTCGCGAACGATCCCGTGCCGCTCTCCAGCCGGCGCGAGCTGCTCGACAAGTTTTGCCAAGCGTCGCTCGAGCGCGGCGGCACCGTCTTCGCCGAACCCTATGTCCCGTTCGTGCGCGAGCTCGCCCTCGTCGCGTGTCAGAGCACGAACGGCGAGTTCAAGGCGTACCCGCTCGTCGTCATCGAGCAGCCGGGCGGGGTGTGCCGGTGGGTCAAAGGGCCTGCGAGCGCGCTCGGCGTCGACCCAAAGCTCGAACGAGAAGCGTTCGCCTACGCGAAGAAGATCAGCGACGGCTTCCAGCTGCAAGGCACCTTCGCGGTCGAGCTCTTCGAGCTGAAGGACGGCGGCTTGTGGGTCAACGAAATCTCGCCGCGCGTGCACAACTCCGGGCACTTCACCCAGGACGCCGCCGTCACGAGCCAATTCGAGAATCACTGGCGGGCGCTGCTCGGCCTGCCACTCGGCGAGATGAGCACGCACCCGGCGTTCGCGATGTTGAACGTGCTCGGACCAGCGAACGCCGCGCAGAAGCACGGCTGGAAGCTGCCGCCGATCACCGCGCGTTTGCACCTGCACTGGTACGGCAAGGCCGATCTCTTGCCCGGAAGAAAGCTCGGCCACATCAACGGCCACGTGCGCAAGATCGAGGAATTTGCCGAGCTCATCGAAGAGATGGAACGATGTGAGCAGGGGTGGATCGATGGCTAAGGCGGCTGCAAGACCACGCGTCGCGATCGTGATGGGCAGCGACTCCGATCTCGCGTGCATGGCCGACGCCGCGCGGGCGCTCGACGAATTCTCCGTGCCCTACGAGCTCGGCATCCTGTCGGCGCATCGCACGCCAAAAGCGATGGCCACCTTCGCCGAGACGGCCGCCGATCGTGGCTTCTCTGTGATCATCGCCGGCGCGGGCGGCGCGGCGCATCTGCCGGGCATGATCGCGGCGCACACGACCTTGCCGGTCATCGGCGTGCCGGTGCCGATCGGCCACTTGTCCGGCCAAGACGCGCTGTATTCGATCGTGCAGATGCCGAAGGGCGTGCCGGTCGCCACGGTCGCCATCGGCGGCGCCTTCAACGCCGGTGTGCTCGCGGCGCAGATGCTCGCGGCCGGCGGCGACAAGGCGCTGCGCGGGCGGCTCGAGCGCTACAAGACGCGCCTGCGCGAGCTCGTCGAGGCGAAGGACGAGAAATTGCGCTCGCACGGGCGGTGAGGGAACAGCACGGTCATGGTCGACGGCTTTCGGGTACTGGCGCAGCACGATGCGATGGTCATGGGCGCGTGGAAGGACGTCGTCATCCTCTACATGCGCGGTAACGCGACGGTGCCGGTGTTGACCGCCATTCGCTGGGGCTACCGCGAGATGCTCACGGAGTTTCGTCAGTTGATCACGATGACCATCATCGACGTCGTCAAGATCCCGCGCCTGCAAGACGACGAGCGCGCGTTCATCAAACAGATGAGCGACGAGATGAAGGGCAAGGTCTCGACGAGCGTGCAGTGGGTCGAGGGCACCGGCATGGCGGCCACCACCGCGCGGGTCGTACTCATGGGCCTGCAGATGCTGACGAAGGACGAGACCCTGACGATGAAGAATCGCGAAGACGCCGTCACGCACATCATGGAGAAAGCGCAGCCGGCCTGGCCACGCGCCTCGCTCGAAACGGCGATCACCGAGACGATGAAGCGCGCGTCGCGGTTCTAGTCCTTCGACCGCATGAAGATTGCTCGTAGCCGTAGGCGTTGACGTCGCCGTCGCCGTCGCCGGTTTTTTGGGAGTGCGCTACGAGGTCATCTTGACGAGCATGGAGACGATGCGATGCAGG
>JADLHZ010000143.1 GCA_020848545.1 Deltaproteobacteria bacterium | reverse complement strand
GGCGTTCGGGCGTTCGGGCGTTCGGGCGTTCGGGCGTTCGGGCGTTCGGGCGTTCGGGCGTTCGGGCGTTCGGGCGTTCGGGCGTTCGGGCGTTCGGGCGTTCGGGCGTTCGGGCGTTCGGGCGCAGAACGAGGCGCACCCGTGCGATCGCAGAAAGGCCGCCACGTCAATGACATGCGCAGCCGCCAAGCCCCACTTCGGCCGCAGCATGCAGGAGTCGCGAGCGAAAGCCGCAGCAGCAACCACGCCCAAGCCGCGAAGACGGTTGATCTGCGAATGACCAACCGCGCCAAGTGCTCTTGACGTGCCCGCCGAGCGGACCGGCGAGCGTCAGTTCTTCTTCCAGTCCGCGTCGAGCACCCGCGGATCGAAGCGCAACGCGCCGAGCGTCCGGTGCATCATCGCGAGCGACGCCTCGACGTCGACGGTCATCTTCTCTGCGAGCCAGGCGAAGGCGTCAGCATGCGCCACCGGTCGAAGCGCCTTCGACGAACATCCGGCGCTGCGAAACGTTCGGGCCGTGGCCGCTCGAGAAGGTCCTCACGGGTGCAACACGCAGCCGCCGGTGACTTCGCCGTTCCACTTCGCGAGCATCGCGGTCTTGAACTCCTTCAGGGGGAAGGTGTGCGAGACGTGCGGCGTGATCTTGCCGGCCTCGGCCCATTCGAGGATCGCACGAAGGCGCTCGTCGCGAATCTTGGGATCGCGGCTCGTCGTGATCGCCATCGGGCAGCCGAGCACGTCGAGCCCCTTCATCATCACCAGGTTCGTGGGAAGCTGGTTCGCGTTCGGTGCGCCACGGCCGCCCTTGCCCTTGGCGACGAAGGGCGTCGATGCCCAGCCGACGATCAAAAAGCGCGCGCCGAAGTCGACGCAGCGCAGAGACTCGACCGAGATGTCGCCGCCGACGCCGTCGTAGACGACGTCCACACCGCGGCCGCCGGTCACCGCCTTCACTTCCTCGCGCATCCGCTCCAAGAATCCATCGCCGCCGATCGTCACGTCGGCGCCGTGATCCTTCACGAGCTTCAGCTTTGCCTCGGAGCGGCCGGTGGCGATCACGCGCGCGCCGAGGATCTTCGCGATCTGCACCGCGGCGAGGCCGGTCGCGCCCGAGGCGCCGTGGATGAGCACGGTCTCGCCGGCCTTCAAGCGGCCGCGGGTGATCAGGCAATGGTACGCCGTCTCGTAGTTGCCCAACAAGTTGCACGCTTGATCGAACGAGAGCTTTCCAGGGATCTTGCGCACGCCGACGGCCGGCGCCACCGCGTATGACGCGAAGCCGCCGTACTGTTGATAGTCGCCGAGCGAGCGTGGACCGGCGGCGAGGCCGTCGATGAGCACGCCGTCGCCGACGCGAACGTGCGTCACCTCCGGGCCGGCCCACGCGACCGTGCCGCAGCACTCGAGGCCCGGGACGTAAGGCGGCTTCGCCATGTGTTGGTACTGGCCGCTGGTCATCAAGAGATCGACCCACGCGACGGCGGCGCTCTTCACCGCGATGATGACGTCGGTCGGCTTCAGCCCGGAAGGATCCGGCGCCGGCATCGCTTGCAGCGTAAGCAAGCGCTCGATGGCGTCGAGCGGCGTTTCACCGAACTCGGAGACGACGACTTTGTGGCCGGCTTGCATCGCCCCCGCCTAACACTAGGCGGACTCGGGCACCACGATCGACGGCCGCGGCATCGGCTTGACGTTGCGAACAGGGACGAACTGACCTTGCTCGTGGTCATACGCGAAGACCTCGCCTGTCTCGAACTTGTAGACCCAGCCGTGCAGGTTGAGCTCGCCGCGCGCCGTTTTCGCCCGCACGGAGGGATGCGTGCGCAAGTTCTCGAGCTGCGTGAGCACGTTCTCGGCGACCGCGGCGCTCACCTTCGCGTCGCCCGCGAGGTGTCCGTAGCTCTCTTTGATGATCTGCGCCGTGGCGTCGGCGTGGGTGAGCCATTGGCGCATCATCGGCAGCTCGTCGAGGGAGCTCGGGTCGAGCAGCGCTTTCACCGCGCCGCAATGCGAGTGCCCGCAGATGACGATGTCTTTGACGCCGAGCACTTGCACGGCGAACTCGATCGTCGCCTCCTCGCCGCCCGGCGCCGACGAGTGCGGCGGCACCAGGTTGCCGGCATTTCTGATGATGAAGAGGTCGCCCGGCACGGTCTGCGTGATGAGCGCCGGCTCGATGCGGCTGTCCGAGCAAGTGATGAACAAGGTCTCGGGGCTCTGTCCTTTGGCCAGCCGCTCGAAGAGCTCGCGCTGCTTGCCGAAGATATCGGCTTGAAAACGATGAATGCCTTTGATCAGCTTCTGCATGGGAAACACCTCGGCGCGGATGGTTCGCGCCCCGTCATATGGCTTCGAATGTGAGAACGGAAAGACTCAGACGGTAGGTGGGTCGTCGTCGTCGGAGGCGGCGCGACGAGGGCGGAAGAGCTTCGCGCGCCGGGCCTGTGCATCTGGCGACGCCGCGCGATCCAAGCGCGTGGGCGTTCTGACGAAGTCTAGGCGCGGCCCACGCGCGGCGCGGTCGTGAACCTGGGTCGCGCGGCGCTGCGTGCGCGGCGGGACGACGTCTTTGCCTTCGATCGGATCGCACTCTTCTTCTGACGACGCCGCGAATGGCGTGACGTTGGCGCCCGAGCGCGCGGACAACGACAGCGCGGGCAGCACCAACAGGGCGAAGACAAAGCGTGTGCAGCGTACGAACATGACTACCAATCGATGATAGCAGATCCCCAGGTGAACCCTGAACCAAACGCGACACAGGCGACTTTCATTCCCTTTTTCAGCCGGCCGTCCCGCTTACACTCGTCCATCAGCAGGGGGATCGTCGCCGCCGTGGTGTTGCCGTAGCGCTCGATGTTGCTCGGCACCTTGTGCGCGGGCAGGCCGAGTTGCTCGGCGATGTAGTCGTTGATGCGCTTGTTCGCCTGGTGGAAGAGGAAGAGATCGATCTCTTCGTGCGAGATCTTTTGGTCCCAGCACGCCTGCATCAGCGCCATGATCATCCGCTCGATCGCGTTCTTGAAGACGACCTTGCCGTTCATCTGCGGCCACAAGATCTCGGGCCGCACGGTGCCGGGTCCCGAGCGATCGTTGCCGATATCGACATACGGGCGCTCGGCGATGTTCCACAGGTCGAGCTTCAGCTCTTCGGCGTAGCGGCCGTCGGCGCCGAGGAAGGAGCAGCGCAGGCCGCGATCCTCTTCGGTGGCGCTGACGACGACCGCGCCGGCGCCGTCGCCGAACAAGGTGGCCACAGTGCGCCCGCGGGTCGTGAAGTCGAGCGCCGCAGAGTGCGTCTCGGCGCCGACGACGAGCACGTGCTTGTATTGGCCCGACTTGATGAACGCCGCCGCGGTCGACAATGAATAGAGGAAGCCCGAGCACTGATTGCGCACGTCCAAGCAGGCGACGAACTTCTTCGACTCTCCGTCGAGCAGGCCGAGCTTCTTCTGCAGATAGACCGCCGAGCCCGGGAACGCCTTGTCGGCCGAGAGCGTGGCGAAGATGATGAGGTCGATGTCTTCCGGCACGAGCCCGGCGTCTTTGATCGCGGCTTGCGACGCTGGCAGGGCGAGATCACTCGACGCCACGCCGCGCTCGGCGAAGTGGCGCTCTTGGATGCCGGTGCGCTGCTCGATCCACTCGTGTGACGTGTCCATGTCGTACTTGGTCTTGAACTCGTCGTTCTTGAAGACGAGCGGCGGAATGTAAGATCCGGCGCCCGAGATGTAGGCGTTTGGCATGTTGGCAGCCTCCCGAAAACGCTCGGGTAGTGAAGAGGCGCGGGAATGTAAAGACCGCGGCAGGTGCGCAGTCTTGCGCCTGCCGCGTTGCGCCGATCAGACAGCCTTCGCCCATGACTCGAGCGCGGTGAGGACGTCAGAGGGGTCTTGGTATTCGGCCTCTCGTCGCGCCGTGATCGCCACCTTGAATACGTGCTCTTCCTCCGCCGCGATCGACTCGGCGTAGATCGCGTCCGCGGACCTCGACGGGCCCGCGATGGCGGCGGTGCCGCCGGCCGTGCCCTGGCTCGCATAGGCAGCGGCGACGGCTTGATAAGCATGGCCGACAGCCGCGCGTTGGTCGGCCTCGCTCAAAAGCGGCAACAAGGGACGCAACGCGGCGGTGCCGGTGACGGCGTGGATCAAGGCGATGTTGGCCTTGCCTTCGTTGACGAAGATGCGCGCGGCCAGCGAGACCAAGCCGTTGACCGCGTCGGTCACAGGGAGCGCCGCGAGATCCACAGTCTCGACGGCGTCCGTGAAGTCGGAGCGGCCCTTGAGCGCAGCCATGCGGCCGTAAATATTTCCGCCGACGCGCTGCGCCGCCGGGACCAGCGGGGTTGCTTCGAGCGCAGTGAGCACGTCGTAGCCGGAAACGGCGCGCGCGCCCGGGACGCCGGGCAGAGGCTGGCTCCAGGCCGCGAAGCCGCCGAGGCCGATCGCGACTTCGCGCAGCCGCACGTCGCTTCGGTTTTCCTCTAGCGCGTAGACGCCGTGGGCGAGGCGGATGATGCCGTGCCAACCGGCGGCGGTGCCGGAGAGCAGCCGCGGCAGCTCGCGCGCGATGAGCGTCTTGTAGTCGGTGGTCGCGAGCTGCTCCTCGTATCCGGCGATGAGGCCCGCGTGCTTGTCGAGCTTGCCGATGGCCGCGGCCCGATCGTCGGGCGGGATCGCGGCGCCGGTCTCGGCGAGCTCGAGCTTCTCGCTGTAGTGCTTGGTCCACTCGACGATGCGCGCATCGCTGGCGCCGAGCGCATGCAGCGCCTCGATCGCCATCGGGGCGTGGTTTGCCCCGCCCGGGTAATCGATGTCCGTCGTCTGCAGGGCCGCGAGCACGTCGTCGTAGCCGGCGTCGGCGCTGATCGCGAGCTTCAGCGACGGGCGGCAGCGAAGCCCGAGGACGACGGCGGCGGTAGAGGCATGGAGGAAGGCGCGCCGCGACAAGAGAAGATGCGTCCCGGTCATGGTCATCAACGGCTCCCAGCGAATACGGCTTACGGCAAGACAGGCGCGATTGAAACTGTGTGAGAATGGCCGCGGAAGGACCTCAGATGATCTTCATGCTCATTGCCTTAGCCGCGACCGCGAAGATGGAGAAGAGCGCATCGTCACGAAGACCTTGTACACGCTCAAAGACGGTGTGTTCTTCGTGGTCCCGGCGAAGTGAGAAGGTGTGGCCGCAGAATCAGCGTCGAATACAGATCGTCACGAGCGCGTAGACGCCGGAGGCCAGCGAGGGGTTCGCGAGCTGGCGCGCGCAATCGACAGTGAGGGTGGTCGCGTCTCGGTCGTGGGCGAGGACGATGAACCCGGCGGCCTCGAGCTCTCCCTGGGTGTAGGGACAATGGCCGTCGGCATGCGCCTCTTTGGCCAAAGCGGGATCGGACGGCGAGACGTTGTAGATGCAAAACAGGCCGCCTGATTTCACGTTCGCGGCGATGGCCTGCAGCGTCGCCTGAGGCGACCTTCCGAGGCTGAAGCGCGCTGGCGTGCCGTCGAGCGGGCGGATGAAGCCGCGCTTCAAGGTATTGCGCGAGATGAACACATCGGCCGGCGCGCTGACGGTGAGCGCGGAGAGGTCGCCCTTGAGGATCGTGATCTCGTCCTCGAGCGGGCTCGGTGGCGCCGACGCCTTCTCGATGCCGACGACATCGGCGCCTTGCTCAGCGATCGCCTGCAAGAACTCGCCGTCGCCGCAGCCGAGATCGAACACGCGCGCGCCGCCCCAGCCGCGCACGCCAGCGGCGCCGAGCGCGATGCCGATGTCGGCGTACCAGGCCGCGCGACCCCCGGCCGCAGCGAGCGGCGCCGCCAGCGGATGCGCCCGCACCTTTGCCGGAGGCGTCGCGAGGCAGCGATCGAGGGCCGTGCTCAAAGGCCGCAAGGGTGCCGGCACGGGCGGCCGAGCGATGGCGTCGATCTTCACGCAGCCGTTATCGCGGCTCTCGACAAGATGGGTGCGGCGTAAAGGCGACGGACCGCCGCGGCGCAGCGCTCCCTCACCCCACCGTCAGGATCACGGCGCCGCGCGTGCTGGCGGTGATCGAGACCTTCACCTTCGCGTCACCGAGCAATTCCCGCACGAGATCCTTGGCTTTCTCCGCGGCCTGCGCCGCTGTCACATCGCGGCCGACGCTGCCGCGCTTGCGCTTGTGGTCGGTGTGCACGTGGATCAGCGGAGGGGCCTTGAGCTTGGCGTCGCGCAACCGATCGACGGTGCTGATGCGAAACTTGCCGTCGCCGACCCGCTTGATGGTCACCCACGGTACCTGATCTGCAATCGAAACCTGCGGCAGAGGCTTGTTGACTCGCATGACGCTATTATCGGCCGAGCTCAGGCGGCGCGCTCGGCGGGCATGCGAACACTTGTCATGACCGCGCCGCGGCGGTTGATTGCGTCAGTGCCCTGGAAGACGGAACGGCGCGCCCGATCGAGTAAGCTTGCGGGGATCCGCCGCCCATGCCACCGTTTCAGAACGGACATGCGTCGCCTCCCCTGCAGCGCGGTCTTTGCCCTCCTCATGCTCCCCGCTTGTCGTGTGGTGCTCACCGTCAAGCCGGAGACGTTCATCACGTGCAGCAAGGAAGGCGAGTGCCCCGACGAGACCGTCTGTGTCGTGGCGCTGAAACAGTGCTCCGCGCGCACCAACCCGTGCATCGAAGCCGATCCCTCCGGCGGCTTTCGTCCCGCGCAAGACGGCAACGCATGCTCTGAAGTCGCAACGGGCATCTGCCTCGCCGGACGCTGCGCGGGATCGCGCTGCGGCGACGGGTTCGTCGATCGGGTGGTAGCGGTGGAGGTCTGCGACGACGGCGATCGCAACAGCGACGCACAGAAAGACGCATGTCGAACGACCTGCCTGCCCGCGCGATGCGGCGACGCAGTCATCGACTCCGGCGAAGAATGCGACGACGGCAACGGCGTCGACGGCGACGGCTGCACGACGAGCTGCACGTCGAATTGCGGCGACGGCGTCGTGCAGCCCGGTGAAAGCTGCGACGACGGCAACAACGTCCTCACCGATGCGTGCCCGGACGGCCCGCTCGGCACGTGCGCGGCGGCGCGCTGCGGCGACGGCGTCGTCCACGCGGGCTTCGAGCTCTGTGACGACGGAAACGGCGATCCGAACGACGCGTGCCCGGATGGCGCGCTCGGCACCTGTAGGCCCGGCGTATGCGGCGACGGCCTCTTGCAGCCCGGCGAAGCGTGCGACGACGGCAACCAGATCCTCAGCGACGCCTGCCCGGATGGCCCGAGCAGCGATTGCTTCCTCGCCCGCTGCGGCGACGGCCACGTGCTTCTTGGAGTCGAGTTCTGCGACGACGGCAACGAGGACAACTCCGACAACTGCCCCGAAGGCCTCGGCGGAACTTGCGAAGCGGCGACGTGCGGCGACGGCTTCGTCGACCGCCAAGGCCCCACGCTCGAAGGCTGCGACGACGACAACACGCTCGCGGGCGACGGCTGTGGCGCCACCTGCACCATCGAGCCGGGTTGGACGTGTCCCGTCGACGGCGAGCTGTGCGTGCCGACCTGCGGCGACGGTCTCCGCCAAGGAGCCGAAGCGTGCGACGACGGCGGCACCGCGACGAGCGACGGCTGCGCCGACAACTGCACGATCGAAGCGGGTTGGACGTGCCAGCCCGATCCGAACCCGCCGCCCGCGTCACGCTGCTACAACTGCGGCAACAGCACCATCGAGGCGCCGGAAGAATGCGACGGCACGACAGCGAACGCGTCGTGCATTTCGTGCAGCGTCGTCTGCGCCTCGCGCTTTGCCGATTGCGACGGCGACAAGATCAACGGTTGCGAGTGCCCGGCGTGGGGACACACGGTCGGCAGCAACGAAGACTCGTCTGTCACGCCCGAGGCGATCCGGCGCGTGCGCACCGCTGCCGACGGCTCGGTCATCGCGTGGCTCGATCGCGGGCGCAATAACTTCTACTACGGCGATCCGCATGTCTGCGTCGGCGGCGCCGCCTCGGGCCAGACATGTCGCTACCCGAGCGATTGCCCCGGCGGCACCTGCCCACCCTCCCTCGACACGAACACCTCGCCGCGAAGCATCATCCTTCGCTATGCAAGCGACGGCACGCTCGCATGGTCGTTGATCCTGAGCCACGTCGGTTGCGCGTACTCGCCGGCGAGCGACGACACGTGTTGCGATCTCGCGTTCGCAGAGGACGGCAGCGTTTACGTCGCAGGAACTTTGCGCGATCAAGGCGCCGGCGGACCGAACGTGGTCATTGGCCAGCACTGTGTGGGCGGCAGCAACGCCGGCGCTGTGTGCAACCGCGCCTGCGTCGGCGGCGCGACGCCGGGCGCCGCGTGCGTCACTCATTCGGATTGCGCGATCTCGGACGACTGCAGCGGCGGCAATTGCCCCGGCGGCACCTGCGGCGTCGAAGTCACGGCCGGCGCCGATCTCGACAGCGACGGCTTCTTGGCCAAGCTCGACAGCGCCGGGCGCGTGCAATGGGTGCGCAAGGTCGGCGCCCGCTCGACACAAGCCGGCGACGACGGCGCGTGCGCCATCTCCACGCTCCCGGCGAGCGCCGGCGCCATCGTCGGCGGCGGTTTCTGTGATCAGACCGGCACTGCCGACTGCATCGCTCGCTTCGGATCGACGTGCACAGCCGGCGTCAACGCGGGCCTCAGCTGCACGGGATCTGCCGACTGTCCGGGCGCGAGCTGCACGGGTGGGCTCACGCTCGACAACCAGGGGACTTCGTCTCAGGGGGACGGCTTCGCTGTCGCGTTCAACGCCGCCGGCGCGCCGACGTGGGTGCAGACCCTGGTGTCGAGCCCAACGGCGGAGACCGAGACCGCGTGGGCCACCTCGCTCACGACCCGCAGCGACAACAGCACGCCGATCGTCGTCGTGGCCACCGGCGAACGCGTGAACCCTGCCGCCGCCGGCTTCGGGCGCGAGTGGTTCTTGTTGCGGGCGCATGCGCAAGCCATGCCCGGCACCCTGCAGTGGACGTCACGGGTCGGAACGACGAACCCGCCAGGACCGAGGGCTCGCGCGCTCGCGACCGATCCGAGCACCGGCGACGTCTGGCTCACCGGCGACCTCGTGGATGACACGACCTTCCTCCACTGCGCGAGCGGCGCGAACGTGGGCAATCCCTGCACGTCGAGCGGCGACTGCGGCGGCGCGACCTGCGGCATCCTGCGCACCTCGCAGAACGGCACCGCGAGCGAGCTGTTCGTCGCGCGCTATTCGAGCACCGGCCGCTTGCTGTGGCTCTCGCCGGAGACGGGCCAATCCGGTGGCGCCGACTCGAAGGGTCGCGCGATCGCGGCGCTCGGCGGTGGCCGCGTGATGGTCGGCGGCGACTTTCACGCGTCCCTCATCTTGGGCAGCGTCGGTATGACCACGGGCGTCACGAGCGACGCGTTCCTCGCCATCTACGATGCGACCGGCAACGTCCTGCGCGCTGGGCGCACCGGCTCGAACCAGGATGATCTACTGTATTCTCTGTCGTCCTTCGCAGACGGCTCGGCGGTCGCGGGCGGGCAGTGGTGCACGAGCCCGAGCTGCACAGCCGGAAGCTTCGTCGTGCCGTGGTCCCCAGCGGACGCCTATCCGCTGCGCACGATCGCCGGAGGCGCCAGCGACGGATTCATCGTCACGATCCCGGATCGCTGAGCGCCACGCCGACGAAACGACGGGCGCGCGAACTTCTACGCTTGCGCTGCGTTCGGATCCTCGCCGGCGATGTGAAACATGCGCTCGAAGCGCACTGGCGCGCCGGTGGCGATGAGCCCGCGCATGCGTGAGGTGCCTTCGGGTCGCGCCGCTTCGCTGACCAGCGTCGCCACGGGATAGCTCTCGTTCGCCCACGGATCGACGATGACGGCGCTCGGGCCCCAGGTCGAGGGATCCGTCGGATCCGATCCTGGCGCGCGGCCGACGACGCAGAAGCCGTGATCGCCGGCCGCGAGCGCAAAGACCTCGACTGGCTCGAGCCCGCGATCGGCCATCATGACGGCGGCGCTCATCGCTTTTTCGCCGCAGTTGCCAACGCCGTCGCGCTTGGCCTCGGCGGCGATGTAGTGCGCGACCTTATAGAAGCTCGTCGGGTGACGCACCAAAGCGCCGGGCTGGTGCGCGCTCATGTCCGGGCCGAGCCCAACGCGGGCGAGGAGCGACGTGCCGAAGAGCGACGCCCGCTGCATGAGCACGGCGGGCAGCGCGCCGAGGCTTCTGCCGGCTTCGTCGAGCGTGTTGAACTGATTGGCGCTCGTCAGCGCTTGGCCGACGAGCACGTTGACGTCGGCGCCGTGCCAGAGATTGCGCTTCAACGCGACCAACGCCCCGCCCGCCCCTTCGCTTCCTCCGACCGGCGCGTGTAGCCCGACGCCGCCGCTGCCTGGCGCGAGCCCTTTCGTGGAGGCCGGCATCGGCGCGCCGCCACCGACTCCGGATGGCACGGGTGGTAGCGGCGCGGCGGGCTTCGTCGACGGTTTGCCGACCGATGCTGGCGGCGGGGCCTCGCGACGCACGGTGATCGGCGCGGGCGGCGACCCAATCGGTCTCGGCGGGTTCACGCCAAGACTCTTGCACGAGCGGGGCGATCTGAGAATCCCTGTCGGCAAATCGCAGGCGCTTGGCGCGGTGGCCAGCGCGAGGATCACGTCGCTCACGACGAGCCTTCCTGTGCGCAATGAGCGCTGCCCGCGTGGCTGCCTGAGTCCGTTCAAAACTTTACTGCGATCAACGCCGGCGGCCGCTGCATGCACACCGCGCCGGAGAGACAGCGGAAGCCAACGAACGCCATCGTCTGTCCGGTCACAGTCACGTTCGAATAGATGATACTCGCGTTGTCCGCGGCGCTCGACGCGATGGTGTAGAGCGTCTGGCTCGTGCCGTCGGGCTTCAGCGCGACGATCCGCTGTGGCGTCGTGTTTGGCCTGCCCAAGATCGGCAGTGCGAGCGCGATGCCGCCGTTCGTCAGCGCGGCCGGGATCGGCGGCGAGGCGAGCGACGTCGACCCCTGCACGAGCGCGAGCTGCGCCTTCAGCGCACCTGTGAGCGAGACGATGCGCGCCTCGATGTTCGTCGTGACCGCGATGTCGCCTGACGGCAGCTGCGCGAGCGTGCAAAACGTCGGGCCCGAGCGCTGAAACTGGTGCGCGAACGTCTCGACGCCGGCCGCAGAATAGCCGCGCAAAAAGTCGCCGTCGCACACGGCGAGGCCGCCGTCGCTCAGCGCGATGAAGCGCGCGTCGCTCGAGCTCACCACGTGCCACGCGATGGTGATCGGGTTGGTTTGGCTCAGCTGTGCGATCCGGGTCGGCATTCCGAAGCCTTGCCCGCAGCCGCCGCTGATCAACCAGTAGAGGGGGCCCGAGTAGCGCAACTGCCGCTCGGCCTTTCGCACGGCCGCGCACTCGCCGCCCTGAGCGAGCATGCCGAACGTTTCACCCTGCGCCGGCCGATACCCGATGAGGCGGCCGTTTGTGGCGAAAAAGACGATTGAGTTGAGCGCGTCCAAGTAGGGTGAGTCGAACGCTTCGCCGGCCGTGAAGCCGGTGAACGCATGCGACCAGAGGTGGTTGCCCTGTGCGCTGACGACGCGCCACGTTGGCACGCTCGACTTGCCGCGCATCAACACGACGTCGCCGTCGCTCTTGTACGAGTCCTCTTGATTGTCGGTCCAGATGAGCTGGCCGTTGGCCCAGCCGTGCGTTGACGCGCTGAGCTGCTCGCCGCTCGCGTCGCTGTTGATGATCACCAGGCTCTGCGAGCCAGCGACGACGTCCGTCCTTCCTAAGCCCTCGACGCCGGCGCTGACCTCCCACAGGATCGGGTTCAGCTCGGGATCCGTCCCGGCGACGATCTCGTCGAGGTTCGTGAGGCCGTCGTCGTCGGCGTCGAGGTCGATCTCGGGATCTGCGTTCGGCGCCGTCACCGGATCGAGCTCGGCGATCACCGGCTTGCCTTCGAAGACGATGATGTCCTCGCGCGCAAGCTCGATCGCCAAGCGCGTGCCGGTGCCGGCGCGGGTCTCATAGTAGACGAGGCGCACGTGGTACTCGCCGGGCATCAACGTCGCGCGCAAGTGCTGCGGCTCGGTTTGATCGCGCAGATCGAAGACCTGCTGCAGCGCGACCGCGCCGAGCGCTCGCTCGCTGCTGCCCTCGAAGATCGTCACCTCGGCTTCCGGCGCGGCCAGCAACGACTGCGCTCGCGTCAACGTCGCGCTCGGACGCGTCGAGATCGACAGCGATGGCGGCGAGCACGCGACCAGCGCGAACAACGGCAGCGCGCGCTTCATCGGCCCACCACGGATGGCGGGAACGCGATGTCGACGCTCGTCCCTTGGTCCTTCGGGGCC
The DNA here is from genome assembly GCA_020848545.1 of Deltaproteobacteria bacterium. GTDB lineage: Bacteria > Myxococcota > JADLHZ01 > JADLHZ01 > JADLHZ01 > JADLHZ01. The sequence goes on along the minus strand of JADLHZ010000143.1, from coordinate 33,672 downwards.
ACCGGCCGCGTGCCGAGAACGACGCCGGTCGTCACGGCGCCGGCGACGACCACGCCGGTGACGGTCCAGAACCACCACGTCGCGTAAAACGGCGTGCCCTTCTTCTCGCTCAGGCTGACGTCGAGGCTGACGGACCCTCCGCTGCGCATGAGGAACGCTCGCTTGAACGGCTCATAGCCGCTCGCGTCGACGCGCAGCGTGTGGACGCCTTGCTTCACTTGGCCGATCTCGCTCGGGCCGACGCCGGCGTTTTTCTCGTCGAGGCTGATGACGGCGCCGTTCGGTACGCCGGCAATGCGGACGGTGCCGGGCTTGCGTTGCTTCAGCGGCAAGACGAGCTCGTCGGCGGCGACCCCCAGCAGCGCAGGCAGCTCGCCGAGCTCGCCGTCGTATGCCAGGCTGACCCGATTCTCCACCGACGCGTACTCGGTGTTCACGAGCTGCAGGTTGACGAGCAAGCTTTTGCCGGCGCGCGCGACGCTGCCGGAGACGATGCGCGACGCCCCGGCCGCGGCGCCGATCTCGGCGAGGCAGGTGACGTCGGTGCAGCCAACCGCCTCCTTGATCTTTTCGGCGCCGAGCATCGCCTCGAGCTCGGTCTTCGAGATCACGCGATGGGTCTTCGACTCGGCGATCGCCGTCGCGAGCGCGTCGATTGCGACCTGGGCGTAGGTTTGCTCCATGCCGGCGACGTTGAGTGAAAACACACCTATCGTCGTGGACGGTGCGTCCGAAGAGAGGGCCAACAACGACACAAACGCGACGCTGACCATGAGAGGATGTTCATGCATGTGCCGGCCGCGCGCGAGTCTTTCCAGAAGCAGTGCGCGCCGCCGTCGAGCGAAGTCAGCGACGATCCGCGATGACGACACGATCTTTGCCCGCTCGCTTGGCGGCATACATCGCTTGGTCGGCACGTTTGAAAGCGGTGAGCAGATCATCATCTGGATGGACAGAGGCCACGCCCACGCTCACCGTCAGCCGAGGCCCGGCGCCAAGGTCGCGAACGGCGGCGGCGATCCGATGCGCCACGCCAACGGCAACGTCGGCATCTGCCTGCAAGAAGGCGACGAACTCTTCGCCGCCCCAGCGAATCAAGCGATCGCTCGGTCGAAGCGTTTGTCGCGCGGCCTTCGTGACCGATTGCAACGCCCGATCGCCCGCAGCGTGGCCCTGCGTGTCGTTCAGCTTCTTGAAATCGTCGAGATCGAACACGATGATGGCACCGCCCGCCCTCTTCAACTCGGGGAACATTCGCTCGGCGGCTCGCCGGTTGCTGGCGCCGGTGAGTGCGTCGCGCTCTGAGCTGAGCGTTGCGTCGCCGAGCGCTTCTTGGGTTGCTCGAAGCTCTTTTTTAACGGCGCCGACGAAGACGAGCAGCGCGATGAGGATCAGCGGGCTCAAGGTCGATGCTTCGAACGCGACCCTCCTGGCAACTCCAGTGGTCGCTGTCAGAACGATCGCGCTCACGCAGGTGATCAGCACCAGACAGAACGCGATGGGCAGCTTGCGCCCGGGCAGAATGACGAATGCGAGCGCCATTGATACCGGCAACCACTGCAGCTGAGCGAGCAGCTCGATATCCGGGATCTCGCCGGCCGCGCTCGAAACCGCGAGCTGGACCACGAGAAACCCCGCGCTGCCGATCAACACCGATGCACCGACGGCCGGGCTTGCTTGCGGGCGGCGCCAGACCACGACGCTCAAGGCGGCGAAAAGCGCACCGAAGCACACCAAAGCGACGACGCGAGCGGGCGCCACGGCACCTTCGCTCATGAGCCGCGCGATCGTCGCGATCGTCGCGACGGAACCAATCGGCATTGCCAGGAGCAAGACGAGTCGCGGCGAATCCGAGCTCATGCGCGCGGTTAACCGACGGTGAACGCGGCGACGTCCGCATGAAGCTCGATCGAGCTGACATTGGCTCCGAGCTTCTGGCAAACCCAGGTGATGGCGTCCGGTGTCATCGCGAACACCTTCGTCTCGTAAGTCGGTCGCGCGATCAGATTGAGGCCGGTGATCGCCGCGCGGGCTGCGGCACCCAAGAAGCCAGGGTTGAGCAGCGCGTAGGCCACACAAGCGCATTGGCTGGCCAGCTCGACCATCGTGTCCGCGACGATCTTGCGCGCCGCGGCGTCGGGCGCCTTCGAGCCGGGTTCCAAGATGATGAGCGCCCCAAAACGCTTGACCGTCGAAGCGTACCCGCGCAGCGCCGAGCGCTGAATCTCCGCCGCCGGAGCATCGGCGTTGTGCAGCCAGCGCGCCAGGAACACGTTCCCGCTCGCACCAAATTCCGCATCCTTGCACTTCCCCAGTTTGGTCACCATCCCTGAACAAGACGCGATCCGCAGCGCGGCCGCGAGTAATTCTTCGTCGTCATTTTGATGGTTCACTGCACCGCGCGCAGCGAGAAGAGCTCGGCGGTGCTCGTGCCGGCGATGATCTCGATGACCTCGAGCTGCGCGTCGTGCACCCACGAGTCGGCGACGTCGCCGTCCATGTCTTCCGGCACGATGTGATCCTTGAAGAACTCCTGCGAGAAGACATGCTTCAGCGTGCGGCGCAGGTTGGTGATCTCCTGATCGTTCAAGCCGATCACCCGGTGCGGCGTCACCTTCTCGCTCGCGGTGAAGCCCTTCGGCTGCACGGTCGGCAGCACCTCGAGCAGGAGCAAGTCGGTGCTGCTCATGCGCGTGAAGTTGTCGATGACCACCTCACCGCGGCTCGTCTCCTTCTCGAGGCGCGACGCGAGATTCACGACGCGGCCGCACACCGTGTAGTCCATACGGTGGCGCGAGCCCATGTTGCCGACGATCGCGGTGCCGGCGGCCATCGCGAAGCCGAACGCGCACGGCTCGAAGTGGAGATCCTCGTTGCGCTCCAAGCGGCGCGCGATGAACTTGCCGAGCACCACCGTCGACGCCTTCATGTACGCGGTCGCGAGCACGGCGCGGCGCTTGTAGTCGTCTCCGGTGTCGTTCCGATCGCGCTCGAAGACGGCCATGATCGCGTCGCCCATGGTCTTGTCGATCGTGCCTTGGAAGGTGCGGACGATCTCGATGAAGAGATAGAAGTAGCTGTTGATCATGCGCACGACTTCTTGCGCTGTGCGCCGGTTCGACATCGCCGTGTAGCCGCGCATGTCGCCGAACACGACGGCCACTTCTTGCAGGCGACCACCGGGCTTCGCCAACGACGGATCGTGCAGCAGGCGATCGACGATCGATTGATCCAAGTAGTGGAAGAAGAGCTCCACTTGATCGCTCATGCGGTTGAACGCGCGCGCGAGGTCGCCGAGCTCGTCTTTGCGCGTGCTCGGCAGGCGCTCGTTGAACTGGCCTTTCGTTTGGAGGTCGAGGACGCGCTGCATGTCGCCCAAGATGCGCAGCTCGCGGCGGGTGAAGACGAGGGCGCCGAGCGAGATCAAGACGGCGGTGGCGACGGCGATGAGGATCGCGAACTGCGCGGCCTGCCTGCGCGTCTGTTCAATCGAGCGGCGGCTGAGCGTGAGGATCAGCGCGCCGAGCGGAACGTCGCCGAACTTCATCGGCGCGATGAAGCCGAAGACGCGCTCGGCGCCGGACTGGGCGTCGGTGACCGCCGGAGGCAAGCGCATCACGTCCGGGGGCTCGAGATCTTTCTCCTCGAGGCGGAAGTCCGCGTAGGGCTGGCCGATGTCTTCGGTGGTCTTCGCGGCGACGACGATCTTCTTGTGATCGACCACCGTCACGTCGACCACGTCTTGATCGGTGAGCAAGGTGTGCACCGCGAGCTGTAGCTTGCTCTTGTCGCCCGCGAGCAAGAGCGGCGCGTTCGCGACGGAGAAGTTCTTGGCGAGGGCGAGGCCGCGCTTCGTGATCTCTTGCTCGAGCGAGCGCGCGGTCTGGATGGTCAGCACCGCCGTCAGCACGCCGCCGGTGAGCGCCACCGCGGCGATGATGAAGAGCGGGTATTTGAGGGTGAGCTTCAACAGAGAATGCATAGCGCATGCGTCAACATGAGCACCAAAAACGTCGAGGGATCACGTGCCCGTGGAAGCGGCGCGAAGGGATCGGCCACGGCCACGGCTACGATCAGAGCGCGAGGATCCTAGCGACCGCCCGCTCGGCCCAACCCTTGTCCTTCGCCTCGACGATCACCCGCACGACGGGCTCGGTGTTCGACGCGCGCACGACGATCCACGCGCCGTCCGTGAAGCGCAGCTTGAGGCCGTCCGAGCGATCGGCGGCGGCGCCTTCGAACAACGCTTCGACGCGAGCGAGCAGCGCCCTGAGGTCGGATCCGAGCGGCATCTTCGTCTTCACCATGTGATACTGCGGCAGCGCCTGCAGCCGCTTCGATAGAGGCTCATTCTCCGTCGCGAGCGCTTCGAGCACGAGCGCCATGCCGATCGCGCTGTCTCGGCCATACAGGATCTTCGGATAGATCACGCCGCCATTGCCCTCGCCACCGAACGCGATCTTTCCAGCGTCCGTGGCGCTGATCAACGCGCGCGATAGGTTGATCTCGCCGACCTTCGTCTCGACGAGCGCGGCGCCGTGCGCGGCCGCGATGTCGTCGATCGCGCGCGTCGTCGCCACGTTCTTCACGACGACCCGATCGCCGCTCGCGTGCCGGCGTAGCAGGTGATCGACGGTGAGGACGAGCGTGCTGTCTTCGCCCGGCAAGTCGCCCCACTCGGTGGCGAGCGCGAGCCGGTCTGCGTCGAGATCCTGCGCGAAGCCGAGGTCACACTTCTCGGCGGCGACGGCGTCGGCGAGCGCGCGCAAGTTCGCGGGGATCGGCTCCGACTCGCGGCCGGCCTCGACACGCACGACGTGGCAGCCGAGCCGCGCGAGCAAGCGTTGCGCTAGGATGTCGCCAGCGCCGCCGGCAGAGTCGACCGCGACACGAAAGCGCCGCTCCTTGATCTTCACCACATCGACGGCGGCAAGAACGGCGGCGATGTGTCGTTCGATCGCTGCTTCGTGCCGATCGGTCACCGGCGGCGCCGGCGCGTGCGGATTCTCGACGGCGCGCTCAGCGAGCTGCGTCAGGCGCTTCATGTCGTCGCCGCCCAAGACGACGCTCGGGGTGCCGAGGAAGAGCTTGAGCCCGTTCCATTGGCTCGGGTTGTGGCTCGCGGTGACGCAGACGCCGGCGTCGGCGACGAGTGAACCGATCGCGTGCTGTAGCGTGGGCGTGGCGGCGACGCCGAGATCGACGAGCGTCGCATAGGGCGCGAGGCCACGGAGCAAGCCACGCATCAGCGCCGGGCCGGAGGGTCGCGTGTCGCGCGCCACGAGCACGGTCGGCTTGCGCTCGGGCTCGACGATCATTTGGCCGAACGCGGCGCCATAGCGCTCGGCGACGCCCTCGGTGAGCGACTCGCCGGCGATGCCGCGCAGGCCGGAGTAAGAGATGATCAAAGCGCTCACGGCGTTGCCTCGAGCGTGCCGTCGCGCTCTTTTTGCCACGCCGGTTTGTGCAGGAACACTTCTCGATAGTAGTCGACGAGCTCGAGCTCCGCCGCTGCCTCCCGATCGATGAGCACCGTCGTCCTCGCGTGCATCTGAAGCGCCGACGCCGGCACCCGCGCGGTGAGCGGACCTTCGACCATTGCCGCGATCGCTCTTGCCTTCTTCTCGCCCTGGGCGAGCACCAAGCAGCGCCGCGCGTCCAAGATCGTGCCGATGCCCATCGTGATCGCGTGGCGTGGCCCGTTCGCGTCGAAGCCGTTCCGCACGAGCGTGGCCGACGTCAGCGTCTTCAGCCGCGTGCGCGACGAGAGCGCGCTCGCCGGCTCGTTGAACGCGATGTGCCCGTCTTCGCCGACGCCGAGCACGCAGAGGTCGATGATCGCCTTCTGCACCGCGGCTTCATAGCGCGCGCACTCCTTGTCGAGATCGCGCGCGTTCCCGTCGGGCAAGCTCGCTGCTGCCACCGTCACCTGATCGAAGAAGTGCTCGCGCATGTAGCGGTGAAACGAGCGCGGATGATCTTCGGGCAGCCCTACGTACTCGTCGAGGTTGAAGGTGACGACGCGGCGAAAGTCGAGGCCGGCCCGGTGCCGTGCGACGAGCGCCGCATAGAAGCGCTTCGGTGTCTCGCCGGTCGGCAGCCCGAGGACGGCGTTCGCTTTGCCGCGCACGGTGCGATCGACGATCGTCGCGGCCATCTCGGCAACGGCGCCGGCGTCTTCGAGCACGATCACTTCCATGCGAGCGGCTCCTTCATGGCACGGGTCGCATCGGCGATGACCGCGGCGGCGAACGCATCGACCGCGAGCGAAGGATCGCGCACGAGCGGCGTCAGATCCATCACGAGCTCGACGGCAAGGGCCGCGTCGGTCACGCGCGGCTCGCTGAAGGTGGCATGGGCGACCTTGCGGCCGGCAGTGGCGAGATCGTAGCGCTTGCCGCCGGCGATCTGCGAGTCGAAGAGCGCGACCAGCTTCTGCCCGAGCGCCTGATACTCCGAGACGTCGAGCTCGATGCGGTGCGCGGGCGGCAGCCAATCGAGCCCGCGCCAGACTTCGCCGCCGTAGAGCGCGCGCGGACGATCGGCCTCGGCGAGCGTGCGGATCGCGGCGATCGTGTGCAGCGCGACGGCGACGTGCGTCGCGTGCGCGTCGAAGAGGTTGTGCGTGTAAACGACGTCGGGCTTCGTCGCGGCGATGACGGCGGCGAGATCCGCGATCAGCGCCGCGTTCTGGCGATCTTTGATTTCCGCGCTCGTGAAGGCGAGGGCGACGAGCGCCGAATAGTCGCCGAGCTCGGCTGCGCGCTTCTGCTCGTCGAGGCGGAGCTTCACCATGGCGTCGTCGCTGACGTCCGCGTAGCGGCCCCGGCGCGGGCTGGTTCGGCCGTCGGTGACGATGACGCCGCTGAACCAGCGCTCGCGGCTCGTGTGGCAGGTGCCAATGCCGTGCAGCGCCATGATCTCGAGATCGTCCGGGTGCGCGCCGATGCCGAGGTGGGACGTGCGTGCCAGCGCCTCGCCTTCGGGGCCTCCGTCAGGGACGAAGATCGACGCCGCGCCGCGCGAGAGGTTCATCGCGCAGAGCGTAGCACCGACGCGCTACGGGCGGTAGGCGCGCGGGCGCGAGGCGTCGAGGTTCGGCGCCAGAGGCCGCCTCGTTTTTGACCGCCGCGGAGCGTTGAGCGACAACTGTCAGCCATGCGTGCTTTCGTGTGCTTCGGCGTGCTGCTCTCGATCACCGCGCGGGCCAGCGCCGATCAAGAGATGGCGATCGAGGTGCCGGCGGCGCCGCACTATGCGCTGTCGGGTAAGAAGCTGGTCATCGAAGACGCCGCCGGTGTGGAGACGAGCCACGCGTCGGTCACGCTGGCGCTCTGCGGCGATCGCCTGTGCCCGCCGTATGACGGGCTCCTTCTGCCGCTGAAGATCCGCGCGACAGGGCCGATTCGGATCAACGATCGCCGCTTGCTCGGCGCGTTGTGGGCGATCGTGCAAGACGACGCGCTCGTCGTCATCAACCGCTTGCCGCTCGAAGACTACTTGGCCGCGACCGTGGGCTCGGAGATGCCGCGCTCGTTTCCGCCGGAGGCGCTGAAGGCCCAAGCGGTCGCGGCGCGCACCTATGCGCTGAGCCGCAAGATCACCCGCGAAGGCGCCGTCGCCCACCTGCGATCGAGCACGCTCGATCAAGTCTATGGCGGCCTCGTCAACTCGACCGAAGAGACGCGCGCTGCGGTGCAGGCGACGGCGGGGGAGGTGCTCGTCTACGAGCGCACGCCGATCGAGGCGTTCTTCTTCTCGAGCTGCAGCGGCACGACGCGCGACCCTGGGCTCGTGTTTGGCGGCGCGTATCCGTACATCAAGAGCGTCGAGTGTGCGTGCGGCGCCGACAAGCCGCTCGCGTGGTCGGCGCGGCTCTCGTTCACGGAGCTCGAGAGGAAGCTCGGCGGCAAGGTCAGCGGCGTGGCGCTCGAAGGTGAGGCGAGCGACGGCCGGCCGCGGGCGATCGTCTTCTCACCGCGAGACAAGCGGTTCTCGCCCGAAGAGCTCCGCAAGAAGCTCGGCTACACGGTGATCAAGAGCGCCGATCTGCACGTCGCCTGCGACGAAAAGGGCTGCACTTTCTCGGGCGCTGGCTATGGCCACGGCGTCGGCATGTGCCAGCACGGAGCCCGGGCGATGGCGACGGCGGGGAAGAATTATAAGGAGATCCTCGAACACTACTACCCCGGCGCGCAGCTGAAGAAGCTCTAGGCCGATGGTGCGCGGTCGCCCAGGAAGCGACACTCTTTTCGCTTCCCGTTCTCGCTTGGTTCCTGTATGAGCCGCGCCCCGTGAAACGTACCAACCGCCCATTCCTCGTCCTTCTCGCTCTTTCCACCGCCTGCGGCGCTCCGCAAGAAGACGCCGAGATCGACGTCGAAGCCTTCGAAGCGCCGACCCAGCCCGACCGCACCAAGGAAGCGATCACGGACGTCGAGCACTCGGCGGTCAAGCGCCAATCGATCGGCAACTGCTGGCTCTACGCGACCGCGAGCTGGGCCGAGTCGCTGCACAAAGCGGCCACCGGCAAAGAAGTGAACATGAGCGAGTCGTACTGGACCTACTGGCACTGGTTCGACGAGATCACGAGCGGCAGCGCCGAAGACGGCAAGATCTCGACCGGCGGCGGCTTCTGGACCGCGGGCGAGATCATCAAGAACTACGGCGTCATGTACGAAGGCGAGTTCATCGCCGACGAAGCCACGGACGAGATGTCGGCGCGCCAAGACGAGGCGCTGACGGCGATGAACGAGGCGTTGAAGAACGGCGCCTTGAAGACCGCCGACGCGCGGGCCGATCGCGAGCTCGTGCGGCAAACGCTCGACGCCGCGTGGGGCCTGGACGCCGCTGTCGTGGCGCAGCTCGACAAGGTGTTCGGCAAGGACGTCAAGCGCACGCTGCGCAGCCGGGTGTCGTTGAAGACCACGAAGATCTGGCGCGCAAGCACCTTCAAGACGAAGAAGGCGACGCCGACGGCGGTGCAAGGTCAGCCGCGCTTGAAGGCGTCGAACCTCTTGCGCGCGATCGAAGAGTGGCAATCGTCGAGCTACCCAACGTGGTCGGACACGAGCAAGCGCGACTTCCTCGAGCGGGTGCAGCGCGCGCTCCACGACGAGCAGCCGCTGATCCTGTCGTGGTTCGTCGACTTCAACTCGCTCGACGATCAGGGCCGCTTCTTCGCGCCGCCCGCCAAGCCAGGGCACCAAGGCGGCCACATGGTCGTGCTCGAGGATTATCAGGTCAAAGACGTGCCGGGCATCGGCACGCTCGCCGCCGGCACCTTGGTCACGGATTCGGCCGAGCTCGACGCCGCGCTCGACAAGGACGCGAAGATCGAGTTTCTGCGCGTGAAGAACTCGTGGGGCAACTACCGCGCCGATCGCGACTTCGTCGGCGGCATGCCGGGCTACCATGACCTTTACATGCCGTACCTCGACGGCACCCTGAAGCGCTGCAACGACGGCGCCGACGGCGAGACCGACGTCAACGATTGCCCGTTCGAGATCACGCCCTTCGAGTCGGTCGTCTTCCCGCCGGGCTACTGAGCGCGCAGGCGGAACACCGTCGCCTGCAAACGATCACCACCAACCGTGGCGCCGCGCTCGAAGCACGCGCTCGCCTCGAGAAATTGAAGCGGTGTCTTGCCGCACGCTTCCCGCGTGGCCGGTTGGAACGCGACCGCAGCGGTGACGCCGAGCTCGCGCAGGTACGCGCAATCGCCGCGACACAGGCGCTGCGCGTGCACCTGCATGGGCACATCTGAGCGCGGCCAAGCGCCATCGTAGGAAAATCCGTACATCACGCGGCGCCGGCCGAGCAGCTCGAGCGCGACCTCTTCTTGGCTCTGCCACGCCCACTCTTCGCTGCCGTAGTCGACGACCCAAGTGAGCGCATGGATGACGTCGCCTTCCTTCAGCTCGCTCTGCAGCGCACGAACGATCGCGGCGACGTCGGCGCTCTTCCGTAGCGCGTCGCCGATCGGCAACGCGGCTTCGCCGCTCCGCGCGAGGCCCTTCGGCACCAGCCACACCGCGCCCGTGACGCTGCCGGCGATCATCGTGATCGCGGCGGCTTTCCGGCGCTGCCAGAAGTAGGTCGCTGCGTGCAAGAGCGCCATCGCGCCGGCGGCGACGAGCAGCGAAATGCCCGCCGACCACGCGTTCATCCACGCGAGCTCGGTGTAGGCGCCGAGCATGTAGCGCGCGCTCGGCCGCAGCGTGTGAAACGCGTAGACGCTCGCGTGCACGAGGAGCACGTAGACCACGAAGAGCATGGCGACGCCGAGGAGCAAGCGGCGGCGCTCGCGCATCTGTAATCCCACGAGCACGGCGAAGGCACCGACGAGGGCGAGGCCGTAGAGCGCGATCTTGCCGCGGCCGTTCAACAAGGTCTCGCTCGGGCGCGTGAGGCGAATCGGATTCCACGAGGAGGCGGGGACGAAGTCGCGCCAGGCGCTGTCGGCGAGCGGGGCTTTGGCGGCGCCGAACGCAGCCGCCGGCGCGCGGCAATAGTCGAGGTCGCGCACGAGGGCGCAGCGCACGCTCCCCGGCGCCCCGCCTTGAATGAAGAGCGGATCTTGCACGACGATGAGGAGGAGCACCGCCGCAGCAGCGAGAACCCCGCGGAGGCCTGTCTTGCCGAGGAACCCCGAGAGTATGACGCCGGCAAGCGCGGTCAACGCCACCGCGACGTTCACCGGGTTCGCGAGCGCGACGAAGGCGCAAGCGACGATGGCGACGGTGCCCCAGATCCTTCGCTGCGTGCGCTTCAACGCGACCGCCGCGTACAACGCGAGCACGATCCAGGCGCCGTGCGCGAGCTTCAGCGTGCCGGCGAGCTGCCGGCCGAGCATCTCGACGTCGAAGCTGAGCAGCGAGAGCCGCACGAGAAAAGCGGTCAGCACGATCGGGACGCGCGCGTTCGCCGCCCAGCTTGCGCGGTTCTGAAACAACCACGCGCCGGTCTCGAAGCTCGCAAAGACGAGCAGGCTCACGGCCACCGAGGGATAGAGCTGCTCGATCGCCAGTGACGACACGAACGGCGTCGCGAGCGTCCACGGCAATAGGATCGCGAGCGCAGGGTAGGGCACGATGGCGCCGGGCAGCGGCAGCGACGCTTGCGAGAGAAAGCCGGCGCGGCGCGTGGGCTCGAGGATCGCCGCCATCACCGCCGGATCTTCGCCGCAGTAGTCGGGGCCGAAGAAGCAGCGCGCGGAGTAGACGAGCGAGAGGACGAAGAGCGCGAGCGAGAGCCACGCGAAGGGCTGCACCGCTTCGGCGAGCGCAGCTTTGAAGTCCGCGCCGCGGACGATGAACGCGAAGAGCAGCACGAGCGGCAAGAAGGCGCCGTCCGGCACGCCGAAGGGCAAGATCAAATGATGCACGAGCGACCAGGCGCAGAACAGCGTGATCGTCACGATCATGCCGAGCATCACGTCGACGCCGAGCGGCTTCCACGTCTTGTCGAGCGAGAACGCCGCGCGCACGGTGCCGCCGACGATCGAGAGCATGAGCAGCGACGCCGTCACCGCGACGAGCGGCACCAGCGCGGCGAGGAAGGGGCCGCTCGCGACGAGAGCCAGCGCGGCGTCGCTCACAGGATCAGCGGCACCAGGGCCGGCAAGCGGAACGTGAGATCGAAGCGCAGGTCGACCTTGGGCGCGTCGAGGAAGCCGAGGTTCACCGTCGTCGAGAGCTGCAGGAAGGGCGCGACGTCGACGCCGACGCGCAGCGAAGCGACGAGCGGACGATCTTCTTTCTTCTGCCAGCCGAAGAAGCCGCGAAACTGCCAGCCGAGCTGCAGGCGCTCGTGCACCCGCAGATCGAGCGCGAGCGCCACGTGGATCGCATCGTTCTGCAGGTCGGCGCCTTGCTGCCAGATCCAGTAGCCGCCGGACAGGTAGAGATCGACGAGGAAGCGCTCGTTCGGCAGGAAGCGCTGGCCGATGATCACCTCGAGCAGGTAGCCCGGGGCATCGGTGAAGCGGCGCGCGTCGTAGTCCTTGCCGGTCGTCGTCTTGGTCAGCCCGCGAAACGCGATCTTCGGCTTGTTCTGGCCGAAATCGACGAGCAAGAGCTTCACGCCGAAGCGAATGTCGGCCTTCGACACGCCGTGGGAGCGGGGCAGCTGCCACGCGACCTCGGTGCGCGGCGACGCCCACCAGAGCTCGATCGGCTGACCGTCGAAGATCGCGGTGACGTGCTTGCCGAACGGTGCCGCCAGCCGAAACGTGGGGACGAAGGAATGGTCGTCGAGCTTGCCCTGCTGGTACGCCACGCCGACCGTCACTTGCGTGTACTCGACCGTCCACGGCGGCTCGGCCGCGATCGTCGGCAAAGCGTTCGCCCCCATCGAGCCAGGGTTGACCCAACGATCGCCCGCGACGGCCGCGCGAGCGGAGAGCAAGACGACGAGGAAGGTGAGCCACGGGCGCATGGTCGCGCGCGTCTCTCGCATAATTTGCGGCGGGAGCGAAGGGGGTGCACGATGCGGCGGATGAATCGCTTCGAGGGCGGGATGACGGCGCGCGGCGTGGTCGACGCGCTGGTGCCGGCGCCGCTCCGTGACGGCAGCGACCTTCATCGCCGCGCGCGCATCCTCGTCGTGTGCCTGTTGTTGCTCTTCTTCGTGTCGATCGGCTTCATGATCCACAACCTCGTCCTCGGACTGCAGCGCGATGGGCAGAACCGGGGCCTCGCCGCCGGCGCCGCGCTGATGGCGCTGAACTTCCTGCTCTTGCACCGCACGAAAGATCCCATCCTCGTCGCGCGGATCATGTGCATCGAGGCGCTGCTCGCCGTCACCGCGATCGCGCGCCTCGGGCTCGGCCTCCACGCCGTAGCGCTGCGCTGGCTGCTCATCGTGCCATTGCTCGGCGGCATCCTCGTCGACATTGCCTTCGGCTTCATCTTGTCGGGCGGGGTCTGCGGCGCGTTACTCTGGCTCTATATCGCCGAGCCGCTGCCGCCGCCGTTCACGGTGACGCCGCGGCAGATGGAGTACTTCGAGCTCATCGGCAGCGGATCCCTCGCGCTCGCGCTCGCGCTCTGCGCCGCCGTGTTCGAGGGCGCGCGGCGGCGGGCGAACGAAGACACCGAGCGGGCGATGGACGCGCTCCGCGGCCAACAGAATGAGGTCGAAGGGCTACGCGCGCAGGCCGAGCTCGCCCGCGAGACCGCCGAGGCCGAGCTGCTCCTGAAGAGCGAGTTCGTCGAGCTGATGATGCGCCAGGCACGCGAGCAGAGCTCCGCGCTCGACGAGACGCGCCGGGCGATGAGCGGCGTCACTGCCGAGACCCGCAAGATCGGCGAGAGCGTGTCGAGCTTTGCCGACGCGGCGAAGGCCTCGAACGCGGCCGCCACGTCGGTCGACAAGCTGAACCGCGAGACGCAGGCGAGCATCGAGGACATGACGTCGGCGGTCGAGCAGAACTCAGCGTCGATCGAAGAGATGCGCATGACGCTGCGGGAGGTCGCGCGGCACATCGAGACCTTGCTGCAGAACGTGGAGTCGACGAGCTCGGCGATGACGGAGCTCGATGCTTCGGTCGGCGAGGTCGAGCGCTCGGCGACGGACGCCGCCAAGCTCGCGAGCGACGTCATCCGCGACGCGCAGCGCGGCACCGAGGTCGTCGGCCACTCGAAGCTCGGCATCGAGTCGATCCGCGACAGCGCCAAGGACGCGAGCGGGCTCATCTCGGTGCTCGGCGAGCGGGTGAGCGAGATCCACGCGATCTTGGACGTCATTCAGAACGTGTCGGAGCGCACCAACCTCTTGGCGCTGAACGCGGCCATCATCGCGGCGCAGGCGGGCGAGGCAGGGCGCGGCTTCGCGGTCGTCGCCGACGAGATCAAGGCGCTCGCCGAGCAGACCGCGGGGTCCACAAAGCAGATCGAGCAGATCGTGGCCGGCGTGCAGTCGCAGACGCGCAGCGTGATCGCGGCGATTAGCAACAGCGAGCGCACGATCGACGAGGGGGCGCGCCTGAGCGACGACGCCGAGGTGGCGCTCTCGCAGATCGTGCGCTCGGCCGAGCAATCGAGCCGCGTCATCAAGACGATCGCCGAGGCGACCCGCGAGCAGGGCCGCAGCATCTCGCAGGTCGCGCGCGACACCGAGAAGGTCACGCAAACCGTGTCGAGCGTCGCCAGCACGGTGCGCGAGCAAGTGCGGACGTCCGAGCAGATCGCGCAGGCGACCGAGCGGCTCGGCGAGCTCGCGCCGACGGTGCAAACGGCGTCGAGCGAGCAGGCGCGCGGCTTCGAGCGCGTCCGCGAGACCGTCGCGCGGCTGGAACAGATGGTCCACACCCTGACTGCGGCGTCGAACGAGCAGACGCGGCAAAGCGAGCGCGTGCTGCAAGCGGTCGAGAGCGTGCACCATACGCAGCTGCAGCAGGTGCAACACGTCGAGCGGCTGCAGCGCGGGGCGAAGCGGTAGAAGTGACCGAGCGGCGGCGGGGGAAATCTAAGCTCACATGGTCCCCTCCGATGGTCGCTCCTTGACTCCCTGCACCCCGGCGCCTACATCGTGCGCCGTGGGATTCCTGTCGTTCCTCGGCCTCGGCGGCAGCGCGCTGACCGACAAGCAAATCGAAAAGATCGCCAAGCTCGCGGCGAATCCGTTCGCCCAGTCCGACGTGCGTCGCGAGCAGATGGACAAGCTCATCAAAGACGGCAGCGAGGCGGCGATCCGCGGCCTGCTCTCGCGCCTCACGGTCAACGCTTCGCAGGCGATCGCCGACGAGGACGAGAAGCGCTTCGTCGTCGAGGAGCTGACCAAGATGGGCGAGCGGGCCATCCCACCGCTCAAGAGCTACTTGCGCAAAGAGACGGCGCTCACCTTTGCGCTGCAAGCGGTGCTTGCGATCTTGCCGGAAGAGCAAGCGATCACCGAGCTGCTCGCGCTCTTCGACGTCTATTCGCCGGAGGATTATCGCTCGGACGAGCAGAAGAAGCAGCTCGTCCTGGTGCTCGCTGAGCATCACGACCCGCGCATCGCTCCGGCGCTCGTGCCGTACTTGCACGACCACTCCGACGACGTGCGTCACCACGTGCTCGAGATCTTCTACGCCAAGGCGAAGAAGGGCGAAGCGCCGCAAAAGGACGTGCTCGAGCACGTGGGCCAGCTTGTGCGCGGCAACAACGCGTCGCCGCGCATCGCCAGGCAGGCCGCCGAGATGGCCGCCGAGCGCGAGTGGATGCTCCCGGGCGAAGGCGACATCGCCAAGGTGCTCGAGGGCGAGTTCTTCTTGGACAAGAAGGGCTACGTTCGCCGCCGCGCCGCCGCGGTCGCCAAGCGCTGAGTCACCCGCGCGCCCAGAAATCTTGACCGCTGCCTTGTCCTTCTTTACTTCCATGGATCAATGACATCACCGAGCTCCGAGCTCTTGCGCGCCGTGCGTGAGGCGGAAGACATCGCCCAGAACACCGGCCAAGCGTTGACGACCGCGCACCTCTTGCTCGCGCTCTTCACCTTCCCGAACCGCGCGCAGTTGCTCTTGCGCGAGCGGCGCATCGACGAAGACACCATCCTCGACGCGATGGAAGGCTTGCCCGAGGAGCCGCCGAACACCTTCCGCCGCCTGCGTGAGCGCGCCGTCGAGCTCGCGTCGGGCGCAGGCGCCGAGGAAGCCGATTGCCTGCACTTGCTCGTCGCGCTGCTGCGTGTGCGCGAGTCGCTCGCCTACGAGCTGCTCCTGCGCACCGGCATCTCGCTGACCGCGCTGCGCAACGTCGTCGTCTCGTACGTGACGAACCAGCTGCCTCGCCGCTTCTTGCACATGCCGGAGAGCGAGCCGTATCGCGCGCTGCAGAAGCGGCGCACCGCCGGCGGCGACGACGTGCTGCCGATGGAGCGCGCGCCGCGCCCGAGCACGACGCGCGTCGCCGAGATCGTGCGCGAGCCAGAGCCGGAAGCCGAGACCGAAGCCGAAGAATTCGCCGAGGACGCGCCGCAACCGCGGCTCCAGGCCGTGCCGAAGCGCAGCGAGCCGGCGCCGGCCGTCAACGTCGAAGCGTTCGAGCTCGATCCGCGCGAGTATCCTTTGCTGTCCGAGCTCGGCCGCAACCTCTGCCGCCTCGCGCTCGACGGCGGCATCGACGATCTCGTCGGCCGCGCGCGCGAGCTCTCGCAGGTGATCGACGTGCTCGGCCGTCGTCGCGCGAACAACCCGTGCCTCGTCGGCCCGCCCGGCGTCGGCAAGACCGCGATCGTCGAAGGCCTCGCGCTCGCGATCGTCCGTGGCGGTGACGACGTCTCGCACCTGCGCGGCAAGATCATCATCGACTTACCGATCGGCGCGATCCTGAGCGGCACCAGCCTGCGCGGCGCGCTCAGCGAAAAATTGTCCGAGCTGCAAGCGGAGGTGAAGCGCACGCACGGCAAGGTCATCGTCTTCATCGACGAATTGCACACGCTGATCGGCGCCGGCTCCTCGGGCGACGGCGCGCAAGACGTGGCGAACGAGCTGAAGGCCGGCCTCGCGCGCGGCGAGTTCCCGTGCATCGGCGCCACGACCGACACCGAGTACAAGAAGTACATCGAGCAAGATCCCGCGATCGAGCGCCGCTTCACGCCGGTCGAGGTCAAAGAGCCCTCGGTCGACGAGGCGGTCTTGATGCTCGAGGGCGCGATCGGGCCGTACGCGGAGCACCACGGCGTGACGTATTCGGTCGACGCGTTGCAGGCCGCCTGTGCGTGGGGGCACAAGTTCATCGCCGAGCGGCGGCTGCCGGACAAAGCGTTCTCGATCATCGATCTCGCCGGCTCGCGCGCGCGCCGCTACTCGCGCCCCTTGGTCACGCGCAGAGACGTCGCCGAGATCGTCAGCGAGCTCTCGGGAGTGCCGAAGGAGCGCTTGGAGCAAGGCGAGATGGATCGTCTCGCGCGCGTGGAGGAGTCGCTCGGCAAAAGCCTGCACGGCCAGCCGCAAGCGATCGCGCTCGTCGCCCAAGCGATCCGCCGCGGCTTCGCCGGCTTCGCGCGCCATCGCCCGGTCGCGTCGTTGCTCTTCTTGGGCCCGACGGGCGTCGGCAAGACCGAGCTCGCCAAGGTCTTGGCCGAGTTCCTCTTCGGGCGCAAAGACGCGCTCGTGCGCATCGATCTCAGCGAGTACGTGGAAGCGCACTCGTTGGCGAAGCTCGTCGGCGCGCCGCCGGGCTACATCGGCTTCGGCGACGGCGGCCAGCTGACCGAGGCGGTGCGCAAGCGGCCGTTCCAAGTGATCCTCTTCGACGAGTTCGAGAAGGCCCACCCGGATGTGCGCTCGGTGCTCCTGCAGATCCTGGACGACGGCCGCCTGACCGACAGCAAGGGCCGCACGGTGCGCTTCGTCGACACCGTGGTCGTCTTGACGTCGAACGCCGGCTGCGACGCTTTGCACCGCGACGTGCCGCGCATCGGCTTTGCCGGCGACGGCGCAGAGCTTCCGGACGGCGACAAGGTGAGCGAGCAAGTGAAGACCGCCGCGCGCACGCACTTTGCGCCGGAGCTGTGGAACCGCATCGACGAGAAGATCGTGTTCTTGCCGCTCGGTCACGAAGAGCTCGTGGCCATCGCGCGGCACCTGCTCGATGATCTTTCGCAGACCGCCTTCGCCGAGCGCGAAGTCAGCCTCACGTACTCGACCGCGGCGGTGCGCAGGCTCGCGCAGCTCTCGTTCGACGCGCAGCTCGGCGCGCGGCCCTTGCGCCAGAACGTGCAGCGCCTGGTCGAAGCGCCCTTCGCCGAGAAGATCCTCTCGGGCGCGCTCGTCGCCGGAGACTCCGTGCACCTCGACGTCGATCGTGAAGCGTTCACCTTCGACAAGAGCAGCGCGCGTCCTTCGCGGCCGTGAGCTCGCGAACCTTCGCCGTCCTCGGCGCCGGCAAGGTGGGCAGCGCGCTCGCCCGATCGCTGCAGCGCGTCGGTAGCGTTCACGTCTACAGCAGGACGCGCCGCGCCTCGCTCGACGCCGTGCTGCGAAAGCTTCCGCCGCGCGCGCTCGCGTTCCTGTGCATTCCCGAAGCGGCGATCGCGAGTGTCGCGCCGGTCTTGACCGCGCACCCGCACCGCTACGTGTCGGTGTCTGGCTCGGCGACGCCCGACTTCTTCCGTGGCGTGGGCCTCGAAGACGTCGACACCTTTCATCCGCTCATGGGCTTCTCGGCCGACGGTCCGAAGGACTTCACAGGCGTGCCGGTCGGCGTGTCGGGGGCAGGGCTCGCCGCGTTGGCGAAGCGCATCGGCGCCGTGCCGTTCGCGCTGCCCGCGGATCGCACCTTGTACCACGCGGCCGCGGTGCTCGGCGGCGCCGGTGTGCTCACGGCGTGGAGCGCGGCGCTCGCGATGCTCGTCGAGGCCGGCGTGAAGGCGAAACACGCGCCGGGCGTGCTCTTGCCGATCGCGTTGCAGGCGCTCACGGTGGCGGCGAAGCGTGGACCGCGTGCGGCGCTGACCGGGCCGGTCGTGCGCAAGGACGAGCAGACGATCGCGCGACATCGAGAAGCGATCGCACAGCGCTTGCCTGCGCACGAAGCGATCTACGACGCGCTGCTCGCCGAGATGCGTCGCCTGCACGAAGGACGCGGCTGATGCGCCTCGCTTTCGCTTACGCGCGGGTCGTGCTCCGGCAGTTTCGCGGCACCTTGCTGGCGCTCGCGTTGCTCGTCGCGATCGGCACCACGCTTTTTTCGGTGAGCCCGCTCTCGCAGCTCGGCGGCCGGCGGCCGGATCTCGACTCGGCGTTCTACGCGGCGTGGATGGCGCTCTTCGCAGAGACGATCTTCACCTCGGTCGATCATTGGTACCTCGAAGTGTTGAGCATGGTCTTTCCCTTGTTCGGCGCCGTCGTCGTCGGCGAAGGCGTCGTGCGGCTCGGGCTTCTATTGATGGCGCGCAGGCAAGGCGACCAGGAATGGGTGAAAGTGGTGGCGTCGACCTTCAGCGATCATGTCGTGCTCTGCGGTCTCGGTCACCTCGGCTTTCGCGTGCTCGAGTACTTGGTCGAGCAGAAGGTGCCGGTCGTCTGCATCGAGAAGGATCCGAACGGCGCGTTCCTATCGCGGGCGCGCGCGGGGAAGGTGCCGGTGATCGAGCGCGACATGCGCGACGACGACGCGTTGATCAGCGCGGGCATCGAGAAGGCGCGGCTCGTCATCATCGCGACCAACGACGATCTCGCGAACCTCGAGGTCGCCTTGGACGCGCGCCGGCTGAACCCGAAGATCAAGACGGCCGTGCGCCAGTTCGACCAGCAGATCGCCGCCAAGCTGCAGCAGAGCTTCGACGTGAGCTACGCGTTCTCGTCGGCGGCAGTGGCGGCGCCGATCGTGGCGGCGAAGGCCCTCGGGCTGTACGCGCCGGTGCCGGTCATTTCGGAGAAGGCGCCGGGGCTCGTCACGCGAGAAGTGAACGCCGATCGCTCGCCGAAGCTCGCCGGGCAAATCGTCGCCGACGTCGAGCGCTCGCATGCGATCAAGGTGATGCTCACGAAGAAGGACGGTGCGTGGCGCGTGCCATCTCCGGACGATCGACTGAGCGGCGACGTCGTGCTCTACGGCGGAGAAGCGCAGGTCGCGGGCGTGTAGCCGAGGCTTCCTATCGCACACTGGCGAGCGGTGTGTGCGGCGCGACGGACCCGCGCCCGTCGACGACGAGCGCGCTCGCGCCGACGCCGAGCGATCGTTCGGCGCGGCTCAGGCGCTCGTTCCAATCGAAGTGCAGCGGATGGTCGCGGCCGACGGCAACGTCGACCGCCCAGAGCACCTTCGCGTCTTGCACGTAGCCCATGATCAGCGTGGAGGCGTGCGGATGGTCGACGAGGCGGGTCAGGCGCACGACGCGCGTCCCGTCGGTGATCGCGCGTTGCGGCGCCACGTCGAGCACCACCGGCCGCCGCTTCTTCGGTAGGCGCTGCAAGAGCTTCTCTGTCCACGCCCGCGCACCCGCGGCGACGATGATCTGATCGACCGCCAGAGCGAACGCGAGCAGGCCGAGCGCGCGGGCGTCATGGTGGTGCGAGAGCACGAGCGTGCGGACGGGCTTCTTCGGATACGCGCGGCGCAGCTCGGCGAGCGCAGCATCGGCGCACGCTCCGGCGCAGGGCGCGTCGAAGACGACCAAGTGATCGCGCATCTCGACGACGAGGATGTCGCCAGCGCGGCCGCTCAAACGATCGACGCCTTCGGCGACGGAGACGCGCTGCCACTGGCGCGCGCCGACTTCGCCGCCTGTGGGGGCGAGCATCGCGCGGACGATGTCGGCTTCGGCGGCGGCGGGCGGCGCGTCGCTCGGCTTGCCGCTCGTCGCCCGCGCTTTGACGGCGCTCGCGTCGCGCACGGTCGAATACGCGATCGCCTCGCCGCCGAGCGAGGTGGTCCACGCCTTCGGGACGCGGAGCGGGCCGGCGGAGCGCCACTCGGTGTATCGAAGTTCATACATGCGCCGGCCGCGGAGCGGATGCGACACCACGCGGCGCACGACGAGCGGCAGGCCGGTGTCCGGATCGAAGGCGACGGTGAGCAGGCCGTCGGGCGTCTTGACGGCGAGCGCCGGCAGCTTGCGCCCGTCGAGCGCGAGCTTCGGGGTCGCCTTCACAGTGAAGCGCTTGCTCGTGATCTGCGCCATGAGCCACGGCGCAAACATACCGAGCGTGCGCTCGAACGCGCGGGCTTCGGCAGCGTCGCCGCCACCGAGCTGCTCTTGGTAGTCGACGACGCCGCCGTCGGGCGTGGCCACGTGCACCTTGCGCCTGGCCTCGCTGCCGTCGAGGCGGAGCTCCAAGCGATCGCTGCGCAGTGCTGCGAACGCCGGTGGGCCCTCGGGGATCTCGGCCTCGCCGCTGGCGAACCACCGCGACTCGACCTCGAGGGTGAGGCTGTAGCCCGCGAGGGCCGCGCCCTTGTCGACCATGGCGCTCTCGGCGCGGGCGGCGAGGGCCAAAGCGGGCGCGGGAGCGGCACATATAATAGATAGGACGATCGCGAGCATGGGCTTGGCCGGCGCGCAGCATCGGCAAGTCACGGCGAAAGTTGCGTCGAAATGTGGTAGCCGCGCCGACAGATGCCGCGACAGACGTCAGAGATCGATGTGGCCCGACACGCCGAGATGCTCGCGAACCGCGTGAAGAAGACGCATCAGAAGCTCGCGGCGAAGATGGAGAAGAAGCAGATCGGCGCCTACCGGCTCTACGACTGGGACATTCCGGAGGTGCGCGTCGTCGTCGACTGGTACGAAGGGCACTTGGTCGTCGCCGAGTACGCGCGCGAACAGACCGCGTTGCTCGAAGACTACGTGGCGAGCTTGGGCGCCGCGTGCGCGGATATATTGAAAATACCGCGTGAGCGGGTCCACACGAAGGCGCGGCGGACGAGGCCGAGGAGCGGTGACAGGTACGAACGCACGGAGAGCCCGGAGCGTACGAACGAGCGCCTGATCGTGCGTGAGGGCGACCTGCGCTTCTATTGCAACCTCGACGACTTCCTCGACACCGGCCTCTTCGCCGATCACCGAAAGACGCGCGCCATGGTGGCCGCCGGCGCGAAGAGCAACCGCGTGCTCAACCTCTTTGCCTACACCGGCAGCTTCTCGGTCTACGCCGCGGCGGCAGGCGCGGTGCGCGTCACCACGGTCGACGCCTCGCGCACCTACCTCGACTGGGCCGAGGCGAACTTCGCGTTGAACGAGCTCGGCACCTCTCGCCACTTGTTCGTCAAGGACGACGTGCGCGAGTTTCTGCACTTCGAGTACGAGCGCCGCCACCAGTTCGAGATCATCGTCTGCGATCCGCCGTCGTTCTCGGTCGGCCGCGATCGCGAGAGCTTCGACGTGCAGCGCGATCATCCCGAGCTCATCACCGCGTGCGTGCGCCTGCTCGCGCCGGACGGCGTGCTCTACTTCTCGACGAACCATCAGCGCTTCCTACCGCGCTTCGCCGAGGTGGCTGCCACGGTCGTCGAGATCACGAAGGACACCGTGCCCGAGGACTATCGCAACAGGACGATCCACCGCTGCTTTCGGATCACGCGCTGACATGCCGGCGGCGGCCATCGCGCTCGTCTTGCTGTCGGCGGTGCTCCACGCCACGTGGAACGCCTTGTTGAAGGGCGCCGAGGACAAGGAGGCTTCCGCGGCGATCATCGTCACCGGCGCGGGCAGCCTGAGCGCGGCCTTGGCGCTCGCGTTCGGATCCGGTGGCGTTCCCCGCGCCGCTCTGCCTTGGGCGTTTGCGACCGGCGCCGTCGAGGCGGTGTACTTTCTGACCTTGACGGCGGCGCTCGCGCGGCTCCCGTTGCAGAGCGCGTATGGGATCAGCCGCGGCTGCGGCGTGCTCTTCGTCTGGCCCATCGCGCTCGTCTTTCTCGATGAGCAGGCGACGTGGCTCGCGCTCTTCGGCGCCGCCACCTTGGCCTTTGGGCTCTTCGTGCAGATGCGGAGCTTGCCGCGATCGCGCGGGCTCCTCTTCGCCCTCGGCTGCGCCGCGGCGATCGCGCTCTATCCCGCGACCTACAAGCGCGCGATCGACACCGGCATCGCGCCATCCGCCTTGTTCGCGCTCTCGCTCGCCGTCGCGCTGCCCGTGCAGATCGTGGGGCTCGGCAGCAGGCGCGGCGCGCGGCTGCGAGCGGCGTTGTCGGGCGAGCGACGCTGGCTCGCTTTCGCGGCCGTCTGCTGCGCAGCGTCGTTTCTCATCTTCCTGAACGCCCTGAAGAGCGCCGGTCCCGCGCACGTCTCGGCGATGCGCAACACGAGCGTGCTCTTCGCTGCGGCGTGGGGCTGGGCGCGCGGCGAGGTCGTCGATGCGCGCTCGCTCACCTCGGCGCTGGCGATCACGGTGGGGGCGGCGCTGGTGGCGCTGTGAGTGGCTGGCTCGCGGCGTCGTGCTCGTGCTGCTTCTTCTCTTCGAGCTCGCGCTGGCGTTGTTCGATGCGCTCTTTGATCTCGATCGCCGTCTCGTTCAGCACCTTGCCGAGGTTGCCGCCGATGAAGAGCTGCACCTGGATCTGATCGGTCTCGGCCCAGCGAAAGCGCGTCGGCCCCTGCGGTTCGTTCTGCTGCATGTAGCCGCGGCCGTAAGAGACGATCGCGCCGAAGTCGAGCTGCACGCGCCAGAGCTGCGCGCCGACGCTCGACGTGATGCCGGCCGAGTGCTGCCACGGCATGCACGGCGTGTCGGCGCAGCCTGCCGTCTCCGACAGCACCGACTGCGCGCCGGGGCCGAGCTGCACGCGCGGCGCCGCGCTCAGGTTCGTGAACAGCCCGAAGCGCAGCGGGATCGTCGGCCGGATCTTGTACTCGAAGCCGAGGTTGCCGTTCATCACGAAGCCGCGCCGGATGTCGGCCGGGAAGATCAACGGTCCGGTTGGCACGCCGCGCAGCATCGGAAAATTCTGCGGCATGTAGAAGGTGACGTCGCCGGCGAAGACGAAGCGCTCGCCGAGCTTGAAGCCGACGCCGACGCGCAGCTCCCACGGCAGCGGCCGGTCGAACCACAGGTTGTCGGTGGCGTAGAACTGCTGGCCGAGCACCCCCGCGTCGCTCGCGTTGAAGCCGCCCGTCTTGAAGCCGCCGGCGCCGAACATGCGAAACGACGACAGGCTCGCCATCAGGCCGATCGACCACTGCGGCGTCGGTTTGAGCAAGAGGCCGAGGCGCGGGCTGAAGGCGCCGAACCACCCTTCGAGCTGCGTGCTGTGGTTGTAGGCTTGCTCGACCGTGCAGCTCGCGACGCCGCACGCCGAGGCCGTGCCGGTCTGCGAGGTCAGCCAAAAGACGTTCTGATGGATGTAGAAGAGCGACGCGCCGATCGAGAAGATGCCGAGCCGCACCGACAGCGACGCGCCGAGCATCAGCGTCTGCTCGCTCTCTTGCACGATGTGCACGGCGCTCGCGTCGGTGACTTGCAGCGCTTGGCGGAGGAACACTTGCCGCTGCCACGGGATGAGCAGCGAGAGTGCGAGCGTGAGCCGCTCGTTGCCGGTGCCGTCCTTCGGCCCCACGCCGGCGGCGGCGCCGATCATCGTCGGCAGCGCGAGGGCGACGAGGCTGTCCGAGTTCGAGCCGCTGCCGCGCACGAGGCCGCCGAACACGCGGAGCTGATCGATCGCGACGACGGGCAGGCCGACTTCGAGCTGCAGCGTCGAGAGGTTCGAGAGCGCCGCCGGGTTGTAGTACGCCGCGCTCGGATCATCGGCGATGCCGGTGAACGCGCCGCCCATACCCGGCGCGCGCTGGCCGAGGAGGCGGTTCTGGTAGGTGGCCGTCTGCGCCGCGGCCGTGATGGGCGCGAGCACGCAGAGGACGAATGCGACGAAGCGCGGCACGGGGAGGGACTAACGTTTGTGGTCGCGCAGGTCGAGGAGGGCGAGGGATGTTTGTCCCCATCCTCTTTCTCTCCTAGCCTCGTGCGTCGTAGGGTACTTCGCCAGTGAAGCTGTCTCGCTCCCTCCTCTTCGGCGCCTTCTTCGGGCTCGCGCTCTTCGGCGCTGAGACCGCGCTCGTGCTGTCGAATGAGGCCGCGGGGCTCTCGATCGACGTGAAGGGCCCGTTCGCGGCGCTGATCGCCATCGCGAAGGCGGAGCTGCCGTGGCTGCTCGCGAAGGTGATCGCCGTGTACTTGTTCGCCGGCGTCGTGGGTGCGGCGCTGGCGCATGCGTTGGCGCGGCTCGCCGATCAGCGGCGGCTCGCGTTCGTTTCGTATTTCTTCGCGCTGGCGATGCTGCCGATCTGGGCGCGCGCGATCCGCACGCCGGCGCTCTTCGACGACGTGCCTCGCGTGACGCCGGTGCTCAGGTGGATCGTCGACGTCGGCGAGCCGTGGCATCCGTGGGCGGCGGCGGCCGCGGTGCTGGCGTTGTGGATCATCGCCGTGCGGCGCGCTGGCAACGGGGCGCGCGCGCTGGCATACGGCGTCATCGTCGGCTTCGTGGCGGCGGTCTCCTTCATCGCCGGCGCGATCGAACGCCGCGTCGAGAGCGCGCACCCGCTGGTGCTCGTGTTCGGCGTCGACGCGCTGCGCACGGATCGGCTCGCAGCGTTCGGAGCCGAGCGGAGCGTGGTGCCGAAGCTCGACGTCTTCATCGCAGAGGCCACGTTGTTCACGCAGGCCTACACGCCGATCGCGCAGACCGAGCCGGCGTGGCGATCGCTGTTGACCGGGGCGCTGCCCGCGGAGCACGGGCTGCGCTACGCGCTGATCAAGAAGAGCGAGCGGCTGGCGCTGCCGACCTTCGCGAGCGCGTTCGCGGCGGCTGGGTATCAGACCGTGTTTCGCACCGACTGCTCGCGCTTCAACTTCCAGGACGAGACGAGCGGCTTCGCGACGCGCATCGAACCGCCGCGCGGCGCGCTGAATTTTCTGCTCGAGAAATTGCGCTACCGTGGTGTCGTCACCTACGCCGGCGCGCGCCTCGCCGGGTGGATCGCGCCCGAGCTCGCGCACAACCGGGCGCTCGCCGGGTTCTACGACGCGAAGACCTACGCCGAGATCGTGGCCGCTGACGTCGTGGCGCGCGCGAAGGACGGGCCGTTGCTCTACGCTTACCACGCGACGGCGGCGCACTTCCCCGGCGACCCCGAGTACCCGTTCTACCGGCGCTTCAGCGGGCCGAGCACGCCGCTCGCTCGCCGGCTGCGCATGCACTTTCGGCCGGTCGCGAGCGTCGGCGCTGCCGATCCGAGCGCGGCCGAGACCGATCGCGCGCTCTACGACGCGCTCGTCGCGCAGGCCGACATGCAGCTCGGCGTGATCCTGGATCGCTTGAAGCGGGCCGGGCTCTACGAGCGCGCGACGATCGTCGTGCTCTCGGATCACGGCGAGGATTTCTACGAGGACACGCCCGCGTTGAAGGGCGCGATGAGCGTGCATGGGGCGAGCTTGAACGAGCGGCAGAATCGCATCGTGCTCGCGGCGCGCGTCGGGGCGAAGCGGCGCGGGCCCGCAGAAGTTTCGGCGCTCGTGCGCTTGATCGACGTGGGCCCGACCTTGCTCGAGCTCGCGCGCTTGCCGGCGCCGGTTGCGTCCGGCCGTTCGTTCGCGCCGATCTTCGACGGCAAAGCGATCGCGTCGCAGCGCTTGCTCGCCGAGACGGCGTTCACCCACGTCCTGCCGAGCGTGCTCGTGCCTGGGCACTACAGCGGCGCGCGCCGCGACTTCGAAGCGTATCACCTGCACGACGACGGCCTCGTCGAGGTGAATGACGCGACGCACGAGCAGGTGATGCTCGAGAAGGACTACGGCGCCTTCGACGGACAGAATTGGATCATCGCCTGGCGGAACGCGAACGGCACGATGAAGACGCGCTGCGCCGGTGAGTGTGAGCAGAGCGGTCTTCGCGCGTGGTTCGACCAAGAAGCCGCGCGCATGCCGCTCGTCTATCGGCCCGAGCGCCGCGCGGCTGCGCCCACCTCGGAGGACAAAAGCCGGTGAGCATCCTGGCTCCCCGCCAAGCGCCGTGGCAGACTCCTAAGCGCTTATGATCCAACTCTCGCTGACCGAGCTCGGCAAGCCTCCGAAGGAAGCGTCGATCGACAAGTTCCCGGCGATCATCGGCCGCGACGCGGCTTCGGCGATCGTGCTCCAGGACAAGTTCGTCGCCGCGAAGCACGTCGAGATCAGCGAAGAGGGCGGCCGCTACTTCTGCAAAGATCTCGGCTCGCCGAACGGCACCACGCTGAACGGCGCACGCATCGCGCCGAACAAGCCGGAGCCCCTGCGCAAGGGCGACAAGCTCGAGCTCGGCGCGTGCGAGATCAAGGTCACCGGCGACGGCGCCAAGGCGGTCGATCAGCACTTCGTCATCGATCTCGATCGGCCGGCCGAGGACATGTTCAGCGAATCCGGGCGGCGCATGTACCTGCCGGCGCTGCTCGACGTGACGCGGCGCCTGCACGGCCTGCACGACGCGGCGAGCATCTGCAAAGCGGTCAGCGAGCTCGCGATCAAGTGGTTGAAGGGCGAGCGCGCGCTCGTCACGTTGATGACGAAGAGCGCGAACGAGATCGCGCTGAAGGATCAGTCGCTCGAGCCGCCCACGTATTCGACGACGATCGCCAAGATGGTGATGGAGAACGGCCGCGCGCTCGTGCTGCGCGACCCGCGCCACGATCCGAGCTTTCAGAACGCGCCGTCGATCGTGCGCGGCGGTGCGCTGAGCGCGATCGCGGTGCCGCTGTGGAGCGGCCTCGGCCCCGAAGGCATGCTCTACGTCGACCGCATCCGCGACATGCAGCGCTTCGAGGCCGACGATCTCGAGTACGCGATGATCCTCGCCTGCGTGGCCGCGCAAGAGCTCGAGAAGGCCGCGCTCGTGCAGCGCCTCGGCGAGAGCGAAGTGCTCTTGCGCAAAGAGAACCTGCGCCTGCGCCAGGTGCTGAGCGAAGACGATCGCACGGGCCACGTGCTCGGCGTGTCGCCCGCGATGGCGCCGGTGCGAGCGATCTTGGAGCAAGTGGCGCCGAGCGACGTCACGATCTTCATCCATGGCGAGACCGGCACCGGCAAAGAGCAGCTCGCGCGCGCGATCCACGAGCTGTCCTCGCGCGCGGACAAGCCTTTCGTCGCGATTAACTGTGGCGCGTTGCCGGAGCAGCTCCTGGAGAGCGAGCTCTTCGGGCACAAGAAGGGCGCGTTCACCGGCGCCAACGAAGATCGCAAAGGCCTCTGCGAGCTGGCGAACGGCGGCACGCTTTTCCTCGATGAAATCGGCGACATGCCGCTCGCCGTCCAGGTGCGCTTTCTGCGCGTGCTGCAAGAAGGCGAAGTGCGCGCCGTCGGGTCTGACAAGCCGCGCAAGGTCGACGTGCGCGTGCTCTCGGCGAGCCACAAAGATCTCGACGCCGAGGTGGCGGCGAACCGTTTCCGCCAAGACTTGCTCTACCGCATGAACGTCGTCGTCATCGAGCTGCCGCCCTTGCGCGCGCGGCGTGAAGACGTGCCGAGCTTGTGCGAGCTGTTCATCGCGCGCTTCAACGAGAAGTACAAAAAGGCCGTGCGCGGCATCTCGAACGAAGCGCTCGACCTCCTCTACAAGCACCCCTTCCCGGGCAACATCCGCGAGCTCGAGAACGAGATCCAACGCGCGCTCGTCTTGTGCCCGAACGAGGGCGTCATCATTCCGGACCTGTTGTCGCCGAAGATCTCGCGGCAACCCGAGGCCGAGGCGCCTCCGCCGAGCGGCGCCTGGCAGCTGAAGGACGCGGTCGGCGAGTTCGAGCGATCGTTCATCTTGCGGGCGCTCGCCGAGAACGACAACCACAAAGAGAAGACGAGCAAGGCGCTCGGCCTCACGCGCCAAGGGCTCTTCGAGAAGATGCGCCGCCTCGGCCTCACCGAGCGCGAAGAAGAGTAAGCGCTCGAACCACCCATGAGCGACGCCGATCGTTACAAGCTTGGTGACGCGCTCGGCACGGGCGCTACCTCCGAGGTCTTCGTCGCCACCGACACGAAGCTGCGCCGCGAGGTGGCGTTCAAGCGCTTGCTCGATCACGTCGCCGAAGACCCGACGGTGCGAAAGAGCTTCCACCGCGAAGCGCAGGCGTTGGCGAAGCTGCGCCACAAGAACGTCGTCGCCGTGCACGACTACTCCGGCCCCGAGTCGCCCACGCTCTACCTCGTGATGGATCTCGTGCGCGGCAAGAACCTGAGCGGCTGGCTCGCCGAGCGCGGCCGCTTGGACGAGCCGATCGTCTGGGCCGTGCTGCACGAGCTCGCGAGCGCGTTGGAGGCGTGTCACGCGCAAGGCGTCGTCCACCGCGACTTGAAGCCGGACAACGTCATCGTCACGCCGAACGGCCGCTTGATGCTCGTCGACTTCGGCATCGCGCGATCCTACGACGCTGCCGACGGCGCGGTCGGCTCCGGCGTCGGCACGCAAGTGATGGGCACGCCCGACTACATGTCGCCCGAGCAAGCGACGTCGAACGAGCTCACCGGCGCGAGCGACGTGTTCTCGCTCGGCAGCGTCGCGTACTTCATGACGACGGCGAAGAAGCCCTTCGAAGGCGACGGCGTGCTCGCGACGCTCAAGAAGATCGCCGCTGGCAGCTACTTGCCGTTGAAGAACGCGCGCCCGGAGATCTCGCAGCAGCTCGCCGATCTCGTCGCGCGCTGCTTGCAAACCGAGATCGGCAAGCGGCCGAGCAGCAAAGACATCGCGGCCGAGGCGAAGAAGCAGCTCGCGCAGATGTCGCAAAAGGCCGAGGCGCTGCTCGCCGATTGGGTCGCTGCCGGCGCGCTCGGGACGTCGAAGCAAGCGAAGCAGAAAGAGCTCGATCAATTGTTCGCGCGGCTCGGCACGGCGCTCGCGGCGAAGGACAAGCTCGAGATCAAGCGTTGCCGCAAGCGCATCTTGGAGCTCGATCCGGACAACGAGAGCGTGTTCGAGATGCGCGCCGAGCCCTTGCGCGACGCTCCGGCGAAGGAAGCGCCGAAGACGGTGATGATGACGGCGCCGCCGACGCTGCGCCTCCTCGACGACAAGCCGTCGCGCTGGCCGCTCGTGCTTACGTTCTTGCTCGGCGCGCTCGCCGGCGTGCTTGTGACAGTGGTCGCACTGAAGTTGCAATCACGGATTTGAGCGTTGTGGACGTATGCCACGGGGCGTACGGTCCGTGCATGAACACGACCACGACGCTTCGTTCGCTGCTGCTGTTCGGGCTCGCGCTCTCGCTGACAAAGGAATCGTTTGCCGCGGCGATCACGTTCACCGTGACGAATACCGCCGACGTCGTCGACTCCAACATCGGCGACGGCATGTGCAACGGCGCCGGCGGCTGCTCGTTGCGCGCGGCCGTGCAGGAAGCGAACGCCGGCAGTGCTTCCGACAGCTACTTCGTTCGCCTCACGCCGGGGACGTACACGCTCACCCTCACGGGCCTCGGCGAGGACGCGGCTGCGACAGGCGACCTCGACGTCTTTCGCACGATCGCGTTCATCCGCGTGCCGCTCTCGGTGGGTACCATCACGATCAAAGGCGCGGCGGGTTGGGCGGATCGCCTTTTCGACGTCTTCGCTCCCGGCTCGAATACGTCGTTCAGCGACCTGATCCTGGAAGGATCCGGCACTCCGCTCGCCGGCGACGGCGGCGCAATTCGGGCGCAGGTGAGCGGCGTGCAGGTATCGCAGAACAACACGCTCAGAAACTTCAGCGTCAGCGGCAAGGGCGGCGCGGTCTACGCGACGACGCAATTTTACGTGGGCTTCGCGGGCGGCGGTCTCAACTCGTTCGAGAACAACTTCGCAGACCAGGGGGGCGGCGCGATCTTCGTCGATGATCCGTTGTCGACGGGCACGCTCAACGTGCAGCGCGCGACCTTTCTCGGCAACACCACGAACCAAGGGACCGGCTTCGGCGGCGCGATTCACGCGCGCGGCCCTGTGTACCTCATCGACAGCGAGCTCGGCTCGAACCTCGCGCAGGCCGGCGGCGGTCTTTATACGACGACCTACACGAACAGCGTGTGGATCGTGAACTCGACGTTCTACGACAACTTCGCGCGCGGCAGCGGCGGCGGGTGGGCGCACGTCACCGGCGGCGCGGGCGTGCCGGGCGCGTACTTGAACAACGTGACGATGAGCGCGAACACCGCCGACGCCGACAACGCGGCCGGCGGCGACGGCGGCGGCCTTCATTGGTTCGGCGGCGGCAACCTCAACGTGACGAGCTCGATCATCGCCGGCAACTTCGATCTCAGCGGCGAGAGCCCGGATTGTTCCGGCTCATTCGTGACCAATACGTATTCGATCATCGGCTCGAACGCCGGCTGTACGTACACCCCGGGCATGGGCATGCTCACTGGCACGCCAGGGCTCGCGGCGCTGGCCACCTTCAACGGCGGACCGACGCGAACGTTTGCGTTGCTCAAGACCAGCGTCGCCATCGACGCCGGCGATCCGCTCGGCTGCACGAACCAGTTCGGCGCGCCGCAGACCGCCGACCAACGCGGCTTCGCGCGGCCGGTCGGATCGCGGTGCGACATGGGCGCGTTCGAGATCGCGCAAGCCGATCTGAGCGCGAGCGGTAGCCACACACCGTTCTCGGGCGTCGGCGACATTCACAACGAGGACGCGACGTTCAGCGCCGCGATCGCGAGCGCCGGCCCGAGCACCGCGACCGGCGTCAGCGCGACCTTTACCTTCACGCAGGCGATCACCTTCGTCAGCGCGTCGCACAGCTGCACCGCGGGCGCGACGACCGTCGTTTGCAGCGTGCCGAGCTTGCCCGCCACCGTGAACGTCGTCGTCAAGCCGCAGGGGCTCGGCTTGCAGCAGTGGACGGTCGACGCCGTGGCGAACGAGTACGATCCGACGACGCCGGCGCCCACACCCGCGAACTTTTGGGTGGTGCCGCGGTTGACGTTGTCGCCGGCGACCGCCAACGAGAACGCCGGCACGCTCGACTTCTTGTTGACGTCGACGAAGGCGTACACCTCGGGCGATCTGAGCTACGCGTACTCGACGAGCAACGGCACGGCGACGAGCGGGAGCGACTACACGGCGACTTCGGGCACCGCCACGATCGCCGCCAACACGACGCAGACGACGATCCAAATTCCGATCACCAACGACATGCTGTACGAGGCCGCTGAAACGCTCACCGTCACGCTCGGCGCGCCCGTCAGCAGCAACGAAGCGTTCGTCAACGGCACCGGCGTCGCCACCGGCACCATCAACGACAACGATGCGGCGCCGAGCCTGAGCATCGCCGACGCGAGCGTCACCGAGGGCAACAGCGGCACGAAGACCTTGTCGTTCACCGTGAGCCTCAGCGCGATGAGCGGCCGCGATGCCGGCTTCACCTACACGACGAGCAACGGCACCGCGAGCGCCGGCACGGACTATCAGGGCGTCGCCGGAGGCACGGGCAACATCGCCGCCGGCAACACGCAGGCGACGGTGACGGTGACGCTCTTCGGCGACACGACGCACGAAGCGAGCGAGACGTTCACGGTCACGCTCGGCGGCGTCACGAACGGTCACGGCGGCGGCGGCGACACCGCCACTGGCACGATCACCAATGACGACGCGACGAGCTTCTCGATCGCCGATCTGCCGAGCATCGTCGAAGGCAACAGCGGCACCCACGTCGAGCATTTCGTCGTGACGCTGTCCACCGCCAGCGCGGTCACCCAGACCGTGCAGTACCAGACGAGCAACGGCACCGCGACCGCAGGCAGCGACTACACGGCGACCGGCTTGCAAACGTTGACGTTCAACGCGGGCGTCACGGCGCTCGACATCGACGTCACGATCGCCGGCGACACCGCCGACGAGCTCGCCGAGACCTTCACGGTCACGCTGAGCAATGCGATCGGCGGCGCGACGATCGCCGACAATAGCGCGACGGGCACGATCTTGAACGACGAAGCGCCGCCCACGATCGCGATCGCCGACGCCGCGAACGTCAACGAAGGTGGCCAGGCGACGTTCACCGTCAGCCTCAACTTCCCGACGACGAGCGACGTGACGTTCAACTACGCGTCGGCGGACGGTACCGCGAGCGCCGGCACCGACTTCAGCGCGGCGAGCGGCAGCAAGACGATCGCGGCGGGCATGACGACGGCGACGATCGTCGTCGACACCACGGCCGACACCGACGACGAGAACGACGAGAGCTTCACCGTGACGATCAGCGGGGCGACCTTCGGATCGATCATCGACGCGTCCGGGAGCGCGACGATCATCGACGACGACGACGCGCCGGCAGCCGGCACAGGAACGACCGGCGCCACAGGAACGACCGGTGCCACAGGAACGACCGGCGCCACAGGAACGACCGGCGAAAACGGGGCCACCGGTGCGTCGGGCGAGGAGATGGCCGCGGGCAGCGGCAATGGCATGAACAGCGGTGAGGACGATCAAACGCCGCCCGGAGATCTGCCGACGACGACCAAGAAGCGCGGTTGTGCTGCGAGCGAGCCGCCGCTCTGGCCGCTGGCGTGCGTGCTCGTCGCTTGGGTCGTGCGCCGCCGCGCCCAGCCGTCGAGGTCTTGAACCGATTGCCGAAGCGCGGCAACTTGGCGCGATGCGATACTGTCTCAGCGTCGTTGTCTTCCTCCTCTGCAGCACTGCAGTGAACGCCGCGCTCGCGCAGTGTCGGGCCGACAACGAGTGCAAAGGGGCGCGCATTTGCGTCGCCGGCGACTGCGTCGATCCGCCTGCGGCTTCGCAACCGGCGGCCATTCAGCCAGCGCCCTACGCGCCGCCGCCGTACGGGCAGCCCTACGCGCCGCCGCGCCGCACGAACGCAGGCCTTCCGCTGATCGTCACCGGCGCGGTGTTCGTCGGCGTCGGCGCGCTCATCGCCTTCGGATCGATCTGGCCGTGGATCGACGGGCTCGATCTCGATGAGGCGTCGAGCGGCGGCGTCAGCTCGAATGATCGCTGGCAGCTGATGACCGCAGGCATCCTCACCGGCGTCGGCGGGCTCGTCAGCGTCGTCGGCTGGATTCTACTGCCGATCGGCCTCGGGCAACGGGCTGCGGCGCGCAGCGGCATCATGTCGTCGTGGGTGCCGCAGGTAACCATCACGCCGGGTGGCGGATCGCTCGGCGTCGTCGGCAGCTTCTAGTCCTTCGACCGCATGAAGATTGCTCGTAGCCGTAGGCGTTGACGTCGCCGTCGCCGTCGCCGGTTTTTTGGGAGTGCGCTACGAGGTCATCTTGACGAGCATGGAGACGATGCGATGCAGG
>JADLHZ010000142.1 GCA_020848545.1 Deltaproteobacteria bacterium | reverse complement strand
GTCGCTCGACGCATCGCTCGCCTCGCCGCAGGACGCGCGCACGTGGATCTTCGTGTGCGGCGAAGACAGCGCGGCGCTCACCGCCGAGACCGTGGCGCTGCTCGACGAAGGCAGCTCGGTCGAAGCGTTCGCGGTCGAGCACGAAGAGCGCGAGCGCATCGAGAGCGAGCGCGCCGCCCTCGAAGAAAAAGTGGGAGCGCTCGAAGCGTCGCTCGCCGACGCTGGCGCCGCCTCCGAAGCCGAAGCGCAGGCCCGCACGCTCGCCGACGAAGCGTTGAAGAACGCCGAGCAGCGCATGGAAGAGCTGCAGGCGCGGGTCGAGCGCGCGGAGGCCGATCGCGAGACGACGAACGGCTTGCAGCGCCACCTGGACGAAGCGATCGCGCGCGAGGAAGACGCGCGGCGGATGCTCGGCGAAGTCGAAGGTGCGCGCCGCGGCGAGCATGACGCGCGCATCCGTGCCGAGCGCTTCGCCAGCGATCTCGAAGCGCGCCACGCCGTGATGAAGGGCGAGCTCGCGCAGCGCGAGACCCGCGTGAAGCGGCTGGTCGAGGAAGTGCAGCGCC
Source organism: Deltaproteobacteria bacterium (assembly GCA_020848545.1). GTDB lineage: Bacteria > Myxococcota > JADLHZ01 > JADLHZ01 > JADLHZ01 > JADLHZ01. Next base: position 91,004 of record JADLHZ010000142.1, on the reverse strand, counting down.
TCGAGGGCGAGCTGCAATCCTCCCGCGACGAGAGCGAGACGCGGATCTCTCAGCTCGTGCGCGAGCGCGATGATCGCCGTGATCTCATGGCCCGCCTGAGCCGCGACAACGAGGGGCTGCGCGGCGAGACGCAGCGCTTGCAAGCGTTGCTGACCCGCGCACGCGACGATCTGCAGCTCCTGCACGAGCAGCAGGGGCAGGCCCGCGCGCACGCCGTCGAGCAAAGGGAAGCGCTCGAACGCGAGACCACGCGCGCGAAAGACGCCAACGACGCGCTGATCGCCGCGAGCAGCACGCTGAACCTGCGCGAGCGCACGATCGCCGAGCTGAAGGCGCAGATCGCGCTCGTCGAAGGCGAAAAAGCGCAGCAGCGCCACGAGAACGAGGAGCTCGAAGCGCGGCTCACCCACGCGCAGCAGACCGGCGCCGCGCATCGTTCGGCGCGCGAGCGTTCGGAAGCCGCGCTGAAGGGCGCGAGCCACGAGCTGCACCGCGTGCAAGGCGAGCTGACGATCACGACGGAGAAGCTCGCGGTCGTCGAGAAGCGCGTGCAGCACGCCGAGACGCGCCTGCGCGAAGCCGAAGCGCGCGCGCACGAGACGGCCGCCGAGTACCGCGTGTTGCTCACTGCGGCCGACGCCGAGCTCACCGGCGCGCGGGCGCAGATCGAGCGCGCGAACACCGAGGCCGCTGACGCCCGCGCGGCGAAGGAGCATGCGCTCGCCGAGCGCGCCGTCGCCATCGAGCGCGCCGAGACCGAGCACAAAGCGCTCGTCGCCGAGCAAGCGCGTCTGAAAGCCGCCGAGGGCGACCTGAAGAGCGCGCTCGAACGCGCCGACAGCCGTGTCGCCATTTTGTCCGCGGCGCAAGCCGCGGCGAAGAACGTGGAAGCGGAGCTGCGGGCTCAGCTCGCGCGCCTGGCCACGGTCGAGCAAGATCTCGCGAGCAAAGAGAGCGAGCTGCGCACGGTCACCAAGCAAAAGACCGAGACCGAGGCGGCGCTGGCGAAGCTCGCCGACGGCAAGACGAAGCTGCAGGCCGAGCTCTCGCGCGTCGAAGCGGATCTCGTGCGCGCCAGCAAGGAGGCCAAAGACGGGCGCGACAAGGTGAAGGCGCTCGAGCTCTTGCTCGGCGAGGCCGATCTCAAGGCGTCCGAGGCGCAGAAGCGGCTCGACGAAGAGAGCCGCCGCGGCGCCATCGCCAATGGCGCGACGAACGAGCTCGAGAGGAAGCGCGTGGCGGCGATGAACGACGCCGAGCTGCAGCGGCAGCGCGCCGAGGAGATGGCGCAGAGCGCGGCCGAAGCGGAGCGCGAGCGCGATCGGCTGACCGCCGAGATGAAGACGGTGAGCGCGCGCGAAGAAGGATTGCTTCGTGAGGTGAAGCAGGAACGCGATCGCGCCGCCGAGATGCAGCGCGTCCTCGACGCCGAGCGCGCGCAGGTGACCGAGCTGCGCCGTGAGCTCGCGGCAGCGAAGGCGGCCATGCAGACGAAGGCCGAGCCGGCGGCAGCGGGTGCGCGGCCGCCGCAGGAGAAGAGCCAGGAGTGGCAAGTGCTCGACACCTTCTCGGAGGACGTGCTCGTCGATCAGGAATGGTCGGCGGGTGGGCGTGAAGCGACGGAGAAGACGCGCGTCGTGAAGTAGGCTACGACCCCCCCATGCAGCTCCCCGCGAGCCTTCCTCGCCTCGGCCTCATCACCTCGCCATCGCCGATCACCGCGCTCCCCGATCTCGCCGAGGAGCTCGATCTCGCTTCGTTCCACGTCAAGCGCGACGACCTGCTCCCGGCGCTCTTTGGCGGCTCGAAGGTGCGCAAGCTCGATTACCTGCTCGCGAGTGAGCCCTACGCGAGCGCGCCCGGCTTCGCCGGCATCGGCGCCATCGGGTCGGGGCTGCTCGTCGCACTCACCGCCGCGGCCGAGCGCATCAAGAAGCCGCTGCACGCGCACTGCTTTCACGAAGACATCGATGCCCAGGTGCTCGACAACCTGGCGTTCGTCACCTCGCGGGCCGAACGCGTCGACTTCTACGGCTCACGCGCGGCCCTCGCGCTCCGGCGGCCGCAGCTCTTCACGCGCACGCACGATCGCGGCTACGCCATCGTTCCTCCGGGCGCCACGAACGTTGCCGGCATGGTCGGCATCGTCGCCGCGGCGCTCGAGCTCAAGGCGCAGATCGACGCCTCCGAGCTGCCGGCGCCGAACCGCGTGTACGTCGCGTTCGGCAGCGGTGGCACCGCGGCGGGCCTCAGCGTTGGGCTCGCGCTCGCGGGTCTGCGCTGCGAGCTCTTCGCGATCACCGCGATTGAAAAGCCGTTCAGCCGCGAAGCGTACGTCGAGAAGCTCACGCGTGAGCTCATCGCGTGGCTGACGAAAAGCGGCGTCGCCGGCATCTCCGGCTTGAAGCCGTTGCCGGTGCACATCGATCGCAGCGCGTTGGGCAAAGGCTACGGCCGGCCGACCCAAGGCTCGATCGCCGCGTGCGAGCGCCTGCGCCAGCACGGCGTGTGGCTCGAGCCGATCTACTCGGGCAAAGCGATGGCCGCCGTCCTCGCAGAGCGCCCGGCGTCGCCCGTGCGCGTCCTGTTCTGGCAGACGAACCGCGGCGCCGCGCCGACGCAAGATCGGCCATGGCAGCATCGCTTGCCCGGCGACTTGCGCCAGGCCGTTCTTTGATGCATCGAAAGCCGCACTAGAAGGAGCCCTACATGCCTGACTTTCCCCCGATCGACGTCCCCGGCCAAGGTCAACTGTACGCGAAGCTCGTGACGAGCCTCGGCACGATCGTCGTCCAGCTCGAAGAAGAGCGCGCCCCGAACACGGTGAAGAACTTCGTCGGCCTCGCCACGGGCAAGATCGCCTGGAAGGACCCGAAGACCGGCGACAGCTCGAACCAGCCGCTCTACGACGGCGTGCGCTTTCACCGCGTGATCCCAGACTTCATGATCCAGTGCGGCGATCCGAACTCGCGCTACACCGATCTCGCCGACGAGTGGGGCCGCGGCGGCCCGGGCTACCGCTTCGAAGACGAGTTCCATAAGGACTTACGGCACAAGGGCGCGGGCATCTTGTCGATGGCGAACGCCGGCCCCGGCACGAACGGCTCGCAGTGGTTCATCACCGAAGACAGCACGCCGCACCTGGATAACCGCCACTCGGTCTTCGGCAAGGTGGTCGCCGGCTTGGACCTCGTCGGCAAGATCGCGCGCGTGCGGTGCAAGGGGCAGAACCGCCCGGTCGAGGACGTCGTCCTGCAGAAAGTCGAGATCTTGCGCAGCGCCACGCCGCCGTCCGCGTAACGGTGAAGGCGACTCGGTCGCCCAGACAGGCGGCTTTCTCGACAACGCCGCTCCGCCCGGCGATTCTTAGCGCAGCATGAGCGAAGCTCCGGCGCCGACTCCGCGCACTCTCTCGAGTCACATCCGCCGAACCTTCGTCACCGGCCTCTTTGCGCTCATTCCGATCGGCATCACGATCTGGGTCATCACCGCGATCTTCAACGGCGTCGATCGGCTCCTGCAACCGGCGATCGAAGCGATCGTCGGCCAGCCGATGCCCGGCGTCGGGTTCATCGCCACCTTGCTGCTCGTCTATTTGATCGGCCTCATCGCCGGAAACGTCGTCGGGCGCCGTGTGCTGCGCGCGTGGGAGAGGTTCATCTCGCGCATCCCGGTGGTGAAGGGGCTCTACGGTGGCGTCAAGCAGGTGGCCGAGGCGTTCGGGCCGCAATCGCAGGATCAATTTCGCGACGTGGTGCTCATCGAGTTCCCCTCTCCCGGCCAATACGCGATCGGCTTCGCGACCGTGCGCGCGCGGGCCCCCGGCGTGGGCGAAGCGCGCTACGTCTTCGTGCCGACGACGCCGAATCCGACCTCCGGTTACTTGCTCATCGTGCCGAAGGAAAAAATGCGCGCGCTCGACGTCTCGGTCGAGGACGGCTTGAAGCTCGTGATCTCCGGCGGCGTCGTTGGTCCGGAGATCCTCGAAACAGCAGCGAAAGGTAGGTAGATTCAACACGTGCGATACGTTGCATCAGGCCGCACCGACATGGGCTGCGTCCGCAAGAACAACGAGGACAGCTATCACGCCGATCCCGATCGCGGCCTGTTCATCGTTTGCGACGGCATGGGTGGTCACGCCGCGGGCGAGGTGGCGAGCGGCATGGCGGCGAGCACCATCGCCAAGGAGATCGCGAAGGTCGACGCCTTGCGCGAGCGCTTCGTGCAGAACGAGTCGGCCGAGGACGCCGGCGAGCTGATGCACGCGGTCGAAGAGGCGGTGATGACGGCGGGCCGCTTGATCTACGAGGACGCGCAGTCGAACGCCGATCACGCGGGCATGGGGACGACCTGCTCGCTCGTCCTGCTCGCTGGCAAGAAGGGCATCTTGGCCCACGTCGGCGACTCGCGCGTGTACGTGGTGCGCAAGAAGGCGCTGTATCAGCTCTCCGAGGATCACACCTTCGTCGCCGAGCAGATGCGCCGCGGCGTGATGACCAAGGAAGAGGCGGCCAAGTCGAAGCGCGGCAACGTGCTGACGCGCGCGCTCGGGCCGGTCGAGACGATCCAGGTCGATCTGATGCTCTTCGACGTCGACGCGAAGGATCGCTTCATGCTGTGCACCGACGGGCTGCACAACTACTTCAAGGACTCGACCGAGCTCCTGCGTAGTCTCATCGGCTTTCCGGTCGACGTCTGCGTCGATGCGCTCGTCGACAAGGCGCGCGATCGCGGCGGCCACGACAACATCACGGCGATCTTGGTCGACGCCGAGGACGTCGCCGACGCCGAGCAGACCGACGCCACGCAGACCGCCGCCGCGCGCATCGCCGTCTTGAAGCGCGTGCCGCTCTTCGCCCACATGAGCTACCAGGAGCTCGTCAAGTGCGTGAGCGTGATGCAGACCCAAGGCGCCAACGCCAACGACATCCTCATCAAAGAAGGAGATCGCGACGAGCGGCTCTACGTAAACCTCTCGGGCGAGCTCACCGTTGCGAAGAACGGCAAGACGATCGCCACGCTACCGGCCGGCTCGCACTTCGGCGAGATGGCGCTCATCGACAACGGCGCGCGCTCGGCGACGGTCGCGTGCAAGACGCCGTGCAACTTGCTCGTGATGGATCGGCCGACGTTTTACGATCTCATTCGCAAGGAGCCGTCGATCGGCACGAAGATGCTGTGGGCGTTCACCCAGGCGATGTCGCGGCGCTTGCGCCAGACGAACGAGCACTTGGCGCAGGCGCGCGAAGAGCTCGACGAGAAGACCGGCGCCGTGTCCGTGCCCTTCGACACGGAAGCAGAGACCACCGTCGACTTCGACGACGACGACGAGGACACGAAGGTCGACTAGTGGCAGCGAAAGACAAGCAAGTGATCGACGACGAGACGCGGGTCGACACCGACGCGCTCGCGATCCCGAACGTGGCGCCGCGCACCGCCTCGCTCGTGCAGATCTACGGCAAGGGCGCGCCGCGCCGGCTGCCGCTGGAGGGCGACGTCCTGACCCTCGGCCGCGGCGACACGAACGACGTCATGCTCGATCACGACAACGTCTCGCGCTTTCACGCCGAGGTGCTGAACAAGAAGGACCACTACGCGATCGTCGACAAGGGCTCGACGAACGGCACCTTCGTCAACGATCGGCGGGTGAAGAAGGAGCACCTGCTGAACTCGGGCGACCTCGTGAAGATCGGCGGCTCGATCTTCAAATTCATCTCCGGCACCGACATCGAGGGGCTCTACTTCGAAGAGATCTATCGGATGACGATCATCGACGGCCTCACGGAGATCCACAACAAGCGCTACCTGCTCGAGTTCTTGGAGCGCGAGATGGCCCGCTGCGCGCGCTACAAGCGGCCGATGTCCCTCATCATGTTCGACGTCGATCACTTCAAGAAGATCAACGACACCCACGGCCACATCGCCGGCGACTACGTGCTGAAGCGCCTGGCGTCGCTCGTCAACGAGAAGATCCGGCGCGAGGAGCTGTTCGCGCGCTACGGCGGCGAGGAGTTCACGGTGGTGATGCCTGAGTCAGGCGCGGAGCAGGCGGCGACCTTCGCCGAAAAAGTGCGCGAGCTGATTCAGACGGCGGAGTTCAACTTCGACACGATGAAGATCGACGTGACGGTGAGCCTCGGCGTCGGCGAGATGCAACAAGGCCACCAAACGCCGCTCGACTTCATCCAGTACGCCGATCACGCGCTCTATGCCGCGAAGCGCAACGGCCGTAACCGCGTGGAGATCGCTAGCGCTTTTCCTTGAGCGTTTGCAGCTTCTTCGCCACGTTCGCTTCCAAGCTCGCGATGATCTCGGCCTCGATGTTCGCTTCGAGCTCGGCGGCGTCGATCGCCGGGGTTGGCGCCCGGGGCGGCGCGGTGGCGAACGAGCTCGCTCCGATGGCCGTGCCGAGCGCGAGCGTGGCGAGGAGCATTCCCAATTTGAGCTGTTTCGTCATGTGAGCCTCCGAATGGTGCCAATGTAGGATAAACACTCCATTCGGGCAAAATTTCGGCGTGGGGTGTTGTTTCGCTGCGTCGGGATGCCTAGACGGAGCGCCATGGACGCACTCCTGCGCATCGCCGCTCTCTTGGAACATCCGTCCGCCGAACGCCGGGTGGCCGCCGCCATCGTGCTCGGTGAGCTGCAGGCCAAAGACCACGGCGTCGTCAGCGCGTTGCTCGCCACTTTGGATCGCGCCGACGTGTCGGTGCGCGTGCCGGTGATAGAAGCGCTCGGCAAGATCGCGCCGAAGGCGGCGGTGCAGAAGCTGCTCGACGCGACGCAGAGCGAAGCCGCCGTCGTCCGCGACGCAGCGGTCGTTGCGCTGCGGGCGTACGGCGAGGCGATCGTCTCCGACGTGAAGAAGCGGCTCAGCGGAGCAGGGGCAGACGGTCGCCGCGCGCTCGAAGCGGTGCTTGCGGGGCTCGGCAGCAAAGAGGCGTTCACGACGCTCCTCGACAACCTGCTCGAAGCGCCGTCCGCAGACGCGGCCAAGGCGATCGCTCTGAACGCCCGGGCGAGCATCAAGAACGCCGAGCGCGACGACAAGGGCCGCTACCTCGCCGCGCTCGACAAGTTCGCCGCGCGAAAAGACGTGCGGACGAACGCCGGCGCGTTGCTCGCAGCGTTGAAGCTCGCGGGCTTCTTGGAAGACGAACGCGCCGAGGCGTTGCTCATCGCCCACGCCGAAGACAAGAAGCTGCCTGACGGCGTCCGCCAAGAAGCGCTGCTCTCGCTCCGCTTCATCGTGCAGAAGGTGAAGAAGCAACAGGCGATCGTCGAGACCCTGCTCGAGCTCGGCGAGAAGGATTCGCTCGTCGTCGCTCGCGCCGCGCTCGAGACGCTCGCGCTCGTCTCGGTGCCCGAGGCGCTGCTCGCCCGCTTGCGCAAGCTGACGCAGCATAAAGACGCCGAGCGCGCGCGCATCGCCGTGCTCGAGCTGGCGAAGATGCCGGGGCTGAAGGCCCTCGAAGCGGCGGTCGAGGTGCTCACCTCGGCTGAGCGCGCGCGTGCCGAGCTCGTCGCGCAGGCGATCGCCGGACGCGCCGAGGAGGCGATGGGGCTGCTCGCACGGGCGATGCTGTCGATCAACGACGCGGATCGGGCGTGGCTCGTGCAGAAGCTCATTCGGCCGCACGCGCAGAAGCTCGACAAGAAGACGGCGAAGGCGCTGCTCGGCAAAGCGATGGACGCCATCAAGTCGGGCGATCAGGGCTTCGAAGCGGCGCTCGCGTTGGCGCGGCTCGCCGACGCGGAAGCCACCGCCGAAGCGCTGCGCGACGTCGCCGAGGCGCTGTCGAAGGGCAAGACCAAGGAGCGCGCGCTCAACGTGTTTCGCTTGTTGGCGAAGAGCGAGCACGCGACCGATGAAGATCGCTACGTGCTGGCGACGCTCGAGCTCTCCGGATCGAAGCGCGACGTCCATCCATCGGCGCGCGCGCAGGACGCAGCGCTGCGCCTCTTCGAGCGGCTGTCCGAGCGCGGCTACGATCTCGAGCAGGCGCTGCTCAAAGACCGGCGCATCGATCTCGAGTCGAAGTTCTACTTGGGCTTTCACTTCTCCGAGCTGCGGCGGCCGGTGGGCGCAGCGCTGCTCGAAGCGGTCGTCGCCAAGGCCGGCAAGACCAAGCTCGGCAAGATCGCCAAGAACCGCTTGGCGCTCGTGAGCGACTGAGGCACTGAGGGTGAGCTTCGCCGAAAAGCTCCAGCCGAAGCCGGCGCCGTTCATCGCCGAGCCGGACACGCGCTTTTGGTTTCGCCGCGCGATCGGGTTCACCATCAAAGCGACGATCGACGAGCCGTGGCAGGCGCGGATCATCGTCAGGCGCCACGGCGGCGTGCATGAGCTGGCGATCGGTCGATCGGATCTGCGCCGCCTGATGGCGATGGACGCATTCGCCGAGCTCGATGATCGCGCTTGGCTCGAACGCTTCGAAGCGCAGGACCTCGTCTACTTCTCGCGCACGCCCTCGCAGCGGACGACGACCGGCGCGCCGCTCGCAACCGCCCGAGACGCCGAGGCGAAGATCGCGCTGCGCGACGGCGTCAACCTGACGCTGGCCATCGCCGACGAGAACGAGATCACGCCGCTCTTGTTCATGCCGCGGCGCGGAGCGCTCGCGACGAAGACTTTTCGCGGGCTGCGCTTCTCCTCGCTCGAAGCCGGCAGCGAAGCGTACGCGCTCGACCTCTATGGCTCGCCCGCGGCGGTGAGCGTGCTGCGCCAGCTAATGCCCCTGCTCGACGGCAGCGCCTCGTTCGCCGAGGTCGAGGCGCGCTTCGCCGGGCCAGCGCGGGCGCGCGCGCGAACGATCCTCGAGTGGCTCGACGACTGCGGCATGCTCGCCGCCGGCGATACGAAAGACCCGGCGCTCGCTGGTGACGGACCCTTCGTCGCTTGGCTCGGTCACGCCGCGGTGCTCGTGAAGGTGGGCGAGGCGACCCTGATGGTCGATCCGTTGTTCATCCGCCGCAATGTTCCGCCGAAGGTTCACCTCGACGAGCCGCTCGATTGGCGGGCGCTGCCGAAGCCGGACGCGGTGCTCATCACGCACGGTGACAACGACCACTTGAACCCGCCGACGCTCGTGCAAATCGATGCGAGCATGCCCATCGTCGTGCCGAAAGAGCGCGTTGCCCGGCCGTATCAGGTCGATCTGAAGGAAGTGCTCGGCTTCTTGCGCTTCACGGACGTGCGCGAGCTCGACGACTGGAGCTCGCTGATGATCGGCGACACGCGCGTCACTGCGGTGCCCTTCCTCGGCGAGGACTGGGGCCTCGATCTCACGAAGGCCACGTACCTCGTCGAAGGACCGCGCGGCCGGGTGTACTTGAGCGCCGACAGCTTCAACACGAAGGAGATCTTCGAACGCGTGCGCGAGCGCGGTCCGGTCGACTTCGCCTTCCTCGGCATCAGCGGCTGCGAAGAGCCGCTCGTGGCGCCGCCGGGCTACGGCTACGGAGAGTTCTACGCCGTATGGCTGCCGCGCGCGCAGAGGAACGAGTGGATCCTGCACACGCAGGGCCCGAGCGCTGCCGCCGTCGCCGCGCAGACGCTCGATGCTCGCCACGTGTTTGGGTACGCCGCCGGCGGTGGCTCGTTCATGGACATGTCACACAGCGATCGCGGCACGCAGGCGGACTTGGCGGCGGCGCTCGAAGAGCTCAGGCTCGGCGAACGTGCGACGACTTTGGAGCTTGGGGTGCCGTTCTCTCTGACGGAGTAGATTAGAACTTGCAGGGCGGCTTGCCGGCAGTCGTGAACGCGTCGGTCGTGTAGCCGATGACCTCGGGCTTCTGGCCTTCGGTCGTCCTGACGATCTTCGTCTTGCATGCCTCGCGGCGATTGCACTTCACTTCCGAGGTCGTGGTCTTCGACGTGAGCATCTTCGCGTCGAGCGCGTCGATCTGTCTCTTGATCGCCACGGCTTCGGCGCTCGTCGGCTTGCCGGCTTTGTCGAGCTTGTAGGTCGCCGGGATGTACTTCAACATCAGCGCACGGCGATCGTTCATGTACTGCGCGTGATCGGCTTTGCGATCTGCGTGGACCTGGCCGATGCCGAGCGTCGGCTTCAACGGTGCGATCCCGAGGGCGGCCTCGCGCTGCATGTACGTGACGCCTTGCGGTTTCGAAGCGGTGATTGGTGGTGGCATGTGGAATCTCCTCCACACTAGGTATCGCTTCGGGCGTTTGTCCGGTTCCTGCGCCGTTGCGTCGTCAAGCGGCCCTGACAGTCACCGTCAAGCGAGCTTGGCGAGTTGCAGCGCGCCGAGCATCGCCCGGGCCTTCACGAGGGTTTCGTCCCACTCGGCGGCGGGATCCGAGTCGAGCAGCACGGCGCCGCCCACACCGAAGCTAAACGCGCCGCCTTCGCAGACGAGCGTGCGGATGACGACGGAGAGATCAATCTGGCCGCCGCGATCGAAGTAGCCGAGGGCGCCGGAGTACACGCCGCGCGGCGCTGCTTCCAATGTGGCGAGGTGCTCGATCGCACGCAGCTTCGGCGCGCCGGTCATCGAGGCCGGCGGAAACACCGCGGCGAGGATTGCATCCGGCGCGGCGCCGTCGAGCTCGGCGCGCACCGTCGAGACGAGCTGGAACAGCGTCGGATGTGCTTCGACCTCGAGCAAGCGCGGCACGCTCACGCCGGAGGCGACGCTGACGCCGCCGAGATCGTGGCGCGCGACGTCGACGATCATCAGGTTCTCGGCGCGATCCTTCCCGCTCGTGCGCAGCGCTTCTTCGAGCGCGCGATCCGCGGCGGGGTTTTCGCCGCGCGGTCGCGTGCCCTTGATCGGTCGCGTCTCGGCGATGCGGGTCTCCGCGTCGACATGCAGGAGGCGCTCTGGCGACGATGAAACGATGCTGCGAGCTCCGTCGCGGAGGAACGCGGCGTAGCGGCTCGGGCTCCGCGCGACGAGGCGGCGGTAGAGCTGCCACGGCGTGAAGGACGTGGTGCCAGAGAAGCGGTTCGTCAGGCACAGCTCGTAGGCCTCGCCGGCGGCGATCAGCGAGATGCACTCTCTTACCTTGGCCTCGTACGCCGCGCGATCGCAGCGGAAGGCGCCGCGGCTCTCGCCGGTCGCCGCAGGCTCCGGTCGCGCACGCTCGACCGCTTCGCTCCAGGCCGAGGCGAGCTCTTTTGCCCGCACGCTCGCCCGATCGCGCGATGTCGCGGTGACGCACACGCGAAACGTCTGCGCCCGGTGATCGCAGGCGAGGACCTCGTTCGCTTCGAGCAGCGCCGGCGCGCGTCGCTCGTAGTCGACGGCGCCGACCAGCCCACCGGTGAACGGAAGATCGGCGCAAGCGGCGTCGCGCTCAGGATTCGTGATCAACGTCGCCAACGCGTTCGGCCGCGCGGGCGATCCCGTGCCGAGGAACGAGTAGCGCGGCTCCGGGCCGGCGTCCTCGAGCAGGAACGCATGCGGCGCATCGGCGAAGAGCGCTGCGAAGACGTCGGCGGGCGAACGAAAAGGGATCCGCAGCGGCGCCGACGCCACCTGGCCTTCCGCTTTGCGTGGCGGCGGCGGCGTCTTCGCCTTCAGCGAGCGCCGCTGCACGTTGGCGATACGGAAGAAGCGCTCGAGGATCTCGGCGCCGTGCTCGCTCGCGATCGACTCCGGATGGAACTGCACGCCGAAGTGCGGCCGCGCCCTGTGCTCGATGGCCATGACCTCGCTGTCGTCCGCGCGCGCTGTCACGATGAGCGCGCTCGGCATCGGCTCTTGCACCGCGAGGGAGTGGTAGCGCATCGCCTGGAAGTCGCGCGGTAAGTCGGCGAAGAGCCGGCCGCTGTGCGCGATCGGCGACGTCCGCCCGTGCAAAGGGTGCGCGGCGCGTGCGACTCGCGCGCCGTAGACGTGCGCGATGATCTGGTGCCCGAGGCACACGCCCAACATTGGCGTGGTTGCTTGCTGCGCGACGATGGCCGCCGACGCGCCGACGTCCCGAGGGACGTCCGGTCGTCCCGGCCCTGGCGAGAGCACGATCGCTTCGGGTCGCATCTTCGCGACGGCGTCGGCGGTGATCGCGTCGCAGCGCTCGATGTGCGGCAACGCGCCGGTGACGCGCGCGATCAAGTGCGCGAGGTTCTGCGTGTACGAATCGTAGTGATCGACGAGCAGGATCATAGGTGGCGCTTGATCGCGCCGATGAGCTCCTGGCGGTCGAAGAGGTGCTCCACGTAGTCCAGGCGATCGGTCTCGAGCACGAGGGTCGGCGACAGATCGTAACGCGCGAACCAGTCGTCGTAGAGCCGCTCGAGCGAGGCCAAGTAGCTCTTCGGGATCGCCTGCTCGAAGCTGCGGCCGCGCTTCTGGATGCGCTTGGTCAGCGTCTTCAGCGGGCAGCGCAAGTAGATCAAGAGATCGGGCGGGCGGATCTCGGCGCGCAAGGTCGTGTAAAGATCCTTATACATCTGCCAATCGCGATCGTCGATGTGCCCTTGGTCGTGAAGGTACGCGGCGAAGATCTCGGCGTCCTCGTAGATCGTGCGGTCTTGAACGATCGGCGGGATGCTCTCCTTGGCGCGGGCGGCGACTTGGCGATGGATCTGAAAGCGGCGGACCAAGAAGAAGAGCTGCGAGTGCAGCGCCCACCGCTTCATGTCGCCGTAGAAGTCGGCGAGGTACGGGTTCTCTTCGTTCGGCTCGAAGAAGGGCACCATCTGAAACTCGTGGCGCAGCCAATCGACCAGGCTCGACTTGCCGGCGCCGATGGTCCCTGCGATCGCGATGACCCGCGGCGCCTGGCCCTGCGGCGCGCGGCGTTCGTGGGTGCGCGCTTCACTCTGCTTCGACTCGCTCATCGCGCGGCGTTGTTGTCATACGCCCTTTGAAAAGCTCAAGCCCGCGGCGCCGATTGACATTTGGTAGCGAGATCCTTAGAAACGGCGCCCTCGTCGGACCTACCTGCGCCCAGGTAGCTCAGTTGGTAGAGCAGTGGACTGAAAATCCACGTGTCGGCGGTTCAATTCCGCCCCTGGGCACCATTTGATCCTTATTTTCCCGCGCTTTTTTCACTTTGCGATTTCCGCCGAGTCCGGCCAGTGCGTCCTTTTCCTGGGGCAGTGGGGCAAATGTGGGGCAAGCGATTCCGAGTGAAGCGGCGATGCGTTCGCCGAGCACGTTTGCCGGAAGCTTGCCGTAGACGCGTTCAACCATGCGCGTGTCCGCGTGACCCATCGCAGGCGCGACGTACTCGGCCGGCACGCCAGCCTTACGCATCCACTGCGCGAAGGTGCGGCGCAAGTCGTTCGGTGAGCAGCGCTCGATCTCGGCGCGCTTGCAGGCGTCGACAAGGTCCCGGCGAACGTTTTGCCACGGGGCAAACAGCATCCCGCCTTTTCCTTCGGCGTTGTCGAGCGCGTACTGCAACAGCGTGCGTTGCTCGGCACTGACGATCGGGACGTCGCGCAGTCGGCTCGTGCGTTTCGTGCCGCGGATGTGAACCATGTTGCCGTGCTTCGCGACGTCGACACGTTGCGCGCGTTCTGTCTCGCTCCAGCATGCGGAAGTGGCGACGATGAATGCGACGCGGGCGGCGTGGTCCGGCGTGAGTTGTGCCAAGAGCTTCTGTAGCTCGTCGGGCGGAAGCGCGCGCTGTCTTGGCTTGTAGCTCGGCGCGAATCCACTCGGCAGCACCGACTCAATGATGCCGCGCCACAGGCCACGGCGAAGCGCGAGCTTGAGCGCGGAGCGCATGATGACGAGCTCCTTCGCGATCGTGTTCTCGCTGGCGCCTTCGCTTCGGCGCGTGGCGATGTAGTCGTCGACATGTCGCGCGCGCAGTCGGCGAGCGGGGAAGGGGACGGCGCCACCTTGTTCGAGCACGCGGAGCCAGTGCCCGGCCTTCACCCGATGAAAGTTCGCCGTCGCGGTCGACTTGCGGCCAACCTCGGCGAGCTGATCCATGTTCGCGATCGACGTGCTCAAGATTTGGCCGATCGTGGTTTCGTGCGCGGCTGCGTGATCCGGATCGGCTGCGTTGCGCTCCCACTCTCTGGCGATCGCCTCGGCAGCTTTGCGATCGTGAGCGTGTGTCGAGCGCTCAATGCGCCGGCCGTCAGCGTTGTAGAAGCGGCAGTGCCAGACGCCGGCACGTTTTCTGAGTCGCACTTGAAGACCTCCGAGATGTATTGTTCCCAAACGTGAATCGGCACGCGGAGCAACCCCCGCTGGCCGGATTGTCGCCGAGCTGCGCGACGTAGGTGGTCGTAGGCCGTCGCTCGCGAACAGCCGAGAGCGTTCATGACGTCGGCTGCTTTGACGAAGACGGTGATTGGCAGAATGCGCGCGTTCATTTGGCACCAGTGCTGCTCGCGGCCCACGCCTTTACGGCCGCAGGGTCAAAGCGAAGCGCCCTGCCAAAGTGCAGCGCCGGCAGCGTCCCGCGCTCGGCATGCTTGTAGACGAACCACGTCGTCACGTTGAGGAAGGCGGCGCATTGTTTCACCGTCCACATCTGCTCGGGCGTTTGCTCATTCGTAGTCATGGACGGCGCTCCCGTGGCCAAAATGTCTAGAGAGGGTCACCGACAAAAGGGGACAGAAGGTCATGGTGCGTCGTCCTCGGCTGTGTCGGTCAGGTAGACGCGCGGGTTGATCTCGTATTCGATCGTCCCCCGCCCGCCCGTTTTGGCGTCGTGACCGCGTAGCCAGCCGAATTCTTCGAGCGTGTCGATCGCCTTCTTCGCTTCGTGGGCCGTCGCGAGGCCGGACCATTCGTTGATGTAGACGTCGCGCGCCCTGAACCTGTCGCCGAGCTTTCGGTTGCGGATCTTCGAGGCGAGTAACCTCGCGGCGTTGGCGCTTCGCGAGAGTGCGCACCCGTAGACGCGGCGGGCGTGCGCCTCAAGGTACGCGCACCATTCGACCGCAGACCGCGCCGCGTCGGCTCCGATGTCGCCGGCCGGCGTGAGCCCCACCGCGGCGTTCGACAGGTGAATCAGGCCGGCGATCGACGGCATGAGACTACGATACTTGCCCAGGTGCTCTGTGATGATCGGGTGCTCGTCGGCGTTGCGGACCTTCGCTTCCAGGCCGGCGAGCCAGTCTTTGAAGACCGCCTGTGCTTCGTCGCAGAAGTGCAGAACGCGCGCGCGATCGTCGTCTGGATCGATCTTGGCGCCGAGCAGCGTTAGTTCGATTTCGTCGAGCTTCTGGAACGCCTCGGCGGCGCGTTTCTTGGCTTCGCCGTCCGGCCACTCGTCGACATACGACCACTCACGGTCATCGTCGGGGTAAACCATGAGCTGAAAGCGCTGCGCCAAGCCGTCGTTCGCGGCGCCTCGCAGCTGCTCGGACACGTGGCGCGTGAGCACGCCAGGCTGAATCGTGCCGACCATCGAAACGCACGCGGCCTCAATGTCGACGGTGCCGCGCCCGATGCGGTCGTAGCGGAACGGCGCGTTACCGTTCCACGCTTCGAGGTAGAACGCGCGATCGCCTTCTCGCCCGTCGCGCTCGAACGAAGCAAACCAGCCGGCAAGCTCATCGCGATACACGAGCACGCCGCGCGGGTTGTCGCGAAGCAGTTCGCCGAGCTTTTCGATCGTGGTGTCCATGCTCACGAGTCGACGGCGCGGAGCGGACGCGGGCGGGTCAGGTGGATTGTCGGCAACCTCCTGTCCGCTCTTCGCGGCTTTCTCGACGGCTGCGCGGTATGCCTTGACCCGCGCCTCGTGCATCATCGTCGCCTTATCGTGCTCGCGCTGATTCGCGTCGTGGCGTTCCTTGCAGAGCGTTTCGAGCCGATGAAGCGGTTTCAACGCTTCGCTCAGCGCAGGCGATTTGAGCGCGCTGGGCCGACCGATGATCATGCCCCACAGGTTCGGCACCACGGACCAGTCATCGCGGACCTTCGGCCTGATGGTGACGCGCCGGCCGACGATCGTCGCGAGTCCGATCATCGCGCCGATCGCAGGGAAGTCCGGCGGGCACTGCATGCGCTTCGCGATGTCCATCACCCACGGTCGCAACGCGTCCGGCAACATCGCGGCGTCAAACGCCGGCACCGGCAGAAGCGGCGCACGGATCGGGGACGGTTCTGGCCAATCGCTCTCGCTGCTCACCGTCGCCACCAAGCGAACGGGTGACGCAGTCGCTGGCAGCGGCGGCGAGAGTAGCGCATCAAGAGCGTAGCCGCGCTTCTTGCCTTTGTAGGACGTGCAAGTCGCAGCGCGATTGACCATTCTCGAAGTCTGGGTCTCGTTCCAGTCCAACGATTCTTCACGATGAAAATCGCGGAGGAGATCCAACGCGTCGGCGACGTCAAGATCGCAACCAATCGCAACGTCGGCGACCAATACTTCGAGAGGGGTAGTCGGGTCTCGTTCGCTCAAGAGCACGGCAGCGGCAGCGCGGTTTCTCGCCACTCGCTCTTGGACGTGTGCCGCAGTCACCGCGCACCCCGCTCGCTGAAGTGCTTGATGGAATTCCACGCGGCGCGGTTTGCATCGACATCGGTCGCACCGTCTCGCAACGCCTGGGCTTCGACGGCGGCGAACATGTCGACCGCCGCCCTGGAGTAGTTCGGCGGCGCCGGCCGCGGCTCGGTTTGGCGTCGCTCGAAGGGCACTGACAGCGTCATAAGCTGATCGTTCTTCCCGAGCAGCAGCCGCAGAGACCCTGGCTCAGCGTCGGCGAGATACGGATCGAGCACGCCGTTCTCCACGACGACGCACATCGTTTCCTGGTCCGGCCATATGGCGGCAGAAAAATCCGTCTCGGAGCGCATCACGATACCGACCACCTGCGCGATGACGGGCTCGAGCTTCGGTGCGATGACGAGCGTGACGGAACCAGGCGAGAGCCCGAGATCACCGGCGATCGCCAGGGCTCTGGCAACGCGCCGGCTGCTTTTGAAGTCATCGCGCAGCACGCGCATGCGCTGCGCGCCGATCGTCGTCGAATGGTCCGCGCCGGGCGCCGGTGCTGTGGTGGTCGTGGTGGTCGTGGTGGCGTCTTCAATCATTGCGCGCCGCCTTCGGGGTCGAGCAGATCCGCCGGCTGGACGCCGAGCGCGCGGGCCAGTCTCTCTACCTGTCCTGGGTATGGTCGCGCGTGGCCGTTCTCGAACTTCGAGATATCGCTTGGGTGGATGATCGAATCGCGCGCGAGCTTCGCTTTCGAAAATCCTCGTTCTGATCTCAGGGCTGCTATTCGCTCGCCAATGTGAGTTTTCATGTGCTGACCGTGCTCTAGGTGCCGGTCAATTTGCTACAGTCTGCGTCCGGGCTACGGACCAGCCGCGACCGCCTCCGCCTGGCGGAGCGCCTTCGACCCCTTCCGCCAGCTGTGTGATTTCCGACCGCCTTCTGCCTTCTTGTGATCGGCGTCGAAAAGAGACTTCGCTCTGGCGCGCGGCATCCCGAGTTCCTTCGCCACGGATCGAATCAGTCGTTCCGAGAGCTCGTCGCGCAGGCTTTTCCGAGCTACCCATTTTGGCTCGGCGGTGTTGACGCTGTCGTCGTAGCGCCGCGCATTCTCGCGCGCCAACTTCAGATCCGATTCAACCGCGCGCAAGCATTTCTCGAGCGTCGTTTCGCTTTCTCTTGCGCCAGGCACGATCTCGTTCGCGGCGATTGCTGAGGTGAATGTGCTGATGATGATCTTCGTCAGAGTCAGCGCAGGCGCATCACCCGTCTCGGCGAACGCGTATTTCCCGGCGCCTTTTTTCCGGTAGAGCGCGACGAGTGCAGACGATACCTGTGTGCGCGCATTCACGGCCCACTGGGCGCGAGTCATTGCGCCGGGAACGTCATGGCGAAAGATGACGTCCACGGGTTCGTCGCCGCCGCGAAACTTCGGCCACTCGTTCGTCGGCTTGTTCGCAAGAAAGATTTCGGCAATGCGATTGAACGCCATCAGCAGCGTTCGTGTGTCCTCATTGTCGACGTGACGAGCGTAGGCAAGCGCACGCAGCGTCCGGGCGAACGGCAATCCGGATGGATCGCGGCTCGCACGTGAAGCGGAATAGAAGCGTTTCGATAGGTGTCCGAGATCTTCGACGTCATGTCGTTTTGAATCTGTCTTCTCGGCGCGATGCTTCTTCTGTATGGTTCGTGCCACGGGAGCCAACCCCTTCCGTCATTGCCCGGGCGGCCACGAACCGCGCCGGGCTTTTTGCTGTCAGGACATAGTCACGGTCGAATCGTCAACCGACAGTCGTCATTGCAGCACCTCGGCCGGTGTCGCTTCGATCGGCACGATCCACACGACACCACGCGGCCCGGTGCCGCAGACGATGCGGAAGAACGGCGCCTCCTTTAGACCGACGTCGGCGATCTCCGGCAGCACCGTGTTGACGAGCTTGTCGTCCGCGAAGATGGCCGTCCGCGTCTCGTCGGTCACACTGGCGACGATCGATCCGTTTGGCGCCGGACGCCGCAGCGATCTCGAGCTCGTTGGCGAGGGCGCCGTTGCTCGAGATCACGATCGTCAGGCCGGCGAGCGCACGTCCCCGTGTGTGCGTGGCGGTGAAGGCGAGCTGTACGAGCGGCGATCTGACGATCGCTTCGTCGATCTCTTTGCACATTTCGGCCGCAGTCATTCCGCACCGCGGCTTTCGAGCTTCCTGCGCACGTCCTCGGCGAGCGGGTGATCTGGGTTCGCCTTCAGCCAAGCGCGTGCTTGCGCGGCCGAATCGGTGCCGCCGCCGGCATGACGACCGAGAATCTTTCGCGCCTGGGCTTTGTCTGCCTCGGCTCAATCGGCACGCGCCGGACCGGCTTGCCGGCCGTGTAACGTCCGCGCAACGCTTCCTCGTCGAGCGGCACGACGCGCGCGCCAGGACCGGCGATCAACCGGCCTTCGTCGTCGCGCGGCGAGCGCGGCATGTCCGACCCAAACGCCTCGGTTGCGCCGAATTCCTTTCCATCGCCGCCGACGTTCCAAACACGCGCCTGCTTCGCCGCGGTGAAGTCCTGCAAAAGCTTCGTCATGCCGTCGTATTCGTCAGGCGTGGTTTGGAGTACGTTTGTGCTTCGAAGACATGCTAAGGCATGCTAAACCATCCACATGAAAAAAGCGATCACCTCGAATCCCAAAGTCGCCGTCGCTTACCTCCGCGTTTCGACCTCGAAGCAGGAGCTTGGTCCCGAGGCTCAACGAGAGGCGATCCAGAAGTGGGCGGCGCAGAGCGGTGTAACGATTGCTGCATGGCATGAGGATCGCGGCGTCAGCGGCGGCGCCGAGCTCGATGACCGGCCGGCACTGATGGCCGCGATTGACGCGCTCGAAGACGCGCAAGCCGGCGTGCTGGTGGTCGCGAAGCGCGATCGGCTCGCGCGCGACGTCGTCAAAGCAGCGATGATCGAAGCGCTGGCCGAGAAAGCAGGCGCACGGGTCCTGTCGGCCGCCGGAGAGGGTGGTGACGATGCGAACGATCCGGCCTCGATGATGATGCGCGGGATCATCGACGTCTTCGCCCAATACGAGCGCGCGCTCATCCGCTCACGCACCCGTGCTGCCCTGGCGATGAAGAAAGCCCGCGGCGAACGGACCGGCACCGTGCGTTTTGGCTATCACGTCGCAGCGGACGGCAAGACGCTCGAACGAGACGACGCAGAGCAGGCCGTTATCGAACGAGCGCGCGCGCTCCGTGCCGGCGGTGTCAGCATTCGCGGCATCGTCGCGGCGCTCGCGACCGAAGGCGTGCAGAGCCGCAAGGGCACGCCGATCGGCAAGGCGACAATCCAGCGCCTCTTGTGTAAAGGGGCCGCGTGAAGCCGAAAATACGGAAGACCGCCACAAAGCCGCGGACGCTGCTCGTGAAGCTCACGCCCGACGACGGCGCGCGTGTTGATGCCATCGTGTCGCGCGTGCCGGAGTTCGCGTCGCACACCGGCGTCGTTACACGCGCGATGCGCATTGGCTTGGCGGCGCTGGAGGCTGACCCGAGCTTTCTGATCATGTCGTCGGACGAGATCGCGAAGGCATTGAAGGCGCGCGCGTAGCCGGCAGTGTAACGCGTTTGTGGTACACCATCGGGGCACTTCGAGGGGGAGCGATGCGAGTTGGCGCACTGGCACTCATTCTAGTCGCGTGTGCACCCGAGCCGTCGCAGGCCGAGCGCGCCGCCTACGCAGATCAACAGCGACAACAGTACGCTGCGTATTGCCGCGAGAATCCGCAGAACAAAGAGTGCAGGCGACTTTTCGGCCGCACTTGGACGCAAGAAGCGATGCGACAGAACGCGCGCCAAGACGTCGTCGCGGTCACGCCACCAGCCGCTGTTTCTGCGAGCTCTGCGTACGACATGAGCGGCGCGATGCCCGCTTGGATGGGCGCCGAGCGGCGCATGCTCGCGACGACGCTGCGGCCAGCGAATGGCGTAACTCAAGGCACGTCGAGGCTCGTCACTGGCCTCATTCTCACGGCGCTGTCGAAAGTCTCCGGCTTGTCGGCGCTGGGCGAAAGCGACATCGACGCGGCGTTGAGCCTTGAACGCAAGAAGGACGCGCTTGGCTGTGACAGCGTGTCCTGCATGGCCGAGTTGGGCGCGGCGCTCGGCGTGGAATTCGTGCTGTACGGTGAACTCGGCCAGCTCGGTGGCTCGATGAACCTCAACCTGTCGGTCCTGCATGTGAAGACCATGCAAGTGCGCGCGCGGGAAAGCCGCGTGGTTTCCGGTTCAGACGATCGGCTGGCGCCCGAGATTCGCAACATCGTCGCGGCCCTCGTTCACGCCGTGAATCGGTAGCGCTCTTTATCGTTGACGGCGCTCGTGCTCGGGCGCAGCCTGCGGATCCGCCAAATGGAGGGAGCATGCGGAACGGACCATGGAACGATCGCGAGGCGATCCGCGAAGCGATCCGGACTCGTAACCTGCCGAAGAGCGTTACAGGAAAGCGCCCCGTCGCCGTCGAATCGTGCGGGAACGACGCGCGCTTTCTGTACGTGGTGCCCGACAAGGAGCCGTTGCCGATGTCCGCTTTCCCGCCGTTCTTGCAGTTCTACCGCGATACGCGCCAGTAGCTGGCGCTTTCATCATCAGAGGCAAAGGGTTCGCGACATGAGTAGAAGCGCAGCGTCCGGCGTCGTTCTTTTCTGCATGGCGTTTTTCGAAAACATCGGCTGTTCAAACGCGGATGTTGCCGAGTGCAAAGGGCGCTGGCGCGGCACTGTGCAGATGGCCGATCATCTGTGCCGGCCGCTCGATGCGGCGGAAGAGTCAGCTTGCTACCGGCGAGCGAACGAAATCATCGACCGCTTGGCGCTCGAATGCATGCGCATGGAACGCTGAAATGAAGCCAAAAGCAGATCCTTTCGAAGGCGCAGACCTTCGGGACCCCTATGTTCGCGCGATGAAGAAGGCGTGGGGCAAAGCGACGCCTGAATACCGCGAGTACATGAAGGACGGCTGGAGAAAGAACGACGCGAAGTACCGGCGAATCGGCGATTGGATTCGACAGCTCGCGTGGCTGGCGAAACAGATGTACGACACGAATGAAAACAAGCAGTCCTGGCAATCGCGCGAGCTATTCTACGTGCGCTTGTCCGGGGTGATCGATGAGCTGCCTCGCGCGCTCAAGACGTTCGAGGCCGACTGGCTCGACGGGCATCCCGTTTCCCAAGGCGGGCGCGCGGCGATTCGCGCAGCGAAAAGCATTCACGACGCGCTCGACCGGGATGAGCTGTTGTTTATCGACTTCATGCGGCAGCGAGCTGCTCATCTGGTCCAAAGCGGCTACCTAAAGAAGTGGGACCACGGAAAGAAGAAGCTCAGCGCCACGTATAAGTGTGCTCTGCTTCCAAAAGAACAGCTGGCGATCGACGACATGGACACGATGATCGCGCGGGTCCTCACTCGTCATGGATCCGACGCCGGCTTCGCGAAACATCTGTGCAACCGTCTCAAGCCTGAGATTTTGAAGCTGTATAGGGCGATAGAGACAATGGAGCTTTGAAACGAACTCGCCCGCAGCTTCGGCGCCGGTATCTCACGCCGTCGTCTGGTCAGAATTCGCGCGGCATTTCATCATCAGAGCGCGCATCTGCTGAAACTCGTCAGGCGGCAGCTTCGAGAGGTCGAGCCGCTCGCGTTCGCCGACTTCGGTCGCGTTGTTCGTCACCTGCACTGCCTGGACTGGCCTGCCAATTCCGCGGTCGAGCAGCGCCATGGCGGCAGCAACCTGCACGCGTTCGTCATCTGACGTCGTCATGAGTCGGTGCAGCGTCGCGATTGCGTCGGCGCAGTAGCTCTGCGCGAGCTCGCGCACCTCGGCGACGATCGCCGGGCGGCCGCCGGCGTTGCCCGTCTGACCTGGCGCGAATCGTCCTTCGCCTGTCCTGACCGGCGCGTGCACGAGCGCCTGTTTCGGCCTGCTCTCAGGCATAGGCCGCCACCTTTTGTCGGTTTTGCTGGTTACCCTCGCTAGGCGTTTCCACCGCGGCCCCACCTTCTGCCCCCTTTTGATGGGTACCCTCGGTAGACATTCCGGCCGGCGGGAGTGGTGCGGAGTCTTCGAGCGCGCGCACCTCGCCTCTCTGCATGCACGCTACGGCGGCGCCAACGGCGTCGTATGCGTGCTCGTCTAGACCTCGCGGCAGCGGGCCGACGATGCCGACGCAGTCAGGGAAGCGCAGCGAGACAGCTGCTCCGACGTCGTCCTTCGTCGCGTTCGTGCGTCCGGTGAGTGCGCGCTTGATCTCTTGCGGAGACGCTTGCACGACGCGCACGCGCAACACCTGGCAGAGCTGCGCGAGCACACCCCAACACATGGCCATCTTCGCGGCGACCGAACTACTACGCGGGAAGCTCATCGCCTCCGCGCACACGACGTCGACCCGATGATCGAGAGCGAGTGCGCCAAGTGCACGGCCGATTTCTTGAGCGCGACGGAAGTTGTCGATCGACGCCGACACGCTTTGCTTCGGCTTCGCCTTCTTCGTGCGCACGACGCCAGCGGCAACGAGGCGATCGCCCGCATCGGGATCCGTTTCGACGACGGCCCAGCCGATGGCAGCGAAGCCGGGATCGAGTCCGAGTAGGCGGATCATCGGCGCCACCCGCGTGGCGTCGGGTCAGCGGCGACGGCTTTGAGCGGCGCTACGCGAAAAGCTCTTCGAGCACTTCGTCGCGTGTCTTCTTCAGATGCTCGGCCACCGCGCCGAGGATCGCTGACAACGTGCCGACGCGGAGCGAGGCGTGCGCGGGAATGGTCAGGTGATGCTCGCCGCCCGTCGTCGTCGTGAGGCGGATGTGGCTTCCGGTCTGTCTCGTCGACTCGTAACCGTAGCGCCGGAGAAGACGCGCCAAGTCGGTACCACTCAGATCGCGCGGTAGGCGTGGTGGCATCGTTTAGGCGGCGATGACTTCTTCGCGGACGAAGTGCAGGCGGATGAGCTTCGGCTTCTTCTCGGGCTCGAAGTGGCAGGCGACGGCGTCGCGAATCTGCTGGTGAAGCGAGGCCATGTCGTCGGCTTCGGTGACGATCGACGCCGACAGGGCGCGCGCCGTGAAGCCTCCCTCCGGGGCCTGCTCGATGATGAAAATGATCTCGTTCATCTCTGTGGAAGATAACACATCGCAGCTCGATGGACAGCCCGGGGATCATCGGCGCCCCCGTGGCTTCGTGCCGGCAGCTACAGCGCGAAGGGGCGGAAATTCGTCATGCTGGGGCAAATGTGGGGCAGCGCGTTCCGTGGATCGCTTCCGGGCCTTTATTTTCAGGGGTTTCGGCCACAGAAACGCTGGGCCTGAAAATCCACGTGTCGGCGGTTCAATTCCGCCCCTGGGCACCATTTCCCTACTTGCACACTTCTTCCACGTCGCACGCGCAGCCCCGAGCCTTCGAGCACGCGTTGCCCTCGGCGACGCAGCTGTCACCGCACGCGTTGCCCTTGTCGCAGACCTTGCAGCACGCCGAGCGCTGCGTGCATGGCCGCACCGGCGCTGAGGTGAACATGTCGCACGCAGAGAGAAGAACGAGCACGAACGGCACGAAGCGCATGCACCGGAATCTTTCATGAGCCCGGCGCGCGGTCCAGCCATTGCACCGTCACTCATGAACACCCGCGCCGGGACCTCGTTCAGACGCTTCGGGCTTCACCTCTGAAGCGAACCCCGCTAGCGAAGCAGAGATGCGTCTCTTCATCGCACTCGCGCTCGTCCTCGCGCCATGTACACCGGCGCAGAAGCCTCCCGATCCGAACGAGGCTTGGCGCGCGCTCGTCGCGGCGTATCCGGTGACCGAAGGCGAGTGGGCCGCGGTCGTGCGGGTGCTCAGCGTTGCGCGCCGTTCCGGGCTCGACGCGCCGGAGGTCGAAAAGTTCGTAGGCGACACGTGGCCGGAACAGCCAGAGAAGCGCAAGCTCGGGTGGCCGAAGGCTTTGCGCGCCAGCGTCGCCGACATGGAGCGCGCGCTCGTCGACGCCGATCCGAAGAGCGTGATCGCAGAAGCCGCCATGGCGAAGGATCTGCCGGATCTCGCCAAGGTCGCCGAGCTCGTGCTCTTGGCGGCGAAGTCGGGCGAAGATCCCGCGGTCGTCGCGCTGATCACGCTCGCCGAAGACCTCCGCCAACGCGGCGGCATCGTGCGCGCGCAGATCGGGGGCGCGATCTTGAGAGACGCGGCGATGTGGAGTGCTGCCAACGCGGTGCCCGTCCCAACGCTCGCGAAGATCGAGCCCCAGCCACGCGACTTCGTCGCTGCCGTCGCCCGCGAGGTGATCGAGCGGACGCGCACCGCCGAGCGCGACGTCGTGCAAAGGGCGCCGGAAGGAAGGCTCACAGCGGCGCATCACAAGCTGCTCAACGAGCTCAAGGAGTTCGGCGTCGAGCGCCTGGGCAAGCTCGCGGAGAAGCCCGACGACTTCGGCGCGATCGAAAAGGCGAGCCACTGGCGCGACGGCCCCGACGCGGTCGATCACCCCCTGATTCCGCTGGTGGCGCGCGATTGGTCCAACGACGCGCAAGACTACCAACGCCTCATCGATCTCTTGAAGCGTTGGCGGGCAGGGACGTTGAAGCCCGCACGCTGACACTGTGTGCGGATGTGCGCGCCATCGGCCCTCTGCGATGAGCGAAAAACGAGGCCGTCGAGTAACCTTCCAGGTAGCGGAGGTGTTGCCGATGCGAACGTCGAAAGCACTGTGTATCGCGATCTTCACGCTCGCAGCGTGCGAAGCGAATGCGCCGCAACCGAACATGGAAGTCGAAGCGTTCATCCCGGGCGACGCGGGCGATCCGGTGATTCAGTTTGCCCTCGCGACGGCTGCCAATACGGCCGTCAGGATCACGATCAGGAACACGTCGAACAGCAACTGGACCCAGGGGTTGTTGACGTTCTCGCCGGTGTTCACCGTCGGCCAGGTCGCCTCGACCGCCGTGCGCAACTACACCTTCGCGAGCAGCCCTTCGGTCGGGAACGCGACGACGTTGGCGAACGCGCTCGGCCTTACGCTCGGCACGAACGCGTTCCTGGTGAATGCGCTCAACGTGGGCCAAACCGCGACGATCACGATCCCGTCCGCAGCGAACGCACAGATCTCGTTCATTGCCCACGTTGCGACATCGATCGACGACTTCGTCGGCTTCCGCAATCAAAACGTCGGCGCTGGGAGCATCACGGTGCAGGGCTTCGATCCCGACGACGGCGCTGGCGGAACGATCGTGCTCGGCAACGGCACGACGGGTCCCGCCGCCGGTTCGAGCCCAGTGACGATCACCAACACGAACCCGTGCACTGTGCCGGCCATGACGACGGCCGCCACCTTGCTCACGAAGAACATGGCAACGGCGCAGCCAAATGATCCCGCGTGGCCTGGCACCGACGGCGGCGGCGACTTTGGCGGTGATTGGACGACAGACGGCCAAGCAGCGTCGGTTTGGGTGCCGAGCGTGAACAAACCCGCCGTCACCGGCATGTTCTGGTTCATCCCGATTTGCCCGCTCCCGGGCTCTTCCGCGAGCGCGGCGGCGGCGATGGACACGACGCTCTTCACGCAGCACGACAGCGTCGCGACGCTGGTCGTGTACTTCTTCGACAGCGCCGGCACCGCGCTGAAGATCGTTGAAGGGTGGCCGTTGCACAGGCCGAACACGCGTGCCGAAGTGCTCGCCGAGATGGCGATCCCCGAACAAGCGCGGCGCATCGCGATCGCGCCGATGGCGATGATCTCGGCGAGCGAGACTGCGAGCGTTCGCTACGACAACCTCTCGCTGAGCTATGCGCCGGCGGCCGCGACGGTGACGGCGATCGCGAGCGACAACTTCTCGAGCTACGACGCCACGAATCAGCCGACTGGGTGGACCGAAAGCGGCGGCGACTGGCTCGTGAACCCGAGCTTCAACCACGCGACCTTGTGGAACGCGTCGTGGAGCGGCGGCACCGCGGCAGCGACGACGACGCTCTCGAAGACGTTTCCGCTGAGCGCGACCGGCACTCTGAGCGCGCAGATCTTCGCCGCGGCGACCTACAGCGACGCAAGCTCGTTCGTCCGCATGGACCTCACGTTCAGCGGCGGCAGCACGGTGCAAGGCGAAGCTCTGACCGGGTCGAACTACAACATGCTGCGCCACTCGAGCGTGGCGATCCCGGCAGGCTCGACCTCGGTCACCGTGACCATCAACGCGACGCTCGGCGCCACCGAGACCTCGTCGCTGTACGTCGACGATCTCGCGATCACGACGCCCTGAGTGTCCAACTTCTGGACAGAAAATAGGTCCCTGGGACCTTTTTTCACCAGTTGTTCGCTTTGTCGCTGAGATCGGGATCGTCGAACAACAAGCCCATCTTGCGATCGGCGGAGGCTTGCACGTTGCCGACGGCGAGCTTCGCTTCGAGCTCGCGTGAGGCGCGGATGTGCGCTTGGATGAGCGCGGCGTCGTCTTTGCCGAGCCCCACGAACTCGAGGCAGAACCCGGCCGGCGGCCGCTTGCTCTGGGCGACGGGGAAGGTCCTGTCGGTGGCGCCGCCGGACTTCTTCTTCGCGCTCGCCGCAGCCTGAGCTTGCTTCTTCATCCGCTCGAGGTCCTCGCGGCGGACGATGCTCGTCGCGCTCTCTTTTAGCTGCATCGCGTCGGTGAACGCGTCGTCGCCGAGCTCTTTTTGCAGCTTCAGTCCGGCGGGCGTCGTCGCGATCTCGTCGACGACCTTCGCTTTGCAGTGGATGCTGCGCTTGGCGCTCGACAGTCGGAACGCGATCGCCACGGTCTTGCCGAGCGGCGCCGGCGCGTCGCTCGGAACGCCGCAGCCGTCTTCGGCGATGATGTTCATCGGCTCGAGCGTCAGCTCCTTGTCGACGACAATCGCGATCGGGGTCGTGGTGGAGACACCGATGAACGGACGAGCCTTGGAGGTCATACGGTCTCAGAGCGTGAGGGGGCGGCGGGTGTCAACGGACACCCTCCCGCGCCAAGCGCCCCCACTTGCGCGCCAGGCAGCCGGAGCGCGGCGACGTTTGCCTCGTCGCGTGAGACGTCTAGAAGCTCTGCTCGACGAAGTGGAACAAGAGGTACTTCGGCGTCCCTGTCGGATCGACGACGATCGCGCCGTCGCGATCGCTCGCGTTTCGGTGCACCTTGTGCGCGCTGTCGCCGCCGGAAGTCGTCGCGTAAACGCTGATCTTGGCGCCGACCTCGAGCGGCGCGAGCACCGCCTCGATGAGCGGCGTCATCGCGAGCGGCTGGAAGATCGCGTCGGTCGAGTGCACCGCGAGCGTCTTCACGTAGTCGAAGGCGGCGCCCTGATGCCAACCCTCGCTCCACGCCGGCGCCGCGAGCGCCTTCGCCACCTCGGCAAAGCGCACGCGCCGGTCGTCGCCGCGATCGGACTCGACGTTCACCACCATGCGATAGACCGCGGCCTGCGCGCGCACTTGCACGATGACGTGATCCGAGTTCGGGCGCGTGCATTGCTGATCGCTCGGCTTCAACACGGCGACGATGATGCCGTCGAGGCGGCCAAACGGCGCGGTCAGCGCTTTGCCGAAGGTCGACGCGCAGGCCGCCGCCTTGTCGACGGGCTTTGGCGGATCCGGTGCCGGCGAGGGCGCCGGCTCAACGGTCTCTTCCGGCGGCATCTGTTGTGGCCCCGGCGCAGGTGTCTCGCTGACCGGTGCTGGGGCTGGCCCTGGCTCGGGCTCAGGCTCGCCGCAGCCAACGAGGACGCAGAGAAAGATGACGCCAAAGCGCATGCGCGCGTCCTGACCGAAACGCACGCGCATCGTCAAGCACTATGATGGAAGCGTCGATGCGATCGGAAAAGTGCCGTCGCGAAGAACGGAGGGTCGATTTCCATGGGGGAGTGCTCCTCGATCACCAAGGTGCAAAGAGCGTGCTCGACCCAGGCGCGCTTGGCGGCGCCGACTGCGGGGGCCTCGGGCGATCCTGATCGCGTGGGGCACGCTGCCTCGACATGGGCGTCTGCGAACGCGAGCCTCGGTACCCGGAGCGGTCGAATCGACTTCCTTGCTTGAACGGCTCCACGGCTACGAGGTTCCAAACGGTTGCCGGAAGAACACCGACACCAGTCGGCGTTTGTGCGCGCACGCCGCGTCGCTGGGTCGATCGCTGGGTCGATAACTCCGTCATGGCGGATATCGAAGGCGTGATGTTCAACGTGGTCTTTCAGTGGGATGGCTCGGGTTCTCCCCTCTTGACCAGCGCGGGAGCGAGCCCAATCGTTGGATCGGACGGCGCGTCTTCACGCCCCTCCGAGGGTAGCAGCCCCGAGGCCGATGTCCTCGTCGATACGCTCACCGTTGGCGGAGCCGCGGTCACCGCGCTCGGCATTGGCGCTATTTCGCGCGCAGCCCGCGGCCTGCGCGTCTTCTCGCCGGGAGACCTTGCGCTCGATGCGCTCACCGGCGCCGAAATCGGCAGTTGCCTTGTAGGTACGCCACAAGCCGAAGCGATTTGTTTGGGCGCTATCGGCTCCCTGCCGCTGCAGATTCTCAATCGGGCGGTCGACCGCACTTGGGACTACCGCACGGGCATGTTGTCCGGGGCGCTGTTGTCGCTCGCGCGAAGTGAGCTTGGCACAAATCCAATGCTCTATGACGGCTACCGCATGGAAGGCGGTCGGGCTCGTCTGGTGACCAGCGAGCTCGTGGCCAATGGCTTCGCCGATACAGCCTGGGAATCAGGATTCTTCGCGCTCAGCAATACCCTCGCGGCGCTTCTGAACGGACACACCTCTGATCTCGGAACGTTCGCCGCCGTCGGTGCGGGTTACGGCGCCGCCTTGGCTGCCGTGGTCAATCTCTCGATCGGTGCGCCGCTGCGACTGTCTACCGACTGGAACAACGAGACCGTTGCGCATGCCAGCGACGCCGGTTTCGACGTGTCCGACGTTGCTCGACGTACGACGTGGCGCGCTGGCGGCATCTACCAGGCGGTAGAGGGTCGCGCGTCCACGACGCTTGGCAGCACTGTGCACATTGCCGAAATGCACATCAATTCGGAAACTGGGGCACATGAGCTCACCCACCGTGACCAAATCGCCGGCAGCCCCGGTGGCGGCGGACGCGGAGGTGCCGGTTTTCTTTCGTTTTACGCGCAGTACTTTGCCTGGGCGCCCGGGGGTTATTTGCAGAATCCCTACGAAGCCGAGGCGTTTCACGTGGGCGATGGCTCGCTCGCGTTGCCGCCGCGAACAGCGAACTATGGCGACGCCATTGCGTCACCGTTCGCCCTCGGGTTGTTCTCACTGCCTTTGCTCCTGATGCCTCCGCCGCCGCGGTGAGGTTGCGAAGGCCGCTTGACTACGGCCGCCGTGATGACAGTGGAAGTACAGCGGCGTGTCCTTTCTCATCCGCGAGATGTCCTGCAGCGCTTTCTTCGCCGTGTCGTTGATCGTGATCTGGGGCAGCGAGACAGGGGGCCTACAGCGCGCGCCCGAGCGAGTGGTCGCGACGGTCATTCAAGTCTCGATACGCGCTCTCTCTCGGCTCACCGGCCATCGACGCCGCCGTGGACGCGGCGAGCAGCTTCGGTACCTTTGGCCTGCATCGAGTCGACCTGCTCGGCAAGCTCCGTCCGCAAAACGCCATCGACATCGGCGCCACGGAGCGCTGAAAAAGGCGTTCGCTCGAGCGCGGTCGGGTAACGTTGGTCGATGCTCCGCTGCTTGATCGTCGCGCTGTGCATCAGCGCCGTCTCGGGTTGCATTCGTCGTTTCGGCGCCGTCACCATCCCCGAGGACACCCGCTGCGCGAGCGGCGAGCAGACGGCGTGCGTTTGCGCGAGCGGTCGCACGGGGCTCAGCGTGTGCAATGAGGAGCGCGAGAGCACGGCGTGCGACTGCAGCGCGGTGAGCATCTTCCCCGCGAGCGCCACCGTGTCGGTCGGCGGCGAGGTCGCGTTCACGGCGCAGCTCATCGATGCCGACGGCGCCCTCGCGTCGTTCGCGGTGCTCGAGACGGGCGGCGGAGTCATCGACGCGAGTGGCGGCTACGTCGCGCCGATCGCGCCGGGCGTCTACCGCGTCTCCGCGCAGATCGCCGGCGGCAAGAGCGCGATCGCCACGGTGACGGTGGTTCCGGCGCCGGTGCAACCTGCGATCTCGTTTGCCAGCGCGTTCGTCACGGAGGGTCGACCGGGCTATGTCGCGGCGATCGCCGACGCTGTGGCGGGACTCTCGTACCATTGGTCGATCGGCAACGGCATCATCACCTCCGCCGCTTCCGGTACCAATGTGACTTTCACAGCGGGTGCGCCCGGGCCGGTCGTGGTGACCTGCGTCGCGACCAACACGCTCGGAGAATCGTCGGCGCCGGCGGTGTTGTCGCTGTCGTCGATCGAGCTACCCCGGGCGCCGATCGTCGTGGCGCCTCCCGCAGTGACGGCGCTGCGCGCAGGCTACGTCGTGCGGGTCGAAGCGTCTGATTTGGGCGTCGGCTATGCTTGGACTGCGTCGGGAGGCACGCTCGCGGCGACGACCGGCCAATCGACGACTTTCACCGCAGGCCCGAGCGGCGTCGTGCACCTTGCCGTGCGTGCCGTCAACGCCGCGGGGGACGCGTCCGACGAGACGGTGGTCGACGTGCCGATCCGCCCGAGCGGGATCGCCGTCGTCGCTGGTGCACTCGGCGGGCGGGGTTTTTCCGACGGCAGCGGCGCCGACGTGCGCTTCGCGGCTCCGTACGGCGTCGCCGTGGATTCACTGGGCCGCGCCTACGTGGCCGACTCGGACAACCACGTCATCCGTCGCGTCAACACGGATGGGTCGGTCGCCCTCGTGGCGGGCATCGTTGGCATCGCCGGCCCCCAGCAGGGGTCTTTGAGCACCGCTCGCTTCACCTCGCCGAAGTGGATCGCGCTCGCCGACGACGACACCTTGCTCGTCACCGACGCCGCGAACAATTGTTTGCGGCGCGTGACGCTCGGGCCTGGGCCGGTAACGGTCACGAACCTCACCGCTTGCAACCGCCTCTCCTGCACCACGGGCAACGGCCCATTCGCCTCGACACGGCTCTGCGAGCCCGGCGCCATCGTCGCCGCTTCGCCGACCGAAGTGTACGTCGCCGCGAAGGGTGGTGGGGCATCGGTGCACCGCGTGGACACGACGGGCCCGGGTTCGATCATGCTCGTCGCCGGGTCGACCGGGTCGATCGGTGATGTGCCGAACGGCACCGGCGGCCCGACAGGGGTCAGCGGGGTCGATGCGCGATTTGGAGTGATCGGCGCGATGGCGCAAGACCCGTCCGATCAGAGCCTGGTCATCGCCATGAACTCGAACCAACTCAGGCGGATCGGCAGCGACCCGGACGCCTTCGTCACGCTCCAGTTGGCCAAGGAGGTCGGCAACGAGATTTCTGGGCTCGCGTTCGCGCCGGATGGAACGTTGCTCGGCACGAACGCGTGCCCGAGCGGCTGCCTCGTCGACCCGCGGATCGTCGGGGTCGTGGCGCTCACGGGAGATGGCGTTGCGCTCGCCGGCGGCGACGAGAACGGGGCGATCGACGGTGCCGCCATGAGCGCGCGCTACTCTGGTCCAGCCGGGCTCGCTTTCGGCCCGAGCGGCCAGCTGTTCGTGGCCGATCGGGACAACCACACACTGCGCCTTCTCACCGGCTTCGATACTGCGGGGACGATGGAGGGCACGGTCACGAGCGTGGGCGCGTCGTTGCCGCACCCCGGGGCCACGGATGGCGCGGGCGGCGCCGCGCGATTTTTCGGTCCGCGCGGGATCGTCGGGGTCGGAGGCGACACATTCTACCTTGCCGACACGGAGAACCACCGCATCCGCCGCATCGATCGGGCATCGGATCAGCCGACCGTCGCCACCGTCGCCGGCGCAGGCGTGGGGTTTCGCAACGGGTCGCTGCCTCTCGCGCGTTTCTCGCGGCCGCAGGGGATCGCGCGGCGGGGCGACGGCGCCCTCGTCGTGGCCGACACGGGTAACCACGCGATCCGAGTCCTCGATACCACTGGCGTCGTCAGCACCTTGGCTGGGAACGGCAGCGATGGAGTGCAGGATGGCGACGGTACCGCCGCCACCTTTCGCGACCCGCGCGGCGTGGCGGTCGATCCCTTGAGCGGAATGATCTTCGTCGCTGACACCGGCAACAACATGCTGCGCGGTGTGTTGCCCACGCGTGAAGTGATCTCGATCGCCGGATGTCCCATTGCGGGAACGGCTGACGGCGCGATGACCGCCGCGTGCCAGCCGTTCGCGCTCAACTGCGGTTGCGCCACCTTCGATGCCCCGAGCGCCATCGCGATCGAGAGCATCGATCGGGTCTACGTTTACGACGCCGGCAGCGCGCGTTTGCGCGCCGTCGAAACCGAGCTGACGGGCGGCGGGGGGCAGACCGTCGTGCGCACGGTCGTCGTCGGCTCAGCCGGGCCGCCGCGCGACGGACCATGCGACTGCACGGCGTTTCCGTCTCCCGCGTGTGGCAGCTTGTCGATGCGATCGGAGCCCGCTGGGCTCGCCGTCTTCGAGGGCGCCGTGTATGTCACCGAGGGTTTTCGCTTGCGCCGCGTGACGCATCCGAACGACGCGCTGTGTGCGATCGAGACGCTCGCCGGGTCAGGCACGGTCCGGCGCGTCACGCCGGGGCCGCTGCCTGGCTTTTTGAACGGCGGCATGGCGATCGCGATCGACTTCTTCGGCACGATCTTCCTCGCCGATGCGTTCGAGAACAGCGTCCTCGAAGTGCGGCTGCCGTAAGGACCTGGCGAGTCACGAACGGGGCTTCGGCAGGGCGCAGAGATGGTCACCGCGAAGACCACGATCTCGCGCTCATCGAAGGCAGCGCGCAGATCTTGCACGAGCTCCGCCTCGACGATCACCGGCGTCAGAGAGAGGGCTCGCGCGTAGTCGGCGGCGGCGCGTTCGCGCGGTAAGCGTGAAGGTGCCCAGTCGAGCACGAAGAGCCTCGCGAGCTCGTCCGCTGCCTCTACACTTGAGGGCGGCACCACTTGTGCTAAGTCGGCCGCACATGGCGACCATCTCACGCTTCGGTTTTCTCCGACACCTCCGCGCCGATCCCAACACCTTCATCATGCACTACGCGAAGGGCAAGCTGCGCCGGCAAGGCCGCGGCCTCGCGTACTTCTTCGATCCGCTCGTCGCGGGCATCGCCGAGATCCCGTTGCAAGAGAACGACGTCATCTTCGCGATCACGGAGCCGACGAAGGACTTTCAGCTCGCCACCGTGCAAGGCGTCATCACCTACCGCTTCAGTGAGCCGGCCGCCGCCGCCGACGCGATCAACTTCACGATCGATCCGAACACCGGCGCCTACGTGCAACCGCCGATCGAAAAGGTGCAGAGCTTCCTCTCGCGCCTGGCGACCGGCGCCACCCGAAAATACCTGGGCACCGCCACGATCGAAGAGGCCGTGACCGTGGGCGCCGATCCGATCCGCGACGCGATCGTCGCTGTGCTCGACACGGATCCCGGGATCAAGAAGATGGGCATGACCATCGGCACCGTGCGCGTGCTCAGCGTGCGCGCGACGGCCGAGCTCGAGAAGGCGCTGCAGACGCCGACGCGGGAGCTGATTCAACAGCGCGCCGACGAGGCCACGTTTTCGCGCCGCGCGGTCGCGGTCGAGAAGGAGCGCGCGATCAAAGAGAACGAGCTGCACACGCAGATCGAGCTCGCCAAGCGCAATGAGGTGCTGATCACGCAGCAAGGCCAGAACCAGGCGCTGGCGGCGAAGACGGCGGCGCAAGCGGCGCGGATCACCGCGGAAGCCGAGGCCGAGCGCAACTTGCTGACAGCGCGCACCGCGGCCGAGAACGACAAGGTGCGCGCCAAAGGCCAGGCCGAGTCGATGCGCACCGTCGGCGAGACGCAAGGCGCCCTCGAGAAAGAGCGCGCCAAGCTCTACGGCGACAGCCCGCGCCACGTGCTCAGCGGCCTCGCGTTGATGGAGCTCGCGCACAAGCTGCAGACGATCGGCCACTTGAACGTCACGCCGGATCTCGCGGCCGAGCTCTTCGGCGACCTTCTGCGCAAGCAGAGCTGACCCTTGGCCGATCCGTCGTCACAGGCACGCGTCGTCATGGTGACGCGCAAGACGCCGTTCGAGCTCTTGCTCGAGCGCTGGGGCACGCACACGCAGGCCGCGTTTTACCTCGAGAGCCGCGGCCAGAAGATGAAAGACTACGAGCTCGCGCACGAGCGCTTCGAAACGGCGCTCCACACCGTGCAGCGGCAGCTCCCGGTGAACCGCCGGCAGACGCGCGTCGATCGCGTGCACTTGGATCGCTTCCTCTTCGCGCCGGACGACATCGTCGTCTTCGTCGGCCAAGACGGGCTCGTCGCCAACGCCGCGAAGTATCTGCGCGGCCAGCTCGCGATCGGCGTCAACCCGGACCCGTCGTTCTACGAAGGCGTGCTCGTGCCGCACCCGCCCGAGCGCTTCACCGACTTGCTGGCGTACGCCGACGGCGGCGTGAAGGATCGCTTCTTCGTGCAGGCGCGGACGATGGTTGAGGCGACGCGCGAGGACGGCCAGAAGCTGCTCGCGCTCAACGAGATCTACATCGGCCATCGCACGCACCAATCGTCGCGCTATCGCATCAGCTTCGGCGCGAAGCAGGAGCGCCACTCGTCGTCGGGCGTCATCATCGCGAGCGGCACGGGTTGCACCGGCTGGACGCGATCGATCGCGACGCCGCTGAAGGAAGCGCCACCCTTGCCGCAGCCCGAGGACGATCGCTTGGTGTTCTTCGTGCGCGAAGCGTGGCCGAGCGTGGCGACGGGCACCGATGTGACGAAGGGCTTGATCCCCGCCGGAGAGAAGCTGACGCTCGCGAGCGACATGCCGGAGGAGGGGCTCGCGTTCGGCGACGGCATCGAGGCCGATCCGATCGAGTTCGTGAGCGGCCACGCGATCGAGCTCACGGTGTCCGAGACGAAGCTACGCCTGGTGCAGCCGGTGAAGCCGCCGGAGCAAGCGCCGGCCGGGACGACGCGTGCCAGCGCGTAAGGTGCTGCTCGTCGCCGCGATCGTCCTTGCCCCGGCGACTGCTGCGGCCACCGACTACTTCGCAGCGTCGGCGTCGATGCCGGTCTACGCGTGGGAGCCGGCCGTCACCTGCGGCGACGCCGGTGTCTTGCTCGTGCGCCAGCCCGTGCTGCCCGGCCGCCTCGGCGTCGTCATGGATCTCGGCTGCGACCTCGCCTACCTCGACTTTGGCGGCCGCCGCGTGCGGGTGCAGACGCTCGCTGGTCGCGACGCGCGTGAACGACGCTTCGCGTTGTGGGCGGTGCCGCTCGAGTGGACCGCGGGCGAGCAAGTCATCGGCGCCTGCGTCGGCGGAGGCTGCGCCCCGCTGCGCTTGCGCGTCGAGGACGTCCCGTACCCGAAGAGCGAGATCAAAGTGGCGAAGAAGTTCGCGTCGCCGCCGCCGAGCGAGCAGGAGCGGATCAAGCGCGATCGCGTCAACATCGATCGCGCGTTCGCCGCCGGCATGTTCGACGGCGGGCTCGAGGCGCCCATGTGCTCGCTGCAGCAGTTCACCTTGCCCTTCGTGCTGCCGCGGCCTCCTTTATATACGAGCCTCTTTGGTGCCCTGCGCATCATCAACAAAGAGAAGCACACGCGCCACCTCGGCACCGACTTCGACGGCGAGGTGGGGGAGCCGATCGTCGCCGCTGCGGACGGCACCGTCGTCCTCGCCGAAGATCTCTACTTCTCCGGTAACTCGGTGTTCATCAGCCACGGCCTCGGCTTGTTCACGACGTACTTCCACATGACGAAGATCGACGCGAAGAGCGGTGATCACGTGTTCGCGGGGCAGAAGATTGGGACGATCGGCCGCACGGGCCGCGTCACCGGGCCGCACCTGCATTTTTCAGCGAAGCTGTGGGGGTACTACTTCGATCCCGCGGAGCTCTTCGAGCTCGACGGTTGGTTGCCGGACGTGGACTGAAACAATCAGATCGGCGATGCGATAAAATGTCTTTCCGTATCGCAGCGCCTGGCTAGAGCCCGCGCACGATCTTCCACACGCCGTTCTCATCCTCGAACTCGATGCGGTTGATCTCGGTATCGGCGTGCCATTTCTCGCCGGCCGGGAGCGCCATCTTCGCTTGGAACTGAAAGCGGATGTCGGCATACGCCTTCTTCTTCTCCACCTTCACGCCCTTGATCTCGAGATCGAGGCGCACTTCCTTCAGACGGTTGAAGGTGTCTGGCAGCACCTTCGTCGCGAGGTCCTTGTAGCCGTAGTCGTCGCTCGGATCGTTGTTGGCGTTGTCTTCGTAGTAGCGCTCGCTGCACAGCGCGAGCACGGCGTTGATGTCACGGTTCTCGACGGCCATCTTGTAGGCGCCGAGCACGCTGAGCACCGTGCGGTTCTCTTTGGTGTCTTCGACGCGGGTGCCCGGGATCATCGACGGCGCGCAGGCCACGATGTATGAAAAAACGAACATTAGAACGAACAGTCTGCTCATGCGGCGGGCCCTACCATGTCTGATGTTGCTCATAAAAGCGCGAGCGCTCCAAAGATTCGGCCGTGGTGCGGCGTTCCAACGGTGTCTTGGCCAGGCGGTGGAGTGCGCTGCAGTGCGGCGCATAGTCGCTCGCGATCCGCAGGCGCACCGCCCAGTCGAGGAGCAAGCGCCGAAGCTCGAAGCGCACCGGCTCGGGCAGCGCCTCCTCCTCGTCCGCGGCGACCAAACCGTAGCGGTACGCGCGCGTGACGTCGCCGCCGATCGCGAAGCGCCGCGCCAAAAGGTACGCGATCAGCGGATCGAAGGGCGTACGATGAAACGCTTCTTCGAGCGCCGCCAACGCGCGCGTCGCGTCGGTGCCTGCGTCGAGCGCCACGATCACCTCGGCGGCGTCGTCGCGGCTGAGCAGCGCGCGCTCGATCGCCAAGCGCCGCACGTCTTCACTGCGGGTGGCGAGGGCTTGAGCTTCCTTCAGCGCAAGGTCAGCCTCCGCGATCGCGCCGCGGGCGGCGAGCTTGACGGCGAGCGCATCGAAGTAGCGCACGCGTTGCGGCTCCGAGATCTCTTTGGCGGCGATCGCCGCGCGCGCGCCCGCTTCGAAGCGAAGGGCGGCGGCCGCAGAAAAAGGCGCGCGCCGCCGATCGAGCTCCAGCTTCGAGAGCGCGATCGAGCTATCGCCCGGATCGTCTTTGCCCATCGCGTCGTAGATCGCTTCGGCGTCGTCGAGGCGGCCGGCGTCCGCGAGGCGCACCGCGTCGGCGCGGCGGCGCGCGAAGTCCCGGCCGCAGACGCGCTTGTACAACGGACGCTCCTTGAACTGGTCGGCGTAGGCGCGCGCGGTCAGATCGTCGACCGGTGTGGCCGCGAGGAACGCGTCGTACTCCGCGAGCACGCGGTCCATCGGCTCCTCGATCGCGGCATCCAAAGCGCCGAGGGCGTAAGCGCTTCGCACGAGCGCGATCCCGCGCGTCTCGATGAGCCACGCGACGAACGCCCCGGTCGCCGTGTAGGCGCGCGCGCTCGAGTCGGCGTAGAAGCCGGCGCCGAGCAGCGCGCGCAGGTCAGGCAGCTTCCCGAGCTTTTTCAGCGCCGCCATACTCTCGAAGAGCACGGAGTCTTCGTCGTTCGCGAGCGCGACGGCCAGCCCTTCAACGAGCCCCATGTTCGGCATGAGCCACGCTTTGGCGGGGACTTGCAGCAGCGACACCGCCCACACCCGCGCGAACGCGTGGACGAGCTCATGCCCGAGCGATCGCATCTGTGTGTCCTGCGCGAGCACGTGCACCTCGCGTTTCCACGGGCGCGCGAACTGCGTGTACTTGGCGCCGAGCAGCCGCTCCTTCTCGTCGAGCGATTCGTAGATCCACACGTCGGTCGGCTCTTGGCGCAGGCGTTCGGCGAGCGCGGAATCGTCGCCGGCGATCTTCTGCGCGATCGTCTGAGCCGTGCGTTCGGCCTCCGGCCACACTTCGCCGATGCGCTTCTCGATCGCCCCGCCCGGCGCGAAGTGGAGCATGAGGTGCTCGGTGAGCACCGTTCGCGGCAGCGCAGCGCGGAGGTCGTCGGGGCGCACATCGAACCCTAACCGGCTCCCACCAAGCTGTATTCCGAGGGCGCTCACGAAGCACAATGCCGCGAGTCGGGTGTGCGTCGGATGCGGCCCGGCGAATCGCCAAA
Organism: Deltaproteobacteria bacterium; assembly: GCA_020848545.1. Lineage (GTDB taxonomy): Bacteria > Myxococcota > JADLHZ01 > JADLHZ01 > JADLHZ01 > JADLHZ01. The sequence continues at coordinate 52,459 of JADLHZ010000142.1, read as the reverse complement.
GCCACAGCGCCGACGCGTAGAGCAGCGTCATCAGCTGGTGCCAGTAGAGCGCGCGAGGAATCGGCAGCGCTTCGTCGTAGAGGCTGCCGGCGAAGAAGCCGAACGGCACCGAATAGACGCGCATCGACGGGCCGACGATCGGCGAGGCGATCGTCAAAAGCGCGCACACCACGAGGAAGATCACGTAGAGCACGAGCCCGCGCGTGCGGCCGAAGACGTCGATCAAAGCGCGGACGAGGACGATCGCAAAGAGCGCTTGCGGCAGCGCGTGCACGGCGTACCAAGTGTAGCCCTCGCCGAAGTTGCAGTTCTTCACGAAGAACGCGTTCAGCGTCAGCGCCACGGCCGGCAACGCCAGCGCGATCGCGATCGTTCGCAGGCCCGCGCGGAGCAGCAGCGGGCCGCCGAGCACCGCGAAGAAGATCGCCGTCGCGTACGACGCCTCGTAGCCCAAGATCTGCGTCGGCGGCAGCACGCAAAGGAGGACAGAGAAGAGCGCGAAGGGGAGCAGCGAGCGCATGGCGGGGGCGATCTATAGTGCACAGCGCGCCACGAAGACAGGTGCACGAGGGCCGTCGCTCCTCGTGCACTTTGTTGTGCCCGCCTCGACCTTCCACTAGTCTCGCCGCCTCGATGTCGCTGCGTGCGTTCCTTCCAGTCTCGCTTCGCCTCGCGCTTCGCCGCATCCCTGCGACGATCGCCTGGTTCTTCCGCGCGCCGCCGCCGCGCATCGCCGGCGGCTTCGAACACACGATCTGCGAGCGCGCCTCGCCGCTCAGACGCGAGAAGGCCGTCTACGCCGAGGCCGTGCAGCGCGCCAAAGAGCACAACGTGGCGCGCGTCTCAGGTCTGCTCGACGGCATCGTCATCCCAGCCGGCGGCACCTTTTCGTGGCACCGCACGATCGGGCCGCCGCTGGCGTCGCGCGGCTTTCGTGCCGGGCCCGAGCTCAGAAACGGCGCGCTCGATCTCGGCGTCGGCGGCGGCGTTTGCCAAGCGTCGAACCTGCTCTACTGGCTCGCGGTGCACGCCGGCCTCGACGTCGTCGAGCGACACCGGCACTCCTTCGATCTCTTTCCCGACGACGGGCGCGACGTGCCCTTCGGCGCCGGGGCGACAGTGTTGTTTCCGCTGCGCGATCTCGTGCTGAAGAATCCGCATGCGTTCGCTGTCTCGCTCGCGTTCTCGGTGAACGCCGGCCGCTTGCGTGGCGCGGTGACGGGCGCTGAGCTGCCTGCGCATCGCTACGCGCTGGTCGAGCGCGACGCCCGCATCGAGCGCGTTGGCGACGCGTGGTGGCGCTTCAACCGCCTCGAACGGGCCACGCTCGATGGCGAGGGCCGGACGATCGCCGTCGCGCTGCTCTGCGAAAACTCTGCGCGGCTCTGCTATGAGCCGGCGATCGATCCGCCAACTGCTCTGCTCGAGGCCGCTTCATGACACGCACCTGCTGCTTCTTTGCCTTCACCTTGTGGACGTTGAGCGCTGCCGCCGATCCCGTGCGCCTGCGGGGGCTCGTCGCCACCTCGGGCGCCGGCGTCGAACGCGTGCTCGACGGCGACGACACGAAGGGTTGGCAGCCGCCGGGCCGCGCGACGAAGGAGGGCGTCACCTTCGCGTTCGAAGAGCCGACGAAGATCGACAAGGTTGCGATCACGCCGTGCCAAGGCGGCGGCAGCGCGCTCGTCTACTGCGACGGCTCGTATCGCACGGCGGCTGGCACCAAGGTGCTCGAAGCGTCGTGCGGCGATCAGCCGGTGCGCACCGTGTTCCTGCAGATCATGTCGGACAGCTTCTGCGTCGGCGAAGTGCGCTTCACCCAAGGCGGCGCTGCGCTCGCGGTGGCGCCGCCGCGCACGGTCGCGGCCTCGTTCGACGCGTCGAGCACGCTCGCGCCGGCCGAAGCATTTCATCCGAGCTTCCTCTTCGACGGACGCCTCGACTTCGGCTGGGCCGAGGGCGCTCCGTCGAGCGGCGAGAAGGAGAGCGTCACCGTGCGCTTCGACGCCGCGCAGACCGTGAGCGCGGTGGAAGTGTGGAACGGCTATCAACGCTCGGACGATCACTTCGCGAAGAACGCGCGCGCGAAGACGGTGACGGTGAGCGGCGACGGGGGGCAAATCACGCTACAGCTCGCCGACAAGAGCGGGCCGCAGAAGCTCGCGCTCGATCCGCCGATCGTAGGGAAGACGCTCAAGATCACCGTCGACGCCGTGTACCCGGGCAAGAAGTACAAAGACCTCGTGCTGAGCGAGCTGCGCTTCTTCGACGCGACCGGGCCGTTCATGCCGGCGTCGAGCTATCGCGAAGAGAAGCAGAAGCAGTTCATCGCCGCGCACAAAGCGACGCCCGCGAACGCCGTGCTCGACGCGCCGCTCACCACCATGTGCTCGGCCAACAGCGGCTCGCTGAAGCTGCGCAGCAACGCGTCGTTCATCGCCGACTTCACCGAAGACGAGGCCGTCGACGCCACGACCGAGCGCTCGGTGAAACGCGTGATCGAAGGCGCGTGGGTGCCGTCCCCCGAAAAGAGCGCGGCAAAGGATGGCGCCCTCGTCTTCGATCTCTATGCCAAGCAGTACCTCTCGCGCGCGACCTTTCGCGCCTACGGTAAGAGCTCGAAGAAGGAGACCGTCGGCATCATCGGCGGCAAGCACAAGCTCTACGATTTCGCATCGATGAGCGACGCCGCCTACGCTGCGCTCGTCGAGACGTGGAAGGCGCCGGGCGGCGAGGCGTTTCTCGCGTGCGGCAACGAACGTGGCCGGGCGGGCTTGGCGAAGGAGAAGATCGTGTTCATCTCGGGGCCGGTGTTCAACGACTTCTTCGTCGCGAAGTAGCGCGCCGATCGAAAATTTGATCTCTGAACGAATGTTCAGTTAAGGTGGCGGTCTATGTCCACCAAGCAATACCTGCTGCAAGCGCTGGCTGATCGAGCTCGACGTGAGAACGCGCTGTCGGATGCGCTCGTCAATCCCGATCCGCGGGCGGCGGCGGTCGCGGCGCTCGAGCCGGTGCGTGACGCGGTGGCGGCGCTCGTGAAGAACGTGCAGCGAGAAGGCATCGTCGGCAGCGAGAAGTTCTGGGACGCCTTGAGCGAGCTCGACGCGCTCGTCGGCGGCACGATGAAGAAGCCCGTCGTCACCGTGGCGACGGCACGCGCTCGCTCGCCGTGAAAAGTTGGTCGCGCGAGCGACCTATTCTCCGCCGGAACGAGAGCGATAGAGCCCCGGCGTCACCTGACCGCTCGTATACACGACGGCGTAAAGGATGTTGGCCGAGAGCGTGTCGATCGCGAGCGACGAAATACGACTGAGGCCGATGCCCGTGTTGATCGGTCGCCAATTGAGACCGCTGTCGTCAGTCTTGTAGATGCCCGCGGAGTCGTCCGTGGCTGCGTACGCCACGCTTGGGCTCGAGGCGTTCGCGACGACGTGCGCGATGTTGTGGCCGCCGAGGCCGTTCGCGCGCAGCGTCCAACTGTCGCCGGTGTCGACCGAGACCCAGACGCCGCTCACCCCGGCGGCTGCGTACAAGACCGAGTTGCTGGCGAACACCACCTCCTTGATGTTGGCCGCGCCGGAGAGCTCCGTCGTCCACGCTGTCGACGCGCCTCCGTTGAGGTGGCGATAGATCGCCGTCGAGCTCCACGCCACGTAGTCGTTGCCGCGCGCGGCGATGCCGTCCGCCGCCGGCGGGTTGTTGGCGATTGTGGTGAACGACGAGCCGGTCGCGTTGGCGAACGCCACCTTGTTCGTGCTCGACGCCGACGCGACGAACTCGCTCATGCCGTCATAGGTGATGCGATCGAGCGGCTCGGCGCTCGTGGCGGTGACGAACTTGTTGGGCGTCGCCGCTTCGTCCCACTTGAGCGCGCCCGTCGGCCCGGTGATCCAGGGCGCCGTCGTCGCGCCAGCGAGACTATAGATGAACCCCGGGATGGCGAGGTTCATCGACAACCACGGCCCGTCGAAGCCGGTCATGCTGCGCCGAATGTTGCCGAGCGAGTGCACGATCAGCATGTCGGTGCCGCCGTTTCGGTACGCGTGGACTTTGAGCAGGCCGGCATCGAGCTCGGGAGAGGCGATCGGCACCCAAGTCGTGCCGGCGTTGGTCGAGCGCTCGAGGACGCTCGAGGTGAGGGCGAAGATCTTCGCTTCGTTTCCTGGCATCTCGGCGAGATCGCTCATGTCCCCGGCGTCGTAGAGATCGGTCGACTTCGCGCTGAACACCGTGACCGCATGCGTGGCGCGCGCGACGCCGTCTCCGGCGATCCACACCGCTGACGCGCTGGTACGGATACGGGAGACGCCGCTCATGTTGTCGTTGGTCATCGCCGACCAGCCGGTGCCGCCGTTCGTCGACTTCGCGAATTGGCCGTCGTCACTCGCGCAGTAGACGGTGTCCGCAAGCGTCGGATGCACGGCGACGCGCTTCTGATTCAGCGAGCCGAGGCCGAGGTTCACGGTCACCCAGGCGCCGCCGCTGTCGGTGCTCTTGTAGATGCCGCCGCCGAGCGTCGCGGCGTAGTAGGTGACGCCGTCGTTGGTCGCGATGTCTTGCACGGTGCGGGTCGAGATGGTGCCGGTCCCCGGCGTGAAGATCGCGCCGCCGTCGACGCTCTTGTGCGCGCCGGAGCCAAAGCCGCCGATCATTGCGCCGGCGCCGACGACGACCACATTCGGGGCCGGCGAGACGATCGCGCAAACCACGTTCGTGCCGAACCCGCCAACCGAGCTCCAATTTTGCCCGCCGTCCGTCGTCTTCCACAGGCCCGCGGTCATCGTGCCGGCGTAGACGATGCTCGTCGACCCGGCTTCCATCGCGAGCGCGCAGATGGCGCCGCCGGGTAGGCCGGTCGAACGCGAGACGAACGACACGCCTTCGTCGTCGCTGCGAAACACGCGTCCGGATGACGACGCGTACAGCGTCGTGCTGCTCGGCTGCCACGCGATCCTGCTGAAGCCCTGGTCGCTGCGAAAGGTGTTCGTCGAGCGCCGCCACGCCACGAGATCGAAGCTCGCGCTGACCGCGGACGGCGTTCCTCCCGAGATCGCCTGCAGCGTGTGCGCCGCGTGGGCGCGATCGACGGTCAGGTCGTCGAAGGTGGCGACGCCGTTGACGCTCCCCTGCGTCGTCGCACCGCCGAGCGTGCCCGGCGTGTTCAGCCCGAGTGTGACTGCGGCGCCGTTGACGTTCGTCTTGTTTCCTCCGGCGTCGCGCAGCTCCACCGTCACCGTGCTGAGCACGTCGAGCGTCGCCGCGCCGCCCATCGGCGAGGCGGTGAAAACGAGCTGCGCGGGTGGGCCGACGGAGAACGCCAGCGGCATCGTCACGACGAGGCCGGCGAACGAGGCGGTGATCGTGCGCCCGCCCGGGTGTGTCGACGTGATCGTGAACGCGAAATCCCCGCTGCTGTTCGTGATGCCGCTCGCCGGCAAGATCACGTCGGCGCCGTCAGTCGACGTGATCGCGACGGCGATCCCCGACATGCAGGCGTCGCCGTTCGTGTCGCGGCAGCGGAAGGTGACGAGCGCTTGATCGGTGCCGGTGGCGAGCGGCGTCGACGGTGTCGTCAGCGAGCTTTGCGTGGCCGACGGCATCGCGATGGCCACGCTCGGCGCGTCACGCGTGGTGAACGAGAAGGTGTAGGGTGCGAGCGGCGTCCCGGCAGCGTCCCGCCCCGTGACGGTCACGGCGTACGTCGTCGCGTAGGCAAGCTGCGCCGTGAACGCGAGGTCGGCGCGCTCGTCGTCTTGCGACCACGTCGCGAGACCGAGCGCCGCCACCGGGGTCACCGTCAGCTCCACGCGCCCGGTGTCCATCGCTTGCGAGAAGACGATCGTCAGCGTGGCATTGATCACGACGGCCGTCGCCGAGTCGGCGGGCGCCGTGGCTCGCACCGTCGGCACGCTGAGCAGCGGCGGGTCGCTGAACAGCGGCGGCGAAAAGTCGAGACAGCTGGTGAGCGACGCGCTGAGCAGCAACGGAAATGTCAGGGCGGCGCGGGACAGACGCACAGAGGAAAGTCTAGCGTGTTTGGAGGGGTTCGTCGATCGCATCTCATTATCCCAAGAACGAGGAATCCTCGGGTTTCAACGGTGATTTCGCTGCAAGAACTGCGGGCGCACCGCGTGCGGGTTCCGCTCATTCTGCAAGCGCTCTTCGAGCTCGCTGTTGTCGTGCACGTGGGCGACGAAGCCCTGGTAGTGATCCTCGCGCCAATACGAATACCCGGCAGGTAAGGACACCGGCGGCGGTGCGCCGGCGGGCAGATACGCGCTCCACTCGTTCGGGCGAACGCCGTGGACCAGGCGAAAAATGTGGGTCGCGTCGAGGTCTGGTTCGGGCGCCCAGGCCATCGCCTCGTGACCGGTCTCGTGGTGGTAGAGGAAGTTGAAGCCGGTGTGGACGATCAGCAGCTCGGGCAAGGGCCGCGGGATCGCCGCGATCACCTTGCGATAGGTGGCGTTGGGTGGCGTCACGTCGTCGCCGCGCACCGCGAGCGCGATCGGCAGCGCGAGCACCGCGGCAAAGGGCGCGAGGTTCACGAAGAACGGCCGCGCGCGCTGCGTGGCGATCAGCAGCGGCGCGATGAGCATGGGCGAAAAGAGCGCCACACGAAAGCCGAGGTCGACCGCGTCGGTCCTCCAGATCGGCAGCACCGCCGCGAGCGCGACGAGGACGAACGGCGGCGGTTGCTGGCGGCGCAGCGCGCAGACTGCGGCGAAGACGAGCGCCAACCACGGCAAGCACAGCTCGATCGCTTCGACGAACGTCACCGGGCGCGCGACGAAGTAGCGAAAGGGCGGCGGCGGCCACAGCGAGGGATCGAGTTGGCTGGTGACGCGCGCGAGGTCGCTCGGGTGCAAGAGATTCGCGGCGAGCGCAGACGCAATCGCGAATACGAGCGCACCGGCGGCGATCGCGATCCAAGCGCGGCGCAGGCGCACGAGCGCGATCTCGAGGGCAATGAGCGCGACGAAGACGGCGGCAGTCTTGTGCGCGGTGGCGGCGATCGCAGCGGCGACGATCGCGGGGAGAATCCACCGGCGATCGCGGGCGCACGCGAGGATCGCGCCGGCGCAAAAGAGCAACGGGGGCACAGCGCCGAGGTTCTTCGGATACTCGCCAGCGAGGTGCGCGATCGCCGGCGAGAGCGTGGCCCACCCTGCAGCGATGATGATCGCCGCGTGCCGGTCGCGCGTCGGTGACGCAGCCGACGCGCAGAAGGCAGCGGCGGGAACGGTCAGCGCGGCGAGCAGCGCGGCGGCGATCTTCGTGCCGACGATCGCGCCCTTCGCCAGCCACGCGACGATCGCGATGAAGCGCAGCACCCAGCTCGCGTCCGGCGCGTGCAGGTGGCCGGTCGCGAGCCACGTCTCGGCTTGCACCACGTAGTAGTAGCCGTCGAAGCCGATGGGCTCGGGCGTCGAGAGCAGCGCGATGAGCTGCGCGACGAACGCGATCGTCGCGAGCAGCGCGAGCTTCACACCCATTCCGAACATTGAAGTTGTCATAGCCTTTTCTTGGGGCGAAAACGTCGATTTCGAGCCTGAGGCGCCCGCCCACAGCGACGAACGCGGAGGCGTGGCGGAGCCACGCCGCACAAGCGAGGAGCGAGGACGGGTGGATCAGGCCGAAGGCGGCGTTTGCAGCTCAGGCGAGGCGATCGATCTTCGTCTTCAGCATCGGAATCGAGACCGACGGTTCTTTGGCGACGAGCTCGCCGAACAGGATCTGCGCCGACAAGATACCGACGACGGCCATGTTGTCGCTGTTCGAGAACTGCGAGTCGTCTTTGCGCGTCAAGCACTTGTTCCAGAGCTGCAGCGCGGCCTTGGGATCGAAGAGGCCTGCATCTTTCAGCGCCGACTCCTTCATCACTTCGTTCGTCCACTCTGGGCGATCCGGGCCGACGAACGACAACGCATCCGGCGCGCGATACGGCTGCTTCGATCGCTGCAAGATCTCGTCGGTGATCAGGCCCTTCGCGACGCGCTTCAAGATGTGCTTCTCGTCGAGCACGCGCAGCTTGTACGACGGCGGCAAGCTGTTCGAGAGCGCGATGACGTTCTTGTCGAGGAAGGGGAAGCGCCCTTCGACCGAGCTCGCCATCAGCATGCGATCGCCCTGCGACGAGAGCAGATAACCCGAGAGCAGCGTCCGCACTTCGATGTATTGATCCTGCGCCAAGAACGGCCAGCGCGGAAACTCCGGCGGCAGCGTGGCGAGAAATTCCTTCACCGCGTCGCGCTCGCCGACCGCCGCGCGCAGCTCAGCGGAGAACAAGCGCTTCAACGCGGCCGTGCCGTGCCAGCGTGGCTCGTGCGAAAAACCGGGATCCTTCGCGCGCTCGAGGCCGCGGCCGAAGAACTGCCGCGTCAGCGCCTGCTGCGCCACCGGCGAGCGCGCCATGTACGGATAGAGGCGCTCGAGCAGCCGCGGCCGCCACGTCGACGTCTGGTGCTTCGCCCAGAAGCGCCGCACCTTCGCTTCGCGAAAGAGATCGTAGCCGGCGAGCATCTCGTCGGCGCCTTCGCCGGTGAGCACCACTTTGATGCCGTGCTTCTTCACCAGGCCCGAGAGCATCATCAGCGGCGCCGGCGCCGTCCGCAGGATCGGCCGCTCTGTGTGGCGGATGACCTTCGGGAACACGTCGGCGATGTCTTTGCGCGACACGACGATCTCGTGGTGATCGGTGCCGAGCCGCGTCGCCATCGCGCGCTGATATTTCGTCTCGTCGTACTCGGCGTCGGCGAAGCGCAGTGAGAAGGTCTGAAAGCCGCTGCCCTTGGCGTTCTTCGCGAGCGCCGCGACGAGCGAGGAATCGAGGCCGCCACTCAAGTAGCTGCCGACGGGAACGTCGGCGCGCACCATCCGCAGGTGCGTCGCTTTGTCCAACGCGTCCTTCAACGCGACGGTCGCTTCCTCCAAAGAACCCTCGAAGCGGTCTTTCGATCCGTCCGGATACTTCGGCGTCCAGTACGCGGTGTCGCGCACCGGTTTTCCATGCTCGTAGATGCGCGTGTGGCCAGGCTCGAGCTCCTTGATGCCTTGGAACACGGTCTGCGGCGGCACCACCGTCCAGAAGGTGAACGTCTGATCGATGCCGACGGGATCCAACGCGCGCGGCAGGGTGGGGACGCCGGCGAAGAACGACTTCACCTCGCTGCCGAAGATCACGCGGCCGTCGTGCTCGGCGTAATACAAAGGCCGCACGCCGAGCCGATCGCGCGTGAGGATCAAGCGCTTCGCCTTGCTGTCCCAGAGCGCCACCGCCCACTGCCCGTTGAAGCGCTCGAACGCGGCCTCGCCCCAGGCCTTCCACGCCTGCACGATGACCTCGGTGTCGCTCTTCGTCTTGAACGGCCGGCCCATCGCCACGAGCTCTTCGCGCAGCTCCACGTAGTTGAAGATCTCGCCGTTGAAGACGATCCACAGGGCGTCGTCTTCGTCGCACAAGGGCTGCTGGCCCGTGGCGAGATCGATGATCGACAGCCGCGCGTGCGCGAGGCCGGCGTGCGCGTCACGGTAGACGCCGAACTCGTCGGGCCCACGGTGCTCGATCGCTCCGGCCATGCGCCCGAGTTGATCGATCGTCACCGGTTCCTTGTCGGCGCTCAGGTTGACGATGCCGGCGATGCCACACATGGCGGGTTACTTCCCCGTTTTTCGTTTCACGTACGCGACGATGTGATCCACCGCGTCGAGGTTCTCCGGCACCATCTCGGTGTCGGCCACTTCGAAGCCGAACTCCGTCTCGAGGAAGGTGATCACCTCGAGCACGCCGGTCGAGTCGACGATGCCCGCGTCGAGCAGCGACGCCGAGTCGACGAGCGCCTTCGGATCGGACACGTAGAAGTTCGTCGTGATGAACTGGCGGACTTTGTCTTTGATCTCCACGGGGGTTCCTCTCTCAGATCTTTATGGCGACGCAGGCGCGCGGCGCGGATGCAGCGTCGTTCAAGAAGCGCAGATCGCGATACGCCTTGCCGCGATCGAAGAGCGCCTTCATTTGTCGTTCCTGGCCGAGCCCGAACTCGAACATCAAGTAGCCGCCGCTCTTCAAGTAGGGCAGCGCTTCTTTGATCACCCGTTGGTGGATCGACAGGCCGTAGGGCCCGCCGTCGAAGGCTTCGCGCGGCTCGGTGGTGAGCAGATCGGCGCGCTCCTTCTCGAGCTTGCCGGTCGAGATGTACGGCGGGTTGCAGACGATCATGTCGATCGTGCCGTGCAAGCCTTCGCCGTCCAGGGGCGCGAGCAAGTCGCCGCGCTTCACCGTCACGCGCGCGGATAGGCCGAGCTTCTCCACGTTCTTTTGCGCGAGCGCCGCGCACGGCTCGGTGAGATCCGCCGCCCAGCCACGCGCGTTCTTCACCTTCGACGCGATGCCGCAGGCGAGGTTGCCGGAGCCGGTGCAGAGATCGATGAAGCGCGGCTCGCCTGGAATCTTCGCCAAGAGCGCGGCCGCTTCGTTGCCGAGGATCTCGGTCTCTTCACGCGGCACCAACGCACCCTCGGCAGCGAAGAGCTCGACGCCCATGAAGGTCTGCGTCCCGCGCTTGAATACGCCAAGCACGTCCGGCTGCGCGCTCATTTCAAACCCGTCTTCTTGATCTTGCCGGTCGTCGTCTTCGGCAATTCAGCGATGAACTCGACGTGCTTCGGCACCATGAAGTTCTCGAGCCGCTTTTGGCACTCTTTGATGATGTCTTTGTCCGTCATCTGCACGCCTTGCTCGAGGACGACGAACGCCTTCACCGCTTGGCCGAGGATCTCGTCGGCGACGCCGATGACGGCGCACTCTTTGACGCCCTTGATGTTGAAGATCGCCGCTTCGACCTCCTTCGGCGCCACCTTCTCACCGCGCGACTTGATGATGTCGTCCATGCGGCCGACGAAGTAGAGATATCCCTCGTCGTCGAGCTTGCAGAAGTCGCCGGTGTACAAGACTTGCTCGCCGGGGATCGGGCCGGGCTTCAGCTTCTCGGCGGTCTGCTCCGGCTTCTCCCAGTAGCCCTTCATCACCGTGGCGCCGCGGATCACCAGCTGGCCGACCGTGTCTGGGCCCACCTTGTTGCCGTTCTCGTCGACGATCCACAGCTCGGTGTTCGGGATGGCGATGCCGACGCTCGTCGGCTTCCTGTCGATGTCTTTGTACGGAAGGTACGTGCAGCGCTTGCACTCGGTGAGGCCGTACATGGAATACACGCGCGCCTGCGGGAACAGCTCGCGCAGCATGGTGATGTGCTTCACCGGCAAGGCCGCCGCGGTGTTCGTCACGTAGCGGATCGTCGAGAGATCGAAGTCCTTCAGGTTCTTCATCTCGGCCAGGATCGCGTAGATCGTCGGCACGCCGGGGAAGCCCGTCACCTTCTCTTCGGCCATCAGCTTCAGGACCGCCGCCGGAAACGCGAACGAGCGCTCGAGCACGAGGCGCCCGCCCATTCGGAAGCACATGATCATCTGATAGAGGCCGTAGTCGAACGCGAGCGGCAGGATGCCGAGGATGATCTCGTCCTCCTTCAGCTCCAAGTACGTCGAGATCGACGCGCACGCGGTCAGCATGTTGCGGTGCGTGAGCATGACGCCCTTCGGATCGCCGGTGCTGCCGCTCGTATAAATGATCGCCGCGAGATCGATGTCGAGGCATTGCCGCTTCGGCGGCGCCTTCGTCTCGTGCTGCAGCGCCTCGCTCCAGGCGACGACATTCTTCGTGTTCGAGAGGCGCGCCTTGTCCAACGCGCCCGAGACAATCACCCGCGACAAGTGCGTCGTCTTCGGCGCCGCCTCGTCGACGATGGCCGCCAAGTGCATGTCGGTGATCATCACCTTCGCGCGGCAGTCGTTGAGGACGTAGGCGAGCTTGTCGGCCTTGGTCAGCGGGTTGACGATGCTGATGATCGCGTTCGCCTTCAGCGTGGCCCAAAACGAGACGACCGTCTCCACAGTGTTGTCCGCGAACACGACGACGCGATCGCCCCGCTGTACGCCGGCTTGCACGAGCGCGTGGGCGATGGCGTTCGCTTGCTGGTTCAGCTGTTCGTAGGTGACGCGCTCCTTCTTGACGACGAGCGCGACCTTGCTGGCGAGCTTTTGCGCCGCGTGCTCGACGTAGTCGTGCAGGAGCGGCGTGGCCAACGAGTGCAGATCCGGAGGCGGTGCGAAGCTCATGGTGGGGTTGTACCTCGGGCCTGCAGCGGGCGCAGGCTTTCGATTATTGAAGGACGGGCTCGATGAGCAAGGGATGCGCATGCTGATACGCCGTCGAGCGGCGCTTGCTGTGGATGTCTTTGAAGACGCGCTCGACTTGCGCTTCGGTGATGCCGACGATCGGCGCCACGTCCTTGGCCGCCACGTTGTGGTTGAGCGCGTAGAGGCAAAGGTCCATGCGATCGTAGGGCAGGGCGAAGTAGAACTCCTCCTGCGTCTGCGGCATCGAGTAGGTGTCGGTCGTCGGCGGGCGCTTGCAGATCTCGGCCGGCACGCCGAGCGTTTTCGCGAGCGCGTAGACCTGCGTCTTGTACAAGTGCGCGATCGGCTTGATGTCGGCGGCGCCGTCGCCTTGCTTCACGAAGAAGCCCTGATCGTACTCGAGCCGGTTCGGCGTGCCGGAGACGGCGTAGTTCAAGCGATCGGCGTGGTAGTACTCCATCATCTTGCGCACGCGCTGCTTGAAGTTCGTGGCCGCGACGATCTGCAGGTACGCCGGCAGCGGCATACGGCTCGTCTTCTGCTCGCCCGCCGGTGACTGCACGGTGAGCTGAAAGACGTTCAGGCGATCGCTCTCCAAGATCGACGGCAGCGTGATCTTGCACTTCCATCCGTCGCCGTACTCCGGAAACACGGTGCGGATCGCCTCGGTCTGGCGCGTGTAGCAGCCGGCGCCTTCGAGCGCGGGCGAGATGACTTCGGTGATCGCCTCGATGCCGAGCGCCTGCGCCAAGGCTTTGCCGAGGTGCAAGGAGTCGTCGCTCGAGTGACGCTCCGGCATGAAGATGCCGAACACTTTGTCTTTACCGAACGCTTTGACCGCGAGCGCCGCGACGACCGAGCTGTCGATGCCGCCGGAGAGACCGACGACGAGGCCGCGCTTCTTCAGCGTGCCCATGACTTGCGCGCGCAGCCACTCGCTGATCCTCGCGATTTCTTTGTCGTGATCGAGGTCGAGGACGTCTTTTGAAAAGGCCATTGTCCCGGTGCGATACACCCCGGACACGATGGCCATCAAGGGGGCGGATCACAAGGTGTTTCCGCGGCCTCGCACTCGGCGAACATCGGCCGCAGCACGCGCGCGACCTCGGCCGCTGGCGTGCCGCGGGCGAGCGCCATCGTTGCCCACGCTCGCGCGTCGAGCAGGCGGTCGCGGAGGGGTCCGGCGCCGGGCAGCGCGCGCAGCCAGTGCTCGAGCCGCGCGACGGGGTCGTCTTCGGGATAGCCGACCGGCGCGTCAGCGGAGATCACGTGCATCGGCCAGAAGAGGACGATGATCGCCGCTTCGACCACGTCTTTGCTGCGCGGGTCGCCGGCGCGCACGCGCAGCATCAAATAGAAGAGGCCGAAGCCCATATAAAGGAGGGGGACGAGCAGCATGGTGACCTCGCGTCATTCCGAGTCGATCCGATAATCCCCTTGCGACGAACGGATGCTGGTCGTGACCGATTCGAGGAAGCTGCCCTCGGTCGCGCGGAAGAACACCGGCGCCTCGGCCTTCGGGCGCAGCAGGAAGGGCCGCGCCGTCCACGCCAGCTGCGTCCCGACGAGCATGAACGCGACGAGCATCGTGAAGATCACGGTCGCTTTCTGACCGTAGTCGAAGCGCTCGAGGCCCTTGAACACGCAGAACACGCCGCCGAGCCCACCCGCGAGGCCGCAGCCGACGACCATCAAGACGGCCTCGTGATAGGCGATGGCGTAGCTGTACGCGAGCACGATGAGCGGCGACGCGGCGGCCATGATCACGCTGCTCATCGCGACGGCTGAAAGCAGGAGCGCCGTGTCCTTGGCGAGCTCGAGCGTCGAGCCGAGGGCGACCTTGATCGCGCTGAGCAGCGGCGTCACCAGCGCCACCGTCAGCAAGAGCACCGCTGGAAACTTCACGGCGGCGTACAAGGTCTGCAGACCGCCGCGGTAGAAGCCGACGGCGCCGCCGAAGATCGCGCCGCAGACGAGGATGGTGACGAACGCGGTGCGTGTGGCGACGCGTTGATGGCCGCGGCCGTCGAGCGCGCGCATGAAGTCGCCGGGTGCGCGCAGGAGTTGATCCAGAGAGTTGAGCGCTGCAGTCGTCATACGATCACCCAAGCGTGGCAGAGCTGCACCGTCATCATCATGATCAGCGCGCCCCAGGCGATGAAGGCAGCGCGGCCGATGAGCGTGCGAGCCGCGCCGGAGAAGACGTTGCGATGAAAGGACGAGAGCGCGAGGCGCGCGCAGAGAAACGCTTCCGCAGCGACGAAGAGCCCGCCCGTCGCATGATCGACGAAGCTCGACGCCAAAAACCAGGCCGCCGGAAACGCGCCGAGCATGATGAGCCCGCAGTCGCGCCACCCGACGAGGCTCGCGCGCACGACGGCCGCGAGCGCGGGTGCACCGCCGCGCAGCGTGAGCGTGATGTAGAAGAGCGGCAGCAGCGAGACGATCGCCACGAGCAGCGCGAGCGGCGTGACGACGGTGGTCGACGCCATCGCCTTCGGGCCGAGCCCGATCGCGGCCGTCGCGCCAAACGCGAGGTGCCCGAGCGCCGCGAGGCCGAAGTGGGCCGGCAACGCTCGGAGGCGAACCTCCGGCGCAGCGTCCATTTCCAAGGTGTGAGACATGCGAAGCTCCTTTCGTTCCAAGGAGCTTCGTCGAGCGGCCTGCAAGGAGGATGGCATGCTCGCACAAAAGTCGTGCAGGGGCTAAACTGCTTGCACGCAATGAGGAACGTGGTCCTTTGGCTGCTGGTCACCGCCGCCGGCGCCGTCGCCGGTTGCAGCGGCGCTTTCCGCTCGCCCTCACAGTCGGAAAACGGCGGCCTGAGCGGCAACGGCAACGGCAACGATCCCTCGGGCACGGGCACGCCGTCCGGCTCGGCGCTCGTCGATGTGCTCGCGTCTTCGTTCGCGTTCGATCGGCAAAGCGCGACCGCCGACGGGGCCGACGCGATCCTCGTGACGATCGCGCTGCTGACGCCGATCGGTACGCCCGCCGTTGGCGTACCGATCACCGTGACCTTGTCCGGCACCGGCAACGTCATCACGCCCGACGACGTCGAGAGCGACGCCGAAGGGATCGCCCAGGTGGCGCTGCGCTCGACGAAAGCCGAGGCGAAGATGCTCGGCGTTCGCGTGCAGCAGGGCGCGCTCGGCTCGACGGCATTGAGCTTCGTCGCCGGGCCTGTGGCGGTGGCGCGCTCCACGCTCGTCGCGACGCCGCCGCTGCAGCGCGCGGGCGGAGCGCACGAAGCGACGATCTCGGTCACGCTGCGCGACGCGGCGAACAACCCCGTCGCGGGCGCCAACGTCAGCCTCACGATCGCCGGCGCCGGCAACACGCTCGTCGCGCCGGGCGGCAGCGGCGTGGCCGCGGCTCCCGCGGGCGTCACCGACGCCGCGGGTGTTTTTCGCGTCGCCGTGCGCTCCTCGGTCGCCGAGAGCAAGGCGCTGGCGGCGAGCGTGGACGGCGCGACCATCGCCGGCAACGTGCGCTTCGTCGGCGAGTGGTTCTTGGCGAGCGGCGCGCCGTTCGGCAGCCGCTTCGCGTGCGCCGTCCCCGCGGGGAACGCGGCAGCGCGCACATGGCACGTGGTCACCGAGCACGGCGCGTTCGTGTCGGAGGGCGAGCGCTTCGCGCATCTGCCGGCGGCGCCGATCCGCTCGCCGTGCCGCAGCCTCGCGATCGACGAGAGCGGCGCCGCGGCGAAGCTCTACGCTGCGTTCGACGACGGCCAGGCGCGCGAGCTCCTCGCCGGGTCTTCTGGCGCCGACTTCGCGTCGATCGGCGACGCGCAGGCGAACATGCGCGCGATCTTCGTCGACGCGCGGAACGCGGTTCACGAAGTGCTGCTCGCCGCCGAAGGGACGACCGAGGTGCGGCGCCTGGCGGCGAACAAGCTCACATGGATCGCGGATGACGCCGGCATCGTCGCCGCGGGCCCGCCGGCGGCCGCGCGCGCCTTCGCCGTCAACGGCGCGACGATCTTCGTCGCGACGAGCGGCGGCGTGTTTTCGCGCACCGGCGCCGCGACGACCTGGGCGCTCGTCGGCTCGCGCACCGACGACGTGAATGCGCTTGTCATCGCGGTCGAGGGCAACACGCAGACCTTGTACGCGGCGACCGCCGCGGGCGTGTGGCGGCGCACGCTCGCTCCCGTCGCCGGCGCGTGGGAGGACGTGAGCGCCGGGCTCCCGAACGTGGAGTGCGCGCCGGGCCCATGCGCGGTCGGGCCCGTGCGGGCGATCGCGATCGACGGGAGCGCCACGCCGGCCAGGCTCTTCGTCGCCACGGAGGAAGCCGTTTCGTTGCCGGCGCCCTTCGTCCGCTCGCGCGTCTTCACGAAGCTGACGAACGACACCAGCTGGACGGCGACGATCGCGCAGCCGGCGGCGGCGGACGAGCGCGTCGAGGGGTTGAGCGTCGACGGCGGCCACGTCTTCGCGTCGGTCGAAAGGCGCGGCTTGTTCTCCTTCGACCCGGCGCTGGCGACGGCGGCGCCGCTCGGTGCGGCGCTGCCGGCGTATCCGATCGACGCGCTCGCCTATGACCCGGGCAGCGAGGCGCTGTTCGCGGCGATGCGTGACGGCGTCTACAAGAGCGCCGACTTCGGCGAGCGTTGGGCCAAGGTCGCGCTCGGCACCGACGAAGCGCCGGTGTCGCTCGCGATCGATACGACGCGGGAGCCGGCGGCGCTCATCGTCGGCACCGCGGCGAGCGCCCCGTCGCAGAGCTTTCGCCTGTTCGAATCGGTCAACGCGGGCGCGAGCTTCAGCGACGTCACCGGCACCTTGTCGATGCAGACGACCGTGCCGCTCGTCGCCGCGACGTACGCGCACGTGCCCCGCACGCTGGTCGTGAGTGACGCGAGCCAGCTCTTTTTGCGCGCGTCTGCGCCGGCGAGCTTCACCTCCCTCGTGCTCGAGACGCCGCCATTTCCGGCCGGGCCCGTGGTGATCCATAGCCTGGACGAAGTCGGCGGCGCGCTCGTCGCTGGGACCGACGCCGGCGCCTTCATGCGCACGCAGGCTGGCGCGCAGTCGCGGCTCGGCGGCGCCGGCTTCCTGCGCGCCGTTCGTCGCGTCGCCAAGGACAGCGGCGGTGCGCTGTGGTTCGCCACTGACCAAGGTCTGTTCAGCGCCGCGAACGCTGCGAGCGACGTCACCTTGCCGGCCACCGAGCCGGCGCGAAGCTTCGTCGCGCTCGCCGGCGATCCGATGGGCCACGTGTTCTTCGCGGCGGCGGCGGCGAGCGCGGCGTTGCCGATCCTCTTCCGCTTCCTCCCGGGGGGCACGCCGGCACCGGTCGCGGCGACGTTCGCGAGCGGCGCGTCGCCGCGGGCGCTCACCGTTGCGAGCAAGCTCGGAGCGAAGGCGCCGGCGATGGTCTTCGTTTCCTTCGACGGCACCGGCGGCTTGCACGCCTCGATGTATGAGTGACTTCGGCCGCACGCTCGCCTTGGTGCTCGTCGCGCTGTTCGCGAGCGCCGCCGCTCCGCCATCCGGCAAGCTGCTGCCGCGCAAGTCGCGCCTGCAGCTCGGCGCCGGCGAGAACATCGCGCTCGCGCTCACGCAGCTCGAGCACGGCGCCGAGCTCGCGGTGAAAGGCCCGGGCGTCTTCGTGTGCGTGGCCAAGCGCAGCGACGAGCGCGGTGTGCGTGTCGATCTCAACTTGCCTGGCGTCGCGCAGGAGACGATCAACTTGATCCCGAGCGCCGCCGGCGTCGCCGTGATCGAGCTGCCCAAGGGCCAGCACCTGGTCGAGCTCTCGGCATGGTCGCGCGAAGGATCCGCTGGCACCGCGGTCTTCTCGCTGCACATGCCGGGCTACAAGCCGCCGCCGGTCGACGCGTTGATCCCGGTGAGCGTCGTGCCGAGCGCGCCGGCCAGCACGCCTGTCACCGTGAAGAAGACGCCCGCGCTGCCGGCCGAGATCAAGATGTTGAGCAAGGCGCCGGCGCGCGCGCTGAGCGGCGAAGTCGATCCTTACTGGCAGATCTCATCGTCAGCGCCCGCGGTCTTCCGCGTGACGGGCCCGCGGGTGCTCACCTTCGAAGCGCGCCGGCACGTCGTTCTTCACAAAGCGGATCAACCGACGCGCGTTTTGGTCTTGCGCAACGGCCAAGCGATGATGAGCGCGCTCCTGCTCAGCGAGGCTGCGCCGCTCGGTGACATCGAGACGCTGCAAGTCGAGGTGCCTGACGGCGCCCACACGCTGACCCTACGCACTGCGCAAGCGAGCGGCTTCCTCTTGCGGCTGCGCGCGCCCTGATCAGCTCCGGCGATTGCCGAGCAGCCGCAGCATGAACAGGAACAAGTTCACGAAGTCGAGATAAAGCGTGAGCGCACCGCGGAGCGCCAAGTTTCCGCCTTCGCCGGCAGCCGTGTACAGCGCCTTCAGCTTTTGCGTGTCGTACGCCGTGAGGCCCGCAAAGATCAGCACACCGGCGTAGGTCGTGATCCAATAGATCGCCGGGCTGTTCATGAAGATGTTCACGATCGACGCGATGATGACGCCGATGAGGCCGAAGAGCATGAAGCGCCCGACGCCGCTGAGGTCTTTCTTCGTGACGAGGCCGAACGCAGAGAGCCCGGCGAAGCTCCCGCCGGTGATGAAGAAGGTCTGCGCGATGGAGGCGGAAGTATAGATGAGAAAGAGCGTCGAGAACGTGAGCCCGGTGAGCGCGGAGTAGGCGACGAACATGGCGGCCGCAGTGGCGGTGCTCGCCCGGTGCGCCACGGCAGAGAACGCGGCGACGAGCCCGAGCTGCGCGATCAAGAGGCCAAAGAAGATGACGCGATTCTGCACGAGGAGCTCGAGCATCTGCGGCGCCTGCGCGGTGAACCACGCAACGGCGCCCGTGATGCCGAGCCCGACCGCCATCCACGAATACACTTTGTATAGGAAGTCCGTGATCGACGAACTGTCGATCGATGTCGGGCGATAAAATGCGTCGGTGTTCATAGTGTGACAATAGGCAGCAATCGCGGTTCGTCAATCACGCGCCGCCAAAATGTCGGCATTTCAAACGTCGAGGCTGTCGGCTTCCCCAGCGCGTTCCATGATGAACTTGAAGCGCAGCGATGCGTCTTTGCCCATCAGCTCGTTCATCACGCGATCGGTCTGCAGCTCGTCATCGATGACGACGCGCAGCGCCTGGCGCGACTTCGGATCGAGCGTGGTCTTCTTCAGCTGCTCCGGCATCATCTCGCCTAGTCCTTTGAAGCGTTGGATGTCCGGCTTCACGTTCGCCTTCAACGATTTTAGGATCTTCTCTTTGTGCGGGTCGTCGAGCGCCCAAAACGTCTCTTTGCCCGCTTCGATGCGATAGAGCGGCGGCTGCGCCAAGTAGACGTGGCCTTTCTTAATCAGCTCCGGCAGGTGCCGGTAGAAGAACGTCAGCATCAGGGTGCTGATGTGATGACCGTCGGCGTCAGCGTCCATCAGCAAGAAGATCTTACCGTAGCGCAGGCGCGAGATGTCGAAGTCCTTGCCAAAGCCGCAGCCGAGCGCGCTGACGATGTCTTGGATCTCCTTGTTCTCGAAAATCTTCTGTGCGCTCGCTTGCTCGGTGTTCAGCACCTTGCCGCGCAGCGGGAGGATCGCCTGCGTCTTGCGATCGCGCCCTTGCTTCGCGGAGCCGCCGGCGGAGTCGCCTTCGACGATGAAGAGCTCGCTCTCGCCGGGCGCCGTCGACGCGCAGTCGGCGAGCTTGCCCGGCAAGTTGAGCCGGTGCGAGATCGCCGTCTTGCGCGACACTTGCGACGCCGCCGCGCGCGAAGCCTCACGCGCCCGCGCCGCCATGATGATGCGCGCGACGATCTGCTCGGTCGTCTTCTGATTTTCGTTCAGCCACTTCTCGAGCGTGGGCCGGATGACGCCGTCGACTTCGGCGGCGGCCTCGGGGTTGTTCAGCTTGTCCTTGGTCTGGCCCTGAAACTGCGGCTCGAGCACGTAGTAGGAGACGATCGCGACGAGGCCTTCGCGGATGTCCTCCGCGGTCAGCGTCACTCCGCGCGGCGTCAGCTCGTGTGTCTCGATGTAGTTGCGCACGGCTTTGACGAGGCCGGACTTGATGCCGTTCTCGTGCGTGCCGCCGGCGGGCGTCGGAATGCCGTTGACGTACGACTTGATGTACTCCTCGGTCGACTCGGTCCAGAGCAGCGCGACCTCGAGCCGCGGCTTCTCCTCTTTCTTCACGTTGAACGCGTTCGGATGCGTCGTGCCCTTGCCGCGTAGCCCGACGAGATGCGTGAGGAACTCGCTGATCCCGCCTTCGTGCACGAACTCTTCTCTGGTGCCGGCCTCTTCGTCGATGAAGACGAGCTTCAAGCCGCCGTGCAAGTACGCCTTCGCCTTCAAGCGATCGCGGATCTCGTCGGAATGAAATTTTAGTTTTGCCCCGAAGATCTCGGTGTCCGGCGTGAACGAGATGCTCGTGCCCGTGCCGCGCGCGGGGCCGGTCGCTCTCACCGGGGCCTTCGGGATGCCGCGGTGATAGGTCTGCTCCCAGTGCTTGCCGTCGCGCTTGATGTTCGCCGTCATCTCGGACGACAGCGCGCAAACGACCGACGAGCCGACACCGTGCAGGCCGCCCGAGTGGATGTAGTTGCTGCCGCTCTCGAACTTGCCGCCGGCGTGCAGCGTCGTCAGGATGATCTCGAGCGCGCTCTTTTTGTGCTTCGGGTGCATGTCGACCGGGATGCCGCGGCCGTTGTCGCCGATCGTCGCGCTCGTATGGCCCTTGTGCAGCGTGACCTCGATGGCGTCGGCGTAGCCGTTGATCGCCTCGTCGACCGAGTTGTCGAGGATCTCCCATAAGAGGTGGTGATAGCCGCGTGAATCGACGCCGCCGATGTACATGCCGGGGCGCTTTCTGACTGGCTCCAAGCCTTCGAGGATCGTGATGTCCTTCGCGCTGTAGCCTTTGGCGGGCGTGGCCTTCGTTGCGGCGCTCAAAGCTGGCCTCCTGTTCGTCTTTTGAGGACTGAACGATTGTTTAGCCGTGAAAGTCGCGCGGGCGTCAAGTCTTCGGGATCATTCGTAGAAGAAGACGGTGGCCGTGAGCGCGTCGACGAGGGCTTCACCGCCGATCGCGCGCTCCCACCCGAAGGTGACGCGCGACTTGTAGGTGATCGCGTCGAAGGGCGCGTGCCAGCGGTAGCCGGAGAAGCGCGCTGAGCTGGCTTCCGTGTAGAGCTCAGGCACACCGACGAAGGGGCGCGCGAAAGGTCCGTTGGCGAAGTAGAAGCCGGCGCCGAAGTAGTCCTCGCTGCCCGTGCCCTGATGGCGAACGCCGTCGACGTCGAGCACGTCGTCGGTCTCGAGGAAGTTCCATGGGCTCGGCGTGAGGAACGCGTGCTCCGCTCGATGGCCCTGCGCGCGCATCGTCACGCCGGCGATCTTGCCTTTGCCTTCGCGCACGAGGAGCGGCGCTTCGGAGAGGCCCGGCGCGAGCGTGGTCTCGACGGCGTGCAGCGTGAGCGCGTCCTCGCCGAGCGGCTGGCGACTGACGATCGCGGTCAGCGTGCCTGCATCGACGCTCAACGTCGCTCCGCGGCGAAAGGGCATCGGCAGGGCGAAGACGATCGTCTCGTCGCCGTCGAAGCGCGCGAAGGCCGAGGTGAACGGCGCCGCACTGTAGGCCCTGAGGGCGTCGGTCGAGAGCTCGGCCGTGCGCGCGCCGTCGAAGTCGAGCGTGAGGCGCGAGGCGCCGGTGAGCGTGAGGTGGACGATCGTGCCTTCGCCGCTGATCGCGAGTGTTTGGCCTTCGTGGCGCTCGCCTTTGGTTCTGCGTTCGCTCGGAAGATCTAGGAGCGCTTCGGCCGCAGCGGCGCGGGCGTCACCTCTTCGGGTGTCGGCGAGATAGTAGTAGGACTTCGCGGCGTCGGGCGCGACGAGCGCGACTTGCAGCCGCCGGCTGTACGAGATCGGCACCGCGCTCAGCCACGCCCCCGACGTTTCACCGGCGAGCGGCGGGACGAACTGCTTGTGGCCAGTGGTCATCAGCGTTTGCAGCGGTTGATCCAAGAGCACGTCTTTGTCGCGGATGATGACGATGCGCTCCCGATCCCACGACGGCGGCGAGAGGACCTTCGCGGCGGTGATCCAGAAGCGGCCGAGCACGCCGGGACCTTCGGCGTCGACGAGGAGCAGCGCATCACGATCGAGCGTGCAGGGCGCGTCTGTCGCTTCACCGAGCAGAGGGAGCGGAGCGTTGTCACAGACGGCGACGAAGCGGTTGAAGTCTTTGTTGCCGGCGTCGACGAAGGGGTAGGTCGCTTCGACGATCTGCGCGGAGGAGTAACGTTCGTAGGTTGCGTGGGAGAGCAGGGGCACGGAAGCGTAGGGATCGGGCGTCGCGCAGGATGCTGCGAGCGTTGTCAGAATGAAGATGACGCGCACGGACGCCGACGTAGCCAAAGACGGACGCTGAGGCAAAGCAGCGCGGTGATCCACGCCGGTTGTCCCCCGCTCGCGTCGCAGCCGCGGCGCCGCGGTTTTGGACACTCCCCTTCGACGACGCTCGCGTCGCTCGGGCATCCATCGACGCAATCCGCGACGCCGTCCTCGTCTGTGTCGTCGTCGACGACGCCGCAGCCGCACTGCCCCGGCGCAGTCTTCTCCGGATCATCGACGCATTCGTCGCACGGCGCCGCCGAGTGCATCGGATCCGCAGGGCACGCGTCGACGCAGTTCGGCGTCGCGTCGCCGTCGGCGTCGAGATCGGGCACGCCGCAGCCGCAGAAGCCGCCGTTCGTCTTCATCGGATCGCCGGGGCAAAACTCGGGCCCGATCGTCGCCGACGCCACGCACGCGCCGGACGCGCATTGCTTGCCCTTGCCGCACACCGCGCCGTCGGTCGCGCCGGTGCACGACGCGACCGCGCCGAAACAAGTACCCAAGTGACACGCGCCGGCCGCGTCGTCGACGGTGCACGGGGTTCCCGACGCGGTGAGCACCGCTGCGGGGCACGCTGGCGCCGCCCCGTCACACTTCGTCTCCACCGCGCACGCGTCGCCGGCGCGGCACACGACCGCAGCGCCCGCGATCTGGCATGCGCCCGTACAACAAGGCTCGACGCTGCTGCACGCGGCGCCGCCGGCGAGCTGGCAGGTGGCGCCGTTGCAGCACGGATCGATCGCCGTGCAATCGGCCGCGCCGCAGTCGCATGCCTCGGCGCCGCTCCTCAGACCGTCGCCGCAATGGTTGCCATAGACCTGCGTCGGAACGTCACCGAGACATGCCGGCCCCCCGCCAAGAAAGGTCTCGGCGTCGGCGTCGCTGCACGTCGAGAACGTCGCCGGCAGATCGGCTGGATCGAAGGCGGCGGCCATGAGGTTGCCGCTGGTCGCGCACGCGTTCCCTTGGCCGTCGTGCTTCATGCCGAGGCTGTGCCCGATCGCATGGGCGAGCAGCGCCGCGAGGAGCGCGCCGTCATCGCTCGTCGTCCGCAGAAAGCCCGTGCTGTTGCTGCCGCAGAGCCCGTTGACGAACGCCGCGTGCGTCGAGCTTTGTTCGGCGCCGGTGCTGCCGAACAAGAACACGAGATCCTTGCTGTCGAGATCGGCTTGCGACTGCACCCAGCCGTTGAACGCCGTGAGAACGTCGATGCCCGCTTGTGATCCCGGCGCCGGCCACGGATCCAGCGCGCGATAGGTGCGTTGGCCGACGAACGCGATGCGGACGTCGCTCGTGAGCCCGGCGCTCTGTAAGATCGACGCCGCGTCGGCGACGATCGCGGCGGTGTTCGCTTCGGTCTCGCCGCCACGTTGCTCCGCGCGCGCATGGTCGTTGACGACGTAGAGACCGATCGTGAAGGTCGCGGCGGATGCAGGCGTGCTCGCCGCACATAGCGATAGGCAGAGCGCGAGCCGCATCAGAGCGCCACGCGTAAGCCGATGCCGATGTCGATCAAAGGCGCCACCACGTTGATCTGCGGCACGCTGAAGATCAGCTCGCCGGTGAAGGGGTTCACGACGTCTTCGGCGTCGATGTCCATCGCGAAGCGGAACTCGCCGCCGCGCCGGCCGTAATGAAAGCCGACGAACGCCTCGAGCTGCAGGTGGTTCAGGATCGTCACCAGGCAGTCGATGCGGGTGATGAACGACAGGTCGGAGAAGTTGCCGATGTTCGACAAGATCGCCGTCACCTTCTTGTTGCTGTCGTTGAACACAGCGCTCAACGCGCCGTAGTGCACGCCGTTGTAGAAGGGCTGAAACGCGCCGTTGAACGCCAGGACCGGATAGACCTCGGGGTTCGAATAGCCGATCGAGTTGAAGAAGTACTCGCCCATGAAGCTCAGCGTCTTACTCTCGGGGAGCGCGATGTCGTAGCTGAGGCCGCCGGCGACTTGGCCGACGATCGCCGGCGCGTACGCTTCGTAGCCAGCCGCGAGGCTCACCGCGGAGCGCGGATTCACTTGCGCGATCTTGCGGTAGACCGGCACGTCGCTGCCGGCTTTGATCGCGCCTTCGGCCCAGAAGTCCAAGGGTCCGATCGCCGTCGTGATGTCGAGCCCGCCGCGCGCCTTCCTGTTGCGCTGCACGAGCCCATCGATCCCGATTTGCGTCCCCTTGAAGGCGACCTCGATGCGCGCCGCGCCGCCGATGTCCGTGAGCCGCGTGGTCGGGGGGACCGTCGCTGCCGACGTCGCGGCCAGTGGATTCGTGTTGGACGAACCAGTGCCGAGGCCGACTGCCGGCTGTTGTGTGGGCTCGAACAGGGCGACGGCCGTGAAGTTCCAGCCTTGCGCCTCCCACGGCACCGACATCTTCAGCATCGTGACGCCGAGGCGCGTGTCGAACTGCGCGAGCGGATCACGAAACTGCGCGCTCAGAAAATCCGTCGGGTTGAAGAAGCGCGCGGTGCCCCACTTCACGTGCTGGCGGCCGGCCGTGATGAACACGGCGTGCGCGATGTCGAACGCGAGCCACGCTTGATCGAGCGCCACCGCCGGGTTCGCCGGCGGCGTCGACGTGCTCGCGCCGGGCAGCGAGATCCCGAGCCCCGTGCCGAGGAAGGGATCGTACTGCAAACGTCCGAGCACCTGCGCGCGCAGGCGATCGATCGGCCGCGCGTCCAGGTAGAGGTCGACGAGCATCGGCACGCTGAAGCGCGAGTAGTCGATCTTCTGCTCGGTCGAGAAGCTGGTGAAGCCGCGCATATACAGCTTGCCGCCGATGCGCAGCGCGTCGTCCTTGATGCGGCCGGAGAGGAAGCCGTCAGCCGTCGGCGGCTCTTCGAGCGCGGCGGTGTCGCGCGACTTCGGCACGACGGCCGCGGCGCTCGCTTGCGACGCCGGCATCGACGCGGGCTGCGACGCCGGTTCTCCGCCGCCGAACATCGCGTCCTCGTCCGGCCGATCCGCGCCCGATGCTTGCGCAGCCATCAAGACGACGCACAAGGCCAGTCGGGTCATCGGGACTTCGACTCCAGCCATGACTTCGTGAACAGGTTCGGCTCGAGCGGTCTGAGGTCCACCGTCTTGATCACCACGATCGTCGAGTTCGCCTTCTCGACCTCGTCGTAGATTCTGATCTCGCCCGGGAACCACACCTCGGCTTTTTTCGTCTCGCTGAACTGCTTGTTCCAGCGCGGATAGTACAGCGTGCGCATCGCGCGGCCGGAGAGGGCGAACTCTTGGCGCTTCAGGATGTTGTTGTTCTCGTCGATCCACAGCTTGACGACGGGGTAGGCGACGTCGACGCCAGGCTTCACCTTCAACGTGAGCTTCTTCACCTTGAACTTGCCGAGGGTGTCGTCGCCTTCGAAGCTCGGATCGTACTCGTCGGCGAGGTGCGACTCGTCGAGATCGGTGCGGCGCGAGTCGGTGCCGTTCAGGCGCTCGCGCTCGGTGCGGCGCTCCCACTTGCCGGTGTTCGGATCGTAGAACCAAAGGTTCTTGTCGAGGCGCAGGTAGCCCTTGCCCTGCTCGTCCTTCGGCTTGGTGAACAAGATGACGAACTTCTGGTCGGCGCTGCGCCGGTAGACGAGCGCCTCCCTGGCGACGTCCGGCTTGTCCTTCTCTTTTTGCTCCAAGTACACGAGCGACTTGTAGTCGCCGGCAGCGCGCTCGCGTTCGTCGAGCGCCTTCAACATCTTCAACATGTCGTCCGGGGTCATCGAGACTGAGAGCGCGAAGAGCAGCGAGATCATGGTTCAGCCTACCGAGCTCATGGCGGTGATCGGCTTCTGCCGCGCCGCGAGGAAAGAGGGGATGAGCGAGATGCCGGTCGTCACCGAGACGATCAGCACGACCCCGCCCAGGATCGCGATCGGGTTCAACGTGAGCACGAGCCGATCGCGCATGAGGAACATCTGCGCGCCTTCTGGGATGCTGATGGCGCTTGCGTTCAGCACGAGCGTGAGCAGGACGCCGATGACGATGCCTGCGGCGGTCGCCAGGGCGCTGAGTAAGAACGCTTCGGTCAAGAACATGCTGAGCACACGCCGCCGCTGCATGCCGATCGCGCGCAGCGTGCCGATCTCGCGCGTGCGCTCGCGGATGGAGATCCACAGCGTGTTCATGATGCCGACGGCGATGATGATCAACAGGATGAAGAGGAGCGTGTTCCCCAGCGCCTGAATCGCCGTGATGGTGAACTTGAAGAACGAGATCTCGTCTTCCCAGCTCGAGATGTCGAGGCGCTGGCCGGTCCAAGGCTCGCGGTTGACGTTCTCGAACTTGAACCAGAAGGCGCGCGGATCTTTGTCCAAGATCTCGTAGCCCTTCTGGGCGAGCACGACGCGCAGGCGCTCTTCGACCTTCGGCACGTCCTTGATGTTCTTCAAGTAGAGCTGCACGGCGCCGGTCGTGTCCGGGTTGAACTGGTAGAGCTTGCGCAGCGTCTCGTTCGGGATGAACACGTTCCACGAGCTCAACAGGCCGACGTTGCGCGCGATCGCCGCGACGGACACGTCGGTCGTGTTGCTCGTGCCGCGCAGCGTGGGCGCCGAGATGGTCAGCGGATCGCCGACCTTCACGCCGAGCTTCTTCGCTTGCTCCTCGAAGATCATGATCGTGCCCGGCTCCTTCAAGCCGTCGAGCTTGCCCTCGACGACTTGGATCACCCGGCGAATGCCTGGCTCTTTGTCGATGTCGACGCCGGCGATGCCGAGCTGGATCGAGTGCTGCGAGCTGACGACCTTGGCCCAGCCGCGGCCGCGATCGGTGATGAAGTCGATCTCAGGCACCTCGGCTCGCAAGATCTTCACGACCTCGCCGTAGCGCGTCACGACCGGAGCGGATTGGCCGGCGCTCACTTTGAAGAAGCCGCCGACGTTGACGTGCCCGGTCATCAGGGTCGTCGCCGACTCGACGACGGTGCGCTCGATGCCCGCGAACACGCTGAGCATCAAGACGAGCAGCGTCGTGACGCCGGCGATCGCTGCGCCGAGGAGGAACGTGCGCCGCTTGTGTTGCATCAGGCTGCGCGCGGCGATGAGTAGGTCAGTCATCCACATGTCAATCATCCGTTTGCATGGCGCGCAGAGGCGAGACGCGCGTCGCCAAAAACGCCGGGTACAAGGTCGAGACCAAGCTCACGAAGAGCACGATGAGGAACGCGGCCAGCAGGTTCCACGCGCTGACGGTCGGGAACAAGCGCGGGCCCGAGAAGAAGAAGTAGAGCTCTTCGCTCCCGGCCGGGATGCCGAAGTGGCCGAGCAGCGCCATGATCACCATGCCGATGACGACGCCGAGGCCACCGAAGACGAGCCCGAGCACGACGGTCTCGGTGACGATCATATTGAGGACGAAGCTCTTCTGGCTGCCGATCGCGCGCAGCGTGCCGATCTCTTTCACGCGCTGCATCGTCGCCATCATCACCGCGTTGTTGATGATGACGAGCAGCACGACGAAGACGATGAAGACGGCGAAGTAGAGCGCCACCTTCGACACCATGATCATGTTGCCGATGAAGCCGGCGGCGGCCTGCCAGTGCATCACCTTGAGCTCGAGGCCGTTCTGCTTCGCCGCAGCTTCGACGTCCTTCATCGACTGCTCGAGCTTCGCCGGATCTTCGAGCAGCACGGCCGCGTTGATCGCGAGGCCGTTGTTCATCTCGTCGTGCGAGTACACTTGGTGCGTCATCGCTTCACGCTGCGCGGCGCGCGCCCCAGGATCCAAGCGTTCCTTCTCTTCGATGACGCCCGGCTCGACGTTGGCGACCACCTCGTTGCCGCCGCCGAAGAGCTCGGCCTCGGCGTTGTCGCGGGAGACCTCCTTGGCGCCGCCCGTCTTCTTGATCTCGGCGATCTCGGCCAGCTTGTCGTTCGAGAGGTGGCCGTAGAGCTGCCGAAAGCTGACGAGGTCCATCATGTTGAAGGCGCCGGAGAGGCCGGCCTTCTCGAGGCCCTTGAACTGAAAGGTGCCGTAGACCTTCACGTTGACCGACTGCACGAAGCCCGAGCGGGTGAACGCCGTGATGGTGAAGGTGTCGCCGATCTTCACCCGGTACAGCTCGAGCAGCGGCACCAGCCCCTCGTAGTAGAGCTTGTAGCGCGGATAGAAGTTGTCGTCGTTCGTGTCGAAGAGCTCTTTGAGGAGCCCGTCGAGATCTGCCGTCTGCGACGCGAGGCCCTTTTGCAGCGCGGCCACCGCTTGCTTGGTCTCCATCGGATCGAGCTGCAGTGAGATCTCGCGCGTCTGCGCCTTGTTCTCTTTGACGAAGCGCTGCAGCGTGGCGTCGTCGGTGATCTTGATGCCGCTGTCTTTGGCGTCCTTGATCTTGTCGAGCCGGCGCGCGCTCTTCAGCTTCACCTGGTCTTCGTAGACGAGCTTGTTGAAGAGGAAGCCGCGGTGGCCCTTCGGGACGGCGGTGCCGTCGACGATCTCCACGCGATCGAACGCGGCGGCGAAGTCCTCGAGGTTCGTGCCGATGTAGCTGATCCACATGAGGTCAGCGTCGCTGACGGCCGGCGCGATGTGGTTCTCCAAGAACTCGAGCTTGCTGTCGGTGTCTTTGTCGAAGCCGTCCCAGAACGCGGGCGCGCTGGCAGTGGCCACCGCCTCATCGGTCTCGACGTCGTCGCGCGTCTTCTGCCGCAGCACATCGAGCTTCTTGCGATCGGTGGCGATGAGCTCGACCATTTGCCGGACGTGCGTTTGCAAGCTCCTCGACTTTTCGCTGGTGACGCCGTGCGCCTTGATCTCGTTGCGCAGCGTCGCCAGGGTTTGATCGACGGTGTTCCCGCCGGCGACGAGCGCGTTGTTGATGCCCATCGGAACGATCGACTTGACGTTCGGCACCTTCGACAGCACGGCGTAGACCTTGCCGAAGTCCTGCACCGGCGAGAGGTCGGGATCGCCGCCCATGCTGCCGAAGAGCGCGAGCTCGTCCTTCGACTTCGCCGAGTAGACCTGCATGTCGCCGGCCACGCTGCCCTTGATGCTCTTCGCCATCGACACGTCGACGCTGTCGAGGAGCGCGCTGCCGACGACGACGAGCACGGTGCCGGCAAAGACCACGGCGCCGATGACGAAGTTGATCTTGCTCGCAAAGAGATTGCGCAGCGCGATCTCGAAGAGGATCTTCACCTTGCCCATGGCGTCAGGCCCTCGCTTCGTTGCCGTGCGCCGGTTGATGCGCGTGGGTGTTGCCTTGCACGATCTTCCCGTCGGCGAGCGACACGACCGAGCTCGCGTGGCTCATCACCTTCGGATCGTGCGTCGAGAAGATGAAGGTGGTGCCGTCCTTCTTGTTGAGCTCGCGCATGAGGTCGATGATGTTCTGGCCGGTGACCGAGTCGAGGTTCGCGGTCGGCTCGTCGGCGAGGACGATCTTCGGCTTGGTGACCAACGCGCGGGCAACGGCGACGCGCTGGCGCTGGCCGCCCGAGAGCTCGTTCGGCCGGTGCTTCTCGTGCGTCGCGAGGCCGACCTGCTCGAGCATGTGGATCACGCGATCGCGGCGTTCCTTGGTGTTCGCCTTGCCCTGCAGGAGCAGCGGAAACTCGACGTTCTGGAAGACGTTGAGCACGCTGACGAGGTTGAAGCTCTGAAAGATGAAGCCGAGGGTGTGCAGGCGCAGGTTCGTCAGCTGCTTGTCGGTGAGATCCTTCGTGTCCTGCCCAGCGACGAGCACCTGGCCGCGGGTCGCGGTGTCGACGCAACCGATGAGGTTCAACAGGGTCGTCTTGCCGCTGCCCGACGGACCCGCGATCGAGATGAAGTCGCCTTCACGCACGTCGAGCGAGACGCCGCGCAGCGCCGGGACGACCACCTTGCCAAGGTTGTATTCTTTGACCACGTCTTTGATGGATACGATGGCGTTCGACAAGGCGACCTCCAGCAGTCAGCACCCACGCGCACCCCCGGCCCGATAATGCGAGGGTGACACGTGTCTCTCCGCGCGGCGTTTTACCAGGGGCGATCGCCGAAACAGCGCCGCTCTTGGTCGCAAATTCGGCGCGAAAATCCGCGCCGACGCCGAGCACGCGTGTTCTGCAACGTTCGACGCGAGGAGTCAAAGCCGATCGGCCGGCGCCGCGGGCCGAGGCAGCGGCAGCGAGCCAGCACGCCGCCGCCGTCGGCTTCGAAAATGCGGAAGAAGACGCCGCAAAGGTGAAGAAGCCGAGCCGCTGGCCGCGCATCGCCGCGATGATCGGCGCCGCAATGCTCTTCGTCGGCAGCTGCAGCGTCGCCAAGCCGCCGCTCGACGCGACGCCTGAGGTCGACCCCTGCCACGCGGTCGCCGAGGCCGGCACCAGCGCGTGCACGACCGGCAACCACTTGGAGCTCTTGGTCGACGGGCCGGCGTATCAGCAAAAGCTCATCTCCGAGATCGACCGCGCGCAGTCGAGCGTGTGGCTGAACGTGTTCCAATTGCAGGACGATCCGACGAGCGGCACCATCGTCGACGCCCTCCTGCGAGCGCAGGAGCGCGGCGTCGACGTGCGCGTCGTCGTCGACAACCGCGAGAGCTCGGGCGACTTCAAGGGCGACCCGCACGTGAACAGCCAGGTGCAGCGGCTCATCGACGCGGGCATCGCTGTCGCCCGCCCGACCTACGGCGGCTATCGCGTGAACCACAGAAAGGTCGTGGTCATCGACGGCGATCGCGCGTTCGAGAGCGGCGCCAACATCGGCGGCAGTTACTTGCTGCCGCGCGAGAACGGCTGGAGCTATCACGACGCGACCATCTTTGTGCGCGGCCCCGCGGTGCGCGACATCGCTGCCGTGTTCGTGCAGTCGCTCGTCGACGCCGGCGGTCCTCGCCTGGAGCTTCCGCCGCGGATGGCGGCGATCCCGGACGCGCCCTTCGCCGATGCGCAGACGCAGATCGTGTGGCATCGCGGCGGCGCCGATCGCTACATCGAGCGCGAGTACGTGCAGCGCATCGACGCGGCGAGGGATCGCGTGGTCGTCATGAACGGCTTCTCGATGACCGACGAAGTCGCCGACGCGATGATCCGAGCGCACGAGCGCGGCGTCTCGGTCACGTGGATCTGGGGCCGCGTGTCGAACGACGGGCAGATCATGGCGCAAGACAGCATCAACCGTTTGATCGCCGCGGGCGTTCCCGTTCTGCGCTTCGAAGGCCCGTTGCACATGAAGGCGGCGTTGTTCGATGACGTCGTCATCATCGGCTCGTCGAACATCGACGGCTTCTCGATGTGGCGCAACGACGAGATGGTGCTGCAGGTGAAGTCGCAGGCGTTCGCCCACGAGGCCGACCAGAAGATCTTCACGCCGGCGCTCGTCGCGTCGCCGCGGCTCAGCGCGGCGCCGACCGACTTTCGTGACAACGGCAGCGTGCGGGCGTTCGTCGTCGAGCACGTCGTCACGCCGCTCGTGAATCGTTAAGGCGTACAGCACGTGGTCGAGGCGCCGGAGCCCGCGACCTGGCCCGAGATCAGCGTCGGCGACGAGGTGAGCGTGCAGCTGTCCGGTCCCCAACCTGCGGTCGCCGTCTGCATCAGCGAGCAAAAGTTGCCGTAGCAACCGTTGCTGTTGCACGCCGCGGCGGCGCCGCCGCCGTTGTTGTTGCATGAAGGCGGCGACGTCGGATGGTTCGGGTAGCTCAGGCCGGCGGTGTTCGCGACCGGCACGGGGTTGAAGCCCTCCTGACACTCGACGTTCGGGCTGTCCTCCAGCAAGTGATACGACGTCGGACAGCTCGAGAACGACTTCGTGTGGCTCATGGCGCTGCACGGCTCGCACGCGCGCGAGTCCGTGCCGAAGTCGGCGAACCAGTGCTCTTCGTTGACGAAGTTGCCGCCGCAAATGGCGTTGCCCGGGATGCGAAAGCAACGCGGCCCGGTGCGGCGCGCGACGCAAGACATGCCGGGCACGCAGGTCGACGACTTCTTCGCGGCCTTGCAGAAGCTCGTCGTCGTCGACCAAAATGGCGCCGGCGGCGTGGCGCTGCCGGTGTAAGTGGGCGTGAGCTCGCGAAAGCGCGGGTTGTACGGCGCGCCGAGCGAGATCGAATGCGGGTGGATGCCCACGGTGTCGAAGGCGCAGGCGTTCGAATCGTACGCGCACGCGTCGCCGGTCTGGCGGCTGACGACGGTGCCGATTTCGGTGTCGGTCACCGCCGACAGACAGAGGTGGTCCCCGCCGCCTTCGGGCCCGTGGAAGGTGAGGATGAAGTCGCAGACCGTCGGCGGCGGCGTGCAGCCGCAGTTGTGTGGGCAGGGTGCGCCCAAGCTCGGCCCGGCGCCTTTGTTCAAGGTGGCGACCATCGGATAGTCGCTGGTGCAGGTGTCGGCCACGAAGCCGAGCTCGCCGCCGGGATCGACCACGCACTCGACGAGCGCCGCGCACGAAGGATCGGCGCAGTCCTTCAAGGTGTCGCCGTTGTCGTCGGCGCCATCCAAGCAATCGGCTTCGGGGCGGCGCACGCACTGGCCGCTCACGCACTGGAAGAACTGCACGCACTGGCTGTTCATCGTGCAGCCCGTAGCGCACGCGGCGCCGTCGCAGGCGAGGTTGTTCGGGCAGCTGCCGCTCGCCGTGCATGCACCCGCGCCGTCGCAGGTGCCTTGGCAATTGTCGCCGCACGGCGTGGCCGCGCCTTTGTAAGCGCACTCCTCGCTCGCGCCATCGCAGCTGCCGGCGCAGGCAGGTGTCGCGATCACGCACGCCTCGCGGTTCGCCGCGACAGTGTCGGCAGGCACCGGCGTGCACGTGCCCGGATGTCGCGGATCGTCGCAGCGCGCGCACTGCCCGGCGCACGCGCTGTTGCAGCACACGCCGTCCGCACAGAAGCCGAAGACGCACTCGTCGCCGCTCGTGCACGCGACGCCGAGCCCGAGCTTGCCCTCCATCGCAACGGGTCCAGTCGGCGCCGTGGGTTGCACTGCCCGGGTGAGCTCGAAGCTGATGCAGCCGCCGAGGGCGATGACCACGAGCAAACGTCTGATCATGCGCGAAACCATCACCTTCAATCATCGCTCACAGGAGGGCGCGGTGCTACAATGTGTGCTGATGCGTCGTTTCGTGTGCATCGCGCTCGTTGCCGGCGGGTGCATCTCGTTCGAAATCACGCAAAAGGCCGACCCCACGAAGGCGACCGTCTGCGCGGCGAGCGAAAGTGCTTGCGACGGAAAAGACGACGACTGCGACGGCCTCGTCGACGAAGATCTCGTGCGCGATTGCTCGAACTGCCAGGGCGGCGGCTTCGAGTTTTGCGCCGGCGGTGGTTATACCGGCTGCTCTGCGCCGCCGCTCGCGGCCGAGACCTGCAACAACCTCGACGATGATTGCAGCGGCGGCGTCGACGACGGCCTCGAGCGCGCGTGCACGAGCTGCACCGGCACCGGCACCGAAGTCTGCGTCATGGGCGACTACGTCGATTGCACGGCGCCGCCCGGCCCGCAGGAGGTGTGCAACAACGTCGACGACGACTGCGACGGCACGGTCGACGATCACGTCACGCGCGCGTGCTTCACGTGCAAGGGCACAGGCGTCGAGACCTGCGCGGCCGGCGCGTTCGGAGCGTGCAGCGCGCCGCCGCCGATGGCCGAGATCTGCAACGGCGCGGACGACGACTGCGACACCGTCGTCGACAACGGCTTTCAGATCGGCCAGGCGTGCGACGGCGCCGATCAGGACTTCTGCACGCGCGGCGTCTTTCAGTGCGACGGCAGCGGCGGCCGCGTCTGCACCGACACGACGGATCCGATCTACGACTTCTGCGCCGCGTGCAGGGCCGGCGTCCCGGTGCCGGCGACGCGCATCGGTGCCGTGCAGGGCGGCGCGCTCCCGCCCGTCGCCGCGTGGGGAAACAACCAGTGGGGCGTCGCGTGGGGCACGAGCAACCCAGGCGAGATCTGGTTCAGCCGCTTGGACGCGAACGCGGTGCCGATCGCGGGATCGGAAGTACAGCTCAGTAGCACGCCGATCGACTCGAAGGCGCCGTCGATTGCCTGGAACGGCACGCACTTTGCCGTCGCCTGGAACGAGGAGGCCGATCCGCCCGCGCCGAAGCCGACACAAATCCACATGCGCCGGATCTCAGCGAGCGGCGTTCTCGTCGACGGCACGGTGTTCAACGTGACGAACGAAGGCGGCGCGACGAACCGATCACGCTGGTTTCCGCGCTTGTTCTGGGACGCCGCTGCCGCCGAGTGGAACGTGTTCTTCAATTGTCATCCGAGCGATTACACCGCGCCGACCGCGGTGTGCCGGCGCCGGATGAACGGCGATCTGACGGTCGCGACGCCGCCGCTGTTTCAGCCGGCCGACACCATTCCGATCACCGTGAGCGTGGGCAACAAGGCCGGCATCGTCGTCGCCAACGCCGGCACCCACGTGGGGCTCGCGTGGGAGGACGCGGCGACGAGCAAGATCCACGCGTGCTCGATGACTCTCGCGTCCGGCGTGCTCGGGGCCTGCACCGGGCGCGTGGTCTCGAACAATACGGGCTCGGGGAACATCGCGCTCTCGCCTTCGATCGTCGTCGCCGGCGGCGGCTACCGCATCTTTTGGCACGACGATCACACCGGCACCGTGAGCTGTTATTCGGATTCGCTGCTCTTGGACAACACGGCGGGCAGCCTCGATTCGCCGTGCGGCAGCAGCCGTCGCTTCATCAGCGCGGTGAACGCCGGCAGCGACTTCCTCATCGCCTACGAGCTCTTTGCCGGCGCGAACGACGAAGTCGGCGTGTCACGCGTGAACGGCACCGGCGGCGTGACGGCCACGATTCAGGTGACGAACACCACGCCGCACAGCTGGCGGCCGCAGATGAGCACGGACGGCGCTGGTGTCGGCATCGTTGGCTGGCTCGAGGTCGGCGCTCCGGCGGAGGGCGACCTCGCCGTGCTGCGCTGCCAGGGTCCTTAACTCAGGCGCCGAGGATCTGATCGATCTGCTTGAGGATCTGGTCGAGCTCGACTTCGCGCGAGAGATCGGCGGCGTCGCGCAGGCGGCTCACGGCGCCCCTGATCTCGACGATGCGGTGCCGGGCGCGCGCGATGAGCACGTCGTCTTTGTCGCGCTGGCCGTCGGCGAGGCGCTTGGCGGCGGCGTTCGCTTCGCGGCGCACCTGCACGGCTTCGGCGACGCGGATGCTGAGCTCGGGCCGGTAGAGCTTGATGCGCAGGCGCTCTTCTTCGTTCAAGTCGCCGGTCGTCGCGATCGACGCGCGCGCTTCGATGTCGGCCAGCTTCTCGCACGTGCTCGTCAGGTTCTGCGCGAGGCGGGTGACGTCGGCGACGGGCGTGCCGGCGCCCGCCAGCTCGTCGAGCTCTTGCAGCTTGCTCAACAGCTGCAAGTGCACGAGCACGATGGCGGCGCCAAAGCGGGCTTCGAGATCGGCGACCGGGCGGTTCTGCGCCATCGAGTCCGAGCGCGCGCCCTCGTAGTCGTGCTCGAGATCGACGAGGCCGCGGACGAGGCCTTCAGCGGCGTCCGAGCGGAGCACGATGACGCTGCGCGAGCACACGCGCTTGACGAGATCCTCGAAGCGGGGCGCCGCCGTGTAGAAGCGCTGCTCTGCGGGCGACAGCTTCGCCGAGCGGCTGCTGGTCCGCCCGAGCCCGCGCTGCCGCTGCGTGTTGATGAGCGGATCGGCCATGCTATAGAAGTGTGCCTCGATGTTTCGCCTCGCGCACTTTTCCGACATTCACT
Source organism: Deltaproteobacteria bacterium (assembly GCA_020848545.1). Classification (GTDB taxonomy): domain Bacteria; phylum Myxococcota; class JADLHZ01; order JADLHZ01; family JADLHZ01; genus JADLHZ01. Next base: position 16,182 of record JADLHZ010000142.1, on the reverse strand, counting down.
ACACGCTGCCGCCGTTCAGCCTTGGCGTGCGGGCGCTGATGTCGAAGCGCGTTCTCGGCATCTCGAGCTACTACGTCACCGGGCGCGGCCGGCACTTTGCCGCGACGCCCACGCGCATTCCGGCGCTGCTCGAAGACGCCGACGCGCAGAACGTGGACCACGTCTTGTGCACGGGCGATCTGACGTCGATCGCCGCGGAGCCCGAGCTCAGCGGATGCGCCGACGCGTTTGGCGATCGCCTGCGGCAGCCGGCGCGCTACACGGTGATCCCCGGCAACCACGATCGCTACGTGACGAGCGCCGTCAAGGAGCGGCTCTTCGAGCGGCGCTTCTCCGAGGTGTGCGGCGGCGGCGTCTTTCCCTTCGAGAAGCGTGTGGGCCCGGTGCGCTTCGTCGTCATCGACGTTTGCCGGCCGACGGGCATGAGCAGCGCCGGCAAGGTGGGCGACACCCAGCTCGCCGCGCTTCGTCATCTGCTCGCGAAGGAGCGCACCGCGCACGGCGAAGTGACGATCCTCGTCCTTCACTATGGGCTCCTCCGCGCAGGCGGTGTGCGCGACAGCCGAAGCCACGGCATCGAAGACGACCTCGCGTTGATCGCGCTCGTCGACAGCGAGGAGGCGCACGTGGATTTCGTGATGCACGGGCACATCCATCGCCACTACAGCGTCACGACCAAGCGGCGGCGGATCTTCTGCGCCGGCAGCGCGACGGATTTGCACCTCCGCTGTGGCTATAATGTCTACGCGATTGACCCGGGCGCTCGCTCTGTCGACGTCGAGCGCCGCGCGTGGAACGGCAGCGCCTACGTGACCGACAAGAGCGAGCGGTTCTTCTTCTAGCGCCGCAAAAACGCGAATGCGTGACTCCTGCGTGCTGCCGCCGAATGGGGCTTTGGCGGCTGCCCCTGTGATTCTTGCGGCGGCCTTTATGTGATCACACCGGTGCGACCGTTCGTTCGACGGGTGAGATGTGCGGCGTGAGCGGCGAGCGTGCGTTTCAAGCGATCGCCGCGCGGGCGGACGACGGGCGGGTCAGCGCTCGTGTGCAGCTCCGCGAACGAAGTGAAAGCGTCGACATCGATGTAGCGCGCGCGGTCGTTCGCATGCGTGATTTTGCAGCGCACGACGTTGATGCTTCCAAAATGCTTCGCTGCGTTCGTGAACAAGTACTCGAGGCAGTGCGCAATCTCGGTGGGCGTCGCGAGCGCGTGCAGATGATAGCGCTCGACGAAGACGGGTCCGATCCATCCGGGACGCTCGCTCATGGCGCCCGCCCGAGGATCGAGCGATCCGCCCGCCTCGCGCATGCTCGCCGCATTCAGCGAACGCGCGAGGCTGATCGCGATCTTCTGCACGCCGCGCGCAAGCCACCTCGAGCCGTCGACCTCGCACAACATGTGCACGTGATCTCCGAGCACCGCATAGTGCACGAGCCTGAAACCATTCTCGTCGCGCGCCGCATCGCCCGCATCAGCCACGCGCGGCACGCCGCGAGCCACGAAGCGAAACCGAGAAAACGCCCGCTTCACGAGCGAGTACTTCTTCCGATTCCGTAGGCTCGGCACACCCCGGCGCAACTTCAAAGTGACATGCACCGCGCTTTGGGTTCCGAGAGATGGGCGCGAAATGTGCGGCGCCACCTTCTTCGCTCCGGGCGGCTTCGGCGGCCGCCCCGGACCCCGCTTGATGTCGCGCGCCTTCTTCCCCTCCATCCGCTCGGCAATCTGACGATTCACTGAATGCTCGGATCGTCCGAACGGCAACATCGCCTGGCGCGGAATGCGTTTCATGTGCACAATTATATGCGGATCTATTGATTTGTCAATGGATAAGAGATAGATTGCATGAAAATCGAAGCGGAGAGGGAAGGGGTGGAACACAGTGTGCGGCGTGTGCGGCAAAAGAACGGTCGCCCCGCTGCGATCGCATAAAGGCCGCCACCAAAATCACATGCGCGGCCGCCAAGCCCCACTTCGGCCGCAGCATGCAGGAGTCGCGATCGGAAGCCGCAGCAGCAATCAAGCGAGAGGCACACGGAACGGTCGATCTGCGAATGACCAACCGCGCAGTTGCCGTTCCCGCTTTCTACGGCACGCGCAGCGGCTTCACCTTCTGCACCGTCAACGCGCCCCCGGTGGTCCCCAGCGCCCCCGAGCTCGCCTGTCCGAACTGGCGCATGAACAGGATCAACTTGTTCCACCGCTCGGGCGTCAACCTAATCACCGAACCCGCGACGACGATCGACGAGCCTTCGCCCGGATACTCTTCGCCGCTGCCTCCATTCACCGTCCGTCGCGCCCAGACCATGCGGAACCCTTGCTCGAGCAGCTCCGCTTGCTGCTCCCAGTGCTCTTGGAACGCATGGACCGACTGCGCCTTGTCGAACATCTCTTCGGTCACCGAATACGCGCCGTTTCGACTGTCTCCGCTCGCCATCTTCACGCCTTGATCCAAGAACGCGTTCACGCTCTCGCCGTAGATCTGCTGCTGCAGGATGTGCACGCTCTCGTGGAACGCGATCGTCTGCTGCATGGCCTCGTCGAGCATGATCTTGCCGCTGTCGTCCATCGGCGCGCGCTCCGGCATGATCGATACGGTGTCCGCGAAGGTGACGGCGCCGGCGGCCTTCGCGAGCCCGCCATAGATCACGCGCACGCGCGAGTAGTCGAGGCCGGTGTAGGCGCGGAAGAGCTCCCACTTCTGCACGAGGCCGTCGTAGCCCGCTTGCTGCACGTGTAGATCGGATCCGCCCAATCGGAAGTTGATCGGCTTGTCGAGCTGGTTCGTCGCTTCGACCACGCCGAGCACGAGCTTCTGATTGATGAACTTGTTCTTTCCGCTCGACGCTTCTTGAATGAGGCCGGCGATCGCCCCGTCCGAGATCGCCTTCATGATGATGTTGGTGGTCGAGTCGATCTCGCCCTTCTGAAACGTCGCCGCGATCGCCTTGGGACTCAGGCCGGAGAAGAAGCGCTTGTACTCGGCGATGATCTGCTCGGGCGATCCCTTTTGCGTGGCGGCGATGTCCCAGATGCGGCTCAAGAGCTGCTTGCCGGCGCCGGCGCCCATCGCGACGAGCAGGTCTTTGCCTTCCTTCGGCAGCGCGGCGAAGTCGTAGTACTTCACGTCGCCCAGGATCGTGTGCAGCAGGCCGAGGCTGTGCCGCAGCAGGGGATCCATCGGCGTCGTCTCGAGCACCGCCTTCGTCATCGCGTCGCTCACTTGCCGCTCGACGGCGTTGGCGACGTTCTTCTTCGCGCCGTACTCGAGGTTGATCTGGTCCTCGGTGTAGCCGAGGCCGGCGACCACACGGCGCGCGGCGGCGTTGTCGTGGAAGGCCAGGCGCGCAAGGCCGAAGGTCAAGATCGTCAACAAGATCTGCCAGAAGCTGGCGGCGCTCAAGAAGCGCTCGAGCTTTCCGTCCTGGTGGAGCTGATCGAAGAAGAGTCGGAGGTCGCCCGCGTTCATTCCGGTGACGAGCGCGGCCACGAGATCCTCTTCGGTCTTGAAGAAGAAGGTATCGTCGACGATGGCGCCGGCGAGCTTCGCGCGCGTCTGCGGTGAGAGGTCGCTCGTCTGCAACATCTGGTAGAAGCGCGCCTTCTGATCGCCGCTCATCTCTTTGCAGAGCGCGAGCAGCTCGTCGCCAGTGACCTTCTGCATGACGGCGTCCAAGCGCGCCACGTTGCCGGCGTAGAGGCGATCGACGATGGTGCCGTAGCCCAAGTTGTCGAGCGCAAACGAGAGCTGCTTCGGATCCCGCTTGACGAGGCCGGTGAGGAACGCGAGGTCGTCCTTCAGCAGCGGCGCCTCGCCCAGCGTCTTCTCGCTCTTCTTCAGATCGAGCTCATCTTTGCGCAGGCGCTCGAGCGAGGCTTTGCGCGCCGGCGGCAGGTCGGCGATCGCGCGGGCGAACTCCGGATCCTTCAGCGTCTGCGCGAGCATCTCGATGACGGCGCGGCGTGGGTTCTCGATCCACTCGCCGGGCGCGTACTCGAGCGCGGCGGCGGCGTTCAGAAACTCGTCGACCTTCTTGGCACGCACGAGCGCGGCGAGGCCGTCGATGTTCTTCTGGCTGAGCTTCGGGGGGGTGAGCTTCAGCGACGGACGGCTCGCGGCCATCGCCAAGTCGGCCTCGTTCACCATCGCGCCGGTGACGATGCCGTCGCCGCCGCTCGCGTAAGGCGTGCCCATGTACGACGGCGGCACGATGCCGGCGCGCTCGAAGTACGAAAACGCCGCGACGTCCGGGTTGCCGGCGAGGAGGGCGTATTTCTTCGCGGCTTCTTCGCGCTGCAGGCGGAGCGACGGCGCCGGCTTGTTGTCCGGTGACGGCGCCTTGAAGTCCGCTTCGATGACGCCGCCGGTGCTGGCGATGTTGCCGGCCTTCATCGCGAGCGCTTGGTGCGCAGCGCGCAGGCGGATCAACGCTTGCTCGATGCCGTTGCGCTCGGGCCCGGTCGTCAGCTCCTCGCGCACGTTGGCCGCGGCAGCTTGTGCTTCCTTGATGAGCGCCGGGGCTTCACCGTCGCCGGCGAGCGCGTTCGCGAGCGTGGCCGTCGACGCGAGCAAGGGCGCGGTCTCGCTGATCGCGCGGTACGCCGGCATGTGGGCGAGGAGCTGCTTGATCACCGCGCGCAGCACCGCGACGTCCGGTGGATCTTGGTTCGCCGCCGAGAGCGCGTTCAGGCGCAGCACGGCGAGCGCTGTGCCCTTCTCGTTCGGCATCACCGCTTCGATCGTCTTGCTGTCCGGGATGCCGGCGATGAACGAGCGCGCGGCGCCGAGGTCGGCCTCCAAGCGGCCCTGCATCGCGCCGGCCTGTGCGTCCAGGCGATCGAGCTCGAGGCGCAGCCGCCACTCGGCCACCTCCAAGCGGTACATGTCGGGCGACGGCGCGCTGATGATGTTGTTGATCTCGCCGAGCAGCGCCGACGTGCGCAGCCGCGTCTCGGGATCGAGCAGGCTCTGGTAGCGCACGTACTGATCGAGCGCCATCTTGGCGAAGCCGGCGACGCGCAGGATCTCGCTCGTCCGGCCGTCCTGAATATAGGTGAAGCGGATCGGCGTGCGCCCGGGCACCATGCTCGACAGGCGCATCTCGACGGCGCGCTGCGACTCGGGCACCAGGCAGGCGAGGGCGGCGTACGACGGCATGCGCTCGCGCGTGCGCTTCAGGAAGTCACGCATGTCTTTGGCGAGCTTCTCTTCGAGCGCGGGCGTCTTTGCCGCCTTCGCTTGCTCGCGCAATTTCAGCAGCTCGTCGCTCAGCAGCCGCGCGTCCTTCACGTCGAGCGCGAGGCGGCCGAAGCGTGCGAGCAGCTGCTCCTTCGTGAAGTCGCTTTGCAAGAGCGAGCGCAGGCCGGCTTCGCCGAGCCAGATGTGCAGGTGCACGACCGAGCGCCCGAACTCTTTGGGCTTCATGAAGAGCTGGTGGATCGGGTTGATGTCGTCGATCGTCGAGTCGTTCCGGTAACGCCCGCTGGCGAGGGCCTCTTTCGTGCGCTTCGTGAGGCGGCCGCCCGAGAGCGCGTCGAGCACGGTCGTGAGCCCCTGCATGTCGCGGTAGCTCGTGTACGGATCGGCCAGGTTCTGCACCACGAAGTCGGCGGAGAAGTTTTGATCGTTGCCTTGGAACGACAGCTCGTCGATGGCGCCGTCCGGGCTGTGCACCCGCAGCGCGGCCGAGCTCTCCTCGGTGTGGCCGAAGATGCCGCGGTAGCGCTGGGTGAATTCGCTGACGGCGGTGCGCGTGCGGCCGAGCTCCGGCGTGTAGCGATCGGTGACGGTGTCGGTCGTGGTCTTCGTGTTCTCGTACTCGAGGAAGGGCAGGGTGAGCTTGACGCCGGCTTGGGTCGCGACCGTCTTCACCGACTCGTTCTCGACGATGCGCACGCCCGAGTTCCGGATGAGCGCGAGCTGCTGCACGAGGCGCAGATCGCCGTGCATCGCCATGTCGTACGCCAGGCTCGCCACGGCGCCGGCCTTGATCTTCAGCGGCTTGTCGGCAGGCACGCCGCCGCGCATTTCTTTCGGCACCATGTCGGCGCGCGGCAAGTAGACGTCGAAGCCGGAGTCGAGCTGAAAGTCGACGCTGGTCTTGAAGCGGGCGCTGAGATCCAGCCCGGCGCGTGCTTCGAAGTACGCGCTCGCGTACTGCTTGATCAGCGTGTCCATGACGGCGCGGCCGGCGCCTTCGGCGAGGTTCTTCGTCAACAGGCGCACGTAGCCCGACGCGTCCTTCAGCAGCCGGCGCTCCTCCTCGTTCGAGAGCTTCTGCTCGAACGCTTCGGGCTTGCCGCCGCTCGCGACGTAGTCGACGAAGCCGCGCATGACGCCCGCGATGCGCTCGGTGTTGAGCTGCACGCCGGCGAACGCCTTCAGCTGCACGCCGGCCGACGCCGTGCCGAGCGCGGTGACCGTGACGCGCGTCCGGCTTTGCTCCAGGCGCTCGGCGGCGATTTCGAAGCGTCCACTCAGCGCGGCGTAGGCGCCGGCTTCGACGCTCGCCCCGATGTGCACGTAGTCGCTGAGCGCCGGGACTTGCGTGCCGAAGCCGAGCGCGCCGTCGACGCGCAGGTTCGCCTCGCCGATGAGCTTGAAGGTCGCGCCTGGCTCGATCTTCGCCATGTCTTTGGCGAAGAACGGCGTGAGCTGCAGGCGCTTGCTGTCGGCGTCGGACGGCGTCATGCGGCTCGGATCGTTCTTGTCGACGTAGAGCAGGCGCTGCAGGTTGAGCTTCACGCCGGCGCCCGTCGCAAATCCAAAGCGCAAAAACGCGCCGGAGGTGCCGAGGGGGATCGTGTGGCTCGGCGAGAAGCTGATGCCGGCGCCGCCGTCGAACTGCACCCACAAGGGAACGGCGCCCGGGTGCGCGCTGCGCAGCTCGACGATCGCAAGGCGCTTCGGATCGTTTTCGGCGATCTGTTCCTCGCGCAGGATCAGCGCGCCGGCGTCCAAGCGCACTGCGGCGCCGGAGCTGCCGAGCGGGATCGTGGTGCCGCCGATCAACGGCTTGTGCGCCACGTCCTTCAGCGCTTTGGCGATCTCTTGGGCGATCCAATTGCCGCCGTCGGACAGGCCCTTCGTGAACCAGTTCTTGCCGTCCGAGAACACCGGCACGAAGCGCGTGCCGCGCAGGATGCCGTCGAAGTAGCCGGGCGTATCGGGCGCGTTCGGTTTTTGCGGTGCCGGCGCGCCGGTGCTCTCTACCCAGTCGAAGAGCTGCTCGGGCGTGCGCTTGACGACGACGGCGTCGTCCGCCGGTACCGGGATCTTCTTCGCAGGGCCGGACGGGACGGTGAACGTCGGCGCGGTCGCGGCCGTGTCGACGTCTTCGAGGAGCATGGGCTCAGTGCGTCGAGCCGGTCCGCGTGTGCCACCTGTCACACGATCATTATCTGTAAGCGCTTATGAGTGATTGCTACTTTGTCTGCTAACTGGCCAAAAAGATTTGACGTTTTCCCGGTAAGCAGCCCAAGAAACGTTGCGTGCATTTGCCGAATCATTTGGCGATTGGCTGGATCGTTGGCCATGAAGAAGACGAGCGTCGCTCGCGACTTCTCGTGGCCTGGGCTGGAGTTGCGCCGGATCTCGACGCCCTGACGGTGCTCTTCGGACAAGACGTTTACGGCCGTTGGCACCACGTTCTTTGCCACGGCCTCGTGTTTTCGTTGGTCGTCACGTTCGCGGTCTACCTGCTTGCGCGATCGTGGCGCGTGGCCGCACTGGCGATCTTGTCATTTCATATGCACCTCGCCTGCGACCTCTTGGGGAGCGGGGTCGAGTGGTCGATCTCGTACTTCTATCCTTTCTCGCGTTGGGAGCTGTCGTTCCCTTGGGGCTGGGAGCTCGCGTCGTGGCAGAACACGGCGATCATGGTCGGGTTGCTCCTGGCGATGGTGTGGACGGCGAAGCGCTACGGCCGCACCTTCGCCGAGACGTTTCTGCCTGCGCGGATCGACAAGCTCGTCAGCGAGACGATCGTCAGAAGATTTGGTCGCCGGTGAAGAGGTCGAGGCCGATGGCGCCGCGCGCGTTCAAGCCGTTGTAGCTCTGCATGCCGCCGCCGACGAAGAGCAGCGCGCCGTTGTCGTGCAGGCAGCGCGGATCGGCGGGCGCAAAGCCGACGCTCGGCGCGAACACCGGATCGACCGCATAAGTCGGCCAGGTGAACTTCAAGAGGCCGGCGCGCGCGATCTCTTCCGGCGCTTGCCAGCTGAACGATCGAAACCCACCGGCGATGAAGAACGAGGTGCCGGTCGCGAACGCGCTCACCGGTCCGTCGACGTCGAGCGGCTGCGCGACCGACAAGCTGACGACGAGGCCGTTCACCGCGTTGAGCAAGACGAGGCGGTTGATGTCCTTCAAGCCGCTCGCGTTGCGATAGGTCGTGAACTCGCCGCCGACGAGCACGCGGTTGCTGCCCGTCTCGTCGTCGGCCAAGGCGCGCACCGGATCGTTGAAGCCCTCGGTGGCGCCGGTGAGGAACGCGCCGTCGCGCACGCCTGTGTCCTCGTGCACCTTGGCGATGTAGTTGGCCGCGACGGTGCGATAGTTTCTGAAGTCGCCGCCGATGAAGAGCGCGTCCTGACCGTCGTGGATGAGTGCGTAGACCGGGCCGTCGGTGCCTCCGCCCGCCGAGAAGCCGGCGATCGGCGTGCCATCCGCCGGATTGAGCTTGGCCACGTTCGCGGCGGGCGTGCTCGTACGATAGGTGGTGAAGGCGCCGCCGATCCAGAGCTGCGGGCTCATCTCGTTGGTCAAGTGGATGGTGTGGACGGGACCGTCGAAGCCTGGATTCGGAGGGAAGGTGCCGTCGACGGTCCCGATGCTACCGAAGATCCGCATCAGGCGCTGCGCCGGCTGCGATCGATAGGTCGTGAAATCGCCGCCGACGTAGAGCATGCCGCTGCTGCCGACGATCGTGCGCACGACGCCGTTGACGCTCGGCGTCTGCGAGAAGGTCGCGTCGAGCGCGCCAGTTTGGATGGCGAACTTCGCGAGGTTCGCGACGGGCGCGCCGCGGTAGTAGCGAAAGTCGCCGCCGATGTAGAGCGTGTTGCCGACCTTGAGCAGCGTCTTTCCGGTGCCGGTGAGCCCGCGTTGTTGGGTGAAGCTCGTATCGAGCGCGCCGCTCGCCGGCGTCAGGCGCGCGACGCCGTGCGCGTCGATCTGGCCGCCGCCCGACGCGCGATAGGTGCCGAAGCTGCCGGCCGCGTAGAGCCCGCCGTCATGGAGCAGGCTCGACACCGTGTCGGTGCTTTGGAACACCTCGGCTTGGCTGAAGGTCGCGTCGCGGGTGCCGTCACCGAGGCTCACCCGCACGAGGCCCGCGCCGGGATTGCCGTAGTAGTCGTCGAAGTCGCCGCCGACGTAGAGGTGCGTCGCGTCAGCGCTCAGCGCGTAGACCTTGTCGCTCGCGCCGAAGTGCGCCCCGGCGAAGGTGGCGTCGGGCGTGGCATCCGCCGGATCGATCTTCGCGAGCCCGTTCGCCGCGACGGCGCCGCCCGTCGTGCCTTGGATGTTGTCGAAGTCGCCGCCGACGTAGAGCGCGCCGCCCGCGAGGTGCAGCGCTCGCACCACCCCGGCTGTCCCGACGCCGAGATAAAAGCCGGGATCGGCGACGCCGTCGATCGCCGACATTTTGACCAGAAAGCGCCGCGACGTGGTGCGATAGAAGATGAAGGAGCCGCCGACGAAGAGCGTGTCGCCGGCGACGGCGAGCGCATACACCGTGCCGCGCGCGCCGAGCATGTCGTTGGTGACACCCTTCGGATCGTTGAAGGTGGGATCGAGATCGCCGGTCTTCTGATCGAGCTTGACCAGGCCGCGGTAGACCTGGCTCCTGTAGGTCGTGAAGTCGCCGCCGACGATGATCGAGGTGCCGTGCACGACGATTGCGTGGACGTCGCCGTTGAAGCCGGGGGACTTCGTGAAGGTCGTGTCGAGCACGCCGTTCTCGGCGTCGATCTTCGCGAGCTTCACCGCCGGCTGGCCGCGGTAGCGGGTGAAGGCGCCGCCGGCGTAGAGCGCGCCGTCGGCGTAAGCGAGGGCATGGACCGGGCCGTCGAAGCCGTCGCCCACGTCGAAGCCGATCTTCGGGTCACCGCTCGTCGCGTCGACGGCGATGATCCGTGACGCAATGAACGGATTCGCCGCGTCGAAGGTGCCGCCGACGTAGAGGTTCGCCTCGTCGGCATAGGTCGCGTTGACGGGCCCGTTGGTGAGCGAGCGCACCGTTCGCACCGTGGCGAGCGCCGTGTGTCCGCGCGAGTCTTGCACACGGACGATCGTCGTCCCGGGCTCGTTCGTCGACTGATAGGCGCCGGTCATCGGATCGATCGCGCCGGGACCGCTGAGCTTGGCGAAGAGGTAGGGCTCGACGCCGTACTTCGCGGTGAAGGTATACGCGTCGTTCATGCCGGCGCGGAGCGTCAGCGTGGGCGTCGAGATCTCGAGCGGCGCTGCGACGGCGATGCGGACGCTCGCAGAAGCGACGCCGGCGGAGTAGGTGACCGCGAGCGGATAGGTCGCCTCGGCTTTGACCTCCGTCGGAAAGCCGCCGATCGCGCACGTCTTCGGATCGACGACGAGCCCGCGCGGAAACGCCGGCGGGTCCGCCGGTGCGCAGGTGATGATCTTTCCCCCGGAGTTCAGCGGCGTGAACGCGATCGCCGGTTCGAAGACGGAGAAGATGAAGGGCTCGCCGAAGTAGGTGATGACCGGCGCCGGCTCGACGACGCCGATCGTGACCGTGGCGCTCGCTTCGCCCCACGCGTTGCTCGCGCGCACGGTGTACGTCGTCTCGGCTTGCTCGAGGATCGCCGCGCCGACGATGTTGCCGGTTTGCGGATCGACGCCGAGCCCGATGGGCAAGGTCGGCGTCACGATGAACTGCGCCGGCGCACCGCCTTCGATCATGGCGACGAGCGGCGTGATCGGCACGCCGCGCACCGCGGTGAGCATCGCCGGCGCGTAGACGAGCGCCGTCGGCGGCCGATCGACGATGGTGATCGCGATCGTCGCGGCGGCGGAGCTCGTGCTGTTGGTCGCGACGACCGTGTATTGCGTCTTCGCCTGCACGCGCAGCGGCGCGCCGCCGATCGCACCGGTGCTCGCGTCGAAGACGACGCCTTCGGGCGCCGGCGGGTTGATCGAGAAGAAGTCCGCTACGCCGAGCACGGTCGGCGCCACCGGCTCGCCGGCTTCGCCGCGGATGAGCACGATGTCGTCGCTCGCAAAACGCAGCTCCGAGAGCGCGGTCTTCGTCTCGACTTTGACGAGCTTGCGACACCCCGGCACGACGGCGATGAAAGCGCAGACGCAAAGCAAAAGTCGCATGCGGACGGTGTAGCGGGAAAAGGTCCCAGGGACCATTTTCGCAGCCTAACGTATAACCTATTTAACATCGTGCTCCGGTGTGGGGCGGCTAGGTGCGGACATTGCGAGTCGTGCTTTGACCGCGTATAGCGCCGCAGCGATGGCATTTTTGGGCTTCGAGCACCTTCAGTTCACCGACCTTTTCACGCGCGCCGGCCTCGCCGAGCTGCAGGCGTGGTTCGAGCGCGATCTGAAGCAAGCGGACGCGCCGCTCCACGAGAGCTACGTCTCGTACTTGGGCGGCCGCGCCGTGACGACGCCCGAGGAGTCGGCGCTGCTCTTGAAGATCGCGCCCTTCGTCGAGCGCTTCGTCACCGCCCGTTTTCAGCTCGGCGGAGAAGTGCACGGGCTCGCGGACAAGACCCGGCAGGAAGACCGCCGCTTCCGCTTCAAGCGCGAGATCGTCACCCGCCGCGTGCGCATGAAGCGAAAGGCCGCGGACTTTGAGAGCGGCGGCACCGGCGAGCTGTCGATGCTCGATCGCGCGCTCGTCTCGTACAACAACAACTCCGAAGCGACGAGCCGTGACGAAGTGGCGATGGCCGATCTCGCGCTCGACGTGTGGGACGTGCAGCTGCCGCTCTCGCAGACGAAGGCCGAAGACGCGCTCGCGCCCGACCTACAGAACGCGATCGGCTCGTTGCGCAACCGCCTGTGGAACGCGCGCGCCGACTTGAAGCAGGTCGGGGTCGACATCGAAGGCGAAGAGCGTGCGTGGCCCGCGCTCTTGCTCGATCTCATCGAGCGCGGCGTGGGCTGGCGCCTGTGGAGCAAGGCGTACGCAGCGAAGGAGTGGGTGTCGCAGTTCGCGCCGCGCGACGTCGACTTCGATCACTTGGTGCATCCGCCGCACCACTTGCGCGAGCGGCCCGGCTTTGCCCTGACCGATCGGCGCGGCACGCGGCTCGAGGTGCTCGATCAGGTGCACTACTGCATCTATTGTCATCCGCGCGAGAAGGACAGCTGCTCGAAGGGCTTCGTGCAGAAGGACGGAACGTACAAGAAGAATCCGCTCGGCGTGTCGTTGGAAGGGTGCCCGCTCGAAGAGAAGATCAGCGAGACGCACGTCCTGCGCAAAGACGGCCACTCGATCGGCGCGCTCGCGATGGTGATGGTCGACAACGCGATGTGCCCGGGCACCGGCCACCGCATCTGCAACGACTGCATGAAGGGCTGCATCTATCAGAAGCAGTCGCCGGTGAACATTCCGCTCGTCGAGACGCACACGCTGACCGACGTGTTGAACATGCCCTACGGCGTCGAAGTCTACGGCCTGCTCACGCGCTGGAACCCGCTGAACCGCCGCCGTGTCTTCGCCGAGGACTACAACGGCAAGAACGTGCTCGTCGTGGGCCTCGGGCCGGCGGGCTACACGCTCGCGCACCACTTGTTGAACGAAGGCTTCGGTGTCGTCGCGGTCGACGGCGCCAAGCTCGAGCCGCTGCCGCCGACGTGGATCGGCCAGCCGATCAAAGACTACCGGATGATCGAGAGCGAGCTGAACGAGCGGCCGATCTTGGGCTTCGGCGGCGTCAGCGAGTACGGCATCACGGTGCGCTGGGACAAGAACTTCCTGACGCTCATGTACCTCACGCTGCAGCGGCGGCAGACGTTCAAGGCGCTCGGCGGCGTGCGCTTCGGCGGCTCGCTGACCATCGACGACGCGTGGCAGCTGGGCTTCGATCACATCGCCATCGCGGCCGGCGCCGGCAAGCCGACGATGGTCGAGATGAAGAACAACGTCATCCGCGGCGTGCGCCAAGCGAGCGACTTTCTGATGGCGCTGCAGCTCTCGGGCGCGTTCAAGAAGTCGGCGCTGTCGAACTTGCAGGTGCGCTTGCCGGGCATCGTCATCGGCGGCGGCCTCACGGCGATCGACACCGCGACCGAGATGCTCGCGTACTACCTCGTGCAGATCGAGCGCGTGCTCGAGCGCCACGAGCGCTTGGTCGCGCGCCTCGGCGAGCAGAAGGTGTATGCGCAGTACGATCAGGAGGAACGCGAGATCTACGACGAGTTCCTGAGGCATGGCCGCGAGCTGCGCAGCGAACGCGAAGCCGCCAAACGCGAAGGCCGCGAAGCACATACGATCCCCCTGCTGAAGAAGTGGGGCGGCGTGAGCCTCGCTTATCGCAAGACGATGAAGGACTCGCCGGCGTATCGTTTGAACCACGAGGAGATCGAGAAGGCGCTCGAAGAGGGCATCAGTTTTCTGGAGAATCTGACGCCGAAGGAGTCGATCGTCGACGCGCATGGGGCGATCGAGGCGATGGTGTTCGACAAGGGCGCCGAGGTCGTGAAGCTGCCGGTGCGCACCCTGTGTGTCGCCGCTGGCACCTCGCCGAACACGATGTATGAAAAGGAATACACCGGCACTTTCGCGCTGGACGAGCGGAAGAGCTTCTTCAAGAACTTCCGGGCAGTGACAGACGCCGCCGGCAAAGTCGCCCTGGAAGCGACCACCGACGGGGCGGGCTTTTTCACCTCCTATATAAAGGACAACAAGACCGTCACTTACTACGGGGATAATCACCCGAAGTACGCCGGCAGCGTGGTCAAAGCGATGGCGAGCGCCAAGGACGGCTACGCCCACGTGGCGAAGCTGTTCGCGCCGGCGATCGCCGCGTTGGATCGCAAGGATCAGCCGAAGCGCGACCAGCAGTGGGCGGCGTTCTCGGCTTCGATCAGCGAGCAGCTGAGCGCCACCGTCGTGCGCGTCGATCGGCTGACGTCGACGATCGTCGAAGTCATCGTGAAGGCGCCGCTCGCCGCGAAGAAGTTCCAGCCGGGCCAGTTCTATCGCCTGCAAAACTACGAGTCGATCGCCGACGAGATCGAAGACACCTCGCTCGTCATGGAAGGGCTCGCGTTGACCGGCGCCTGGGTCGACAAGGAACAGGGCCTCTTGTCGATGATCGTGCTCGAGATGGGCGCGTCGTCACGGATGTGCGCGCGCTTGAAGCCGCACGAGCCCGTCGTCGTCATGGGCCCGACCGGCACGCCGACGGAGATTCCGCACAACGAGAACGTGGTGCTCGTGGGCGGCGGCCTCGGCAACGCCGTGCTCTTCTCGATCGCGGCGGCGCTGAAGGCGAACGGCTGCAAGGTCTGCTACATCGCCGGCTACCGAAAGGGCGAAGACCTGTTCAAGCAGGAAGAGATCGAGCGCTCGACCGATCAAGTGGTCTGGTGCAGCGACACCGGCGTCGAGATCAAGCCGCGCCGGCCGCAGGATCGCTACCACCGCGGCAACATCGTCCAGGGCTTGGTGGCGTTGGCCAAGAGCGAGATCGGCGAGCCGATCTTCCCGTTCATCACCGCCAAGCGCTACATCGTCATCGGATCGGATCGCATGATGGCGGCGGTCGCGCGCGCGCGGCACGAGATCCTGGCGAAGCATTGCAGCAAGGACCACGTGGCGATCGGCAGCATCAACTCGCCGATGCAGTGCATGATGAAGGAGATCTGCGCGCAGTGCTTGCAGCGCCACGTCGATCCCGCCACGGGCAAAGAGCGCTTCGTGTTCTCTTGTTACAACCAGGACCAAGAGCTCGACCACGTCGACTGGCATCACTTGAACACGCGCCTGCGCCAGAACAGCGTGCAGGAGAAGCAGACGAACCTCTGGCTCGATCATCTGTTGGCGGTGGAACAGCGATAGCGCCGATGGCGATGCGGTCCACGGGGAGATCGTTGCCGTGCACGGGAACGTCCACGATCGCTCAGGCAAATGGCGAAGGCACTGGCGCCTTCGCAGATGTCGTTGGCGGCCGGGCTCTGAAACGGCGCCGATGATAGCGCCTCATGATCGTCCGTCGTGTTTCACCCGCCGTCCTCATCTCCACTGCCCGTGATCTCCCTGCGCTGCGAGCGTTCACGCCGCGCGGGCAAAAGGCGTTCCTCGCGCTGATCTCCGGCGCCACGAACCAGCGCTCGCAGCGCGTGCGCGAAGCGATCGTTTCCCGCGGGCTGCTCGCGCCGAAGACGCCGGCGGACAAGCTCGTCGGGCTGCTCGACGATCCGGACCTCACGCCCGTCGTGCTGAAGCGCGAGGCGATCGCGCTGCCAAAGACCGGGCTCACGTACGCCTTGTCGCCGCTGCCGGGCGCGCCCGGGCTGAAGCGCATCGCCTGCACGGTCGCCGGCCGCGCGATCCCGCTCGACATCGCTTCGTCGCTCGATGCGCGGGCGATCGCGGCGCGGATCGGTGATGCGTTGGCGTCGGTGCCGGCCGAAGTGCGCGCGCAGCTCTCGAGCGTCTTCGTGAGCGACGCGAAGAATCCGGACGACGACTACTTCACCGATCTCTACGGCGTCCAAGTGCTCGCGGCGATGGGCTGCGGCAAAGAAGGGCGCCTGCACGTGTTTCCGGAGGCGATGAAGCAGGATCGCGACACCTTCGTGCGCAATCTCTTCCACGAAGCCGGCCACACCTTCAGCATCCGCGCCTGGGGCCGCGACGAAGCCGGCGCCGGGTGGAACCCGTGGCGCGCCGCCGCGGCCGAGGACGTGATCGCGCCGTCGTACTACGCGACGTGCTCGGTGCACGAAGACGCGGCCGAGACCTTCTTGCTCTATTTGATCTCGCGCGGCACGCCGGCGTTCAAGGAGTACCAGGCGATGTTTCCGAAGCGCTTCGCGTTGATCGAAGGGGCGTTGGCTAGGGCGAATCGCTAGTCCTTCGACCGCATGAAGATTGCTCGTAGCCGTAGGCGTTGACGTCGCCGTCGCCGTCGCCGGTTTTTTGGGAGTGCGCTACGAGGTCATCTTGACGAGCATGGAGACGATGCGATGCAGG
>JADLHZ010000141.1 GCA_020848545.1 Deltaproteobacteria bacterium | reverse complement strand
GTTGGCTTCGCAACCGCAGAAGAAATCGAGACCGGTCTTCTTTTCCAGTCATATGCAGCGTTTTAATGTAAAACTTTTGCTACATTTGAACTATCGCTCGTTGGTGAGCGCGAATAATCCGGGCTAGTCTCTCCTGAAATCGTGGCGGATTTGCGTTGCCCACCTTGGCACGCGCTCTGCTCTTCCGCCGCACATGAACCGTCACTTCGTGCTGCTCTTTCTCTGCTTCGCCGCCTGCGAATCCGAGCAAGCCGCGCAAGAGGCCGACCTCGCGCGCCTCGTCGAGGCCTCGGAATCGCCGACCGGCGCGCTCGAAACGACGAACAGCAAGCTCCTCGCCTACACGGTGTGGAGCACGCAGCGGGTCGTCGACGCCATCGCCGCCGCGGCTTCGGAGCTCCCCGGCCTGCGCCAGTCGCCCACGTTCAAGAAGGGCGACGCGGCGCCGTGCCGAAGCGGCGAGATGCGCAAGATGAGCATCGACTACGGCTGCCTCGGCTTCGCGTCGGGCACCTTGAAATTGCTCGCGCACGGCCGCTACCCGAACGACAACGGCGACTACGAGATCACGCTCGCCAAGATCGCCGCTGCGGAAGGCGAGGGTGCGATCGACGGCACGATGATGCTGCACGTCGAGGGGCTCGGCGACGAGGATCGCGACGACCAAGCGCTCATGTCGATCAGCGCGAAGATCTCCGGCTTGCCCGAGAGCTACGCCACGCTCGACCGGCCGGGCATCGTCGCCAGCGTCGATGAGAAGGGCGGGCCGATCTACGGCTTCGCGAAGGTCTACGATCAGACCTTCGTGTTCAAGGACGTGGCCCGCGTCGAGGCGCGCCTCATTTACAGCATCCGCGATCGCAAGAACCTCTGGGGCTGCGAGTCGGCGATCGACGGCGAGACGATCGGCGAGAGCCAGTGCCGCATCCCGGAAGGCAGCGGCGACTGGGCGATTCTTCGCTTCTGACGGATTCCGACGGGAGGCTTCGATGTGGCGCACGATCGTGATCGGCACGCTCGTCTTGAGCGCGTGTTCATCGGTGAAGCTCTTTCGCGCCGGCACGCTCGAGAAGGTGGCGGGTGATCCGCCAGTGGTCGCGCCGATCGTCAGCGCGCCGCTCCGCTACGAGATCGGCGACGTCTTCTGCACGACGCCGTCGCGGGAGGTGACGATCCCGTTCAAGCTGCTCGTCATCGTCGACTTCTCCGGCAGCAACGGCACGACCGATCCCGGAGGCGTGCGCATGGACGCGATCCAGGCGCTCGCCGACAGCTACCGAGACGAGGAGAACGTTCACTTCGGCTTCCTCGCCTTCAGCGACACGACGATCGAGACCTCGCTCGGCAAGGCCTTCACGAACGATCGCACGCTCATCGACTCGGTGATCGGCGAGCTGCGCGGGCGCACGAACGGCGGCCGCACGAACTACCAAGCGTCGCTCGAGTGGGCGCACGACGCGATCGAGCTCGACAGCGCCAAGAAGACCCACGTCGGCGGCACGAAGTACGGCATCTTGTTCCTGACCGACGGCCGGCCGAACGTGCCGGAGGCTGACGCCGACGAAGACACCGAGCTCTTGGCGAACCGCCCGAAGATCCGCGAGCGCTTGACCGGCTGCAACGGTTACTACGGCGACGAGCCGCCGCTCGCCGAGCGCATCTCGTTCTTGAACACGTACTTCTATCACGCCCAAGGTGAAGACGCGCTCGCGAGCCAGCTGCTCAGCGACATGGCCGAGGGCCCCGGGACGGAGCCCTGCAGCGAGAGCAACTGGGGCCACGGCGAGTTTCACGAAGTGACGAACGTGGCCGACTTGGATCTGCGCGTGAAGCTGCCGACGCTGAAGAAGGTGTTCGTCAACGACCGCCAGATGATCTTCATGAACTACAACTTGCGCGCGCTCTATCGCGAGGGCGTGATGACCATGGCCGTCGACAGCGACGGCGACGGCCTCGCAGACGCGCTCGAGTCGGAGGTGCCGGATCCGAAGAGCGCGTACGACACCGGCGCGTACACGTGGGACACGGACGGCGACGGCATCGGCGATCTGGTCGAGTACGTGCTCGGGCTCGAGTCGAACCTGCCGGTGGAAGATCCCGCGCCGCGCACGCCGATTCGCGCCGCGAGCCGCGCACAGGGCTTGTTCCTCGACGAAGGTGCGATCGCTGTGTCTGAGCACGACAAGGACGGCGACGGTCTGTCGAACACGGAAGAGGATCTGCTCGCGACCGATCCTTTGCGCATCGACACCGACATGGACGGGCTGTCGGACCTCATCGAGGTGCGCAATTTTCTGAACCCGCTGAGCCCGCTCGACGCCGCGCTCGACGTCGACGGCGACGGCGTCGACAGCAAGACCGAGATCACCCAAGGCATGGATCCGCACCACCAAGAGACGCAGAGCTTCCGCGATGCGAACGGCTATCGCGTGAGCTACGGCAAGGAGTTCACCCTGGGCAGCGGCGCCGGCGTGCGCACGTGCTACGAGTTTCACATCGGCAACATCTCGTATCAGCCGGTGAACACCAAAGACGGCGTGACGATCGATCGCAACGTCTTCGAGCTGTCGTTCATCGATCGCACGCGCTTGCCGAGCGGCGCCTCTGATCACGTCTCGCGCCGAGAAGTGTTCTTTGCCGAGTCGGGCCGCGACCGCGCGGTGCAGTATACGCTGGCGCGGACGCTGCAAAACCCCTGGTGAGACTGGCTACCGTCGTGGCGGCGCCTGGACGAGGCGCGAGGCGGACGCGCGCGTCAGGCCCACGTGATGTCGACCCCGAGCACGCTCGCCGGAAAGTCGTGCAGGGTTCCGCTCGCCGTGTGCGAGGTGACGACCTTGACGTTCTTGGCGCCCGCGCGATCGAGCACGGTCTCGACGAAACCTTTGATGCACGCGCGCATCCACGGAACGAACAAGGTCGGCATCGCTTGCACCTCGCAGACGACGTGCCCCTTGCTCTCGGCGATGACGAGCGGCGTTCCGAAGTCGAAGTATTGCACCATGATGCCGGTCAGCTTCTTCGCGAGGAGGGCGTTCGGCGCCAGCGCCAAGAAGAACTTGTAGACACCGCGCATGTCGTGGTCGGCCTGGTAGCGCGCGCGGTACTCGATGAACTCCTCGAAGCTCATGTTCATCGCTCTGGCGCAGGTGTGCCCGGCGCAGGCGAGTGGCATGAAATCGTACCAAGTCGGCGCCATGAACGGCTGGGCGTGAAACGCGCGCAAGGCAGGGTCGGTGAAGCATTCGAGGTAGGCGTCCTTGCCGCCCGGGAAGTTTTCGACAACCCATTGCACATGGCCGACATAAGTCGTGCCCTTCGAGCGAAATGGGCTCGTGCCGGCAGCGAAAAACGGTTGCTCGTCGAGCTCGTGCACCGTTGACCCCATGGGCTTCCCATAGCCGACCGGCGGGTCGCATGCACGTTCTGGTTGCGCAAACGATCGCGGCAGCGTAAGCGCGCGCCGTGAAAAATGACCTGAAAAGTGATGGTGTGCTCCTCCCAGACGGCGAGACCGGCTCCGCCTTCTTCCACCGCGTGCTGCTCGAGACCGCGGCGCGCTTTCCAGACGCGCTCGGCGGTGCCCGCTTGCCTCGTGATCCGCGGCTGTTCAAGCGCCAGTACGGCGACGCCCTCGTGCGCTTCGAAGCTGCGCGCATCGCCTCGAAGGATCGCGTCGCCATCGCGCAGGATCTCGCTGAGCGCACGCTCGCGTCCTTGCGCCTCGCGGTCGACGGCACGCCGCTGCCGCTCTTGGAAGCGCTGAAGAAGCCGAGCGACGCTCCGCCGGTCGAGACCAAGAAGTTCTCGGGGAAGCCGGGCTTGCAGGCGCGGGTGCCGTTCGAAGGTCGCGTCTATGAGGGCAAGGACGTCCTCACGCTCGTCGATCGCCTGCACGAGGATCATCACATGAGCGACGCGGCGCGCGCTGCGCTCGTTTGGATCGTCGAGCACATCGCGGCCCAAGGCGGCGCGCTCGATTTGTCGGCGCACAAGTTCGCGCTGCTCGGCGCCGGGGCGGAGCTGTCGCCGCTCTCGATGCTGCTGCAAGGCGGCGCGACCGTGCTGTGGATCGACGTGAAGCCGCCGCGGCTCGAGGACGAAGGCGCGCTCGCCGGAACGCTCGTGCATACGCTGGCGGGCGACGATCTCTTGAACCACCCGCGCGCCGCGCTCGCGCTCGTGCGTCGCTTCGCCGAAGGCGGGCCGGTGCACCTCGGCATGCTCGCCTACGCGCCGGGCCAGAGCCGCGAGCTGCGCGTCGCGTCGGTGATGAACGCGATGGCGCAGGTGCTCGGGAGCAAGGCTGTGCGCTCGTTGTCGATGCTCATTTCGCCGACGTCGCCGGGCGAGACGCAGCCGGAAGACGCGCGCGTCGCCGAGGCGCGCGGGCGCTCACCGCAGCTCTGGCAGCGTGCGCTCGATCTCGGGCGGGCGCTGCCGCGGCCGGGGCATTACGGCACGAGCGAGCAGCCGGTCGCGCGCGCGATCGTGCCGCTGCAGGGGCCGGGCTACCAGGCCGCGCAGTACCTCGCGAAGATCGTCACGGCCGAAGCGTTTGCGACCGCGGGCTTGGAAGGCGGCGGGCCGGTCACGGTGTCGGCGAACGTCGCCGGCATCACGAACACGCGCTCGCTCTCGCACCCGTTGTTCCAAGTCGCGTTCGTCGGCGCGCCGTCGTTCGGCGTGCGCATCTTCGATCCTGAGACGACGCGCGCGTTGAGCGGCTTGCTCATGCTGCACGACGTCTTGAATCCGAAGGCGCCCGGCGCCGCGGCGAACCAGAGCGCCGACAAAGCCAAGGCGATCCGCGCGCAGCAGGTGCACGGCGGCGTCTACGATCTGCCGTGGCAGTTCGATTCGTGTGTGCGAGTGGCGGCGGTGCTTGGCGCCGGCAAGAAGCCGAACTTGCTGCTGCGCCGCACCGGCTAGGAGCGTTCTCTCTTCTTCCAGCGATACGCCCGCACATCGCGGATCGTCGACCACAACGAGCCGAGCTCTTCACGCACGCCGTGGAAGTACTCGATGCCGTAGCAGAGCGTCGCGCCTGCGATCGCGACGCGCTCTAGGCCCGCTCGATCGCACACGCTGGCCGCGCCGAGCACCACGCGGGCGAGCGGCCGGCCGAGCCGCGGAACGGCGACCACCGTGGCGAGCAGCGGCCGCGACAATGGGCTCACGCGCTCGAAGAAGCTCCACGGGTTCGCGTGCGCGACGTCAGGGTGCTTCTTCGCGAGGCGCGTATCGTAGATGCCGTAGCGGAAGTTCCGCTCGAGCCAGACGCCGTTGTCGACGTGATCGCTCTTGTGCGTGACCTTGGCCTTCGCCGAGAACGCGAGCTTGGCGCCGTTCTTCTCGAGGCGCAGCCCGAGCTCGCGATCCTCCGAGCGCTTCATGTCGAGATCGAAGCCGCCGACCGCGAGGTACTCAGCGCGCCGAAACGAGACGTTGCCGGTGCAGACTTGGGTGCCGCGGACGGAGCTCGGGTCGCGCTCGTAGCGGGCGACCATCCGCGCGAGCAGCGCCTGGTGCATGCGCTCGAACAACGGCTTGTGTGCGATGTCGGTGTCGGGCGCGATCAAGCCGAGCACGAGCGTGGCGCCTTCTGCGTGCGTGCGCGCATGCTCGGCGAGAAAGTCCGCGCCGACGCGCATGTCGTCATCGACGATGACGATGATCTCACCGGTGGCGAGGGTGATGCCGTGGTGGCGCGCGGCCGCGGCGCCGGCGTTCGCTTGGCGCACGAGGCGGAGCGGGAAGGGCGGGGTGAGGCCACCGAGCGTCACTTCGTCTTTGCTGCCGTCATCGACGACGACGACTTCGAAGCCGGTGAAGCTCTGCGCCGCGAGATCTTCCAAGAGCTGCACGAGCGAGGCCTGACGGTTGTAGGTGGCGACGACGACGCTGATCCGGACCCGGTCCGTTTTCGACGTCTTCAAGGGCGGCTGGCGCTGGGCTTCTGCGTTCATGCTCCACAAAGATTAGGACGCGCCGGCGAATCCGGCCACCCTCTCTCGTCGGCGAGGCCGATCACGTCCACGTCTCCCAGATCTCCGGGTGGTAGCCGATCGACGCCGCCTGCGGACCGTTTCTGACGATCGGCGTCTTCAGGAGCAGCGGATCTTCGATGAGCGCGAATTCGATGCGCGGCCCGGTCGGCGCTTTGTACTTCAGCCCTTGGCTCTCGTAGCGCTTGCCCTCGCGATCGATCAGCGCCTCGATGCCGCCGACGCGCGCCGCGACCGAGCGCAGCTCACCGGCAGACATCGCCTTCTCGTTCAGATCGACGAGCTGAAACTTGATGCCGCGCTCTTTGAACCAGCGCTCGGCTTTTCTGGTGTCCTGGCACTTCTTCGTGCCGAAGATCTGAATGTTCATGCGCGCAGCAGATCACGTCTCGACGCTCGCGCGCAAATCGATCGCCTGGCGCGGCTTCCATGGTTGAGCTTTCACACATACGGACGTAGATCGTTCAGATGCGCGCTTCGTCGAGAATTCAGGAGTCGAGCTCGCTGATCGCGGCGGCGCAGAACGGAGACCGCAAGGCTCTCGAACGCCTACTGCAAGCGGAACAGCGGCGTATCTACGCGTTCGGCCTCAGAATGTGTGGCAACGCCTCTGACGCGAGCGACGTGCTCCAGGAGACGATGCTGGCCGTGACGCGCAACATCGGTACGTTCCGCGGTGATGCTTCGCTGTCGACGTGGCTCTTTCAGATCGCGCGAAGCTTTTGCATCAAGAATCGCCGCCGCCGAAAAGGTGCACCAAAGAGAACGGAGCCGCTCGACGTGGCGAAGGAAGAAACGCTCGCGGACGACTCGCCGTCTCCTGAGCAGACGACGCGGCGCAAAGAGCTAGCGGCGCAGTTGAACGAAGCGCTGGCAACGATGGCTGCGCCGGCCCGCGAGGTCCTGGTCCTTCGCGACGTGGAGGGACTCACGGCGCCCGAGGTCGCACGCGTTCTCGGCATCTCCGTCGAGGCGGTGAAGAGCAAGCTGCACCGAGCGCGCGCGAGCTTGCAGGCCGCACTCGCACCGCACCTCGACCGCGGGCCTCACACGAAAGGCCGCGATTGCCCCGATATCTTGGCGATGTACTCGAAGCAGCTCGAGGGCGAGCTCACCAGCGCGATGTGCGCCAAAATGGAGAAGCACGTGGCACGGTGCCAGCGCTGTAGCGGCGCCTGCGACGCGCTCAAGCGAAGCCTCGCCCTTTGCAAGACGCAGCCAGTCGTTCCTTCGGACATTCAACGGACCGTGCGACGCTCGTTGCGTCGGATCCTCGCAAGCTCGGTAAAATCGGAATGAGCATCGTCGTCGGCCTGCTCGTTGGCTCCGCGGCGGGGCTCCTCGCCGGCATTCTCGGGCTCGGAGGAGGGGTGCTGATCCCTCCTCTCTTGTCTCTGTTGCTCGGTCTCGATCAGCATGCAGCTCAAGCCGCATCGCTCGCTGCGTTGCTCCCTCCGGTCGGCTACCCGGCGCTGGCTGGGTACCGCAAGCATGGGGTGAAGATCCCATGGAGACTGGTGTCGTGGCTCGTGGCGAGCTTCGCCCTGGGCGGTGCGCTTGGCGGCGCCGTTGCGCAATTCATTCCCGCTCGCCCGTTGCGGTGGGCGTTCACCGCGGTGCTCCTTGGTGTTGCGTTGCGAACAGTCTTCCTCGCCCGACGGCCTCCGCTTGACGACGGTGCTGAGAGCGGGGCTCGCACGGGGTTCTTTCCCGCTGCTGCCATCGGCGGTTTGGGTGGCGCCGTCTCCGGCCTCTTTGGAATCGGCGGCGGCGTCATTATCTTACCGCTGCTCCAACGTTGGGCACGCCTCGACCGGCTGACGGCGCAGGTGACGACGCTCGCGATGATGCTGTTTCCGATCGGTCTGCCGGCGGTCGCGGTCTATGCGCTTGCAAACCCGCCGCCGTGGACGCTGCTCGTCGCCGTTGCGTCAGGCTTCGTGCTCGGCGCTTGGGTCGGAGGGCGCGTCGCTCCGCGCGTGCCGCATGCGCTCGCCGGGTACTTGTTCGCGGCGGTCACCGTGTTTGCCGCCGTGATGATGATGCTCAAGGGGTGACCCCGGCGTCGCCCCAGCGCCTGAGAGCAAGTATGCCGCTCGTCGCTACCGACGCAGTCATCGCCACAGCGCCGACGAGCACGAAGATCGGCGACAGCCCGAGGTAGACCTCGCCGAGGATTCCCAGCGGCATGAGTAACCCAGCGAGACCAAGCCCGGCGGCGATGCTCCGCGAGCGGTCACCCGCCGTCGAGAGCTTGGCGAGCACGAAACCGATCGCTAGATTGAGCAGGGAAAAGAGCGCACCATGTACATGGGCGAGGCGCGCCTCGAAGTGCTTGCCAATCGAGTAACTCGCAGCCCACGCTTCCCGATCGGGCGCGAAGTCCCGCAAGTAGATCAGCACGAAGCCGTAGAGCATGAAGCCCGCCATCACGAGCAGCCCAACGCCCACGTTATAGCGACCAGTCTTCATGGAATCCTCCTGGCTTCTGCCCAGACGAGACCGCGCAGATCCCCCTCCTTGAAGCCGATCGCTTGGTCGGCGGGATAGGCAGCTCGGATCTTTGCCCGGGTCGATTCAGGGACCTGCTCGCCGTGACAGCTCAAGCAGAGCGCTTGCGTGACGATCGGTTCGACATAACCGACGACGTCCTTGCTGACGGAAACGACGCGTGGTTTTCGTTGCGCTGTCGAGGCCTTCAGCCACTCGTCGAGCACCGGCTTCAGCCAAGCGCGCGGTGCATTGCTCGAGCTTCGCAGCTTGTGACTCGAGCGACCGACGAGCACGTCGTGTTTCTGTCCGATCTCGCGAGCGAGCGCCGGCGCGCGCTCCCGACAAACAGCGATAGCGTTGTCCGGCCCACCCGCAGCCATTGCTCGCTCGAGCTCCTTCTTGAGCGTGAGCTTGAGCTCGTTCACGGCTTGGGTTGCCCGCTCGGTCGCGTCGTCCGCCGCTGGATCGGCCCGCAGCTCCTGGGTCGTCGCGAAGGTCGTGGTCACCGCCAAGACCAAGGCGAGGCGGGCCGTAGGCATCGCGCGTCTCGAGGCGCGGCGACGCGCTCGTTGTGCGATCATCGCTTTCCCCGCCCGCCGGGGCCGACTCCCAGGCAAATCTCCGGGTGCAGCGGCGCCGATGACAGTTTTCATGAGAAGCCCCTTTTGCATCGTGACTCGTGTGCGTGATCCCAACGCGACTCCGCAAGTCCTATTGTTCAAGCGACAGAACCGTCATCCCGAGTGGACGTGCCGTGATTGAGAGGAAGGCGCAAGAAGCGCCGCCCGTCTTTGTCTGCCTTCGGCAGCCGGCCGGCGTCGATGTTCACTTGAATGCTGGGCAGCAGCAGTCGTGGAGCACCCAAGGTGCGATCCCGATCCGCTCGTCGCTTCACATACCCTTCAAGCGTCGTCTCCTGGCTGAGCTGCACGTTGCTGCGGCGTGCGCTCCCGATCGTCGTTTGCACGGCAAGCGCGCGACCGTTCGGCTGGTAGTCGTGCCCCACGAACACGCGGGTCTCGACCGGTAGCGCGTAGAGTCGGCCGTGCACCGACTGATAGAGCGCCCGCGCATCTCCACCGGGGAAATCGGCGCGGCCGGTGCCGCTATCGTCCACGAAAAGCGCGTCACCCGTGAACACGGCGTCTCCGAGCTTGTACGAGACACACGCCGGGGTGTGGCCCGGCGTCGCGATGACCTCGATCGATAGAGATCCCGCTCGAAGCGTTTCGCCGTCGGCAAGCAGGCGATCGAACTGCGAGCCATCGGTCGGAAAGCTCGCGGGCAAATCGAAGATTGGCTTGAACGCCTCTTGCACCGCCCGGATCTGCGCGGCGATCGCCACCTGCGCACCAAAGACGCGCCGCAGATACTGGGCACCCGAGAGGTGGTCGGCATGAGCGTGCGTCTCGAGCGAAAAGTGCAGCTTCAGCTCGCGCGCCCGAATCCGTTCTTCGACCTTGGCAACAGTCTCTGTGCTCGTTCGTCCCGAGGCCGGGTCGAAGTCGAGCACGGGGTCGATCACGATCGCGTCGTGCGTGCTCGGATCGTAGACCAAGTACGTCAAGGTCGAGGTTGCTGGGTCAAAGAAGTGCTCGATCGTGATGTTCATGGGCTCCTCACCAATTGCTCATCGCCCCGAGGTCGTAGACCTGGGAAAATCCGGCGCTCATGAGCAGCGCGGTTGCAGTGGCGCTTCTCCCACCGCTGCGACAATAGACGACGGTTGCGCGGCTCTTGTCGGAAAGCTCTGCCAGTCGATTTCCAAGTTCCTGCACTGGAATGTTGATCGACTTCGGCAGGTGCGCTTCAGCATACTCCTCGCGTGTCCGCACGTCGAGCAGCAGACCACCTTGGCTGATGATCTCATGGGCCCGGTGTCCGAGGGCTCTTGCGCTTTCGTTCATAGGTTCCTCCAAAAGCTGAGAGCCAACCTGAGCCACAAAGGGTTCGGCGCTTCCTCTGCCTGCCGATGGTGATGTACGTCGCGGGCGGATGGGCTTCGTGCTCGATCCGGCCCGCATTCTTGCTGCGGCCGTTGGTGACTGCCTATCCGCGAGCCTTCTCTTCTGCATGAAGAAGAACGGCGCGGATACTTCTGCGCTCACGAGCGACGTGAAGGTCGAGCTCGTGCGCAACGACAACAACGGGCTGCGCATCGGCAATGTCTCCGTCACCTTACACCCGACCGTGGCCGCCTCGGACGCCGCCTTACAGAAGTGCATGAGAGCGTTCGCGAGGGGCTCGATGTAGAGGTGAAGGTCGAGTCGCACCGCCTGCGGTGAACCCTTTGCCTTCCGGTGCGGCGCTCGAGAGATAAGGAGAAGCCACCATGAACATCACCAACGACAAGCAAGCAAAGCCCATTGCGCTCAACGAGCAAACCTTCGACGATCTCACGCAAAAAGGCGTGGTGCTCGTCGACTGGTGGGCGCCCTGGTGTGGCCCTTGCCGGGTCTTCGCGCCCATTTTCGAGCAAGCCGCTTCGCGCCACCCAGACGTCACGTTCGCAAAGGTGAACACAGAGGAGGCGCCGCGCCTTGCTGGCGAGTTTGGGATTCAGTCGATTCCCACCTTGATGGTGTTCAAGGAGGGAGTGCTCGTCTTCTCGCAGCCCGGCGTACTGCCAGCAGCGGCAATGGATGAGCTGGTCGAACGGGCGCGCAAGCTCGATATGAACAGGGTTCGCGCGGAGATCGCGGCCTCAGAGGGCCATCGCTGAAGGACCGGCCAGGATGTCAAACGCTTTGCGGGCTACCAGTTGCTCATGGCGCCGAGGTTGTGCACGCGAGCAAAGCCAGCGGCGCGCAGCGTTCGCTTCGCCATGGCGCTGCGTGTGCCGCTCGCGCAGTAGAGAATGACCGGGCGATCCTTGGCCCCAAGCTCGCCTGACCGTTGGCCCAAGACGTCGACAGGGATGTTCTTCGCGCCGTCGAGGTGACCCGATGAAAATTCGCTCGGCGAACGGACATCCACGAGCAGCGCGCCCTCGGCCAGGAGCTGGCGGGCCAGCTCCGGCGTGATGTCCGGGCGCTTGAGGTACCAGGTGACGAGGACGAGCGCGAGCGCAAGGCCGATCCACATGTACGTTTGCATGCTCATTGAGAGCCACTAGGCAGATAAATGGGTTCGCTCCTACTGGCGCGACCGAGCACCAACGGTCAGGTCCGCCGAGCAACACCGCCTCGGCCGCTGGGAGGGGAGAGCGCCGCGGTGAAGAGTGCGTGCGGAAGGAAGAGTTGAGTGGTTGGGGAACTAGTCCTTCGACCGCATGAAGATTGCTCGTAGGCGTTGACGTCGCCGTCGCCGTCGCCGGGTTGGGGTGGTGATGAGCTGAAAATTTGGCGGATGTTCGATGCTGTGGGCGTTTTGCTTGCATG
>JADLHZ010000140.1 GCA_020848545.1 Deltaproteobacteria bacterium | reverse complement strand
TCGTCGAGGAGAACGAGCGCACGTGGGTCAAATGGATCGTGCCGACGCTCGGCGCGAATGCGGCAACGCTTGGGGCGGGACCGCACGAGTTCCGCTACAATGTCGGAAGAATGTGGCACGCGGTGCATGGCGACTACCCGACGATCGCAGGCATCGTGCTCGTGAACGACAACGACTACAACGTGACGCCGACGACAGCGGCGCGATCGTTTGGCGGACGGAGCGGGATCCGTGGGGGAATCGTTACAACGAGACGACGACGCTCGCGGGGTTCGTGCAGCCGTTCGATATGCCCGGGCCAATACAGAGACGAGGAGACGGGGCTCGCGAGCAACTGGTACCGCTATTATGACCCGAGCACCGGTCGGTATCTCGCGCGCGACTCCGCGAATCAGTTCGGCGGCGCAATGCGTTCCTATACCTACGCGTACGGGTGGACGCCGAATGCCTTCGATCCGGATGGCCGCGAAGTGCCTCCTCCTATCCCTCCGCCACTCGTGGGGCCGGTGCTCGTCCCTGCCGGCGGTGCATTGGTCGGTTACGCCGCCGGGACCGGCACCAGGTCCGCATTGCAGGGTCTCGAGCGTTCGGACGACGGTACCCGCGGCTGGCTCGACCTCCGCGCATCGCTGCGCTCGGCGCGCGTCGTTTCTCTCTTAGAAGTCTGCCTAGCCGATGCGGGCGGGAAGGATATAGAATCACTGCAATGAGCTCTGCGAAGGCAAAACCGCACGTGGCGCGCGTGAAAAACGGCCGCCTCGTGCTCGACGAGCCGACCGACTTGCCCGAGGGCTCGGTCATCGAACTCTACGACGCTTCAGCGCTGCCCGAAGATGCGCTCGATGACGACGCGCTTGCTCGACTCGACGCCGCCGTTGAACGCTCGCACGCCGACATCGCCGCGGGGCGCACCGTGTCGGCCGAGGATCTGATTGCGAAGCTGCGCGCGGCGCGATGAAAGCCAAGCTCGTTCTGTCTGCAGAGATGCAGGCGCACGCCCGAAGCATGCAACGCTTGGTGGCGAGAGAATAGGCCGGCAGCGCCAGCCCTCTTTGCTGACGAGCTCGAGGCGGCGCTTGCTCGGATGAGCGCACAGCCGGATTCCGGTCGGCCGATGCCGCGCAAGAACCGACCCGGCCTGCGCCGCGTCGAGATGCCGAGGACACGTTACTACGTTCTCTACGAGCACGACGCCGCGACGCACACCGTCTACGTTCATGCCGTGTGGAGCGCACTCCGAGGCCGCGGCCCGCGCCTCACAAAACCATAAAGCTCCTTCTCTAAGGTCAGTTCCTTCCTTTAGCTGCCTGCTGCTGAGCTCGGTGTGTGAGCGCGGCCGCGAAAAAAAACGAGCACGTCTACGATCGCCGTCGCTCGGCCGAAAACTCGCGTCAGGAGGTCCCGCGACGTACCCGTTGCGTGTCCGCAATCTGGTTTCGAAAAGATTGGGGCAATCGCTAGTGGGCTTGCAGCACGTACACCGGCGCGGCCTTCACGTTCGCGTTCGTCGAATCGCCGAGGGTGCCGAACTCGTTGTTGCCCCAGCACTGCACGCGACGATTGTTCAACACCGCACACGAGTGCTCATCGCCGACCGCGATTCCGATCGCCGGGAACGCGAGGCCAACGACGGGCGTCGGCGTCAGCCGCTCGTCGATCGTCCCATCGCCGATCTGCGCCTTGCGATTGTCGCCCCAGCACTTCACACCGCCGCCGGTCATGAGCACGCACGCATGCGAGTCGCCGATGCTGACGTCGAGCACGCCCGACGAAAGCCCGCTGACGTCGGTCGGCGTGTAGCGCGTCTGCTTGAAGCCGTCGCCGATCTCGCCATGGCCGCCGAAGCCCCAGCACTTCAGTCCGTCGCTCGCGGTGATGACGCACGCGTGGCTGTCGCCGAGCACGACCTTCTTGATGCCGCTCAGGCCACCGACCAAGGTCGCGACCGAGGTGTCCGACGCGCCGATGCCGTTGCCGAGGCGGCCGTAGAGGTTCGAGCCCCAACAGTACACGGTGCCGGTCGTCGACAACGCACACGTCACGCTCGTGCCGGCGCTCACTTCTTTGATCCCCGTGAGCGCGCCGCACGTCGTCTTGTTCGTGCAGACGGTGACCGGCATCGTCGCGTACGTCCCGGAGGCGCCGTTGCCGAGCTCGCCGTCGTTGTCGCCGCCCCAGCAACGCACTTGGCCGCCGGCGACGACCGCGCACGCGTGCAGGCCGCCAGCCGATAGATGCGTGACGCCGGATTGCAAACCGTACACGTCGACGATCGCCGGGTTCGAGGCGCCGCCGCCGTCGCCGAGCTGCCCGTACTGGCCGCGGCCCCAGCACTTCACGGCGCCGCCCGTCACGATCGCGCAGCCGAACATGTAGCCCGGCGAGACTAACACCGCCGTCGTGCCGAGCCCGTCCACACGGGTGGGCACATTACGGATCGATTGGTTCGTGCCGTCGCCGAGCGCGCTGTGATCATTGGCGCCCCAGCAGTAGGTCTCGTTCGTCGCCAGCTTCACCGCGCAGCTCGCGTGATAGCCGGTGGCGCTCAAGGTCTTCACGTTCTCGAAGGGCAAGCAGCAACCGTCGCTGCACTTCGTGTAGCCGTTGTTGCACGCGTAGCCGCACTTACTGCCGTCGCAGGTCGGCGTGCCGTTCGCCGGCGCCAAGCACGGCGTGCATTGATTGCCGCAGGTCTGCGGATCGTTGTTCGCGACGCACTGTCCAAGACACGTGTGGTCGGTGGCCGCGCAGGCGCACGTCTTCGCTGCCGTGTTGCACACCTTGCCGCCGCCGCAGTCGTCGCTCGCGAGACAGCCGGAGAAGCACTGGTTCGAGCCCGTGTCGCAGTAGCTGTTGTCTGGGCAGCCGTCCGTGTTGCAGTTGAACGGCAAGGCGGCGCACGCACCAGCTTCGCAGACCTCGGTCGCCGTGCACTTCTTGCCGCAGCCGCCGCAGTGTTTGTCGTCGGTCGACGTGTCGACGCACGCGCCGCCGCATGAGTCGAAGCCTTGCTCGCACGACTGCGTCGCAGCGACTGCCGTGAGCTCGAGCACGCCGACGTCGGTGTTGCCGAGGGAGACCTCGACGTCGATCGAGAGCCCTTCGTAGCCATCGGCGCGGACGATGAGCGGCTGCTTGCCGAGCAAGAGGCCCCGGAGCGAAAACGCGCCGTCGCTTCCGCTCGACGCGGTCGCGGCCCCGAGCTTCACCGAAGCGCCTCCGATCGCGTCTCCGGTCGCGGCGTCTTTGAGCTTTCCAGTGAGCGCCGCGGCGGTCTCGAAGCCGAGCGTGTTGTTGCCGAGCGACTCGCTCTGCAGCCCGCCTGGCGCGCATGCCGCAAGGCACACGCATGCGAAGAAGAGACCCCTGGCCATCGCCGCGCGTTATCGGCTCGATGGGCGACTTGTACAGCGAAATCAGAGGGCGGTCGTGAACACGAGCACGTATGGCGCCGCCAGCGGATTGCCCGCCACGTCGGTCAGGCCGGTGCCGAGGGTCGCGGTGTAAGTCGTTGCGGCCGTCAGCGGCGCGCTCGGCGTGACTGTCAGCGTCCCGGCCGCGTAGCCCACGCTGAACGCCACGTCCGAAGTCGCGGCATCTTTGAGCGTGACATTTGCCGCCACCGCCGTCAGCGGATCGAGCGCTTCGTTGAAGACGAAGGCCGGCGCCACGTTCACCGCCACGGCCATCGCGCCGTTCACCGGCGTGGCGCTCACCACGACCGGCGGCACCGTATCCGGCGGCGGCACTGTCGTGAACGTGATCGAGAGCGGCGCCATCGCGTTGCCGATGAGGTCGCGCACCGCGCTCGTCACGATCACCGTGTAGACGGTGCCGGGCGTGAGCGTCGCCTTCGGCGTCAGCGTGATCTTCGCGCCGCTCGTGTTGCGGAACACGGGCACGCTCGCGCCGTTCGCTTCAAGGCGCACGCTCGTGCTCGTCACGCTCGTGGCTTTTACCGGCTCGTCGAAGGTGAGCGCCACGATGCTCGCGAGGTCCACGTCGTGCGCGCCGTCTTCAGGCGCGGCCTGCGCGAGCACCGGACCGCTCGTGTCCGGCGCCTCTTCAGTCGTGAACAGCCACTCGTGCTTCGCTGCGAGCGCGTTACCGGAGGTGTCGGTGATCGCCGTCGACAGCGTGGCTTTGTAGGTCGTCGCGTGGAGGAGCGGCGCGCTCGGCGTGAAGGTGATCGTCGCGCCGTTGACGGCGACCGTGCCGGGAACGCCGCCCACGCTGAACGCGCCGGCCGGAACGCTCGCCACGTTCTCGCTCAGCGTGGCGTGGATCAGCGTATTGACGGCGACGTCCTCGGCCGCGGCTGCCGGCGTGGTCGAGAGCACGGTCGGCGCCAGCGTGTCTTTCGTCGGCTCCGGCGCCACGGTCGTGAAGCTGAACGTGAAGTCCGCGCCGAGCCGCACGCCGCTGTCGTTCGCGACGTCAGCGCCGACGACGACCGTGTAGGTTGCGCCCTTGCGCAAGCCGCCCGTCGGCAAGAACGTCGCCGTCCGACCGCCGCGCCAGGAGACATGGCCGCCGGTGCCGTCCTCCAAGTGAATCGTGCGCTCGTTGATCGTCGCTTCGTCCATGGCGCCAGCGAAGACGATGGTGATGAGCGTGGTCGTCGCGACGTTGGTCTCGCCGTCGCCCGGGAGCGTGTTCTTCACCGCCGGCGGCGCGCTCGCCGGTTTGCTCTCCGGCGTTGGCGACGGCCCCGAAGGCTGCGTGAGCGGCGGTGCGCCGCACGCCGAAAATGCCGCGAGAAGAACGATCGGTCGGAAATCACGCATGCCCTGCTCCTGCCGATGAAGTACGGCCGGCGGCGCGGGCTTTGTTACGGGGCGAGCGGGATCGAGACCACGTGCAGCGCGTCCGCGGTCTTGCAGCTGACGTCGAAGCGCACCGCCGTGGCGTCGGCCGAGAGCGTGGCGCCGAGCGGCTTCAAGGTGCTCGTCGCGGTGACGGCGCGCGGCGGACCATCGCTCGGCCACACCCGGCGGCGGACGCTGTCCTTGTCGATCGCCGAGATCTCGACCTCGCACGCGGCCTGAGCGGTGTATGCAAATCGATACATCGCTCCGTCAGTGCAGCGGCCGACCTTCTCGAGCGGCACAGGCGCTGCTGGAGGTGTGTCGCAGAAGACGCGCGCGGTGAACGCCGTGCTGTTTCCCGACCGCACGCCGAAGTCTTCGGGCCGATCGCGCTGCATATAAAGGACGAGCACGAGCATCGCCGCGCAGGCCGACGCGAGCGCTGGAACGAGCCACGGCATCGGCCGTTTCTCTGTCGCGGGCGCCGGCACCACGCGCGCCGCCATCGCGACGAGCATCGCCGCCGCCGGAAGCGACGCCGAAGTGCCTTGCGACGCGAGCAGGCGCTCGGTGCCCATCGCCAAGTCATAGTCCCGTTTGCACGCCGCGCAGCCGCGCACGTGCGTGAACAAGGTGTCGAGGGTGGCACGATCGAGCGCTTCGCCGGCCGCGAGCCTGCGGATGCGCGAAGGAATGACGAGACGGTGCAGGATCATGCGCCCCCTCCGACGATCGCTAGCGCGATGAGCCACCCGAGCAGCGCGTCGAGGTCGAGCTTGCAGAGATCGGCGTAGCCCCTGGCCGACAGCTCGGCGTGGAGCAGCTTCTTGATCTTCGCTTCGCGCCAACGGAGCTGCATGGCGCTCAACCCGAGCGCGTCGCAGATCTCGCGCCGCGTCTTTTCTTCTTCGAAGCGCTGGCGCACGACTTGGCGGTCGATGTCGTCGAGCCCTTGCATGAAGCGCTGATAGATCGCGCGGAGCTGCTCGGACGCGGCGGTGCTCTCCGGTGACGGCTGATCCTCGTCGACAATCACGAGCTCTTTGTCTTCGATCGACACGTCGCGCTTGCCGCCGGTCTTCCGGAAGCGATCGATCAACAGGTTCTTGGCGATCGCGAGCAGGTAGGTCGAAAACGGGCGGGCGCCGTCGTAGCCGCTCCTGGCAGTGTCCGAGAACGCGCGGATGAACGTCTCTTGCAGCATGTCATCGAGCTCGAAGGCGAGCTGGAAGCCGCGAAAGTGCAAGCGGCGCCCCTCGCTGTCGAAGGAGAAGCCGTGCGCGAGGCGGCGCGCGACGGCCGGCGAGTAGACACGATAAACCTCCGCCAGCGCACCGGGATCGGCACGTCGAAAACGCGCGAGCAGGAACGGATCGTCGCGCAGCGGATCGGCCGGTTTGTCCGCTTGCATGTCGCTCACGCAGTTGGCTCATACTCAGCCGTTACGATCCAGCCTGGGGCATTTGTTGCCGTTGGCGCGGATTCGCAATTTCTCTGCGGCCTTACGCGGCGCGGCAGAAGCGGAAACCTTTGGCGGCGGCGCTCGATAACGAGGCCATGCTCGTCCGCCTCCATGACGTGCTCGCGTACCTGTCGTCGGCGCGCGGCCGCGACACGCTCGTCGCCCTGCAGAGCGATCTCGAAAAGGACGGCGCCGTCTTCGATTCTGGCGGTATGGATCCGCCGCTCGGCAACCCGCCGCTGCCCGTCGACAAGTTCGAGGCGAAGGTCACCCGCGCGCTCTACGAAGCGTTCTACGATCCCGGGCGCGATCTGTCGGTGGCGATGCCCGCGGCGATCGTGACGGCGCTCGCCGAGGCCGCCGACAAGAACGGCGTCGTCGACACCGTGCGGGCGAAGAGCTTGCTCGGGGTCAAAGCGCAAAAGCTCCTCGGCACGATCGCTGCGCGTACGACCGGCGGCGCCGATGCGTCTTCGCTCGAGGCGCAGACGATGTCGCTGCTCGACGTGCGGACGAAGAAGCTCGTGGCGAAGTCGGCGCCGGTCGTCACGGCGAATACGCAGGTCTACACCGACACCACGGCGAAGCTCGGCGCCGGTGTTTCGTTGGCGCGCTTCGAGTGCTTCGGCATCGGCGAGCTGCAGCCCCAGACCCAAGACTTCGTGCGCGCGTTGTCCGTTGCCGGACTTCCCGCGGCGAAGACGCACTGGCTCTCGGATCCGCCACGCACGCACGCCGTCGAGGTCGAGCGGATGCGCGGCCGAGGTGTCGACGTGCTGCGCGCGACCGACGACAGCGGCGTCAGCGAAGCAGCGATCGGCGAGATGCTGAGCACGATGTTTCGCGGTGTGAAGGCGGGCGAGACGAAGCCGCGCTTCTTGCTCATCGACGAAGACGGCCGCATCACGCGTTACTTGCACGACTTCTTCCCGCAACACGCGCACCTTTGCGTGATCGTCGAGCAGCGCGGGCGGGCCGCGGACTTTGCCGGCGTTGCGCTGAAGGCGCCGGTCGTGACCGTGGCGGACTCTTCGAAGGTGAGCGATCTGCGCAGCGCTTTAGCTGGCGAACGCGCGGTCGCGGCGATCGAGCGGCAGTTGCGTTTGGCCGATCCGGGCTTTCGCATGAGCCCGAAGGAGGCCGTGGTCGAAGGCTTCTTCGAGCGCAGCCGCGGCATCGTCGAGAGCTTGAAGCGCCGCGGCTACACCGTGTTCGTCGCGACAGAGGACGCGGGCGAAGCGGCCGCGGCGAAGGCGGCGGGCTTGTCGGCGGCGCCATACAAGGATCAACTCGCGCACGCGCGCCTCACGGTGCTCACCGCCGGGAAGCTGCAGATCGACATGCCGGCGCTGCAGTTGATGCCGAAGGGCGCCATCATCGCCAGCGCCACGCCGCGCACCTTGACCGACCAGCGCGCACGCTTTCCGATCCGCGACAACGAGAT
Organism: Deltaproteobacteria bacterium; assembly: GCA_020848545.1. GTDB lineage: Bacteria > Myxococcota > JADLHZ01 > JADLHZ01 > JADLHZ01 > JADLHZ01. The sequence goes on along the minus strand of JADLHZ010000140.1, from coordinate 81,099 downwards.
CGAGATCGACGCGACGAACGTCATCCACTCGAAGTTCCAAGGCCGCGACATCGAGCTCGGCCGCACGATGGATCGCTTCCAGCACGAGGTCGTCCGCTTCGGCGTCGGCGACGATCGGCTGTGGCTGCGCTTCGGCTCGGACATCGCGCTCGACTCGGCGGTGCCAGGCACCTTCGCGCAAGTCGACGGCGCCGCGACCCTCGCCGCCGTGTTCGACGCCGTTCGCGCGACGACGCCGGGCGCCCGCGCCTTGAGCGACAAGAGCGCCACGATCGTCCGCACCGCCGCCACCGCCCGCCTCGCCGCCCTCGGCCTTGATCCGCTGCGGCCGTCCTTCCGCTGAAGCGCTCCTCCCCGGTCCCTTTTCGCCGAAAGCTTCCCCGGTCCCTTTTCGGATTGGCACGTTTGGACGGCCGCCGAATGCGACCTTGGCCCTTACGGACGGTGCCGGCGTGTGCCAGACACTTCCTATGACTCGTGGCCTCAGCGCGCCCGTCGTCTTGGCTCTCGGCGCGCTCTACTTCATCTGGGGCTCGACCTATTACGGCATGCGCCTTGCGTTCGCAGAGCTGCCGCAGTTGCTCGGCTCCGGCTTCCGCTTCGTCATCGCCGGGACGATCCTCCTCCTGTACCTGAAATCCCGCGGCGCGGCGTGGCCCACGCGCAAAGAGTGGCTGCTCGCCGTCCCGATCGGGGCGCTCATGTTCGTCTTCGGCAACGGCATGGTCGCCATCACCGGCCGCTACATCGGCTCGGGCATCATCGCCGTCGTCTGCGCCACGATGCCCCTCTGGCTCGCTGCCATCGGCCGACTCTTCGGCGAACGGCAAACCCTCGGCGAGTGGGTGGCGATGCTCATCGGCCTCGCCGGGGTCGTGATCCTGGCCAGCGGCGGCGAGCTCCGCGCCCAGCCGCTCATGGCCCTCGCGATCGTCCTCGCCCCGGTCGGCTGGGCGTTGGGCAGCATTCTCGCCAAACGCTGGCCGCTGGCGCCGGGCCTTATGTCGGCGGCGACGCAAATGGTCGGCGGCGGCGGCGTCATGATGCTCGCGGGCGTGCTCCTCCACAATGAGCGTCCGCCCGTGCAAGTGTCTGGCACCGCCCTCTTCGCCTTTGCGTATCTCGTGGTGTTCGGCTCACTCGTCGGCTTCTCGGCGTACACCTATCTTCTGCGCAACGTGCGGCCGACGCTCGCCGTGAGCTACGCCTACGTGAATCCGGTGCTGGCGGTGCTCATCGGCGCCTCGGTCGGTCACGAAACGATTGCGCCCGAGGCCTGGCTCGCGAGCGCCTTGATCGTCACCGCAGTCATCCTCGCGATCCGGCAAAGGAACGCCGGCAAGCCCGCCCCCAAACCCGCAGAAACACCGGTGAACGCAAAGCCCGCCTCGCCTTGAGCTCAGGCGGCCCGCATGTTAGCGCCCGGCCCCTTATGCACATTCTCACCCTGACCCTGACTGAGCTCTTGCTCGCGCAGGCCGATCCCGCCGCCGGCGACCCCGCAGCGCCACAAGGCTTCGTCGACACCTTGCGCAATAGCTCCATGGTGCCGCTGCTCCTGATGATCGCCGCCATGTACTTCCTCATGGTGCGGCCGATGATGAAGCAAAACCGCCAGCAACAAGACCTCTTGAAGGGCCTGAAGAAGGACGACGAGGTCGCGACGAGCGGCGGCATTTACGGCCGCATCTACGCGATCGACGAGCGCGTCGTGACCCTCGAGATCGCCAGCGGCGTGCGCATCAAAGTGCTTCGTTCGAGCATCGCCGGCATGTGGAACGCCCCCGCCGCGACGGCCAAGACCGCGCCGGCCAAGGAGTAAGTCATGGAACGCCCCTACCTCGGCAAGTTCATCACGCTCATGTGCCTCACGCTGCTCAGCGTCTGGCTCCTCTTTCCGACCTACGTCTTCTACTGGAAGGCGACGCCCGAGCAGCGCGCCGACAACAAGCTCTTTTGCAGCTCTGTGCCGAGCTGGTCGCACTGCAACAAGATGACGCTCGGCCTCGATCTTCAAGGCGGCCTGCACCTCGTCATGGGCGTCGTCGTCAACAAGGCCGTGAGCGATCGCGCCGAGCGCTACGCCGACGCCCTCGTCGAGCGCTTCAAGGAAAAGCAGATCACCGCGACGAGCATCAAGCACATCGACGATACACCGTCGATCGAAGTCGTGTTGAAGGACGCGAACGACGAGAAGAAGCTGTCGGCGTTTCTGCGCACCGACTTCTCCGTCTTGACGATCGTCGAGCGCTTGGACGGCGGCCAACGCCTGCGCCTGTCGATCTTGGAGGACGAGCAGACGCGTATCAAGTCGGACGCCGTCGACCAGGCGATCAAGACGATCCGTAACCGCGCCGACAAGTACGGCGTCAGCGAGCCGACGATCGCCAAGCGCGGCGAAGACAATATTCTCATTCAGCTCCCAGGCGTGAAGGATCCCGATCGCGCGATCGAGATCATCGGCACGACGGCGCAGCTCGAGTTCAACATCGTCGACGACGAAGGCACCGCGCTCGAAGGCATCGAGCTTCCGGCCGGCGTCACCCGCGACTTCGAGCGCGGCGCTGGCGGCCATCGCGTGGCGTTCCTGCGCGCGGCGACCAAGGAGATGATCCACGACGCCGTCCGCGGCAAGCTCCCGGAAGATCGCGCGGTCAAGGTCGGCGAAGAGTACAACAACGCCGGCAAGCTCTCGGGCTACCGTTCGTACCTCGTGCAGAAGAAGGCCGGCGTCACCGGCGACTATCTCACCGACGCCGGTGTGCAGTTCTCGCAAGAGGAAGGCCGCCACTACGTCTCGTTCACCTTCGATCCGCAGGGCGCGAAGATCTTCGAAAAGCTCACCGGCGACAACATCGGCAAGCGCTTGGCCGTCGTGCTCGACGACGTCATCAAGAGCGCGCCGGTCATCCAGTCGAAGATCTCGGACCAGGGCCGCATCACCATGGGCGGGTCGAAGTCGTCGCAAGAGATCATGGATGAGGCCAAGGATCTCGCGCTGGTCTTGAAGTCGGGCGCGCTCGCGGCGCCGGTCATCATCCGCGAGCAACGCCGCGTCGGCGCCACGCTCGGCAGCGAAGCGGTGAAGAAGGGCCAGCAGGCGATGATGCTCGGGTTGATCCTCGTCGTCATCGCGATGGTCGCCTACTATCGCATGTCGGGCGCCATCGCGGACTTTGCGCTCATCTTCAACTTCGTCTTCATCATCGCCGCGCTCGCCGGCTTGGAAGCGACGCTCACCTTGCCCGGTATGGCCGGCATCGCGCTGACGCTCGGCATGGCCGTCGACGCCAACGTCATCATCTTGGAGCGCATCCGAGAGGAGATACGGCACGGCAAGACCGTCAGGGCCGCCATAGAATCGGGCTACGACCGCGCGTTTTGGACGATCGTCGACTCGCACGTCACCCAAGTCGTCGCCGGCGTCATCCTCTGGCAGTACGGCTCGGGCCCGATCCGCGGCTTTGCGACGACGTCGATCATCGGCATCGCCGCCTCGCTCTACACCTCGGTCGTCATCACCAAGATGATCTACGAGTGGATGGGCGCGAAGACCAAAATGGAAACGATCTCGATTTAACGATCCTGAGAGGATTCGCCCATGTTTCAAATCATCAAACCGAACACGAACTTCGACTTCATCGGCAATCGCCACAAGTTCGAGATCATCTCGGCGATCTTGCTCCTCAGCTCGATCGCGCTCGTCGCCACCAAGGGCTTGAACTGGGGCATCGACTTCGCCGGCGGCTACGAATTCCAGGTGAAGTTCCCGAAGGCCGTCAGCGCCGAGAACGTGCAAAAGGCCGTCGACAAAGCCGGCGTCGGCGGCGTCATCGTGCAGAGCATCGGCGACACCGACGGCAACGAGTACCTCCTGCGCATCGAGAAGCACGCCGGCGTCGATCCGAAGCAGGTCGAAGCGGCCCGCGGCGCGTTGAAGTCGGACACGCTGAAGGAGTTCAGCTACAACGAGGAAGCGCCCGACCGCATCCGCATCGTCTTCACGGCCGATCCTGGCGCGGCCGTCGTGCAAGACGCCTTCACGAAGCAGAACCTCACGGTGAAGACCGTGCAGAAGTCCGCGCGCGACGATCGCGCCGAGTACACCGTGAGCTTGAAGTCGGTCGCCGACGCGGTCGATGCGGCGCTGCACAAGGAGCTCGGCATCGCCGCTGACGTGGTCATCGCCGAGCGCGTCGACTTCGTGGGTCCGCAGGTCGGCAAGCAACTCCGCGAGCAGGGCCTCTGGGCCGTCCTCGCGGCGTTCGGCTTCATGCTGCTCTACATCGCGTTCCGCTTCGACTTCTACTTCGGCCCGGTCGCCATCCGCTGCTTGTTCTACGATACGCTCGTCACCATCGGCGCCTACGCGTTGACCGGCAAGGAGTTCAACCTGACGTCGATCGCCGCGCTGCTGACCATCGTCGGCTACTCGATGAACGACACCATCGTCATCTTCGACCGCATCCGCGAGAACAACGTGCGCATGCGCGGCCGTGAGCTCGAAGGCATCGTCAACAGCTCGCTGAACGAGACGCTCTCGCGCACGATCCTGCAGACCGCCGTCACCCAGCTCGTCGTCATCGCGATGTGGGCGCTCGGCGGCGGCGTGCTCAGCGACTTCGGCTTCGCGCTCTTCGTCGGCTTCACGGTCGCCACGTTCTCGTCGATCTCGATCTCGGCGCCGCTCTACATCTTCCTGCGCAAGAAGTTCGACCCGTCGCTCGCCGAGTCGAAGACCGTGGCGCCCGCCGCCGGTCGCTGACTCTCAGACGCGCATCTTCTCGTTCGGATCGATCGGCTGCGCCGGCCACGCCCGATACGGGATGACCGATCGATCCTTCCCCTTGAACTTGATCGCCTCGGCCGGAAACGCCGGCAGGTTCTGCGGCAAGCGCTTCGCCGTCTCTTCGCTCACCCAAACTTCGCCCGGCCGCGCGTGGCCCGTCATACGTGACGACAGGTTCACGGTGTCGCCGATGACGGTGTACTCCATGCGGCTCTTCGTGCCGATGTTGCCGCAGAGCATCGGCCCCGTCGCCACGCCGATGCCGATGTTGAGCTGCCCGACTTCGGGGAACAACCCGTGGGCGTTCGCCTGCGCGATGAGCTTCTGCACCGCGATCGCGCAGCGGGTGGCGCGCTCGGCGTGATCGAGCTGCTCCAACGGACCGTTGAAGACGACGACGACGGCGTCGCCGACGAACTTGTTGATGAAGCCTTGGTGCTGCTCGACGATCGGTACGACTTGCTCCAAGTAGCGATTCAACAAGTCGACGACGACCTCGGGCGCGAGCCGTTCGCTGATCGGCGTGAAGCCGCGAATGTCGGCGAAGAACACCGTCGCGACCTTCAGCTGCGCCGCGATCTTCACCGATCCTTGCTGCTGGCGGATGCGCTCGAGCACCTGCGCGCTCACGTATTGCCCGAACGCGCGCTCGATGCGCTCCGCGAGGTAGAGCTTGTCGATCATCTCGTTGAAGCTCAGCGACAGCGAGAAGAACTCGGGCGTGCCGCCTTCGTCGACGTGCACGTTGCGATCGCCTTCAGCGACGCGCTCGAACGCGGTCTGTAGCATCGTGATGCGCTCCATCACGTTGTCGGCGAGCTTGGCGCAGACCGAGATGACCGCGGGCAGCGCGACGATGGCGGCGCCGATGACCGTCGCGGGCAGCACCATGCGCGTGTCCATCTTCGACTCTTGCACGAACGGGATCTGCGAGAGCTTGATGCCGAAGAGCGTCGGCAACGCCACGCCGGCCTTGGTCGCGTTTGCCGCGAGCCAGTTCGCCACGTAGACCGCGACGAAGCTGCACAAGCCGAAGGCGAGCGAGATGAGGCTGAGGACGGCGATGACGATGCGGCGGCGAAAGTCTTTGGCGAGCGTGCTCGACAAGACGTCGATGAGAAAGAGCAAAATGGTGCCGCCCGCGGCGCTCGCGGTCCACAAGGCGCCAGCGAAGATGAGCCAGCCCGCGCGCTCGGCCGCGTAGGATCCCAGGTCGTCGGCGATCGTCATGATGTTCGTCGCGACCAGCACCGCCACGGCGCCGAGCCCTGCGCTCATCATGAGGCGGCGCGCGTAGGCGGCGCGACGGTTGCGCCGGTAGAGCTCGTCTTCCAGGCGGCCGGCGAACAAGCACGTGCTGAGCACAGCCATCCAAAAGGTGATGCGCTCGAACGCGACGAAGAGCGCGTTGTCCCCGGCAAACGCGGCGAGGCCCAGCTCGACGAGCAAGGGGACGAGCGGCCAGTAGGGGACCTTCCCGCGCGGGCTCCTGGGCTCGATGGTCTCGAGCGAACGTTCATCAGCCGAGCCGAAGACTCCCTCGATGCCGAGACGTTGTTCCATGAAGTGCTACGATCGTCGCAGGTCTGAGCCGCGGCGCAAGATTTCTAAGCTCGCGCCGGCGTGATCGGCGCGACGGGCGGCGGAGCGGTAGGCGCCTTCGGCACTTCGTCGGCGGTCTTGATCGCGTCGACGACGGTGGTCAGCTCCGTCGAAAGGCCGTTCAACGCGCGCACGGCGTCGTCAGCGGACTTGCCGACCATGACAATGCCGCCGGTGAGGCTGGTGAGCTCACCCATCGCGGTCGAGATCTGCTCGATGCCGCCCGAGAGCTGCCGCGACGCCGTGGCGATCAAGCGCGCCGATTGCGCCGAGCCGCTGATCACCTGCGAGAGCTGGCGGATGATCTCGCCGGCTTGCTGCGCCAGGTGAATGCCGGCGGTCACGCGGCGCGATCCTTCTTCGGTCGCGGTCACGACTTGCTGCGTGGCCCGCTGAATTTCGCCGAGAATTCGCCGGATGCGCTCGGTCGCTTGCTTCGACTGGCGCGCCAGGTTCTTCATCTCTTGCGCGACGACTTGAAAGCCCTTGCCCGCTTCGCCGCTGCGCGCCGCTTCGACCGACGCGTTCAGCGCGAGGACGTGCGACCGCTCGGCGAGCTCGGAAGACGTGGCGACGATTTCGCCGATCTGATTCGTCTGCTCGTTGAGATCGAAGATGTTCGCGGTGATCGCTTCGACCTGCTCGGAGATGCGGTGCAAGCCATCGATGTTCTGCGACACGCTCTCGATGCCGCGCTGGCTGATCTGCTCGCTGGTCTCGGCGGAGCTCACGACGTTCGACGCTTGCTCGCTCGCTTGCTGCGAGGTGACGTTGATCTCGCTGAGCGCCGTCGCGATCTCGGCGATCGCGGCCGATTGATTGTCGACGCTCTCGGTCTGCGCCACGGTGGCGTCCGACACCTGCAACGACGCGCTGCCCATCTTCTCCACGATGTCGTTGAGCTCGATGAGCTTCTGGCGCACGACCACCGGCAGCTGCGCCGCGCTCACGCGTTGCACGGTGCCGCCGGTCTGCGATTCGAACCACGTGAGCCCGAGGCCGGCGAGGAAGATCGCGGCGGCGGCCCACGGCGTCACGCTCGCCATCGCATGAAACGCGAGCAAGCCGGCGAAGATCTCCCAGCCGACGCGCACCGGAAACGGCACCTCGCCCTGCCAGCCGCGATACACCCAGGAGACCGCGACGGCGCCGAGCCCTTCGATGAGCAAGAGCCATTCGAAGATCGTGGACAGCACGCTCGCCTTGTCGAAGAAGCGCGCGAAGATGATCACCACCGCGCCGGCGAGGAAGCTTCCGATCAGGTACTTTGCGTGGTCACGTCGCTCGAGCACTAGTGCACCGTCCTAACCGATGCGCGCGCGCGACCGCGGCAGCATCTGCAACATGGCGGTCGCCTTGCGAACCATCGGATGCGCAGGATCGCTCGCGCCGATCTGCAGCACCCGCCTCAAGTCGTCCTCTGCCTTCCCCCAGCTCTTCTGCTGCACGAAGACTTCGGCGCGGTTGACGTACGAGATCAAGTCCTTCGGCTGCACTTGGATCGCGTAGCCGAATTGGCGCACGGCGCGATCGGCGTCGCCCAAGCGGTGATAGAGAAAGCCGAGCGCGCGGTAGTAATAGTCGTTGCGCGGATCGAGCGCGACGAGCCCTTCGAAGATCACCTTCGCCGGCTCGAGCTTACCGGCCATCAGGAGAGTGAACGCCTGCGATGAGATGCCGTAGAGCTCGTCGTCGGTGTAGCCGTAGAGCTCGCGCAGGTTGGTCTCGCCGCGGCTCCACTTGTCGAGCATCTGCGGGATGCGCTGCTCGATGGTGTCGTAGTCGGTCTTGGTCGACTCGCTCTCGACCCGCTTCGGTTTATTGTCCTTGTCCGCCACGCGCTATCCCTTTTGGTTCGCCAGCACGCGGTTCAGAACGCCTTGCGCGAGATCGTCGAAGAACTCGAGCTGCTCGGCCATCTTGTCGAGGCGGGCGAACGACGCGTCCATTTGCTTCGCCCGTTCGCCGAGCCGCTCTTTGCGCGACGAAAATCCGCGCCGCATCATCTCGTTCAACTTGCCGCGCGTGCGCTTCAACGCCGAGCGCACGAAGAAGTGCGTGAGCCGCACGTCCTCTTGCGCCGCCGCCTGGCCTTGCAGCGGATTCGCCGGCGCGTTCAGCCGCTGCCGATCCGACGCTTTTTGCGGGTTCGGAAAGATCTTGTCGACGACGCCGGCCTTCGGCATCGGGCTCAGCCGCGCGTCCGCGTCGGGCTTGCCCTTCTGCGACTGGAACTCCTCCGACGTGAAGCCGGAGTTCATGACCTTGTTGAAGCTCGTGCCGGTGAAGCTGACGAACTGCGGGTCCGAGCGGATGATCGGCGCCATATCTCTCCTTATATACCAGAGCGCTTTTGCAGCGCCTACTTTCCCCCTGATTCACTTACCGCCGTGCTTCGCCTTCTGCTGTTCGGACAGCGCGTAGACGAAGTTCAGCACCTCGGCGACGGCGTCGTAGAGCTCTTCCGGGATCTCGTCGCCGACCTCCATCTTGTTGAGCGCTTGCGCGAGCGGCACGTTGCGGATGATCGGCACGCCGACTTGCTTGGCGATCGCTTTGATCTTCTCGGCCTGCACCCGCTCGCCCTTGGCGACGACGAGCGGCGCGCTGGTTCCGTCCTTGTCGTACTTCAGCGCGATGGCGATGTGGTCCGGATTGACGACGACGGCGTCGGCCTTCTTCACGTTCGAGTGGCCGCCGCCGTTGATGATCTCTTTGTGCAGCTGCTTGCGCTCGGCCTTGTGCTGCGGATCGCCTTCGGACTGCTTGTATTCCTGCTTGATGTCGTACTTCGACATCATGTTGTCCTTGATGAACTTCTTGCGCTGATAGAACAGGTCGGCGGCGGCGACGATGGTGAAGAAGACGCCGATCTTGATCGAGAAGTCCCAGATCACTTGGCCGATGATCTTGATGCCGACGTAGAGCGGCACGCGGATCGTGAGGATGACGTCGCGCGCGCGTTCCTTCAGGGAGTCGTACGCCATCCACGCGACGACGGTGAACTTGACGATCGTCTTCAGCAGCTCGACGAGCTTCTTCATGTTCACGAGGCCCTTGAGCCCGGAGATCGGGTTGAGCTTCGAGAAGTTCGGCTCGAGCGGCTTCGTCGTGAACAGCACGCCGACCTGCGCGTAGTTGCCGGCGAGGGCGACGAAGAACGCGACGGCGAGCACCGGCGCGCAGGTCATCATCAGCGCCTTGATCGCCTCGATGAGCAAGCCGACGACCGTCGACGCATCGAGGTGGCCGGCGGTCGAGACCTTGATCGAGAGCAGCATGAACTCGCTGAGCGTATCGCCCATGTAGCCCATGGTCAGCGCGATGATCGAAAAGCAGGCGATGAACATGAACGCCTGAATGACGTCCTGGCTCTTCGGCAAGTTGCCGTCTTCGCGCAGCTTGCGCAGTTTCTCCGGCGTCGGTTCTTCAGATTTTTCGCCGGATCCGCCGTCTCCCATTCGCCTGCTCGCTCCGCTCGCACTTTTTGTGGGAAGTACCACAAAAAAGGTTGGCTCATTTCTGTTCTCTGCCGGCTGCGTTTGCGTCCGGCGCCGCCTATGTTGGCTCGTTTTCGCCGAGCTTCCTATAAATCGTACGCAGTGAAATTCCGAGCAGTTTCGCCGCGAGCTCCTTGTCGCCCTTCGTGCGCTCGAGCGTCTCTTTGATCGTGCGGCGCTCCATCTCTTCGAGCGGCGTGCCGAACGGGAAGACGAAGGACCCACGCTTGGGCGGCTCGTGCGTCGACCTGGCGATCGCGTCGGGCAGGTCGCTCACCGCGATCGCCGGACCGCGCGCGAGGAGGACCGCGCGTTCGATCGCGTTTTCGAGCTCGCGCACGTTGCCCGGGAACGGATAAGCACCGAGCGCGTCCAACGCTTCGGGTGAAAACGTGAGCCCGTTCTTCCCCAGCTTCTTCAACGCCGCGTCGAGGAACGCCTGCGCCAGGATCGGGATGTCCTCGTGACGTTCGCGCAGCGGCGGCAAGCGCACCTGCAGCACGTTCAGGCGATAGTAGAGATCTTCGCGAAAGCGGCCGGCGCGCGCTTCGACCTCGAGGTCTTTGTGCGTCGCAGCGACGAGGCGCACGTCGACGTTTTGGGCGACGCCGCCCACAGGCTGAATCTCGCCGTTTTGCAGGGCGCGCAGCAGCTTCGCTTGCATCGCCAGCGGCAGCTCGCCGATCTCGTCGAGGAAGAGCGTGCCCTTGTCTGCGCGCTTGAACGAGCCGTCGCGCGCGTTGGCGGCGCCAGTGAACGCACCCTTCTCGTGACCGAAGAGCTCGCTCTCGATCAGCGCCTCGGGCAGCGCCGCGCAGTTGATCGCGACGAAGGGCAACTGCGCGCGGTTCGAGCGCCGGTGCACGCGCCGCGCGAAGAGCTCCTTGCCCGTGCCGCTCTCGCCGATGAGCAAGACGGTGGCGCCGGAGCCCGCCACCTGATCGACGATCTCGACCGCGCGCCGAAACTCGGGCGCGCTGCCGAGCAACGATTGGTCCTTGTCGGCCACGTCGAGCGCGCGCTTCAAGCGGCGGTTCTCGGCGACGAGCGCACCTTTTTCGAGCGCCCGCCGGACGCTGCGGGTGACCATCACCTTGCGAAACGGCTTCGTGATGACGTCGTAGGCGCCCTCCCGCATCGCTTCGACCGCGTTCTCGACCGTCGCGTACGCGGTCATGAGGAGCACCTCGGTCTCGGGGTACTCGGCGCGGATGGTCCGCAACAGATCGAGCCCCGAGAGTCTGCCCATGCGCAGATCGGTCAAAACCACGTCGATTGGCTGCTGCTGCAACACCGTCATCGCATCCTCGCCGCGCGGCGCGGTCAGCACCTTCAGCTCTTCGCGCTCGAAGATTTTCTGCAGCGACTCGACGATGCCGGGCTCGTCGTCGACGATGAGGATGGTGGGCACAGGGCATTCAACGCCATCGCTCCCACCAAGGCAACCCTCACCGAGCCCAACGTGGCCGTGGCACCTGGTCGTCGCACTTGGCCGCGCGAGCGATGTGCACTATTTCATACATCGCATCTTGAACGACGCCGGCGCCCACGCTACAAGGCCGCACTCATGCGCCTCCCTCTTTGGCTTCTCCCCGTCCTCGCCGCCGTGGTCATTGCGATCCTCTACATCATGGGCGTGATCCCCGACCGAACCGTCGGCGCCGTGATCGCCTTCGCGTGCGTCTTGCTTCCAGCTCCCTACGCGGGGGTTCGCCTCGGGCAGGTCGTCACCGACGCAAAGGCGAAGGGTGCGCTCGCCGGCATCTGCGTGCTCGCGGCGATCGTCGCGGCGGTGTCGATCTACGGCGCGCTCTTCCCCGGCGAGGCGCACTTCTCCGGCCAGCTCAGCGAGGCGCAGAACAAGGTCGAGATCGGCCAAGTGCCCGGCGGGCCGTATCTGCTCGTCGTCGAAGGCGCCCTGCCCGAGCAAGAAGGCGAAGTCACGGTCGAATACAAGCTGAAGCTGACGAGCGGCGAGAGCGCGATCGAGAAGAAGGGCGAGATCTGGCGGCGCTTCGATCAAGTGCGGGTCGGCAAGCGCGGAACGGCCATGGCCGAGCACCACCGGACGAACGACAAGCATACGATCTTCCTCGGTCAGGGCCAGGGCACGGTGGAGCTCACGTCCGTCTCTCCGCCGCTACCGAATGGGCTGCACTTTCGCCTGCACCGGATCCTCTTGCCGATGAACGCCTTCGTCATCATCAGCGCGATCCTCTTCGTGCTCGGCGCGTTCGTCGAAGGGCGCTTCGGCAACGATCGCCTGCGCGGCCTCGTCGCGACCTCGCTCGCGTTCACGATCGCCGTCGGCTACATGTTCCCGGATCAGATGACGGACGAGGCCTATGTCAAGCCGGCGATCGGCGTGGCCGTCACCTCCATCTTCTTCTCGATCTTCGTTGGCGGAGCGGTGGCCGCGATGTTGCGGCGCGTCCTGCGCAAGCCCGCGGCCTAACGCTACACCTTGCGCACGAGCTTCGCCTCGCACAATCGATACAGGCTCTTCAACGAGTCGAAGGTGCCGATCGGCGAGCGCGAGAGGATCTGCGCGAGTGTGCTGCGGCCGTTCACCAGACCGAGCAAGATCTGCTCCTCTTCGGTCAAGTTCTGGTGGCCGAACTTGACGATCGCGTGCTCGTCCGCGTCGAGCACCGTCTCGCGCGGTCCGAGCTTCTCTTCGATGACGAGCAGCTCGTCGACGCGGCGGTAGCCTTCCATGAGCAGCGCGTCCGTCGACAAGCCGAGCCGCACTTCGAATGCGTGCGGCGGCGCCTCGTCGAGCGTCCGCGTGAAGGCAAAGCGGCCCTGGCGCTGGCGAAGAAGCTCGTAGACGAGCTCTGATGATTGCCGCGCGAGCACGCTGCGCAGCTCCTCATCGCGCAGATAGCCGAGCTGTACGAGCTGCGACCCGAGCAAGCGCTGCGGGCGGCGGTAGCGGAGAAAGAGATCGAGCTCGCGCTGCGTGAGGCAGCCTTCGACGACGGCGACGCGGCCGAGCAGGAGCTCTGTCGGCGCCTTCAGTGCGTGCACGAAGTCGATGCGGCCCTGCGCGAAGTGGAGATCGAGCAGCAGCGTGTGGTTCTCGACGCGCAAGACGCCGGTCTGCGCTTGCAGCGTGAGCATCTGAAAGAGCTCGGCGAGCGAGATCGCCCCGAGATCGCCCGAGAGGACGATGTGCTCGGCGGCGCCGAAGTGTTCGAGGCACTCGTTGAGCACCCGCCCCCGTTCGTGCGGGTCGGCGGCGGCGATGCGCTCGGCGTATCGATCGATGGCGACGCTGCGCGCCTCGGTCTTCTTCGCGTGTTCTTTGTCGCTCTTCGTATTTTCGCGGACGCTCTTCCTGAGGGCGTCGAGCTCGAAGGGTTTTTCCAAGATCGCCGACGGCGCGACGTGCGGCCGCAGCGCGAGGGCCACCGGATCCTGCGCCGCCGCGAGCAGGACGATCGGCACGTCTTTCAACACGGCGTCTTGCGCGAACGCTTCGCAGAGCGCGAGGCTGCCCATGCCCTTCAGCGACAAATCGACGAGCGCGAGCTCTGGCTTCGCGCGATGCGCGGCGGCGATCGCTTCGGTCGGCGAGCGGACGGCGTCGACCGCGATGCCGTCCTTTTCGAGCGCGCGCGTGGCGGCCGTGCGGACCTGCTCCGAATCATCGACGACGAGCACGCGGGTGACCAAAGCAGCCGTGCTCTACCGCCCCTTGACACTATTTGTCACGCACGCGTAGGGTGCGCCCTCCGATTTGCCTGGAGAGGTCTATGTACGCAGTGATTCGCACTGGAAACAAACAGCATTCCGTCGAGACCGGCGCGCGTTTGCGCATCGAGAAGCTCGCCGGCGACGTGGGCGCTTCGCTCGAGTTCGCCGAAGTCCTGCTCGTCGACAACGGCGAGACGGTCAAAGTGGGCCGTCCGCTCGTCAGCGGCGCCACGGTCTCGGCGAAGATTCTCCGCCAAGACAAGGCCGCCCGAGTCGTCATCTTCAAGAAGCGCCGCCGCAAGGGCTTTCACAAGAAGCGCGGCCATCGCCAACCCTTCACTGAAGTCGAGATCACCGGCATCAGCCCGGCCTGATTGTCGCTCAACACGAGGCACACCCATGGCACATAAAAAAGGACAGGGCTCGACCCGCAACGGTCGTGATTCGAAACCGAAGTTTCGCGGCGTCAAGCGCTACGGTGGCGAGCTGGTGAACGCCGGCACGATCATCGTTCGCCAGACAGGCACGCAAGTGCACCCAGGCTTCAACGTCGGCATCGGCAAGGATTTTACGCTCTATGCGACGGTCGCCGGCCACGTGAAGTTCGAGCGCCTCGGACGCGACCGCAAGAAGGTCAGCGTCATCCCCGCCGCCTGATTCGTTTTCCCCGCACCAAGTGACCGCGCCGCCGCACGTGTCGACGTGCGTAGGGTCTCGGCACAGCGCGCCTGCGCATGAAGCCTCCCCCCTTCGCCGAGCTCAAGCGCGGGTTCCGTAGCCCGACTCGGCACCATCCGGTACCTATGCGCGCCTCGGACCCTCCGGCGCGGGGTGACTCTTTCCGCGCCGCGGGCGCGGGGAAACCGCGCGCGTGCCGCCCGAAGCGCTGGATCCAAGTCAGCCCTGCGTCCTGCGCCGCTTCCTTAGGAGCGCGAGCTTCTCCTTTCGGGTGAGCCCCTTGATCGCATGCTCGAGGCTGAGCGCCCGCGACCGGTCGACGACCCTACGCTGCCACACGAGAACGACCGGACGCCGCGAACGCGTATACTTCGCCCCCCGCCCCGCGTTGTGCTTCGCGACCCGCGCCGCCAGCGCATTCGTCGCGCCGGTGTACAGCGTCCCGTCCGCGCATTTGACGATGTAAACGCACCAACCCACGAGCACCACGCTCCCCGGTCCCTTTTCGGCCCACGCTCCCCGGTCCCTTTTCGGCCCACGCTCCCCGGTCCCTTTTCGGCCCACGCTCCCCGGTCCCTTTTCGGCGCAACGCTCCCCGGTCCCTTTTCGGCCCACGCTCCCCGGTCCCTTTTCGGCGCGCTCCCCGGTTTCTTTTCGGAATGACTATATATGGTCACGCTGGCGGCGGGCTTCGAGGTGAACGAGGAGGGCTTGGACGGCGGCGGGCGTCACTCCCGAGATTCGTGACGCTTGTCCGAGGTTCGCCGGACGGTAGCGACCGAGTTTCTCGCGGACCTCTCGCGAAAGCCCACTCAACGCCGTCACGTCCAAGTCCGGGGGAATCCGCACGCCGTCGAGGTCGAAGAGGCGCGCCGCCTCCGACTCCTCCCGCGCGCGATAACCGGCATACTTGATGTCTGTTTC
This sequence comes from Deltaproteobacteria bacterium, assembly GCA_020848545.1. Classification (GTDB taxonomy): domain Bacteria; phylum Myxococcota; class JADLHZ01; order JADLHZ01; family JADLHZ01; genus JADLHZ01. The sequence continues at coordinate 65,907 of JADLHZ010000140.1, read as the reverse complement.
GACGGTTTCGGCCCAGGCGGTGGGGGTTTCGGGCAAGTCCCAGTATCGGCGGAGACCTGCGATCGACACCTCGGGTCGCTGCAAGAGCTCCGCAAGAGACATCGCCCCCCGTAACGGCGCCGAGCCCAACTCGGCCAGACGAGAATTTGCCTCCGCCGGCGCAATCGTGGTCTCCTGAAGCATCCGCCGCAACGCCGCCTGCGCCGAATGTTTCACGTGAAACATTTTCGCCTGCTCCTCGCCCACCAACCCAAGCCCAATGCCACGCCGCGTCAATCGCTCGTCGGCGTTGTCCTCCCGCAAACGCAGCCGGTGCTCCGCCCGCGACGTCATCATTCGGTAGGGCTCTTCCGTACCTTTCGTGATGAGGTCGTCGACCAACACACCCGCATACGCCTCGTCGCGCCCGAGCAACAGCGGCTCTTCACCACGCAAACGCAGCACCGCGTTCGCCCCGGCGAGCAGCCCCTGGACGGCCGCCTCCTCGTACCCGCTGGTTCCGTTGATCTGCCCCGCCAGGAACAGATTCCGCACGCACCGCGTCTCGAGGTTCTGATCCACCTGCGTCGGCGGTGCGAAGTCGTATTCAATCGCGTACCCCGCGCGCATGATCTCCACCCGCTCGAGGCCGGGAATCGTCCGCAAGAACTGCAGCTGCAAATCATACGGTAGCGAAGTCGACAGCCCGTTCGGGTAAACCTCGACGGTGTCGAGCCCCTCCGGTTCCAAGAAGATGTGGTGCCTCTCCTTGTCGCAGAACCGAACCACCTTGTCCTCGATCGACGGACAGTAGCGCGGGCCGACGCCAGTAATCTTCCCCGAATACAGAGGCGACCGCGATAGACCCCCGCGAATCACGTCGTGGGTCCGCGCGTTCGTGTAGGTGATGAAGCACGATCGCTGCTCGAGCGCTGGCGCCGTCGACCCCCAAGAAAACAAAGGCGCCGGCGTGTCCCCCGGCTGCTCCTCCAAAGAAGCCCAGTCGATCGTCCGCCCGTTCAAGCGTGGCGTCGTGCCAGTCTTCAAGCGCCCGAGCCGAATCCCGTGGCGCTCCAACGACGCCGACAGGTTCATTGACGGCGGGTCCCCTGCCCGCCCCGCGCGCTGCTGCTTGTCGCCCACGTGCATGAGCCCGCGCAGAAACGTGCCGGTGGTGATGATGACCGCGCCCCCCGAGATCCGTTCGCCGATGGTCGTCTCGATGCCCCGAACGACCCCGTCTTCAACGAGGAGCTCCTCGACCATCGCCTGCTTCAAGAACACGTTCTCGGCGTTCTCGAGCCGCTGCTTCATGTAAATGCGGTAGCGCAGCTTGTCGGCTTGCGCGCGGGTCGCCCGCACGGCCGGCCCCTTGGACGTATTCAAGCGCCGGAACTGAATCCCCGTCTGATCGATCGCCCGGCCCATCTCACCGCCGAGCGCGTCGATCTCTTTGACCAAGTGCCCCTTCGCCACGCCGCCGATCGCGGGGTTGCAGCTCATCAGCGCGATCGTGTCGAGGTTCATGGTCACGAGCAGGGTCTTCGCGCCCATCCGTGCCGCGGCAAGCGTCGCCTCACATCCGGCGTGGCCCGCGCCGATGACGATGATGTCGTAGTCCATGGTCCTCACTTCCCGAGTCACTTCCCGATGCAGAAGCGCCGGAAGATCTCGCGGTAGACTTCCTCGCCCACGTTCTCGCCGACAAGGGCGCCGAGCCGATGTAAAGCAATTCCTACATCGACCAGCGCCACCTCTTCAGAAGCTCCAGAAACCAGCGCCGCTTCAGCCGCCCTGAGCGCCGCCTCGGTCTCGACCAAGAGATCGGCGTGCCGCTGCAACGTCACCAAGGGCAAGCTCTCGCCGACGCCCCCGAAGAGCCGCTCGGAAACCGCCGTCTGCAACGCAAGCACGCCGCGCCCGTCCGCCGCGCAAACGGCAAAGACCTCGCCAACACCAAAGACGTCTCCGAACGCGCCCGGCACCTCAGCGAGGTCGCACTTGTTCCACGCGTAAAGGACCCGCTCGCCGAGCGCCTCCGCCGCGAACGCCTTCCAGTCGGTGTCGGCGCTGAGCACGACGATCACGAGGTCGGCCCGCGCCGCCGCCGCCCGCGCCCGCGCGATGCCTTGCTGCTCGATGCGATCCTCGCTCGCGCGCAGGCCGGCCGTATCGACGAAGCGCACCGCGACGCCGCCGAGGACGACGCGCTCCTCCACGGTGTCCCGCGTGGTCCCCGCGATCTCCGACACGATCGCACGCTCGTAGCCGATGAGCGCGTTCAGCAAGCGGCTCTTGCCGGCGTTCGGCGGACCCACGATGGCGACGGTCGCCCCTTCGTTGAGCAGCCGCCCGCCGCGAAAACCCGACAAGAGCACCCGCACCGCCGCGGCCGCATCGCTCAACCGCGCCACGACCTGCCCGCGATCCAGCCCCGCGAGGCCCTCGTCCGGAAACTCGATCTCCACATTGAGCGCGGTCGCGGCATCGACGAGCGGCGCCCGAATCTCGGCGATGCGCGACGACAGCGCCCCGGCGAGCAGCTGTTGGGCCGCGCGGTGAGCCGCCTCCGTCTCTGCGCTGACCGCGAGCGCAATCGCCTCGGCCCGCGCCAGATCGATCTTGCCGTTCTCGAACGCCCGCAACGTGAACTCGCCCGGCTCCGCCGCCCGCGCCCCGAGCTCACGACAGCGCGCCAACAGGCGGCTCGAGCCGACGCTGCCGCCGTGCACTTGCAGCTCGGCCACGTCTTCGCCCGTGAACGAGCGCGGCCCGACGAACTCCACATAGAGCCCGCGGTCGATGACTTCGCCCTCGGCATCGCGCGCCGCGCGCAACAGCATCATTCGCTCCGGCGGCGCCGCGGCGAGCCCCACGAGCGCCCGACCGACAGCGTGCGCCCGCGGCCCGCTCACGCGCACGATGCCGACGCCGCCGGGGCCAACGGCAGTCGCGACCTGCGCGATCGTGTCGCGCGTGCGCAAAGTGCGAGGGGTCATAAAAAGTTCCGCTGTTTGCCCCGACTCGCGCTCGGGTGGCAACGAAAAAGCGGATCTAGACGTCGCCTACATCCCAACGCACGCGCGCGGGCTGCGAGGAAAAGTCGCCGGCGTAATCTTGACAGCCCACACGGGTGACACTACGCGTCGCGGCTCGCGCGGCCCTGGACCTTGCTGCGCCTGGGTGAATTCAATGATGCGAATTGCGCTACTTGCCGCCGTCTCTGCCGCCCTCTGCTTCGGTGCGTGCACCCCGCCCACGCCCGCGAAGGCCAAAGAAAATCAGAAGTGCAACACCAACGCCGACTGCGCGAGCGGCTTTTGCGCGCAGAACCGCTGCTTGACGCAGGTGAACTGCGCCGACGACGCGAACGCGTCGAGCCCGCTCTGCCAAGACATCGGCTGCCACACCGACAAAGACTGCCCGAGCGCGCACTATTACTGCGACGTCCCGAGCGCCAAGTGCATCTTCGGCGCCAAGCCGCCGTGCAAGAGCGACGACGACTGCGGCGAGCAGCACTGCTTGATCCAAGACGGCGAAGACAACACCTGCGTCGACTGCTTGAACACCAAGCACTGCGCCGCCGAAGAAGGCACCATCTGCGACGTCGACGAGACGTACACCTGCATCAAGGCCGACGAAGAGACCGGCTGCACGACCAACGATAACTGCGCCGAAGACCCTGACGCCGTCGCCGAAGGCCGCGCGCTCTGCAACCCGAAGACCGGCAAGTGCGTCGAATGCATGAACCGTAGCGATTGCCCGAACCCGCAGACGGCGTCGTGCCGCGCGAACAAGTGCGAAGGCGGCACCACGCAAGATTGCACGATGGCCGGCTGCCCGACGATGCAAGCGCCCTTCTGCGACGCGGCGCTCATGCCACCGGCGTGCGTCGGCTGCGACGATCCCGCGGCCATCGCCGACATGTTCGAGTGCCCGGACGACTTCAAGTGCGACAATATGGCCGCCTCGCCGACCAAGGGCGAGTGCGTCCCCGACCAACCGATCAACCCCGGCAACTGCGCGAAGAACAGCGATTGCCCGGTGCCGACCTTCATGATCGCCGACGCCACGCAGTGGTGCGACCTCGGCAATGCGAACGGCCCGACGTGCAGCCCCTGCCGCACGACCTCGCCGACCGACTGCGGCGCCGGCTTCACCTGCACCGTCGACCCGAACCAAGGAAACATCTGCAAGAAGAACACGACGGCCGGCTGCGGCACCTCGGCGGCCAACTGCTCGGGCGCGACCGACGCTTGCGTCGCCGGCACGTGCCAAGCCACCTGCCAAACGACGAGCCAGTGCCGCGCGACGCAAACCTGCAATCCGGCGACGCACGTCTGTGAGACGCCAGTCGCGTGCCACGACAACACCGACTGCGTCGCGAACGGCGTCTACACCGGCCAAGCGTGCAAGGGCGCGCCAGCGAAGTGCCAAGATTGCGCCGGCCCGGCCGATTGCGCGAGCAGCCCGAACATGGCGCTGACCTGCGACAACACGACCAAGCACTGCATCGCGCCGGTGGCCCCGAGCCACAAGCTCGGCGCGCCATGCCAGGGCAACGAAGACTGCGAGAGCGGCCAGTGCTTGGACCTTGGCCTCGCGTCGCCCATCTGCACCTCGATCTGCGCGCGCACGGCGACGTCGGCGGCCTCGCCGAACAACGACTGCCCGACCACGCCGGACCCGGCGTTGACCCTGGCCGGCGGCCGCGGCCCGTTGCCGTTGCTCAAGGCGAACCAAGGCTTCCGCTGCGTCAGCGGCTTCTCCGGATCGAACGTCGACGGCATCGGCTTCTGCGTTCACGCCGTCGACGTGCAAGGCGCCTTCGGCGCGACGGGCATCAGCGGCGTCACCGGCGTCTACACGAAGGCCGCCGGCACCGTCGAAAGTGTCTCGGCGCAGTGCCAATTCGGCTTCCGCACCACCGTCACGACCACGGGCGGCGGCTCGCAATCGGTCTGCGCCGCCGGCTGCGGCACGAACGCCGACTGCTCGCCGGGCCTCACCGCCGGCACCACGTACACCTGTAACGAAGTGCTCGTGTCGATCGAGAACCAGTACATCGGCTCCGGCCTGAAGACTTGCTTCGCCCGCGGCACGACGGCGCGTCAGCCCGGCGACTTCTGCAACTCGGCCGCGCAGTGCCGCGAAAACTTCTGCGCCGGCTCGTGCATCGCGCACCACGTGCAACGCACGCCCATCCGCACGTGTCGGACGGACGATGACTGCACCACGTCCGACTCGGACCTCTGCGTCGGCTACAAAGCCGCGACCGGGGGGGCCGCCGAGGTGCTCGGCCGCTGCTACCGCTCGACCGATCGCGAAGAGGCCTGCGACACGGACGCCGACTGCTCGGGCAACGACCAGTGCTGGGACGGCAGCTGCTTCGCGCCGGAGTCGGTCACGAACCGCCTGTGCCAAGACATCAACGGCTGCGCCGACACGGCGCTCCAGTTCTGCGCCGGCCGCTGCGCCAAGCACTGTAACGAACAGTCGGACTGCGCGCCGGACTACGACGACACGGTCGTCTGCGCCTATCTGCCCGCGGCGCCCGGCTACAACCAAGCCGGCAACCCGACCTATCGTGACGGCTTCACCGGCGCGTCGTGGTCACGCGTGTGCGCGTCGCCAGTGCCGCCGGCAGACACCTTCCTCTTCGACCACTCGTTGGTGCGCGGCGAGCAGTGCATCGACGACACCGAGTGCATCTCCGAGGTCTGCGTCAACGACACCTGCACCGACCTCTGCGGCCGCTCGCAAGTCTGCGAAGCCGGCGAGGTCTGCCAGCTGGTCGAGCGCAACGTCTTCCCAGGCGACTCGACGAGCACGCTGCTCCTGATGCCGGTGTGCGTGGTTCCCTGATTCTCAGTTGATCCAAAACAAGTAGCGCAGTTTCTTGGCGAAGGTCTCTTCGCCGCGCTTGACCTCGCTCTGCATGCGCCGCAGCCGCTCGGGCAGCGCCGATTTCTTCATCGTCGCCTTCAGCGCGCCGCCGAAGAACCACGCGGCGAGCTTGCTGCCGTCGTCCTTCGCCTCGACGCGCGCGCGCAGCTCGGCGAGATCGAGGTCGAGATCTTTCGGCGCCGAGAACCAGGCGCTCAGATCGAGAAAGCCGCTCAAGCGCACGCGTGCGTCCGAGAGCGACGCCACGTCTTCGAGCGCGATGCCCTCCTCGCCGCGCACGAGCTTCCTGAGGTCGGACACCACGCCGGCCCACGTCGCGTAGAGCGCGTCGTCGACCGGCAACGGCAGCGGGTGATCCTTTTGGCGCGGGCTCGGCACCCACTCGCGATCGTCGTCGATCTCCTTCAGATACGCCGCCCGCGCCGCGTCGCTGTGATCGAGCCCCTCCAAGATGCGCTCCTTGGTCCGCGTGACCCACGCCTTGTCGTGGAGCGGAACCAAAAAGTGCGGTGGCTCAGCGCGGCCGGGTCCGCGCAGGCGAGGGAGGAAGCCGGGCGAAATCGCGTCGAGCTTGTACGCCAGCACCGCCGAGAGGATCGCCCGTTGAAACGCGATCATCGCCCGCGCCCAGTGCACGTCGCCAACGTCGAAGCGAAAGGTCGGCCGGCGCCGCGGATCGCCCGCGTCGAAGGGCGCGCCGTCGGCCGCGCGCTCGATCTCCAAGTACTGCTTGTCGCGCTCGTCGATCTCGCCGTTGCGATTCCAGTCGCCTTCGATGCACGCGACGCACAGCGCGAGCTCCACCCACGGAGCCGCCGCGGCCACCCCGAGGTCGCGATCGATCCCTGCGAAGGTCGCCTCTGCGCGCTCGAGCGCCTGGCGCAGATACCGATCGTTGACGCGCCCGCCGGCGAGCAGCACCGACACGCCCGCCGCGCGCACGTCGTCGAAGAGCTGCTGCGCTTCCGCGATGTAGCGAGCGAGCGCCCGCACGATGCGCGCCTGCGGATTGCTCGCATCGCCCCGCAGCACGTCCTCGGCCGCCTTCGCCGCCTCGGTCAGCTTATTCGCGCGCAGCTCCACGAGCACCGGCGCCGCGGCCGCGACTTGTTGTTCCCGCGCCATCGAGCTCGCGCAGGCCGTTGTGAGCAGAAGGAGCGCGGGGCCGATCGTTCGCACCATGGCGGACGATCATGACACGGCCGAGCGCTGGGCGCCGCTATACGTCCAAGTTCGAGACGCTCAACGCGTTCTTCTCGATGAACTCGCGCCGTGGCTCGACGGCGTCGCCCATGAGCACGGTGAAGATCTCGTTCGCCTGCACGCTGTCGTCGACGCGCACTTGCAAGAGCGTGCGCGCGTTCGGGTCCATCGTCGTCTCCCAGAGCTGCTCCGGGTTCATCTCGCCGAGGCCTTTGTAGCGTTGGATCTGCAGGCCCTTCTTCGACAGCTCGAGCACGGCTTCGACGCCGCTGACGATGTCCGAGTGCTCTTGCACGCTGGTGTCTTCGGCGACAACCTCGACGGCTTCGGCAAACTCACGCAGCTCGACGGCTTGGCGCGTGAGCTCCACGAACTCGCCCGAGCGCAGGAACAGCTCGTCGAGCACCGACTCGCGCACCGAGCCGCTCTCGCGCGACTGCACGACGATCCGGCTGTGCGTCGCCGCCGGATCTTTTTCGATCTTCACGTCGACCGGCGCCGCGTCGGGGTGCAAGCGCAGGAGCCGCGTCTTCATCAGCTCCACCTTCTCTTGCAGCAGCGCCTCGTTGCTCAACGCGTCGACGTCCAAGCGCGCGCCGAGCACGAACGCGTCGATCACGCGGCCGTCGAAGCGCTTGTTCACCTTGGTCAAGATGCGGCGGTACGAGAGCGCGCGGCGGCAGAGGTTCTTCAGCGGCACGCCGGCCAAGGTCTTGCTGTGACTCCCCGCGAGACGCAGCGTGCAGCCGTCGGTGCCTTGTGAGAGCAGGTACTCTTCGAGCGCCGCTTCGTCCTTCAGGTACTCTTCCTTCTTGCCGCGGGCGACTTTGTATAGCGGCGGCTGCGCGATGTAGAGATGGCCGCGCTCTACGACCTCGCGCATCTGCCGATAGAAGAAGGTCAGGAGCAGCGTGCGGATGTGCGAGCCGTCGACGTCGGCGTCGGTCATGATGATGATCGAGTGGTAGCGCAATTTTGCCACGCTGAACTCGTCGGTGCCGATGCCGGTGCCGAGCGCGGTAATCAAGGTGACGATCTCTTGCGACGAGAGCATCTTGTCGAAGCGCGCCTTCTCGACGTTCAGGATCTTTCCGCGCAGCGGCAGAATCGCTTGGAACTTGCGGTCGCGCCCTTGCTTCGCCGAGCCGCCAGCGCTGTCACCCTCGACGATGTAGAGCTCGCACGCGCGTGGGTCGCTCTCTTGGCAGTCGGCGAGCTTGCCGGGCAGGTTGGCGCCGTCGAGCGCGCCTTTTCGCCGCGTGAGCTCGCGCGCTTTACGGGCCGCCTCGCGCGCACGTCCGGCTTCGATCACCTTGCCGATCACCTTCTTCGCTTCGAGCGGATTCTCTTGGAAGAAGGTCGACAGCTTGTCGTAGGTCACCTGCTCGACGACGGCCTTGACCTCGGAGCTGACCAGCTTCTCTTTGGTCTGGCTCGAGAACTTCGGATCCGGCACCTTCACGCTGACGACGGCGGTGAGCCCTTCGCGCATGTCTTCGCCCGAGAGCGCGATCTTCGCCTGCTTCAGCATGCCGGAGTCTTCGGCGTACTTGTTGATCGCGCGGGTCAGCGCGCCGCGAAAGCCCGAGAGGTGCGTGCCGCCGTCGCGGTTCGAGATGTTGTTCGTGAAGCAGTAGACGTTCTCTTGGTAGCTGTCGTTCCACTGCGCGGCGATCTCGACCGAGAGCTTGTCGACCGTGCCGGTGAAGTAGATCGGGTCTTTGTGCAGCGGCGTCTGGTTGCGGTTCAAGTGCTCGACGAACGAGCGAATGCCGCCTTCGTACTTGAACTGCATCGTCTTGCCGTCGCGCTCGTCGGTCAGGATGATGTTGACGCCGCTGTTCAGAAACGCGAGCTCGCGCAGGCGCTGCGCCAAGATGTCGAACGAGTACTCGTGCTTCGTGAAGATGAGCTGGTCCGGAGTGAAGCGCACGAGCGTGCCCGTGCGATCCGATTGCCCCGTAACCTTCAGCGCGTACTGCGGATCGCCGCGCGAGTACTCTTGTTGGTGGCATTTTCCGTCGCGCCAAATTTCTAAGAACAACTTCTCGCTGAGCGCGTTGACGACGCTGACGCCAACGCCGTGCAAGCCGCCTGAGACCTTGTAGCTGTTCTCGTCGAACTTGCCGCCCGCGTGCAGCACCGTCATGATCACTTCGGCAGCGCTTCGCCCTTCGGTCGCGTGGATGCCCGTCGGAATGCCGCGGCCGTTGTCGGTCACGGTGATCGAGTTGTCGACGTGGATGATGACTTCGATGCGATTACAGTAACCGGCGAGCGACTCGTCGATCGCGTTGTCGACGACTTCGAAGACCATGTGATGGAGGCCGCTGCCATCATCGGTGTCGCCGATGTACATGCCCGGGCGCTTGCGAACCGCTTCGAGGCCCTTCAAAACCTTGATGTTGTCTGCCGTGTAATTCTTCGCGCCTTCGACCGCGCGGGAGCTCGAAACCGCCTCAGAAATTCCGTTCGACAAAGCCGACTCCTCAGCGAGAGATCGCACTGAAAGGCAGAGCGCCGTGCGACACTGAAGTGTACCCTTGGAGCGCCCTTAATTGCAAGGGAAGCGGCCGCCCGTGACGATTTGTAAACCCTTATTTTCGCTCGCGAATTTCGCCAGCGTCGACGTCAAAGATCGTGCCGGAAAAGCCCGCCTCCGCGAGCCGCGCTGGCAGCTCGGTGCAGGCCACGAAAACTTGACCTTCGTGCCGCTCGAGCTCGCGAAAAAGGAACTGATTGCGCACAGCGTCGAGCTCTCCGGTGACGTCGTCCAAGAGCAAAACCGGCGCGACTTTTCGCCGCTCGCGCACGAGCTCGGTCTCGGCGAGCTTCATCGCCAAGGTGAGCGCCCGTTGCTCCCCCTGACTCGCGAAGCGGCGCGCGACGCGCTCGGAGATCGTCACTTCGAGGTCGTCGTGGTGCACGCCCCAGCTCGTCAGCCTCCGCTTCACGTCGTCTTCTCGGCGTTGCACGAGCGTCGCGAGGTACGCGGCCTCATCCGCGGCGCCGACTTCGCTGTCGTCCGCGAGCTTCGCATGATGCACGCCGCCGGTCAGCGCCGAGAGCTCGCGATCGACGAGCAGCGAGAGCTCGGCGATCCACCGCGCCCGCGCGGCGCGCACCTTCGCACCGCACTTGGCGAGCGTCGCATCGAACGCGTCGAGCAGCAGCATGTCGCGCCCGAACATGCCGTCTTTCAACAGCGCGTTTCGCGTCTTCAAGGCCTTCGTGTATTGCATGACGAAGCGCAGGTGCTCCGGGTCGAGCAGGAAGATCACCCGATCGAGCCAACGCCGACGGATGTCTGGCTCCCCTTTCACCAAGAACAAGTCGTCCGGCGAGAAGGTGACCATTACGAGCCGCCCGACCCAGTCGGCGAGCGAGCCCGGCGCCTTTCCGTCGACAAGGTAGGCCTTGCCCTTCGGCCTCAGCGTGAGCTCGACCGCGCGCTCGACGCCGTCCGCTTCCACCTCGGCCACGAGCCGCGCCGCCTCGCCGTCCTGCGCGATGAGCTCACGCGTCTTGGCGCCGCGAAACGAGCGAAAGCCGGCGATGAGGTAGAGCGCCTCCAAGAGGTTCGTCTTGCCCTGGCCGTTTGGGCCGAGCAACACGTTGACGCGGGCAGAGAACGAGAGGGAGACGCGCTGGAGGTTACGGAATTTCTCGGCGCGGAGCGTTCGAACCAACATGGCAAGGACCAGGGACCTTATGACGAACCGTTCACGACGGTTTCTGAAGAAGCAAAGGCCGCCGTCGATTTTCTGACAGGTCCCAGGTCCTACACACGCATCGGCATGACGACGCCGAGCAGGTCGCGCGACTCAATCGGCCGCACGAGCGCGGGCGAAATGTGATCGGCGAGCTCGATGCGCACGCCGCCTTCGCTGATCTGCGAGAGCACCTCGAGCAAGTAGTGCGCGTTGAAGCCGATGGTGATCGCCGGCCCTTGGTACTCGACATCGATCTCTTGCGACGCTTCGCCGAGCAGCGGGTTCTGGCTCTCGACGCGCACGCGGTCGTTCTCGACGTGGAGGCGGATGCCGAACGACTTGTCCGGCGACATGATCGACACCCGCTTCAACGCATCCGAGAGCTCTGCGCGTGACGCCTTCACGACGTTCGGCGCGCTCTTCGGGATGACCTGCTCGTAGTCCGGGAATTGGCCCTCGATGAGCCGCGAGCTCAACTTGACGTCGCCGACGCCGAACACCACATGGTTGTCGCTGAACGCGCAGCGCACGCGTTGTTCTTCGGCCGGCGTCGCGCCAAGCAAGCGCTTCAGCTCGATGAGCGCCTTCTTCGGTACGATGACCGGCTTCATCGTCACGTGCTGGTCGAACGCGCGCTCCATCAGCGCCAAGCGATGGCCATCGGTGGCGACGAAGCGCAGGCCCTTGCCGCCTTGCAGCGCCTCCCAGTACACGCCCGTGAGGTTGTAGCGGGCGTCGTCGGTCGAGACGCAGAAGATCGTGCCGTCGATCATCCGGGCGATCTCACGCGCCGGCAGCTCGATGCTCTGGGTGTCCGGCACTTGCGGGATCGCGGGGAACTCACCGGCCGACACGCCGACGAGCTTGAACGTGGCCTTCGGCGCTTTGATCTCGACGCGCTGGTTGTCGACGAGCGTCAGCGACACGTCGCCCGGCGGCAAGGTCTTCACGACTTCGAACAGGCTCTTCGCCGGAAGCGCCACGCTGCCTGCTTGCTCCACCTTCACCGGCACGAAATCTTCGATCGCGAGGTCGAGGTCGGTGGCGCTGAGCTTGAGCTGCTGCCCGTCCGCGCGGAGCAACACGTGCGAGAGCGCCGGCATGGTCGACTTGGCGCTTGCGACACCCTGCACGCGGTACAGGTGGTCTGCCAGGGTGTTTGCACTCGTGATGAATTTCATTTTGCTCTCCTCGCTCTGCGGTTGCCTGCGCGCTGCCTTCTCTTCTTCTTATGTATTTATAAAGATCTAAATAGTAGTATTAGCCGGCCGTTTTTCTGGGGATAAGCCCGCTACCCTCTCGCTTTCGTTCGACAAAGTTCCCGCGTGAAGGTGTGTGCGCCGCACGGGATGAATTTGCGCGGTGCACAGCTGGTGCGACCTGCGCACACTTTGTCACCGCTTACCCCACCCTTCTTCACAGCCTTCTCCACAGTCATTTCTTCCGACACGCATCCCTAAAAAACTTTCCGCGTCACTTGGCATGCTCCGATCGCGGCGTCCAGACCTCACGAATCCTGAATCTTGCGCTGCAGCTCCAAGAGCTCGGTGCGCAGTTGATTGTCTTTGGTCGACAGCGCTTCCATCTTGCGGCACGCCGACAAAATCGTCGTGTGATCCTTGCCGCCGAAGCGATCGCCGAGCTCGGGATACGACGCGTTCAGGAGCTTTCGACAGAGATACATCGCGACCTGCCGGGGCCGCGCGACGATCTTGTGCCGGCGCTGCGACTTCAAGTCGGCGATCTTGACGTTGTAGAACGCCGCCACCGCCTTCTGAATCGATTCGACGGTCACCTGGTGGCGCCGGCCCGCGAGCAGCTCCGCGAGCACGTGCTTGGCGTAGTCGATACTGATGCGCGCGCCGGTCAACGAGCTGTGCGCGACGACGCGGATCAGCGCGCCCTCGAGCTCGCGCACGTTGCTCCTGATGTTCTCGGCCAAGAACATGGCCACGTCGTCCGGTAAGTCGACGTTTTCGGCCTCCGCCTTCTTCTTCAGAATGGCGATGCGCGTCTCGATCTCGGGCGGCTGAATGTCGGCGATGAGCCCCCACTGAAAACGCGTGCGCATGCGCTCTTCGAGGCCGGGGATCTCGTGCGGCAGCTTGTCGCTCGAGACGACGATCTGCTTCTTCAGCTCGTGCAGCGTGTTGAAGGTGTGGAAGAACTCTTCCTGGGTGCGGTCTTTGCCGGCGATGAGCTGGATGTCGTCCATCAAGAGGACGTCACAGTTCTTGCGGTACTTGTTGTGGAACTCTTCCATCTTGCCGTAGCGGATGCCGTTGATCACCTCGTTCATGAACTGCTCGCTCGAGGTGTAGATGACGCGAAAATTCGGGTTCGACTGTAAGATGCTTTGAGCGATGGCGTTGATGAGGTGGGTCTTGCCGAGACCGACGCCGCCGAAGAGGAACAAAGGATTGTAGGCGAGCGCCGGCTTGTCCGCGACCGCGCGTGACGCCGCGAACGCGAACTGGTTCGACGGGCCGACGACGAAGGTGTTGAAGGCGTACTTGTCGTTGAGCGTCCTGCGTTCGGCGGTCGGCTGCGGCGCCGAACGGACGGTGACTTCGTGCGCGGGTGCGGCGTTGTTCTGCCGCGGATCGACGAGGTCTGGGTTGACGCTCAAGGTGAAGCTGCGCGGCGCCGCCCACGGGACTTGCACCGCGAGCTCGCCCTGCGCCTCTTCAATGACGAAGCGGTAGTGATCTTCGATCCAGTCGCGGGTGAACTGGTCGTGGATCTCCATACGCAGCCGCTCGGCGTCGAGGCCGACCGGGCGCAGCGGCTGAAAGAAGGCGTTGAAGACGAAGTCGTTCACCCGGGTGCGGATCAGCGCCAGGATGTCGCGCCAATAACTGTCGACCTCAGGGCCCGCGCGCTGCGGCTCCGCTGGCTTTGCCGGCGTGCTGTGATGTCCGCCCGCGCCGTCCGTGCCCTGCTCACCCATCCGGTCTCTCCCCTGCTCGCTCACGTCTGGTGCCATGCTGAAAGCCGCTCCCTCAGAACGTCGAAGCCGGTTCGACGTCGCCACCACTGCGCTACAACTGTTACAAACTTCTCAGAGCAAAACGTCTTCGAATTCAGCTGCTTACGTGGGCAAACCACAAACTGTACACAGACTTATCCACAGGCCCATGAGTGTGCGCTCCGCCGTTTCTTACAAATTGTTGGGAGGTGTTCGAACCGGTTGCCCGGCTTCGCCCGCAGCGCGCCCCGAATCGTCATTCGGAGTTCGGCAAGGGGTGAGCCTCGTAACAAAGGGTGTGCAGCAAGTCAAATGCTAAGTGACAAAATGGTCACGCGTCGATGTCGATTGGCCCCGCCGCCGCCGCCGCCGGCACCTTGACGCTCCCGGCCGGAATCGGATACGGGCCGCGTCCACTTTGCCTGCTGCTTTGGAGGCATCTTGAGAGGACCGAAACATGTCGAAGCGCACCTATCAACCGAGCAATCGCCGGCGCAAGAAGACGCACGGCTTCAGAAATCGCATGGCCACGAAGGGTGGCCGCAAGGTGCTCGCGCGGCGCCGGGCCAAGGGCAGGAAGAAGCTCACGGTCAAAGTCGCCAAGAAGTAGACGGCTTTCTCGTCCGTCTGCGGCCGGGCGCGACCGCGTCACTTTCGTTGTGGAATCCGCGAGCACAGAGCGCTTTGCGAAGCGTCTTAGACTGATCAAGTCGCAAGAATTCGTCGACTGCAAGACGCGCGGCAAACGGCGAGCGTCAGCGCACCTCATCCTGTGGTTTCGGTCGAACGAGCGCGATCATCCGCGGCTCGGGCTCGCCGTCTCGCGTAAAGTCGGCAAGTCTCACGACAGAAATCGCTTCAAACGTCGCGTGCGCGAGCTCTTTCGGCGCGGGCGGGTTCCCTTTCGCCCTGGCTATGATTATGTGATCGTCGCCAAAGTGGGCGCTGCCGAGCTAGACAGCGCCAGCCTGTGCGACGAAATGTTAGGACTCCTCGACAGCGATCGGTACTTCAAGCGAAAGCCGCGGCCGTGACCTCGCTGCTCGTTCTCTTCATACGCCTCTATCAGTTGTTGCTCTCGCCTTTTCTCGGCGGGCGCTGCCGCTACTTGCCGTCCTGCTCTGAGTACGCCGTCGAAGCGCTGCGCACCCACGGCCCGCTCCGCGGCACGCTGCTCGCCATCCGCCGCGTCGGCCGCTGTCATCCGTTCGCCGGTTATGGCTACGACCCCGTCCCGAGAATTACGCCGAAGCCCGAGGATCCTGCATGATCGATAAACGCGTCTTCATCACCGTGCTCGTGTGCCTCGGCATCATGCTGTTTTGGAACTTGGTCGTCGCGCCGCCGAAAAAACCGGCGCCGCCAACGGCTCAGAGCGCGTCGCAGCCCGCGACGAAGGCGCCCCTCGCTAACGTGCCGGCGTCGTCGCCCGCGGTCGCCGCAGCAGCCGCGGCGTCGCAGCCGGTGGCACCGGCGTTACCCGAGCAGAAAGAAGCGATCGACACGCCGCTGATGCACGTCGAGCTCTCGTCCTACGGCGCCGCGATCACGCACGTGACGCTCAAGGAATATAAGGAGGGCGGCAAGAGGCGCGGCGAGCAAAAGCACCCGGTGAGCTTGCTCGGCGAGCCCGCCGGCGAACGCGTTGACGGTGCGTCGGTGCTGCTCGGCGGCGCGCCGATGATCTTCTCGTCGATGAGCAAGAGCGAGCGCGGCGTCGACTTTCAATACAAGCAAGGATCACTCGAAGGCCACGCGCGCTGGGCGTTCGCCGAGCACGACTACTTGCTCGCGCTCGACGTCGAGCTGAAGAACACGGGCGCGAGCGAGACCACGGTGTCGCCAGCGCTCAGACTCGCCGGCCTGTTCGACGAGAAGACGCTGAAGGACAAGAGCATGTTCGAGCCGCCGCCGGACCTCATCGCGCCGGCCGCGTACATCGACGGCCAGCTCTACAAGCACGCGCACGGCGAGAACGATGATCCGCCCACAGGAAAGCCGCTCGCGTGGGCCGGCATCGACAAGCAGTACTTCTTGCTCGCCGCCGCGCCCGAGCAAACGCTGATCGTTGGCGCCGACTTCGACGAGCAGCGCGCGCGCACCGGCAGCTCTTTCGTCAGCATGTCGGCCACGCTGGCAGCGCCGGAGACCAAGCTCGCGCCAGGCCAAACGCTCACGCAACACTTCAAGGTCTACGCCGGCCCGAAGGCGAGCGCGTTCTTGAAGCGGCCGAACAAGGAGCTCGAAGAAGCGATCGACTACAAAGTCTGGTTCATGCCGCTCGGCTTCTTGAGCCGGCCGATGCTGTGGATCCTGAACCAGGCGTACGGGATCTTTCACAGTTACGGCATCGCGATCTTGATCCTCACGCTCATCGTCAAGCTTTTGCTTCTGCCGGTGACGCAGAAGTCGTTCATGTCGATGCAGGTGATGCGTGACCTGAAGCCGGACCTCGACAAGATCAAAGCCCGCTTCCCCGACGATCGCGAGAAGCAGGGGCTCGAGACGATGCGGCTCTACAAAGAGCGCGGCGTCAATCCGTTCTTGAGCGGGTGTCTGCCGGCGCTCTTACAAATGCCGGTGTACTTCGCGCTCTGGCGCACGCTGTGGGCCGCGGTCGAGCTCTATCAACAGGAATTTTTGTGGCTCGGCGATCTGACGGCGAAGGATCCGTTCTACATCTTGCCGCTCCTGCTCGGCGGCGTGATGTTCGTGCAGCAAAAGCTGTCGCCGCCGGCCGGCGATCCGCAGCAGCAGAAGATCATGCTCTATATGATGCCGCCGCTGATGACGCTGTTCATGGTAGGGCTGCCCTCGGGCCTCGTCTTCTACATCTTCGTCAACACCATCTTGACCATCCTTCAGCAGGCCTATATCAACCGCAAATTCGGGAAGAAAACAGCTTTGACACCGGCTACTTGAGCCACCGTTAGAGACACCCAGGGACCATCCAAGTGCATAAGACATTTCAGGGCCTCACAGAGGCAGAAGCCGCCATCAAGGCGTGCGAGTCGCTCGGCATTTCACGCAGCAAGATCAAGTACACGGTCATCGCGAAGGACGACGATCAAAAGCGCGTCGTCATCGAAGTCGACGATCAGCAGGTTGACGAAGACGAGCTGCAGCCGGCGCACCTCAAGGACGGCCCCCAGTCGCGCGGGCAAGATCGTGGCGATCGCGGCGGCCGTGGTCCGCGCGGTGATCGTGGCGGCCGGCGTGACTTCGGCGGCGGCGGTGGTGGCGGCCGGCGCGGCGGCGCGGGTGGCTTTGGCGGCCGTGGCGATCGCGGCGGTCGCGATCGGCGCCCGCGCCATGACGACGAAGGCGAAGGGTTCTCGGACTCGCTCGCCGAAGAGTACAAAGAATTTCGGGAGATGACCGCGGCGCCGAAGGAGCCGGTGACGCCGAAGCCCGCGCTCGACGAAGGCGCGCTCTCCGAACGCGCGAACAAGGCGCTCGAAGCCACGCGCAAGCTGCTCGATCTCTCGAAGCTCGAGGCGCGCGCGCAGATCTCGGTCGACACCGCCGAGCAAGTGCTCGTCGACATGCACGGTCCTGACGAAGGCCTCATCATCGGGCGCAAAGGCGAGACCTTGCTCGCGCTGCAATTCATGGTGAACCGCATCGTCGGCAAAGACGCCGAAGGTCCGGAGAAGATCGCGCTCGACTGCGAAGGCTATCGCGAGCGCCGCCAAGAAGCGCTGCGCGTGCTCGCGAAGAAGCTCGGCGAAAAAGCGAAGGCCGACGGGAAGATCTTCACCGTGAGCCCCATGAACGCGCACGATCGGCGCATCTTTCACGTGACGCTCGACGGACAACAAGGCTTGAAGACGCGCAGCGAAGGCGAAGGTCTGTTGCGCCGCGTGTTGATCATTCCGGACGGCGCGGAGGGCTGATGCTTCGCCTACTGCTCGCACTTTCGATCATCTCGTTCAGCGGCGCGGCGCTCGCCGCCGATGCGCAAGGGCAAGCGGGCACCATCGTGCAGCCGCCGCCAAATCCGCCGCCACCGCAAATGCTGCAAACGCAGATGGGCCCGATGAGCATGGCGCTCGCCGGGCATCACGACGTGCGCGTCAACGTGCTCTCGACCGACACCTTCGTCGTCGTGAAGGACGTGGGCGACTCGCAGGTCGTCATGGTGTATCGCGTCGATCAGCACGGCAAAGTGCAGCTCCTGCACCGCGCGCGCTTCTACTACTGATCACTCCAAGAGCTTCACGCCGAGCTTGATCTCGCCGTTCGCGAGCTTGTTCACCGCCGCGATCGCCGCGTCCTCGAAGCGATCTTCGAAGTCGCTCTTCAGCGCTTTCTCGACGCTGCCTTCTTCGCTCGAGAACTTGCCCTTCCGGTAGCGGATGTTCTCGCTGCTCTCGAAGCGGAAGCGGGTCTCGCAGAGCACCTTCGCTTGTTCGAGATCGACGAGCGTCATCCAGCCGTCGAAGGCGCCGCTCACGTACGCGAACTTGTCCTTGATGACGCCATCCTCCTTCGTCATCTCCGGCCACGCGCGCGTCTCGGCGTCGAAGACCGCGAGGTAGCGGCCGACGCGATTGATGTCGGCGCCGCGAAAGCTGTTCTGCGGATTGAGCGCGGCGCGCAGGCTCGCCTTGGTCAAAAACTCCCACTCGTCCGCCGTCTTTTTAGTGCTGGCGTTGAGATCGTCGAAGTCGACGTAGCCGATCTCCAAGCGCCGCTTGGCGCCGGCGTCGGTCATGCCGAGACCGAACGAGGGACAGGCTCTCTCCGCGTGCTTGTGCGCCGCCAGCGCAGATCGCAGGCGCGCGAGCTCGCTGGTGAAGCGCTCGACGTTCTCTTTGGTCGTCGCTTCCGCGACGGCGAGGCGCCAGCGATCGTCTTCCGAGACGAGCGCCGAGAGCCCGGAAGGCAACGACGTCGGCCCTGCGGCCGAGAGCCCGGCCGGCAGCGCTTCGGGACAGCGCAGGTTGGCGTCGGCGTCGATGACGAACCAGCGGCTTGTCCTGCCGAAGCACGCGCGCAACGCTTGCTCGCTCGATCCGTTCTTGGCCACGACTTCGGTGAGCGTGGCGACGGACTCTTTCGCTTCGACTTGGCCGGGGCAGGTGATCGCGTCGAACGAGCGCTTCTTGCTCGCGAGCAGATACTCGATGGTGAGATCGCAGGCGACGTCGTGCTTCAGCGCGAGCGCCTCACGCTGTCCGGCGAGACGTTTCGTCGCGGCGCCGGCCATCTCCATGCGCGCCTTCTCGTTTTTCTGCGAGGTGTAGACGGCGTACGAGAGCTGAATCACCGAGAGCGTGCCGAGCCCGATCGCGAAGAACGCGCGCAGCGGCGTCGGCGCCGAGACCGCGTCGGCGTCGCGCTTGATGACGAAGCCCCAGACGACGGCGATGACGCCGAGCGGCCCGCAGCAGGTGAGCACCGCGGCGATCGACAGCCAGAGCGCGCGGCCGGCGGATTTTTCCAAGTCGTTCATGCGACTCCCGTTGCCAGTGAGTAGATCCAATTGAGCGCGAAGCCGGCGGCGATCCAAAGCGGCGCGAAGCCCGCGCGCCAGGTTCTTGGCGGCGGCCCGAAGACGACGACGAGCGCGGCGACGACGAAGAGCACGCTGCCGAGCGGCGATTGGACCACCGCAGCGCCCACGTCGCCATGCGCGAAGTGAATCCACGCGCGCGTCATGCCGCAGGTGGCGCAGGGCAGGCCGGTGAGCGTTTTGAAGGCGCAGTGGAACGCAACGTCGCTCGGCCAGCGCGCGTAGGCGAGGAGCGCCGCGCACGCGAGGCGAAAGAGCAGGGCAGGGGAGGCACCGTTCACGCTCGCAAGATGCCGCACGTTCGCCGCGGGTGCATGAAAAGCACGGTCAGCGCAGGCTCTCGGCGAGCAAGCGTTCGGCGAGCTTCATCGCCTCGCGCGACGTCTGAGCTTCGTCTTTGGCGTGGCCGAGGCTGCGGTGCGCCGCTGCGCGCGCGAGCAACAGGTTCAAGGTGAAGACATCGTCGTCTTCGCCGAGCGTGAACGCGTGGGCGATCGTGTTGAGCGCGGTTTCGCCGTCGCCACGTTTGATCTCGATGAGCGCCCGCGAGAACGCCGCGTCTTTTCCGAAGGCGCGCTCCTTCGTGCGGGCGCTTGCCGGCGCGTTCTTCACGGTTTGTCGATAGGGCGCCATCGCCCGTTCGAGCGCCTCGGTGTTCCCGGCGCGCGCCGCCAGCGTCTGCTGCGCGATGAGCTCGGCCGGCGCGGGCGGCAAAGGCTGCGGCTTCGGCAGCGCCAGCCAGACGAGGATCATCGCCGCCGCCGGGAAGCTCACGACCATCGCGCGGCGGATCCACTTTTGGCGCCGCTGCTCCTTTCTCATGTGCGGCGCGGCGACCCTCAGGATGTCCGACATTTTTTTCAGGCCGGGATCGAGATCCGGCGCGGGCTTGCCGTCCAAGTAATCGGCGAGGGCCTTCGCTTGGCGGATCTCTTCTTCGGTCGGCGGCGGCTCGCCGGCCGGCCAGTCCGGTGGAACGTCAGGGGTCGCCATGGTGCCCCTTCGCCGAGTCAGAGCTTCCCACGGCCCATCATCTGCAGCTGATACACGCGCTCCAACCCGCGCAGCCAGGCGTCCTTGTCGAAGGTGGACATCGGCGGCAAGACATCGATCGCCCCCCAGTGCCGCTCCCACTGGGCCATCCAATACTCCTCGACGTGTGCCTGCTGCACGAGGGCGATGGTGTTGGTTGGCTCGTCGATGTCGGCGATCGTGATCTTTTGCACTGGTCCACCCTGGAGCGCAACGACAAGCAATCACGCGAGGCCCTGACCAACTGGGTGATCGCCAACCGCACCAACATCACCCGGCTCGAGGTGCTCGTTCGCTCGCCCTTCGTCGCGATGGGCGTGAGCTTGGCCAACGCGCTGCTCGGCAACTTCATGTCCAGCACATCGCAGGATCGCCACTTCGTCTCGCGCTTGAAATCCGTGCTCGATGCGCACGGACTCGGTGAGTTGAGCCACGGCTGCTTCGGCGAAACCCCGCCGCAGATCAAGGTCGCGGTCCAACCCCTCTCCTGACGTCTCGCAAGACTTCGCGCGACGCGGATCACC
Organism: Deltaproteobacteria bacterium; assembly: GCA_020848545.1. Lineage (GTDB taxonomy): Bacteria > Myxococcota > JADLHZ01 > JADLHZ01 > JADLHZ01 > JADLHZ01. The sequence goes on along the minus strand of JADLHZ010000140.1, from coordinate 45,063 downwards.
CCGGTTGCGCGAGCGCGACCTTCGAAAACGCGAGCAAGTCGGCGACGCCATTCGCGATGATCGCTTCCACGATCGGCAACGAGAGCCGCAGATAGTCGTGCACGGCGATGTTGCGAAAGCCGACCATGCGCCTCAGCTTCTCGGCCAACGCCGCGTCGATGATCGCGCGCTGAGCGAGCAGATCGAACGCCTCGCGCGAATCCTGCGGCACCCCGAGCCTGTGGGTGGAAACGAGGTGCATCGCGAGATCGATCGCCGCCTCGCACGCGCGTTGCAGGTTCAAGATGATCGCGTCCTGCTTCGTTTGGCGCGCGCAGAGGTTTTCGCGATCGCCGGCGTGCTCCTCGCGAACGCGCAATGGCTCGCTCGATGGTGCTCGCCTTGTTGATGACGACATCTTCAACCATGGACGCGGCCTTCACGGCGGATGCGCTCCAAGATAGGGCGGCGCTCTTCGTTCAGGCGCGCGTAAGCTGACAAGACTTGTCCTTCGAACGCGTGGCGGGTTGCCGGGCTCTGCTCGTAGAGCGTGCGTCCGCCAGCGACGATCTCTTTCTTCATCACGGTGCTTGCCCGCGCCAGATCCACGAGATCGACGTCGCTGTCTGCACGCGCGCGGTCCTTGGCCTGGCTGCCGAACAAGTACACGAGCCTCACGCCAGGCAAAGCATTTCGCAGTATCTCGACGGCGTGCGTGAGTCGGTCGTCCACGCGATGACTATAGCACGGGCATCGCGTGGCTTTCGAACGTTCACCGCTCTGCAAGATTGAGCACGCCAACCGCGTCCCTTGCGCTAGTCTTCAAGCATGGGGCGGATCCGGGCGCTAGCGCTGCTCGTCATGACATTCGAAGGCTGCTTCCTCAGCGGCGTCACGACTGGCGGTGGCCCGACGAGCCCCGAAGTGCCCGCCGAACCCACAGACACCGCCTCGGAGGACAACGCCCACTTCATGCAGTGGGACACCTACAGCACGAATCAGACTTGGCTGCGCACGCGCATCGCGGCGCTCGCGCACATTCGCCAGCAGCACAGCGCTTTGCGCCGCGGCACCCGGCAAACGCTCGGCACCACCGGCGACGTGCTCGCGTATGCGATGAGTGCGCCAGGCGACGACCTCGTCGTCATCCTCAACCGCGGCGACGACAGTGAGACCGCGCCCGGCGTTCCCGCTGGGTCCTACGTCGATCTCGTCAGCGGCGCTGCCGTCAGCACGCCGGTCGACGTCGCTGCTCGCACGGGAATGATCCTGCGAGCGCAATGAGGCGTAGCGCCTACGATGCCGAAGCCGCCGCCAACTCAGGAGCCTCGTCCGCCGCCGGCTCGCCGCCCAACGGATGAACGAGCTTCGCCTCGCGCTTCGTCCCGACCCACCGATACAAGCCAGACGCGCCGCCGCCCGATTGCGGACCGATCCACGCAAACGTCATTCCCCACGCGCTCTCGCCGAGCAGCGCCGCCCGCGAGATCCACGAGCCGATGTTGATGTAGTGCGCGCCGCCGTCGAGCGCGACGACCTCGGGCTTGTGGCTGTGGCCGAAGATGACGACGCGACTCCGTAGCGTGCGCGCGACGCCGGCGGCGCCTTCCCGGAGGAACTGCCGCGTGTCGAAGCGACGCTTCGTGCCGAGCCACTCGCTGACGAGCGCAGCGGCGACGATCGTCACCGCGAACGCCGAGAAGCGCCACAGCCGATCGTCGAGCAGCCATGTTTGCAGCGCCAGGCCGACGAGCACGACGAACGCCAACGCGAAGCGATCGACGTAGAAGCACTGGATCATCTTCATCAGGCTGAACTCGGCAGGCGTCGCGTGCAACGCGTCGAGCGCGTGGATCTGCGGCTCGGAGAGCGCATACTTCGTGGCAACTTCGCTGCGCTCGGTGAGGTGCTCGCTCTCGAGCGCGCGCCGCGCTTCGCGCCCTTTGCCGCCGGCTTCGCGCAAGATGCTCGCGACCGCGCGCACGTAGGCCCAGAGCAACACGCCGACGCGCTTGGGACCCATGCGAAAGAGCATGCGGAAGTAGTAGCCGAGGCCGCGGGTGTCCAAGTTGTGCGTCGACATGTCGCCCATGAGATCGGCGAAGTAGGGGATGGCCTTGTGGGTGAGCGGCAGCGCCACCTTCATCTCTTCCGGGCGCTTCCTCGGCGCGAGCAGGTACTCGAACGAGCAGTAGGGATCATATTGATGCCCGTGCTCGATGTACACGCCGCCCTGGGTGACGTGAAACCACATCGAGAAGTCGAGGCGCGCCGAGAACGCCGCCCGAGCCGCAGCGGTGTCCTGCACCCGGTGGCGCGAGAAGTAGAGATCCGAGAGCGCGCGGCGCAGGTGCGTGACGATCTCCGGATAATAGAACTCGCGATCGTGATTGCCGGCGACGATGTGCAAGCGGTTGCCGTCGCCGACGAGCTCGGCGAGCGAAATGAAGGCGGGCCGGTGGCTCTCCAAGATGCGCTCGAGCTTCCACTCGACGCGCTCGGGCGAGTTGTCGAGGCCGTGGCGCTTCTCGGTGGCGCTCAGTCCTTGCTGCCAGCGCATGTACGCCTCGCGCGGATCCGGACGCAGCGAGATCTTCACGAAGTCGAACATGTCGCCGTTGATCACGAGATCGATCGGGCCGCTCTTTGGGCGCTCGCGCAGCCAATCGACGAAGGCGACGAACTGCTCGTTCAGGCGGTTGATGTAGTGCTGAAGCGACGGCGGCCCTTTTTGGATCAGATCCTCGCCGAGGTGGATGTCGGAGACGACGACGATCTGTTCCGGAGCGACGGCCACGACCACAGGATGCTGCCGCGGCTAAAACGTTGCAAGCGGAACCACACGAGAAGCATCGCTCGAGCGTGGCAGCGGCGCACCGGTGCCGGGCCAAAGCGCCACGCCGCCTTCGCCGCGCTGCCGCCACTCCGCGTAGAGATCGATCACGCGGCGCTGCGAGGGCGGCACGCGAACGTCGCCCGCGATGCACACGAGCGGCGCGAGCACGAAGCCGCGCTCGTGCAGGCGCGGATGCGGGACGGTCAGCGTCTCAGACGCCAAAACGAGATCGCCCGCGAGCAGCACGTCGAGATCCAAGGTGCGCGCCGCCCACCGCTCGCCGCGCACGCGTCCGTTCGCGCGCTCGATGTCGAGCAACGCGGCGAGCAACGGCTCCGGCGCGAGATCACAGTCGAGCGCCAAGGCCGCGTTCAGGTACGGCGCGGTGCTGGGGCCGAGCGGCGCCGTCTCGAACACGTGCGAAAAAGCCGCCACGACGCCATGCGCTGCAAGCGCCGCATGCGCCGCTGTAAACGCCGCCGAGCGATCGCCCACGTTGCTGCCGAGGCCTATGAAATAGCGGGTTTTTTTCGCCATGTCTTATTTTGGCACCTGCCCAAATGCTCGTGTATCTTGGCTACAGTCCGAATGAAAAGCGCCATTCTTCTCGTCGTATTGTCGCTCGCGGCGGCGGTTCACTGCGGTCGCGGCAAGATCATCGCCGGCGAAGCCAAGTGCGACGCCGATCCTTGCTCCTGTAACAAAGAGTGTCCCACGGTGGTCGACTCGAGCCTGCGCGACGCCTTCAAATGCCGCCTGCTTCCGATCACCGAGGCGTCGGACACCGAGCTCTGCCGGCGCTTGTTCGTCGACATCGTCGGCCGCTTGCCGACGCAAGAAGACTACGCGTCGGTGTGCCAGGGTCAAAAGGTCGACGCGATCGTCGACGCGCTCATCGTGTCGACCGACTACGTCACCGCGCGCCAGAAGCTCTGGGCCGACCGCTTCGGCTACAACGACGCGCGCACTTGGTACTTGAACACGCTCGGCCTCGACGTGCTCGTCAGCAAGCTCTATCGAGAAGAGATCGACATCACCACCTTCGTGACGCAAGCGGCGATCCATCCGGCGCTGCTCTCGACCGGCGACAACATGCTGGCGCTGCTCGTCGATCGCTCGGTGAACCCGAAGGTCGATCCGCGCACGCTCGCGAAGTCACCGGTCGATGGCTACGTCGACGCCGTCTTTGGCGCGTTGATGCTGCGCTCGCCGACCGTCGAAGAGACCGCGGAGTTCGCGAACCTCTACAGAATGTACGAGATCGACCCGGTGGCGAGCGACCCCGGGCTCGTCGGCTACGCCGCGCGGCGCATCCGCGTGCAGCCGTGTGCCTGCGCCGGCGCGAAGAAGGCGTTCTGCCGCAGCTCGAACGCGATCGGTCCGGCGCAGGACGTGAGCTTGCCGCTGCGTTTCCCTGCGGTCGCCGATTGTGCGGCCGAGCCCGGAAACGCGTTCTACCTCGACGACGCGCCGGAAAAGAACGGCCCGCGGCCCGAGGAGCTGAATGCGTTGTCGGCGCCGGGCCGCTTGCTGGTCATTCGGCCGGACTTTCACGAGCAGCACGTGAAGGAGACTTTGAAGCGCTTGCTCGGCTACGATCCGGCGTCGACGCTCGACGAAGAGACAGCGAAGGGGCTCGTCAAAGCGCTGACCGATTCTTTCAAGGCGTCCGGCTCGCTGCGCGCGCTCGAGGCCAGCATCTTCCGCTCCGTGCTCTATCGCCAGGCGCAAACCCCGAGCGCCCCGGCGGTCGACTGCGAAGGCAAGGACTCGCCGGTGTTCGCCGGGCCGCGCAAGCGCCTGGACGCCGACGCCTACTTCAGCTCGATCGCCGCGTTGACGAGCTACAGCTTCGGCAAGTGCGACTATCGCTTTCAGACGCGCACCTATCCTAAGAATGTGAGCGGCGTGACGGTCACCGCCTACGCGCCGATCGCCTCTATCTATAGTTACGACGTCAAGACGGCCGCCACCGACGAGCCCGAGCTCAGCGGCCGCGAAAAAGCGCGGACCATCGGCGCCTGCGTCGATCGCACCACGGTGCGGAAGCAAGACGACGCCGGCCCGTTCTTCCTGATGTCGCTCGACTACCTGACGCGCGAGGCGTGCGAGACGACCTCGCTCGCGAACATCGCGCCGGGCAGCGGCACCGACGAAGCGAGCTTGCAAGCGATCGCCGATCTGCAATTCCAGCGCTTCTTCCTGACGACGCCGTCGCCCGAAGAAAAGTCGGCGAGCGTTCTGGCGATGCAATCGTGCCTTCAGTCCCCGAACACCTGTCCGCCCGATCGCGTGGGTCGCCGCTTCTGCTCGGCGATGCTCAAGTCGGCGCGGTTTGCGACCTATTAGGAGCGAGGCGTGAAGGTCTCGAGACGACAATTCTTGGCGGCACTGTCGGCGGCGAGCGTCGCGCCGATGATCTTCGTGCCGCGCTTCAGCCGCGCGCAGATGCAGGCGGCGGCGCAGGCGACCCGCGCCAAGCAGCTGCTCATCATCTATGCGCAAGGCGGCATGCGCTCGCACGCGCTCTTCTCTTTCGACGGCGCGCCGAAGTCGCTCAATCCCTACGGCGTCGCCGGCTCGCCTGGCAGCAACAAGGCCGCGTTTCGCTTGGCCAGCCCGGTCGGCGGCAACCCCGATCTCGCGCCCTTCCAGCAAAGCCCGGAGCTCCTGCCGCTCTGGGGTATCAACATGCCGCCGCTCTTCGGCTCGACGCTCGAGCAGTTCTCGCTGCTCGGACCGGTCGATCACAATCCTGACGGTCCGGCCGAGCTCGACGAGAAGCGCGCGCGCAATCTGATCTCGACCGGCCGGGCGACCGGCGGTCCGGGGCTGCTCACGATCATCGGTAACCGCTTGCCGAGCGTGCGCCCGCTGCCGCCGTTTTGTATCGGCGACGAGGCCGCGATCTTCGGCGCCGTGACGCCGGGCATGGAAGCCGGCGCGCCGGTCTTCATCCGTGATCCGTTGGACATCGGGGCCGACGGCAACCCGCTCGGGCGCGTCACGCGGGAGCCCCGCGGCGCTGTCGACGCGTGGGAGCTGGACTTTCATCGCGCCGTCGACGGTGACTTGAAGAACAAATTGCCAAGAGCGCTCTCGCCGCAGATCGATCGCGTGATCGGCGGCCGCGAGCAGCTCAAGGCAGTGCAAGAAGTGCTGGCGAGGCCTGAGCTGCGGCTGAACACCGTCGAGAACCAAGCCGCGTCGAAGGGCACCGCGTACGGCGTGCCGCTGTCGAACCGCCGCATCGAGCAAGCGTTCCTCTCGTTCATTCGCTTCCCGAGCGGCGGCAACACGCTTTCCAGCAACTTCAACGACCCGCTCGGCGCCAAGCTCGCGCTCGCCGTGCGCCTCTTGCAGTTCGGCAGCCCGGCTGTCGCCGTAGGCATGAGCGGCTTCGACCTCCACCGCGACGAGAACAAGCTTCTGCACACCGTCAGCCGTCCGCTCGGCCGCGGGCTCGCCGGCTTGCTCTTCGTGCTCGGCGGCATGGCCGGCGTCGAGGCCAAGCGCTTCTTGGACGAAGTGCTCATCGTCGTCGTCAGCGAGTGGGGCCGGGACGGCGTGCGCGACGACACGGGCTACAACGATCAAGGCGGCTCGGACCACCGCGGTGGCCCGTCGTGTCGCCAGCAGATCCTGCCGATCTTCGGCGCCGGAGTGAAGGGAGGCCGCGTGATTGGAGGCTTTTCGCCGACCGTGGATCTGCGCCCGACGGGGAAGATCTTCAGCACAGCGTCGCTCAGCGCGACCTTGGTCTCGGCGCTCGGCGTCGACTCACGGGCGTTCATCGACGCCGATCCGATCGAAGAAGTGTTCGCCAGCACCTGAAGCAAGATGCGGCGCATCACCCTCGCGGCGATCTTGGTGCTCTGCGCGCTCTCCGACGTTGCGCGCGCGGCGAACGTCGACGAGCTCGTGCGCATTCTCTTCACCGAGAAGAACTTCAAGCTGCGCGCGAACGCCGCCCGGCTGCTCGGTAAGTCCAAAGACGCGCGCGCGCTGAAGCCGCTGGTCGAGGCGCTGAAGGACGAGCATCCGATCGTGCGCTCGGCGGCGTGCGCGGCGCTACCGAACTTCGACGACGTGCGCGTCATCGGCGAGATCGAGAAGATGGAGAGCGACGCCGACGACGCCGTGCGGAAGGCGTGCAAGGCGGCGCTGAAGACGCTGCAGCGCCCGAAGACTTCGGCGTCGACCGGCAAGAAGCCTGCGCTCGATCTCATCGACATCAAGAAGGTCGGCAGCAAGGACTTGGATCCGATGCACACGACGCTGAAGGACGCGATCAAACGCGAGATCGAAAACGGGCGGCCGCTCTTCTCCGTCGAGAGCGATCCGGCGCGTGGGTACCGGCTGATAGGTGGCGTCGTCTGCGAGGATCAGCTACGAGGCAAGGACACGATCCTCTTCTGCAAGGTGAACATGGTCCTCGCTCGCATGCCGGGCAAAGTGATTCTGGGCTCGATCGGCGCGACCGGCGGCGCGACGATCATCGATCCGAAAAAGGCGAGCGATCGGGCGGCGACACAGAGCGCGCTGTTCAACGCGTTCGCGAAGAGCCTGATCGAGGACGCGGTCAGCGTGGTCAATCAAGATCGCGCGCAAAACGGTGAGGAGACGCTGAAATGAGCGACGAAGGGCCCCCGCCACTATACCGGCGTAAGTACCTGCTGAACGCGAGGTTTCAGCTGAAGTACACGTTGGTGTTCATCTTGCTCTCGTCCATCGTCGCCGGCGTGCTCGGCGCGCGCCTCTATGGCACGGTGCGTGAGAACTCGCAGCTCATCGCGATGGACGACACCGAAGCCAACGACGCGATCCAGTCGCAGCTGAAAGAGCAGGATCGCAAGGTGCTCTACGAGATCTTCGCGTGGCTCGCAGGCATGGTCGTCCTCATCTCGGCGATGGGCGTCTTTCTCACGCACAAGATCGCAGGCCCGGCGTTGGTGCTCACGCGCAACTTGAACGAGCTCGCGCAGGGGAAGATCCCGAAGCTGAGACCGCTGAGGAAGAACGACGAGCTCATCGATCTCTTCGAGGCGCTGCACGCGGCGGTCACGCGGATCGAGAAGGAAGTGCGCGAAGAAGCGGCGCTCTTCGAGAAGGCCGCAGAGAGCGCGCCGGCGGACGTGAAGAGCGAGTTGTCGACGATGGCCGAGCGCTTGAAGAAGTACTACGCCTAGCCCTCAGATCGACACGACCGCCCCGCACCTGAACTTTCCGTTCTCTTCCGTGATCTTCGCCGCGGCGATCTTGGGATCGTGCTCGAAGTACAAGATCCAATCGTCTTCCAACGCCTGCGCGAGCAGCACGCGCTTCTCTTCGAGCGTCTTCAATGGGTGTAGATCGTACGCCATCACGTAGGGCAGGGGGATGTGCGCCGACGTTGGGATGACGTCGCCGCAGTAGAGGAGCTTATGGCCCTCGCCGCCGTCGACGAGCACGAGCTGCTGCGCGACCGCGTGGCCATCCGAGATGACGATGGACACACCGGGCAGCACCTCGGTGGGCCCATCGAGCAGCTGCAGGCGGCCGCTCGCGATCAACGACTGCCAATCGTCCGGGCGAAACGACACACGATCTTTCTCGGTGGGGTTCTCGGCCCACTCGAGCGCGCGCCGCTGTAGATAATAGTCGGCGTTCGGAAACGTGGGCTCGTATCCATTGGCGCCCAGGGTCGTGGCGCCGCCCGCGTGATCGAAGTGCAGGTGCGTGAGGATGCAGTCCGTGACCGCGCGGTAGTCGAGGCCGAGCTTCTGCATCGTGCCGCGCAAGCCGCCCGGGAACGACTCGGCGCCGTAGATGTCCTTCTGCTTGTCGTCGAACTTTTCGCCGATGCCGGTGTCGACGACGACCTTGCGATCTCCGGTGTCGATGTAGAGGGCGCGCAAGGCGAGCGGAATCCGGTTGCGATCGTCCGCAGGGATGAGCTTGTTCCACAGCGCCTTTGGGACCACGCCGAACATGGCGCCGCCGTCCAAGCGTTGCCACCCGGTCTGAATCTCTGCGAGCTGAAAGCGGCCGAAGCGCTTCATGCCCAGAGGATACGGCATTGCGACGCTCCGGTAAACTTGGTACCCGCACGAAGGTCCATGCAAATCGCCACAGACGACGCCGGAGCCCCGCCTTCGCTTCTGAACCGCTTCGAAACTGGCCTCATCGTGATCGTGTCGGCGTTCATGGTCGTGCTGCCGATGATCGCGACGGCGGCGCGGGCGATCACCGGCGATTCGTTGAGCGGCACGATCTTGTTCGTGCAGCACCTGACGCTCTGGGCCGGCTTTGGCGGCGCCATGATCGCGACCGGCGCGCGCGCACACCTCGCGCTGGCGACGACGGAGTTTCTGCCGGAGGGACGGCCGCGCGAGGCGGCGCGCTTCATCGCCAACACGGTCGCCGGCGCCGTCGTGGCGCTGCTCGGATACGCGGCGATCGTGATGATCGCCGCCAATCGCGAGAGCGGCGAGCGGCTCTTTCATGTGATGCCGTCGTGGTGGAGCGAGCTCATCATGCCGCTCACGCTCGCGATCATGGCCGTTCGTAGCGCGTACCTCGCGCACGAGAAGTGGCTCTTTCGCGGTGTGTCGCTCGGAATCATCGCGCTGACCTTCTTGCTCGACCTCACCGCGGACAGCGCGTCTTGGGTGACGTGGCCGTGCTTGCTGGCGATCATCGGCGCGGTCCTGCTCGGCGCGCCGGTCTACGTCGGCATGGCCGGCATCGCGATGACGTTCTTCTTCGTCGACGGCGTGTCGATCGCCGCGGTGCCGACCGAGATCTTCCGCCTGGTCGCGTCGCCCACGCTGCCGGCGATCCCGCTGCTCACCTTGTGCGGCTTCGTGCTCGCGGAAGGCGGCGCGTCGACGCGGCTCGTGCGGGCCGCGCGGGCGATCGTCGGCTCGCTGCCGGGCGGCATCGCGATCATGGTCGTCATCGTGTGCGCGCTGTTTACGACGTTGACCGGCGGCTCGGGCGTGACGATCATCGCGCTTGGCGGGCTCGTGCTGCCGGTGCTCGTGAAGGAAGGCTACCCCGAGGGCTTCTCTCTCGGCCTCGTCACCGCCGCGGGTTCGCTCGGCCTTCTTCTCCCGCCCTCGTTGCCGGTGATCCTCTATAGCGTCGTCGCCGAGACCTCGGCCGACAAGATCTTCCTCGCGGGCTTCTTGCCGGGCCTGCTGCTCATCGTGCTCGTCATGGCGTACGGCGTGTACATTGGCGTGAAGCACAAGACGCCGCGGCATCCGTTCTCATTCGGCGAGGCGAAGAGCGCACTGTGGGACGCGAAGTGGGAGCTCGCGATCCCGGCGGTGCTGCTCTTTGGCATCTTCGGCGGCAAGACAACGATCGTCGAAGCCTCGGCGATCGCGGCGTTCATGGCGATCGTCGTAGAATGCTTGGTGTTCAAGGATCTCTCCGTGAAGAAGGATCTGCCGCGCGTGATCACGCACTCGGGGCGCTTGATGGGCGCGGTGCTCATCGTGCTCGGGGCCGCGATGGGTCTGACGAGCTACCTCGTCGATGCGCAAGTGCCGACCGCGCTGCTCGGGTGGGTGAAGACGCACGTGAGCTCGCCCTACGTGTTTCTCTTCGCGCTCAACCTCATCTTGCTCGTCCTCGGCAGCGTGCTCGAGATCTACTCGGCGATCGTCATCCTGGCGCCGCTGATCGTGCCGATGGCCGCCGCGTTCGGCATCGACCCCGTGCACATGGGCATCATCTTCTTGTCGAACTTGGAGCTCGGCTTCTTGTTCCCGCCGGTGGGGCTCAACTTGCTCTTGAGCGCGTCGCGTTTCCGCACGCCGTTGCCGCGCGTCTACAAGGTGACGACGCCCTTCCTTTTGATCATGGCCGCCGGCGTCCTGGCGATCACCTACATGCCGTGGATGAGCATCGGCTTCATGGAGAAAGTGCGGGCGAAGCCGGCGCCGGTCGTCGAAGAGCAGCCAGCGTCAGCGCCGCAGTGACGTTTCTTCAGTGAATGCCCTTGGCGCCGAGCCAGCGCTCCGCGTCGATCGCCGCCATGCAGCCAGTGCCCGCCGCCGTCACCGCTTGGCGGTAGATCGCGTCGGCGACGTCGCCGCACGCAAACACGCCGTCGACGCTCGTCTTCGTCCCGCTCTTGATCGTGATGTAGCCTACGCTGTCGGTTTCGAGCTGTCCGTCGAACATCTGCGTATTCGGCTGGTGGCCGATGGCGATGAACACGCCCTGCGCCGCGAGCTTCATCGTCTCGCCGTTGACGAGGTTCTTCAAGCGCACGCCGGTGACGCCTTTGTCGTCGCCCAAGATCTCGTCGATCGCCGAGTTCCAGACGAACGCGATCTTCGGGTTCTTCAGCGCGCGCTCTTGCATGATCTTCGACGCGCGCAGCGTGTCTCTGCGATGAACGACGGTCACCTTGCTCGCGAACTTCGTCAGGAAGTTGGCCTCTTCCATCGCGGTGTCGCCGCCGCCGACGACGATCACGTCCTGGTTCTTGAAGAAGAACCCGTCGCAGGTGGCGCAGGCGCTGACGCCGTGGCCCATGAGCTTCTTCTCGGACGGGATGTCGAGCAGCTTCGCCGACGCGCCGGTGGCGATGATGACCGTCTCGGCCTTCCACTCCTTGTCGCGCTGCCAGAGCGTGAACGGGCGCTTGCTGAGATCGACCTTGGTGATCTCGTCCATGTGAATCTGCGTGCCGAAGCGCTCGGCCTGCGCTTTGAAGAGCTCCATCATCTCGGGGCCCATGACGCCCTTCGGAAAGCCCGGATAGTTCTCGACGTCGGTCGTGATGGTGAGCTGCCCGCCCGGTTGCAGGCCGGCGAAGAGGACGGGCTCCAAGTTGGCGCGCGCGGCGTAGACGGCGGCGGTGTAGCCGGCAGGGCCGGAGCCGACGATGATCACTTTGTGGACGTTCGGGTTGCTCATGGCATCGCTCATGGATCGCGCTTAGCCTCAATTCCTAGATGCTGACAACGCCGCGGCGGTGCGCGGCCCTTGCTTCCCGGGGCACTCGCTCCTACCCTCCGCCGTCCGAGCTTGAGGAGGCTTCCGATGGAGTACATTCCGGGTCTGAACGGCGTCCCCGCGGCGGAGTCGAAGCTGTGCTTCATCGACGGCAACAAGGGTGTGCTCGAGTACCGCGGCTACGCGATCGAGACGCTCGCCGAGCACTCGACCTTCGAAGAGACGGCCTACCTCCTGATCAAAGGCCGGCTCCCGAACAAGGACGAGCTTTCACGCTTCAAGGACGACCTGCGGCATCACCGGCGTCTGAAGTTCAAGATCGTCGACGTCTTGAAGCTGCTTCCCGAGCACGGTCACCCGATGGACGCGACCGGCGCTACGGTCGCGGCAATGGGCATGTTCTACCCGGCAAAGAACGTCGAGGACCCGGAGCAGCGCTACAAATCGACTATCCGCTTGATCGCCAAGCTGCCCACGCTCGTCGCGGCGTTCGCGCGCATTCGCAAAGGCGACGAGCCGATCACGCCGCGCGACGATCTTGATCACGCGGCGAACTTTCTCTACATGCTCAGCGATCGCGTGCCAGATGCCACCGCATCGCGCATCCTCGACGTGTGCATGATCCTGCACGCCGAGCACGCGATGAATGCGTCCACGTTTTCGGCGCGCATCACGGGCTCTACGCTCGCCGGTCCCTACGGCGTCATCAGCGCGGCGATCAGCGCGCTTGCCGGGCCGCTGCACGGCGGGGCGTCCGAAGCTGCGCTGCTCTTGCTGCGCCAGCTGAGCTCGCCGGACCGGGCGCGTATGTGGGCCGAAGAGAACATGCGCAACCAGCAGATCATCCCGGGCTTCGGCCACCGCGTCTATAAGGTGAAGGATCCGCGCGCGACGATCTTGCAACGGTTGGCGACCCAGCTCGTCGAGAAGACCGGGCGCTCGGCGGTCTATGACACCGCGATCGAGCTCGAGCGCGTCGTCACGCACGCGCTCGGTGCCAAAGGCGTGTTTCCGAACGTCGACTTCTTCAACGGCGTCATCTACGACCGCCTTGGCATTCCGGTAGATCTCTTTTCGTCGATGTTCGCGATGAGCCGGGTCGTCGGGTGGCTCGCGCATTGGAACGAGCAAGTGGCGAAGAACCACCTCTTGAGGCCGACGCAGATCTATCAGGGCGATCGCGAGAAGAAGTGGGTGCCGATCGCCGATCGTTTGTGAGCGTTAGAGCACGAGCGACGCGGCGGCGAGCAGACCAAGCGAGTAGCTCTGGGCGCCGAAGCCGCTGACCATTCCTTTGCATACCGGCGCGATCAACGAGGTCTGACGGAACGTCTCGCGCGCGAAGATGTGCGAGAGGTGCACTTCGATCACCGGGATCTTCGGCACCGAGGCGATCGCGTCGCGCAGGGCCACGCTGGTGTGGGTGAGGCCGCCGGCATTCAAGACGATCGCCTGTGCGCTCGCCTGCTGGATCCAATCGATGAGGTCGCCCTCGTGGTTCGACTGCCGGCATTCGAGCTCGATGCCGTTTTCGTGGGCGAGGTGGTCGAGCGCGCGGTGGATGTCTTCGAGCGTGTCGGTGCCGTAGACGTCGGGCTCGCGGGTGCCGAGCATGTTGAGGTTGGGGCCGCTGAGGATGAGGATCTTCGGGCGCGGCGGCTTCTTCTTCGCCATCGCCCGGCTCAGGCGCCGAGCTCTTGTTGCAGCTTCGGCGCGGCAATGCGGAGCAAGTAGCGCGCTTTTCCCGTGTTGCCGTTCGGCGTCATCGCCAGCGCCAAGTAATAGCCGGAGCCGACCGGTCGCAGGACGGCCGTCACGCGCTCGCTCTTCAGCACGAGCTCATTGACGGCGCCGGTCTGCATTTGCTCGGCGGTGCGGACGGCTTGCGCGAAGACGCCGGTGATCTCGATGAAGTACGCGTTGATGTCGATGTCTGTCTGATGCGACTGCACGGTGTCGACGGAGATGCCGTCGTGGTCCATGAGCGTCACGACGAAGGTCTCGGGCAGGGCGGTACAGATCGCGGTCAGGTTCTCTTTGAAGCCCATGGGTGCTCACGCTCCGATCGGTGAATGCTCACCCGCGTCAGCAGCTCGGTCAAGATTTCCGACTTGCGCTGATTCTGGCGCTGCTCGAGCGCTCTCAGCACCGCGATCGCCGAGCTCTGATGCCCTTGCTTCGCGTACAGCGTCGCGAGCGTCGGCGAGATCAAAGTGTCTGGCACCGTCATCGCGTGTCACCCTACGACCGTGACCACATATGGTCAACCCAAGCCACGCCAAAAAGGGACCGGGGAAGGCCGCGAAAAGGGACCGGGGACGCGGACCGGGGAGAGTCGGCGAAAAGGGACCGGGGAGAAGACCGTTCGGGGAGAAGACCGTTTCAGGAAGCGGACCGTTTCAGGCGAGGCCGGTCGCGGCGATGGCGAGGCGTTCACAGTGGCCGCCCTTCATGCGGATCGCTTCCATCGCGTCGGCGAGGACGCGATCATCGGCGGCGCAGATGAGCGAGACATCGCCGCCACCGGCGCCGGCGGGCTTCGACGCGGCCCCGAAGGAGTCGCAGAGCGTCGCGATCTCGCGCTGGTACGGCGTAACGATGCCGGTGCCAGACACTTCACCGAGAGCATCGAGCGCGGCAGCGGCCTCGCGGACCAGCGCGACCCAGGCGGCGGCGTCGTGCGCGCGCGCGGCGGTGGCGGCGCGCTCGGCGATCGCTCCGAGGACGGCGATGCGCGCTCGATATTCCGCCGGCTGCTCCTGCTTGAAGCGCTTGACGTTCGACACGAACGCCGGCGTCGAGGCCGACTTCGGGTGAAAGAGGACGGCGAGCGGTGGCACCCAGTCGATGCGCGCGATGCGATCGCCACGCAGGCACGCGAGCCCGCCGAGCAAAGACGCCGCGATGTCGCCGCCGCTGCCTTGGGTTCCTTGCGCGCGGTTGTGCCAGTGCCGGCAGCGGGCGAACGCCTCGTCGCCCACGCGACCGCCGAGCGCGCCGAAGGTCGCCACGGTTACCGCGGCGCTCGATCCGAAGCCGAGCTTGCGATCGCCGTCAAAGAGCGCGCGCGAGTCGACGTCGAGCGTGCCTCCGCGAATACGCGCGCCGACGTCCCTCGCCGCGAGTATGCCAGCGACGACGCGCGATGCAGGTCCGGCGAGGCCGGCGTCGAGCTCACCGAGCAGCACGCGTACGGGCGTCGCGAAGAAGGATCCGCCGATCGTCAGCGCGTCGGCGGCGGGATCCGTCGCGTAACGAACGACGACGCGCCGATCGACCGCCGCGACGAGCGCCAAGTGCCCTTCGAGCACAGCATATTCGCCGAAGAGGAAGAGCTTCCCCGGCGCGCTCTTCGTCACGACGATTGGAGCAGGGCTCACGGCTGCAACGCTCATAGATTCAACCATTCGGTGAGCCCGATGCGCTCGAGCCCGGCGCGCGCATGGTCGAGCAGCACGAAGTCGCGGATGCGCTCGTTGTAGGCGGCGAGCGTCGCGTCGATCATCGTCTTCACGCGCGGCTCGCTCACGGCGTCGACGATATCATACGACGGGCAGCGCGGGCTGTAGAACACTTCGCGCGCGTCGAGATCGAGCGCGTAGGGGAAGCGGGCGCAGGAGAGCGGCCAATGCGGATGCAGCGTGCAGCGGTTGCCGTCGCTCAACGCCGCGCAGCGATCGTGCTCGTCTTGGCGCAGCACCGGAAACACGGTGAAGGCGTCGCTCGCCAAAAAACGCGCACGCGCCTTGCTCGACAGCTTGTCGGCCTCCGAGAAGCGCGGCTTCTCGCGGCGAATGAGATCGGCGCGGCCGAGGTCGATCAGCGTCGCGATGTCGACGAGGCGCAGGGACACAGTGTTCTTCTTTCCGACACAGCAGTTGTTCGTGCAGGCGTTGCACTTCGAGACGCCGAAGCGAGGACCCTCGACGCGCACGTCACGCCGGCGCAGCGGCACGAGGTTCACGCGCCGCGAGAGCCGCACGTAGCGCAGAAGATTCGGTGGCAACCAGAGCGGACGCCTCGTCGTCTCCGTCCACAATGCTTCGAGCGCACTTCGCTTCGGTCCGAACGCCATCAGGATCGGTAGGCATTGTGCACGAGCAAGTCCTGCACGTCGATGAGCCCGACGGCGCGTTGCTCGTCGTCGACGACGGGCATGTTGTCGATGTGGTGCTCGCGTAGCAAACGCTCGGCGTCTTCGACGAGGGCGTTGTCGCGGACGGTAACCGGATCGCGCGTCATCACTTCGCGTACGGCCTTCTTGTTGTCGAAGGTATCGTTCTCGAGCAAACGCCGCAGATCGCCGTCGGTGAAGACGCCGATGAGTCTGCCGCGCTTGTCGATGACCGACGCAGCGCCCGGCCTGCCCGGTGTCTTCGTCATCGCGGCGAGCACTTTGACGAGCGGCAGGTGCTCTTGCACGACCGGGTTCGACGCCCCTTCACGCATCACTTCGCTCACGCGCATCAAGCGAAAGCCGAGGCGGCCGGCCGGATGAAAGCGCGCGAACTCAGCCCGCCCGAAGCCGCGTCGCGAAAACAGAGTCATCGCCAGGGCGTCGCCGAGCACGAGCATCGCCGTCGTCGACGCCGTCGGCACGAGGCCGATCGGGCTCGCTTCGACGACGTTGCCGATGAACAACACGACGTCGGCGGCCTTCGCCAGCGTCGAGCTCTTGTTGCCGCTCATCGCGATGACCGGAATGCCCAGGCGCTTCAGCGGCCGCAGCAAGCGCACGACTTCTTCGGTCTCGCCGCTGTTCGACAAACCGAGCAACACGTCGCCGCGCGCGAGGCGTCCGAGATCGCCGTGCAGCGCCTCGGCTGGATGCAGATACAAGGACGGACAACCGGTCGACGCGAGCGTGGCCGAAAGTTTCTGCGCGATGAAGCCCGACTTGCCCATGCCGCTGACGACGACGCGGCCCGTGCATTGATCGATGAGGTTCAACGCGCGCACGAACTGAGCGTCGAGATGATCGAGCAAGCCGAGCACGCTCTTCGCTTCGACGGAGATGACTTCGCGCGCCGCAGCGACGTCCGGGTGCAGGCGGGACTTCTTGGCGGCGACGACTCTTTGCAGTGGGCGGTTCATGCGGCGTCGCTCCGATAGTCGAGCGAGCAACACGGAGCAAGCGGCCTACACGAGAAGCGGGGCGCCGCAGGCAAGAAATACCAAACGAAAGCACGGAGAAGAGTGCGGCCCAGGACTCGCGTGCTGCGTAGCGGCGTTCGCCGCAGCGGGCCAAAAAGTGCGAAATTCACTTCGCACTGCCGCCCCCTTTTCACACCTTCCGCCCAGAGCACAGACGCGAGGATTCGTCTAAGTGCGCGATTTTGCAGAAGGCACCTCGCAACCATCGCAATGCCGTGCTGCGTCAAGAAGTGGCATAGGCCGTGCTTAAAGGGGGGCGATTCGGGCGTGCGTGTCATAGCGACGTTCGAAGTGCGCAAAGTTTGCGCAGAAGCCTATCGGAGACCGAGCAAAGCGTATGTATAAAACACTCGACGATGTTCTGACGCACCCGAGCCGTGAACGTAGCAAAGATGTCGTCCTTCCTTACGCCCCTGTCGCCACCGAACGTATCGCCGTCATCCTCAACAAGAACGCCAAGCAAGTCGACGACAAGGTCGCCAAGCGCTTGGGTCGTCTCGTGCCGGCATCCGATTTCTATTTCAGCCACACGTTGGAAGAAGCCGAAGCGTTCGCGCGCCAAGTCGTGCAGCGCGGCTACGGAACGATCCTGTGCGGCGGCGGCGACGGCACGCTCGTCAACGTCATGAACCACGTGTTCCGCTACGTCGACGAAGCGAACGACTGGCGCCTCCAACGCGCGCGGCACTTCGGCGAGCGCCAACCGCTGCTCCCGTACCCCGAGTTCGGCGTGTTGAAGCTCGGCACCGGCAACGGCCTGAGCTCGGTCGTCGGCGCCACGAAGCCCGCTGAAGATCTGCAAAAGGTGCTCTCGGGCCCGCGCCACTCGGCGGTCAACATCGACCTCATCGAGAGCGAAGGGCAACGCTTCTTCTTCGCCGGCATGGGCTACGACGCGCGCATCCTGAACGACTACAACGCGATGAAGGAGTGGGCGCAGAACAAGAAGACCATGAAGAAGCTGACGGCGACCGCTGCTGGTTATCTGATGGCGATCTTGGGCAAGAGCGTTCCCACCTTCATGCGCGACGGCTTTGCGCAGAACGTCCGCGTGACGAACCAGGGCGATGATGCGTACTTCATGGATCCGCGCCGCGGCGATCGCGCGATGCCGCTAAAGCACGGCCAAGTCTTGTACGAAGGTCCGGCGGCGCTCGTCGGCTGCGGCACCACGCCGTTCTATGGCTTCGGCTTCAAGATCTATCCCTTCGCCGGCGTGCGCCCGGGCATGATGAACCTGCGCATCGCCACCTGCAATCCGTTCAAGCCGCTCTTGAACCTGCCGTCCCTATGGAAGGGCCACTGGCGCTCGCAGGAAGTGCTCGACTTTCTCGTCACCAAAGTGAAGGTCGAGATGGAAAAGCCGATGCCGTACCAGCACTCGGGCGACGGCCAGGGCTCGCGCGACAACATCACCTTCCAGATCTCCGAGCGCCCGCTCAAAGTCGTGGATTATCGCGGCGCGGTTGTGTAAGCCGAACCCGGCTTGAAGCAGTACAAGACCATCGCAGACACGCTCGTCGAAGTGACGATCGAAGTGCCGCTCGGCGACCAAGGTCTGCGCCTCGACAAGTTCATCCAAAAGCACATTCCGCGTCTGTCGCGCACGCGCGTGCAGGGGATCATCGATCACGGCATGCACGATCAGGGTGGTCGCCCGGTGAAGGCGTCGCGCCTCGTGCAGGTCGGCGACAGGTTCACCTGGCAGCGCGAGGTCGAGAACGAGATCGCGCGGCCCATCGACTTGCCGATCATCTTCGAAGACGAGCGCTTCTTGGTGCTCAACAAGCCCGGCGACCTCGTGGTGCATCCGAACGCGAGCACGTGGCGCAACACGGTGACGGCGTGGCTCAATGATCACCGGCCCGAGGCGAAGATCGCGCACCGGCTCGATCGCGAGACGAGCGGCGTGCTCGTCTGCGGCAAGGGCAAGTGGGCCGCGTGGGCGAAGGAGCTCTTTCGCTTGAGCCGCGCGAAGAAGACCTATCTCGCCGTGGTCCGCGGCGCACCGAGCTTCGAGACGCTGCGCATCGACCTGCCGCTGATGCTCGATGAGACGTCGTCGCTCAAAGTGAAGATGCGCGTCGACGAGGCGCGCGGCATGCCGTCGGTCACCCACGTCGAAGTGCTCGAACGCTTCGCCGAGCACACGCTCGTGCGCTGCCGCCCCGAGACCGGTCGCCAGCATCAGATCCGGGTGCATCTGTGGGCCCTCGGCCATCCCCTGCTCGGCGACAAGCTCTACGGCGTGAGCGACGACATCTTCAAAGAGAGCGCAGATCACGGCGCGACGGCGCGCGTGCTCGAAGCGACCGGCGCCGCGCGGCACATGCTACACGCGGCTGAGCTCGCGATCCCGTCGCCCGACGGCGGCGAGATGGTGTTCCGCGCGCCGATGCACGACGACATGGCGGCCTGGGTTCAGGGTGCGACGGCTGCGCGCAATCTCTCGGCGCAGGCGATCAGCCGCGACGCGACTTCGGCGCCTTCTGCTGCCCTTGCGTGCGGGCCGAACGACACGCGCAGCGCGGTGCGGGCCTCGCCTTCGCTGATCCCCATCGCCAGCAGCACCGGCGATGGGTCGAGCGAGCCCGTGGCGCACGCCGAGCCGTGACTCGCCGCCACACCGGCGAGATCCAGCGCCGATAACAGCGCCTCTCCGCGCACGCCCGGCACGAGGATGTTCGACGTGTTCGGCACGCGATCGACACCGATGACCGCGTGTTGAAAGCCGCGCAGCGCCGCTTCGAAGGCATCGCGCGCGCTTTGCATGTTCGCGCGAAAGACGTCGCCGCGCTCTTTCCACACCGCCGCCGCCCAACCGAACGCTTCGATTGCCAGCAGGCTCTCGGTGCCGCCGCGCACGCCGCGTTCGTGACCGCCGGCTCGCCACAACGGCGGCGGCGGCTCGCCGCGCACGATCAACGCGGCGGCGCCGGGCAGCCCGCCGAGCTTGTGCGCGGAGATCGCATACGTGTCGGCCTTGGCGAGCGTCACCGGCAGCTTGCCGAGCGCTTGAACGGCGTCGACGTGCAGGCGAACGCCGCGCGCGCGACAAAGACGAGCCACCTCATCGACCGGCTGCACGACCCCGGTCTCGTTGTTCGCCCACATCAGCGCGCAGAGGTCGGCGCCCGCAAGCGCACGCTCGATCGCCGCCTCGGACACGACGCCGTCCTGCCCCGGCGGAACGACGCGGACCGAAGCGCCGCGTTCTTCGTGCCTGCGCGCGTTCGCGGTGACGCTCGGATGCTCGATGCCGCTGATGACGATCGTACGACCATGGAGAGCGATGGCGTTCGCCTCGGTCGCTGTCGCGGTGAAGACGACGTGCTCCGCGGCACAGCCCGCGAGCGCCGCGACCCCTGAGCGCGCGTGCTCGATGCGTTCGCGCGCTTGGCGGCCGAGGGCGTGCGGAGATGATGCGTTTGCGGTCGGCCCGTCCAACTGCGCGAGCACGCGCTCGTTGAGCTCCGGCAAGATCGGCGACGTGGCGTTGTGATCGGCGTAAATGCGGTCGGCCATGGCCACTACGACGCAATCAACGACTCGCCCTCGACGTCGGCCGGCACGTCGAGCGCCTTCAAGAAGCGCTTGATCACGTCGGCGGCGGTCTGCTTTCTCGCGCGGGCGCCTTGGCCGATCAGCGGCTGGCGTGCGCCGGCCATCGCGCCGTGGCCGCCGGCCATGCCGCGCTCGGTGATGACCTCCGCGATGAGCTTGCCGGCGTTGCGGCGTTTGTCGCGGGTGCGAATCGACACGTAGAGTTGGTTCGCATGCACGCCCATGGCGAGCGACCAGCGGATGCCGTCGGCCTGAAGCAAGCGATCCGAGAGCTCGGCGCAAAGGTCCGGAGTGTAAACCTCACCCAGGTTGACGACGACGGCCGAGTCGTAGACGCGTGCGCGCTTGAACGCTTCGACCATCGCGCGGAAGTACTCGCGCGGCACTTGCGGATGCTCGATCTCGCTGACCAGCGGCAAGTCGGCCGAGTCGATCAAGAAACGATAGGCGTCGAAGTCGGCTTGGTTCGATTCGCGGCCGAGATCGCGCGTGTCGCTCTTCACGCCGTAAAACAATGCCGTCGCCAAGGTCTCGTCGATCTTCGTCTGCGACGCGCGCAGGTACTCGAGCACCTTCGTCGTCGTCGAGCCGTAGTCACCACCGACGTCGGCGAACTCGGCCTGCTCCGACTCCTCGCGCGGCGGATGGTGGTCGACGACGATCGTCGGCGTGATGTCGAGCGGCAGGCTGTGGTTGCGTGCGCCGGGCTGGGTGTCGACGACGGCAGTCGCGTCGTACTCGTGAAAGTCGACGCGCGTCGCGTGCAAGAGATCGATCTTGAGCAAGCGGATCATCGCGCGATTCTCGGCGCGGCCGATGTAGCCGCCATAGGCGATGTCCACCTTCGTACGCGTGTGCTGCTGCACGAGCTGCTGCAGGCCCATGGCGCTCGCGATCGAGTCCGGATCCGGATTGTCGTGGGTCAAGATCATCAGGCGGCGCTTGCCGTCCAAGACCTTGAGCAATCGCTCGAAGCGGCCGCTCGTGATGGAGATGACTTTCGCCACGTGGGTTATGGCCTCTTCACTATGGAAAGAGGCCGCGCGCCTTCATCGCGTCCGACACGCGCTTGACGCCGCATGCCATCGCCGCCGTACGCATGTCGCACTTCAACGTCTGCTTCAGCTTCCACACCTCTTCGAACGCCTTCTTCATGACGGTGTGTAGGCGGCTGTTGATCTCCTTGGCGGTCCAGAAGAACGCTGAGATGTCCTGCACCCACTCGAAGTACGACACGGTGACGCCGCCGGCGTTCGCGAGCACGTCCGGGAGGACGAAGATGTCGTCGCGCTCGCGCAGCACCTTGTCGCCGTCCGGCGTGCACGGGCCGTTGGCGCCCTCCGCGAGGATCTTGCACTTGAGGTTCTGCGCCTCTTTGCTGCCGATGACGCCGCCGAGCGCCGCCGGCACGAAGATGTCGGTCTTCAGCGCCATCAGCTCTTCGTTCGTGATCGCGTCGGCTTCGGGGAAGCCTTTGATGCCGCGGTGCTCTTTGGCGTACGCCATCAGCGCCTTGATATCGAGGCCCTTCGGGTTGTGCACGCCGCCCGTCACGTCGGTGACCGCAAGGACCTTGCAGCCGAGCTTCGAGAGCTTCTTCGCGGCGACGCCGCCGACGTTACCAAAGCCTTGGATCGTGACGGTGGTGCCTTCGCCGATCTCGAAGTCCGGCATCACCTTCGCCGCCTCCATGATCGTGTACGCGACACCGCGACCGGTGGCTTCAGCGCGGCCGAGCGAGCCGCCGACCGAGACCGGCTTGCCGGTGACCACGCCCGGGACCGCGTAGCCCTTGATGGCGCTGTACGTGTCCATGATCCAGCTCATGGTCTGCTCGTCGGTGCCCATGTCCGGCGCCGGAATGTCGGTCTGGGGGCCGATGAAGTTGACGATCTCGGTCGTGTAGCGGCGCGTGAGGCGTTGCAGTTCGTTGCGGCTCATCGTGCGCGGGTCGACCCTGATGCCGCCTTTGGCGCCGCCGAGCGGAAGCCCAACGACGGCGCACTTGAAAGTCATCAGCATCGCCAACGAGGCGACTTCGCCGAAGTCGACGTCCATGTGATAGCGGATGCCGCCCTTGGCTGGCCCGCGCGTGTCATTGTGATGCACGCGATAGCCCGTGAAGTTGCGGACGCTGCCGTCGTCCATGCGCACGGGCACGTTGACGATGAGCGCGCGCTCCGGACGTTGCAGGCGCATGTGCACATTCGGATCGAGGTCGAGCGCATGTGCGGCACGCTCGAGAAACGACAAACTGGCTCGATAATGTGGCGTATCCCATTCCATAGTGGCGGCTCGCATAGGCGCAACCCCGCGGCGAAGGCAAGGCGAGCGACCCCTGACGCCCTGCGCCAAAAGACCTCAGCTAAACTGGCGACCCGCGTGGCAAAACAGTAGGATTCCGAAAGCGCGTGTCATCCGATGTGGGGTGCGCCCGCGCCTCGAGCTCGAATGGCAAAACGACACCTACTCCTCATCGATTCGGACGCGAAGAGCCTGCGCGTCATGGAAGTCTCGCTGAAGAAAGCGGGCTTCTCGGTGACGACGGCGGTCAACGGTCTGGATGCTCTGGAAAAAATCGAAATAAACCCGCCCGAGCTCGTCATCTCGGACACGAAGATGCCCGAGATGGACGGCTTCGAGCTGTGCAAGAAGCTGAAGGAGAACCCGAAGACCTCGCAGCTGCCGTTCATCTTCCTCACCGGGCAGAAGTCGATCGAGTACAAGATCAAAGGTCTCGAGCTCGGCGTCGAGGATTACCTGACGAAGCCGATCTACATCAAAGAGATCGTCACCCGCATCAAGATCATGCTCGAGAAGAAGACGAAGGAGACGCTCGAGAAGCGCGACCAGAAGGCGAACTTCTCGGGGCAGCTCTCGGACATGGGCGTGGTCGACCTGCTGCAGACCGTGGAGATCGGCCGCAAGACGGGCCTGATTCGCTTCGAGTCCGAACAGGGCTTCGGCTCGAACGGCACCATCTTCTTCCGCAACGGCAAGGTGGTCGACGCGGAGCTCGGCGTCTTGCGCGGTGAAAAGGCGATCTACCGCTTGCTCGTCTGGAACGACGGGCGCTTCGAGATGGAGTTCATGCCGATCGATCGGCCGGACGGCATCGAGATGTCGACGCAGGGCTTGCTGATGGAGGGCATGCGCCGCGTCGACGAGTGGGGTCGGCTGCTCGAACAGCTGCCGCCGCTCGAGACGAAGTTCGAGGTCGACTTTCGCGAGCTCAGCGAACGACTCAGCGAGATCCCGGACGAGATCAACAGCATCCTCAGGATGTTCGACGGCCAGCGCACGCTGCTGCAGGTCGTCGACGAGTCGAACTACGGCGACCTCGAAGCGCTCAACGTCATCTCGAAGCTGTACTTCGAGGGCCTCATCTACGACGTGTCCTCGCGCGAAGGCGCCAGCGATCGCGGTGGCGACGTGCCCGAGTCGGAGACAGGAGCGGGCGAAGACGAGCTTTTGGAGGGCAGCGATCCGGCGGTGCCCGACGCCAACGAGCTGTCGATCCCCGAAGACGACGAGCCGCGCCCGAAGCCGCCCCCGGTCGCGACGCCTCCGCCCACCGCAGTTCCGCCTCCAGCCGGGGCGCCGGTGAGCGCGGCGATCATGGCGGCGGCTAAAGCGAACCCGGAGTTCTTGAACGTCATTCAGTTCCCCGGCAAGGAGAAGCTGACGGCGCAAAAACGCGAAGACGGCCGCCCCGACGGCGCCGTGGCGGCTCCGAATATTGCGCTTCCCGAGATGCCTCCGGTGCCGCTGGCGCCGCCAGTCATCTCGCAGCCGGCGATTTCGCAGCCGGCGATGCCATCGAACCCGCCGATTCCCGAAATGCCGCTCGCACCGGCCGCGCAGCGGACAACGACGGCACCGCCACCGTCCGACGACGATCTGAAGCGCGCGTTCGGCAGCGACGACGACATCGACTTCGCAGCGAGCCATCGCAGGAAGCGCCTGTTGCTCGGCGCGATGGCGGTGGTGGTGCTCGCGGCGCTCGCCGTCGGAGCTGTCTACGTGCTGCGCCAACCGATGCCGCAGCAGCCGGTGCCGCCGGTCGTCGCACAGCCCACGCCGCCGCCCGTGCAGACACCTCCGCCTGTCGACGCGAACGCCGAGGCCGCGAAGCTCGAGGCAGCCAAGGCGGAAGCAGCGAAGGCCGAGGCCGCGAAGCTCGAGGCGGCCAAAGCGGAAGCAGCGAAGGCCGAGGCCGCGAAAGTCGAAGCCGCCAAAGCGAAGACGCCGCCCGCCGAAAAAGACGACGACCCCGCGACCAGAAAAGACGCGTTCCGAAAGCAGCTCGCCAAGGGCCACATGCTCTACAAGAAGGGCAACGTCCGCGGCGCCATCGGCGAGTACCAAAAAGCGCTCGAGATGAACCCGACGAGCGAAGCGGCGCTGCTCGCGATGGGCAACGCGCACTACGAGCTCGACGAGAACGACAAAGCGATCGACTTCCTGAACCGCGCGATCTCCGCCAATGGCCGCCTGGCGCCAGCGTATCTGACGCTCGGCACGATCTATCAAAACCAGGGCCAGAAGCAGAAAGCGGTCGGCGCCTACGAGAAGTACTTGCAGTACGATCCGAACGGGAAGTTCGCGCCCGATGTGCGCAACATCCTGAACACGCTGAAGTAGCCTTGTCGCGCTGCGGGGCCGCAGCTATACGCGCGCGGTGCCGCTGCTCGCGATCGAATCTTCTTGCGACGAGACTGCCGCTGCGATCGTCGCGAGCGACGGGCGCGTGCTCGCCGACATCGTCTCGACCCAGGTCGACAAGCACGCGCGCTTCGGCGGCGTCGTGCCCGAGGTCGCGTCGCGGGAGCACATGGCCACGATCACCGCCAACGTGCGCGCGGCCTTTCTTCAGGCCGAGTGCGATTGGCCCGACATCGAGGCGATCGCGGTGACGCTCGGGCCCGGCCTCATCGGCGCGCTCTTCGTCGGCGTGCTCTATGCGAAGGGCGCGGCGCTCGCGCGGAGGATCCCGCTCATCGGCGTCAATCACTTGGAAGGCCACTTGGCGGCGGTCGATTTGCTCGCGCACGACCACGGTCCGACCCCGTATCCTCACGTCGCGCTGCTCGTTTCCGGCGGGCATACGGCGCTCTATCGCGTGGACGCGCCGTTCTCAGTGCGGACGCTCTCCGTGACGCTCGACGACGCCGCCGGCGAAGCGTTCGACAAGACGGCGAAACAGCTCGGCTTCGGCTATCCGGGCGGCGCCAAGCTCTCTGCGGCGGCGGTAGGTGGCGACGCGAGCGCGGTGCCGTTTCCGATCGCGATGCGCGACCGGGTCGACTTCAGCTTCAGTGGCTTGAAGACGGCGGTCGCAACGCACCTGCAGAAGCGCACGCAGCCGCTCGATGCTCCGGCGCTGCGCGATCTCTGCGCGTCGATCGAGCACGCGATCGTCTCGGCGCTCGTGTCGAAGGCGATGATGGCGGTCGACGCGGAGCGCGTGAGCACGCTGGTCCTCGGCGGCGGCGTCGCGGCGAACGGACCCCTGCGCGAGCGCGCCGCGGCGGAGATGCAAACGCGCGCCGGCCGCGTTCTGATTCCGCCGCGCGCGTGGTGCACAGACAACGCGGCGATGATCGCGGCCGCTGGGTGGCGCCGTTTGCGCGCCGGCAAAGTGTCCGGGCTCGACGCGGCGCCGAAGGCGTATTGGCCGCTCGGAGAAGCGCTTGCTTGACGCCGTGCCCGAGCCGCCGGACCCGCGCGAGCTCTTGAAGAAGCACGGGCTCTTCGCGAAGAAGTCGTTCGGCCAGAACTTCCTGCGCGACTATCGTGTGCATGCGCGCATTGCCGCCGCGCTCGGAGTGAAAACCGGCGACGTCGTCGTCGAGCTCGGCGCCGGTCTCGGTACGCTCACCTGGTACCTCGCGCACACAAAAGCGACAGTGCACGCCGTCGAGCGCGATCGCGACCTCGCGCCGATCCTGCGCGAAGTGATGCGCCCGTTTGCGAACGTCACGATTCACGAAGCCGACGCGAAGAAGGTCGACTACGCAAGCTTCGGCGCGCGCGTCGCCGTCGCCGGCAACATTCCGTACCAACTGACGAGCCCCATCATCTTCGCGCTTTTCGAGCAGCGCGAAGTCGCCGAGCGCGTGGCGTTGCTCGTGCAGAAGGAGGTCGCAGACCGCATCGTCGAGCCGCCTGGTTCGAAGACCTACGGCTTGCTCAGCGTGTTGCTCGGCGCCATCGCGACGGTGGAGCGCGTGTGCGTCGTGCCGGCTGGCGCGTTTCATCCGGCGCCGCGGGTCGACTCGGCGGTGATTTCGTGGCGCGTGAAGCCGGGCGTCGAAGGCGTCGACGCCCGCTTCGTAGCCATCGTGAAAGCCGCGTTTCAACAGCGGCGAAAGACGCTGCGCAACGCGCTCCGGGCGTACGGCGATCCGTTGCTCGATGCGCTGCGCGCCGAAGGTGTGGAAGCGGAGCGAAGGGCGGAGACGGTGTCGCCAGAGACCTTCCTTGCCGCCGCGCGCCGGTATTCGCGCGAGAACAGCTCAGGTGCGAACAGCTGACGTCTTCACGAACGCTGGCATGTAGTGGGCGAGGAAGCGTTTGAAGCCGAGCTCGTCGATCTTCATTTGCTCGGCGATTTCATGCGTGATCTCACCAAGTGAGCGCTGGGGGTCGCGCTTCAGCTGCAGGACCACCTTCAACATCGCGACGTGGAAAATCTGCTGATCTGGCTTTGGTGCACGCGGTCCCATGCTTGTCACCTCGAGGATGAAGGTAGTGACCGTATGTGACCATATATGGTCTGTCAATCCACTAAATCGTCACACGGCTCTGGACAGTGTCTGACACCTTGAAGGAATGGCCCGAGCCGCTTAGACTTTCGAACAGGAGCGACAGCCTTTTGGCGTCGCATCCGTTTTGCGTCTGGACCGAAAATAGAAGTGAGCCGCTTGGAGCCTATCGTGCCCGAGACGGAAGAACGAGGCGGAGAACCGCTCGTCTTCTCTGGCGAACGCAAGGAGGAGACTATGAGCACTCAGCCGAAACCCGAAGCGCAAAAACCCGTCACGATTCACTCGCTGCGCCAGATGAAGACGAAGGCCGAGCGCATCGCCATGGTCACGGCGTACGACGCCACCTTCGCGCGCCTCTTCGATCAAGCCGGCATCGACGCGATCCTCGTCGGCGACTCGCTCGGCATGGTCGTTCAGGGTCAGAAGAACACGCTGCCGGTGACGATGGACGAAATGGTCTATCACACGCGCGCCGTCGTTCGCGGCGTGCAGCGCGCGCACGTCATCGGCGACTTGCCGTTCATGAGCTACCAAGGTTCGGACGACGAGGCGCTGAAGAACGCCGGCCGGCTGATCCAAGAAGGCGGCGCCTCCAGCGTCAAGCTCGAAGGCGGCAGCGAGTTCGCACCCGTCGTGCAGAAGATCTGGCGCGCCGGCATCCCGGTGATGGGCCACATCGGCCTGACGCCGCAGTCGGTGCACAAGATCGGCGGCTTCGTCGTGCAGGGCCGCGATGAAGACAAAGCGAAGAAGCTCTTCGACGACGCGCTCGCGCTCGAGCAAGCTGGCTGTTACGCGATCGTGCTCGAAGCGATCCCGGCCGAGCTCGCCGCCGACATCACGCGCGCGGTGAGCATTCCGACCATTGGCATCGGCGCCGGCAAGGACTGCGACGGCCAGATCCTCGTGAGCTACGACTTGCTCGGCATGATCTCGGACTTCAAGCCGAAGTTCGTGAAGAAGTATGCCGACCTCGCGACGACGATCTCGGACGCCACCAAGAGCTACGTGAGCGAAGTGCGCGGCGCGGCGTTTCCGGCCGAGGAGCACACCTTTCACTCGAAGACGATGCGCGTCGTCCGCACGCGAAAAGACGACAAGCCCGCCGACGCGCCGGAGTCCGAAGCCGACGCGGAGGTCAGCGGTCTTTACGGCGTCCCGGTTTGACGGCACGCTGAGCGGCGCATGCGGCTCATTCGCGACGCGGCGGAATTTCAAGCAGCGATGCTCGGCTACCGCGCGCGCAACCTGCGCGTCGGCTTCGTTCCGACCATGGGCTATCTGCACGCGGGCCATCAGTCGCTCATGGCTGCGGCCCGCGCCGAGTCCGACGTCGTCGCCGTCTCGATCTTCGTGAACCCGAAGCAATTCGGTCCGAGCGAAGATCTCGCCCGCTACCCGCGGGATCTCGACGGCGATCTGAAGAAGTGCGCCGGCGCGAAGGTCGACGTCGTCTTCGCGCCCGAGGCCGACGGCTTTTACGCGCCTGGCTTTCAAACGCAGGTCGAGGTGCTCGAAGCTACGCAGGGCCTCTGCGGTGCGAGCCGCCCCACGCACTTTCGCGGCGTGACGACGGTCGTGTTGAAGCTGTTGATGCTGGCGCAGCCGACAGCGGCGTTCTTCGGCGAGAAGGATTTTCAGCAGCTCACGGTGATCCAAACGATGGTGCGCGATCTGAGCGTTCCGATGGCGATCGTGGGTGTGCCAACGATGCGCGAGCCGGATGGCCTGGCGATGTCGAGCCGCAACGTGTTCCTCGCGCCCGACGAACGCAAGGTCGCGCTCGTGCTCAAGCGATCGCTCGATGCGATGATCGCGGCCGCCGCAAAGGGCGAACGCTCGCGTGAAACGCTGCTGCAAGAAGGGCGCGCGGTCATCGCTGAAGCGCCGAGCGTGCGCCTCGATTACTTGGAGCTCGTCGACGCACGCACGTTGAAGGCGACGGATCCGATCGCAGCCCCGACGCGCGGCATCGGAGCGATCTTCGTCGGCAAGACGCGGCTCATCGACAACTGCGCGATTCTCTGAGTCGGCGATGCTTCTCTAGTAACCGAAGCCAAGCCCGACCGAGAGCATTGGAACGAAGCCTTGGGTGTGGTTGCTGCGCCAGCTGTACGCGGCGCCGGCCTCGATCGTGGCGAGAAAGCCGCTCTGGGTGCGGAAGCGCACTCCGGTGAGCAGCGGCAGCTTCACCTCGTCGATGCCAAACGGGTTCTCGAAGCGACTCCCGGTATAGGCGATCCCGCTGCGGATCGTCGTGCAGAACCAGTCGGCGATCGGAAGCACGAGCCGCGGCCCAGTGGTCAGGCCTCCGCTCATCAAGCCGATGCCGCCATGCGAGACCATCCCCGGTGGGCCGATGCCGACGGCCGCGTCGACCTCGACGAAGGGCAACATCGGATCGCGACCCGCGAACGCGATGTGAATCCCGATGCCGATGCCGTTGATGTCGTTGCCGCCGCGAACACTGAACCCAAGGCTCGCGACGCCAAATTCCCGGGCCTTCGCTGCAACGTCTGCGTCTAAGCGCACGCCTCCGCTCATCTTGCACCTCCGCGAGCGTTATCGACGCGGCGCGCGAACGGGACCTCGCCTGGCGCCCTTTAGCGGACGGTTGGCGCGAGAGGTTTTCGTGGGGCGAGAGGAGGAGGGAGCTTACTCGTGCGCGGCTTCGCCAGCGGCACCTTCGCCGCCGGCGCCAGCCGAGACGACCGCGTATTGGAACGCGCCGTAGCCCGCTTCGGTCGCCGAGTACATCACCTTCTTGATCAGCTTGAAGTCGATGTCGCCGTCAGCCTGGATGATGATCTGGCCTTTGAACTTGTCGGCGCCCATCAACTGGGTGACGACGCGCTTTCTCTCGAGCAGCTTGTCCGTCATTTCCGGAATGCGCGGATCGTCGTTGCGCATGAGCTCGGCGGTGTCGCCGACCTTTTCGCCCTCGACGGTCACGGTGGCAGGAGAGACGGCCACCACGACCGATCGTTCGAGCTCGGAGGTCGACTTCGCCGTTGGCAGCTTGATGTCTTTGGCCGACAACAAGAGATCGCCGGACGCCGAGAAGTTCGACAGCAAGAAGATGACGAGCAGGGTGAACATGTCGACCATGGAGGTCAGCATGAGGCCCGCGAACTGCGCCCGCTTGCCGCGCGCCTTCGCGTGTTTTTGAGCCTGCTTCAACGCGATGTGCGCGCCGAGGCGCTTGCCTGGAGGTTTGATCGGCATCTTAGTTCACCGATCCCACGGAGATGCCCGTGAACTCATTCTTCAAGCAGATGTCCATCACCGCGATGAGGTTCTTGTAGGCCACCCCGTCTTCGCTCGTGAGGTTCACCTTCGTCGTCGTCTCCTTCGAGAACGTCTGACGAATCGTCTTCAACTTGTTGTCGAGCTCCGTCGCGTTGTACTCGACTCCGGCTTTCGGAATCTGCAGCGCGGCGCCCGAGCTGTCGGTCAACGTGTAACCGGTGCTCGTGAGCACGATGCCGAGCTTCAACGGATCTTCGTCCTGCTTCTCTTCAGCCGCGGGCCCGTTCGGAGAAGGCGCCACGTCGATGCGCGCGATCTGCGTCCAAGTCGCCACGATCATGAGGAAGGCGATGCAGCACGACAGCAAGTCGATGAATGGGACCAGATTGATCTCCATGTCATACGAGCGTTTGCCGCCTGTTGATGGTCCTGCTGATGCCATGTCACTTCCCTACGGACAGAGTTTGGGTCGGAACGAAACGCAGAGGCCGTTACGCGACTTCGCGCTCGTCGACGACCTTCAGGTTCAGCTTGTCGCGGTTCGTGACGATCAGGTTCAGCACGCTGACCGAGGTCTCGTTGATGTCGTCCGAGAGCTTCTGCGTGCGGCCTTGGTAGACCGAGAACGCGACGAGCGCCGGGATGGCGACGATGAGACCGTACGCCGTACAGTTCATGGCTTCCGAAATACCTTTGGCGAGCATCGCCGACTTCTCCGCCGGATCGGCCGCCGCGACGGCGCCGAACGACTTGATGAGGCCGGTGATGGTGCCGAGGAGGCCGAGCAGCGTGGCGACGTTGCCGAGCATCGCGAGATAGCCCGTGCGGCGCTCGAGCTTCGGCAGCTCGCGGAGCGCTTCTTCGTCGATCGCGGCTTGAACGGCTTCGTCGCTCTTCTTCACGTTGACGAGGCCGGCCT
The DNA here is from genome assembly GCA_020848545.1 of Deltaproteobacteria bacterium. GTDB lineage: Bacteria > Myxococcota > JADLHZ01 > JADLHZ01 > JADLHZ01 > JADLHZ01. The sequence continues at coordinate 13,637 of JADLHZ010000140.1, read as the reverse complement.
TGATGATGCGCGCGAGCGGGTGGTCCATCGAGCCGACGTAGGTCAGGGCGCGTTGGAGATTGCCTTGGAGGATGTACTTCTTGATGCCTTGGATGAAGCCTTCTTTATCGAAGCTCGCCGTGAAGAACAGATAGCGGGCGCGCTCGACCATCAGGGCGATGGTGAACACCATGACCACCGCGATCGGATACATACCCCAGTCGCCTTCAGTGAAAATCTTGGCAATCCAACGAAACATCTTCTCTCTCCATTCACCGCCGGGGCATCCGAGCGGGCCGTTGTTTACTCAGCTGATTCCGCCGCCGGCATGCACACTGAGCCAGCGTTGTTATCGGCCAAGCCAGAAATAAGGTTGCGGACGCTAACAAAGAGGTCCCTCTTTGACAAGCACTTATTTCTTGCTTATGCGCGCGCCGCTCGTGCCTTCATCAGAAGAACATAAGACGCTCGCCTTGCATGGTCTCGAAGTCCTTGGCGCCGGCGCGCGCAGCCAACCGCACTGGGACTTGTTAGAGCGCCTCTGCGCGAGCGACGTGCCTCAGGCGGCCGACGCCCTCCACGCGCTCTCCCTCGAAGCGCAATCCGCGCGGGATTTTCCGGTCGCGTTGCTCGCGGGCCTGCTCGCGGCCAGGGCAAACTACGAGGCGCACGCCTTGGAGACGGGCCGCGCGCTCGGGATTTCTGCGCTCGAGCTTGCGCGTGAGACCGGAAACGTGCTTGCAGAGGCTCACGCTTACAGGCTGCTCGCGCTTATCGCGTTCGACGAAGGGCGCAGCAAGGACGGTCACGACCATTTGCTCGATGCGATGGCCGCGTTCGACGAGGCGGGAAGACATGAAGAAGTGCCGACGCTGACGCGCTGGTACGCCGAGCATCTGGCGGTGCTCGGGGCAAAAGAAGAGGCGCAAGCGGCCTTTCGGCTCGCGCGCGCGCGGTTTTTGGAAGTCGGGGACCAAGCAGGGGCACGGCTCTGCGAGCTCGATCTCGCGGCGCTCGCATCGCGGACGTAGCGCGAACGAAGAAAGAGGAACGAACGTGGTCGCAAAGCCAATCGTCAGAGTCGTCGCGGCGCTCGTGGAGCAGAACGCGCGTTTTCTCATCACCCAACGCCGCCCGGAAGCGACGCTGCCCTTGCTCTGGGAATTCCCGGGCGGCCGCGTCGAGCACGGCGAGAGCGACAAAGACGCGCTCGTGCGCGAGCTCTCCGAAGAGATGGAGATCGAGATCGAGGTTGGCGACAAGATCTTCGAGGTCACGCGCGAGTACGAGCGCTACTTCATCGAGCTTGCCACCTATACCTGTCGCCTCGTGCGCCCGCACATTCGGCCGATCAAGGTGCACGACTATCGTTGGGTGTCGCGCGAAGAGTTCGCCGAGTACGAGTTCCCGGGCGCCGACCAAGACACGGTCGACAAGCTGCTCAAGGGGAAGTGATCACGAGACCGGCAACGGACCGAACGACGGCACCGCGTGCGAGGCGATCAACGCTTCGGCGAGCGCGTCCGAGATGTTCTTGCCCTCGATCGCGGCGATCGATGCCTCTTCGTTGACGAGCTGCTTGGCGAGCTCCTGAACGATGCCCTTTTTCAACGCACGCCCAAGCGCGATCCGACGCTCAGCGAGGGTCAGGTGCGGCATGTTCATGATTGTCTTCACCAGGTCCGCTTCGATCAGGGCCTCGAGCATCGCGATCAAAGCCAAGCCGTCTTTTTCGAGATCCGACATGCAATTTAAGCCCTTACTTCCGGAGACCCGTCATTTGTGGCGTCCAGTCATTTGCCACGCCCCCATTATCGAACCGCGCAAGCGGAGATTGCTTACTAAAGCGTCGCTCATTTTTGGGCACAGGTCGTAAGAAAGCTGTGGAAAAGTCGGCAACTTCCTAGAATGGCACGGACTCTTGACCGATCGCAGCGAGATCCCTATGGTGCCGCGCTCCCTGAGGCGCGGTCCCGCATCCAAGCAAGGAACGCCCGTCGCCCACCAGGGACCGTGAGGACACCATGAAAGAAGGCATCCACCCGAACTACGTCGCCGCCCGCATTCAGTGCTCGTGCGGCAACGTCATCGAAACGCGCTCGACCCGCGGTGATTTCCGCGTCGACATCTGCTCGGCGTGCCACCCGTTCTTCACCGGCAAGCAGAAGCTCGTCGACGCCGAAGGCCGCGTCGATCGCTTCAACAAGAAGTACGGCCGCACCTCCTGAGCCACCGTGCTCGGGTGAACGCCCATGCTCCAGAAGCTCGCTGAAGTCGAAGGTCACTTCGCCAGTCTCGAGCGTCAGCTCTCGGACCCCGACGTCGTCAGCCGCCCCGACGAGTTCCGCCGCTTGGCCAAAGAGCGCAGCGAGCTCGAACAGGTCGTCACCCTCTACAAGCAGTACAAGAAGGTCGCCGAAGAGATCGAAGGCAACCGTGCGTTGCTCGTCGATCCCGAGTTTCGCGTGCTCGCCAGCGAAGAGCTCGCACGGCTCAGCGGCGAAGAAGCGACGCTGAAGCGGGCGCTCGAGCTCGCGCTCTTGCCGAAAGATCCGAACGACGAAAAAGACATCGTGCTCGAGATCCGCGCTGGCGCCGGCGGTGACGAGGCGTCGCTCTTCGCCGGCGAGCTCTACAAAATGTACGAGAGCTACGCGCGCCAAAAGGGCTACACTGTCGAGCTCGCGTCGATGTCGCCCGGCAGCAAAGGCGGCGTGAAGGAAGTCGTCGCGACGATCGAAGGGCGTGGCGCGTATTCGATCTTCAAGTTTGAAGCGGGCGTGCATCGCGTGCAGCGCGTGCCCGAGACCGAGGCGCAGGGCCGCATCCACACGAGCACCGTGACCGTCGCCGTGCTCGTCGAGCCGGACGAAGTCGACGTCGTCATCGATCAGAAAGATCTTCGGGTCGATACGTATCGCGCAGGCGGCGCCGGCGGCCAGCACGTCAACAAGACCGACTCCGCCGTGCGCATGACGCACCTCCCGACCGGCATCGTCGTGCAGTGCCAAGACGAGCGTTCGCAGATCAAGAACCGCGCAAAGGCGATGAAGCTGATGCGCGCGAAGCTGTACGACCAAGAGCTCGAGAAGCGCACGAGAGAGCATGCCGACGCGCGGCGGCAGATGGTCGGCACAGGCGATCGCAGCGAGAAGATCCGCACCTACAACTTCCCGCAGGATCGCTGCACCGATCATCGCATCGGCGAGTCGTTTCACAATCTGCCGAAGTTGATGCAGGGTGAGATCGATCAGATGCTGACCGCCGTGCATACGTACTTTCAGGCCGAGCAGCTCAAGCAGCAAGTCGGAGCGCCGGCTTGAGCGAGACGTGTGGTGACGGAGCTTGCGGAGTCGCCCACTTAGAACAGCGCGAAGGGCTGCGATAAAATGTCGTCTCCGCCTCGCAGCCCGGAGCGCTGGACCGTCGGGCGTCTGCTCGAATGGACCGCGCCGTTCTTCAAGCAGAAGGGCATCGACAGCGCGCGCTTGGACGCCGAGGTGCTGCTCGCGCACGTCCTCAACTTGCCTCGCTTGCACCTCTACACAGGCTACGACAGGCCGCTGCAGCAAGCCGAGCTCGACGCTTTTCGTGCGCTCGTCAAACGGCGGGCGGCGCGCGAGCCCGTCGCGTACATTACCGGCGCGAAGGGCTTTCACGAGATCGACCTGAAGGTGGACAAGCGCGTGCTGATCCCGCGGCCGGAGACCGAGATGATCGTCGAGCGTGCACGGGCGTTGCAGCCGTCGCGCTTTGCCGATCTCGGCACCGGCTCCGGCGCGATCGCCCTCGCGTTGCTGAAGGCGCTGCCCGCAGCGACGGCGCTCGCCACCGACGTCAGCGCCGATGCGCTCGCGGTCGCGCGGGAGAACGCTGCGGCGCTCGGGCTCGCTGAGCGTGTGACGTTTCGCGAAGGCCGCTTCTTCGAGCCTTTCCTTGGCGAACGCTTCTCTTTGATCGCGACGAATCCGCCGTACGTCGAGAACGACGCCGTGCTCGATCCCGATGTGAAGGCGTTCGAGCCGCACGTGGCGTTGTTCGCAGGCGCAGACGGCCTCGCGGCGATCCGCACGATCTTGCAGGACGCGCGCGGTGTGCTCTCGCCGGGTGGGACGCTGCTCGTCGAGCACGGCAAGGGCCAAGGCGAAGCCATCTGTAGAATTGCCCGCGAGCTCGGTTTCGAAGGCATCCATGATCACCAGGACGCTGCCGGAATCGATCGCCTATTCGAAGCCAAAACCAAGGGGTCCTGAAGCGATGGACGCACTGAAGATCAAAGGCGGCAAGGCGCTCAAAGGCAGCGTGCGCGTTGGCGGCGCGAAGAACGCGGCGCTGCCGATCATCGCCGCCACGCTGCTCGCCGAGGGCGAAAACACGATCACCAACATGCCGGCGCTCGCCGACGTCGACACGATGGCCAAGCTGCTCGCGATGATGGGCGCCGAGGTCGACAAGCGTGAGAAGGGCGTCCTGCGCATCGCGACGGACAAGCTGAAGGACTTCGAGGCGCCCTACGATCTCGTGCGGACGATGCGCGCCAGCGTGCTCGTGCTCGGGCCGCTGCTCGCACGCTACGGCCAATGCCGCGTGTCGCTGCCCGGCGGTTGCGCGATCGGCGCGCGGCCGATCGATCAGCACTTGAAGGGGCTGACCGCGCTCGGAGCGGACATCACGCTCGTCCACGGCTACGTCGAAGCGAAGGCGTCGCGGCTGAAGGGCACGACATTCATCTTCGACGTGAACACCGTGACGGGTACCGAGAACGTGCTGATGGCTGCGGTCCTCGCCCGGGGCGAAACGGTCCTGCGCAACGCGGCGCTCGAACCGGAGGTCGTCGATCTCGCCAATGCCTTGCGCTCGATGGGCGCCGAGATCGAAGGCGACGGCACGACCGACATTCGCGTCGTCGGGCGCGAAGGTCTCTCGCCGATGAAGCACGCCGTGATGCCGGATCGCATCGAGGCCGGCACCTTCGCGGCGGCCGCGGCGATGAGCGGCGGCGACGTGCTCGTCGAAGGCGGCGTGCTCTCGCACTTAGGCGCCGTGGCCGACAAGCTGCGCGACGCCGGCGCCAAGCTCACGCAAGAGGCCGGCGGCTATCGCGTGATCGGCCCGAAGCGGCTGAAGGCGATCGACTTCACGACCGCGCCGTATCCCGGCTTTGCCACCGACATGCAGGCGCAGCTCATGGCGGCGATGGCCGTCGCCGAGGGATCTTCCGTCGTGCGCGAAACCGTGTTCGAAAATCGTTACATGCACGTGCCGGAGATGACCCGCCTCGGCGCCGACATCACGATCGACGGCAATGTCGCCGTGGTGCGCGGCGTCGAGAAGTTGATGGGCGCGACCGTGATGGCCACGGATCTGCGGGCGTCGGCGTCGCTCGTGCTGTCCGGGCTCGTGGCCGAGGGCGAGACCGTGGTGCGCCGGATCTATCACTTGGACCGGGGTTATGCGGCGTTGGAGAAGAAGCTCGCCGGCCTAGGTGCTGAAATCACTCGCTTTTCCGAGTAGCTGGCTAGCTTGGTCCGGCGGCGCTATACTTCATCAACCAGCTTGCCTAGCTGAGCTGTAAGTCGAGATGGGACGCGTGTTTTTCGCGCTGGCGCCCAAGGAAAGAAGAGCGAGGAGAATGCGATGAACGACGGCGGCATCAAGAACAGAGTAGTCCCTGGCCAAGTCCAGTCGCAGCAGACCGGCAAGACCAAAGGCCCCGAGACCAAGAAGGTTCTGAACAACTTCGAGTTCCAGAACAAGAACACCGACTTCATGAATAAGGACGCCCTGAACGCGGTGTCCACCGGCAAGAAGCTGATGATCCCGTTGGAGTCGGCGCTGGTCGACGACGCCGACGCGGCCGCGCGCTTGGGCGAAACGGGCCGCCGCCTCGTGACCACGGGCGATGACGGCAAGCCGCAGTCGAATCTTTTTTCGCCCGAAGGCCTCATCGGCGCCATCAGCTTCCGCATGGGCATCGCCGACATGGCGGAGCTCGAGAGCATCGAAGCGACGAACAACCTCGGCGCCATCGGCGAGAAGGTGTTTTCGGAGTCGGACTTCAATCAGAAGAAGCTTTCGGAAGCGCAGAAGATCATGGAGCGCGCCGAGGCCAACGCGAAGAACGGCAGCGAAGAGAACAACGCAAAGATGTCGGCCGCGATGGTGGCGAAGTTCAAAGAGAAGTTCGGCGAGGGCACGGAGAAGCTCGAATCCACCGCTGCGGCGCTGAGAATGGACAGCGCGGTGCCGATCGGTGAAAACAGCGCCGCCGTGCTCGCAGACGCGTCGCGCCGCTTGCACGGGATGGACGCCGATCCGTCGGCGCTCCTGCGCGGGATGTTGCGCGTCGCGGACACTCAGGCAACGACGAAACAGCTCGAATCGTTGACGTCGCGCAACGAAGGCCTCGAACAGGCGAGGACCGCGGCGAACTTCAAGGGTCAAAACCTGACGAAGGGCAGCGGCGGCGGCACCAGCGGCGGCACGCCGGGCATCTTCTAGAGGTCCAGCGCGCCTTTTCGAACGCACTTCGCTCCGTCAGCACCCCGATAACCGAAGTCACCAGGAGTGCCTCCCCAGGAAGGCACATAGGATGACGATCGCGCGTATCGGAGCCACAGCCTCTGTCACTCAGACGCCCGCCGCGAGCACGAGTCTCGTCGACGCGCTGTTCAAGTCGCTCGAACGCCGCAGGAGCGCCAACGATCGCTCGACCGCGGGCTTTGCGTGGCCGGATCTTCTGAAGGCGTTGGGACCGAAGGGCCGCGCCGGGGAGATTCGCACCGACGAGGACCTGCAGAAGCTCCCGCGCGACAGCCGGGCCCTGCGCGTAGTCGCTTTGTACGAAGGTCGCACGGCCGTCTTGCGCTGGGTCGACACCGAGAACGCGCCGCAGTTTCGCGGCACCGACATCCATCATCAAGAGCTCGGCGCCGACGCCGACGGTGGCGCGCGCTTCATTCGCGAAGGCTACATCTACTCGCACCAGGTGCCGGCGGCGATCGCGCCCGGTGTGGCGGTAGCTCCCGTGCTTCCACCGGCGCCGAAGACCGAAGCGAAGGCGTCGATCGCAGATCTGCTCGCCTCGACGCGTCCGGTGTTGCAGCTCGCAGCAGGGGACAAAGCGCTCGCCAGCGGCCTCGGCGTTTCGCCCGGCGGCGCGAGCGGTGTCATCGCCTTCGATCTCGACCAAGCGACGACGCTCGCCGCCACCGGCAAGAAGGTCGTGCTCGTGAAAGACGAGCTGCGCCCGGATGAAACGACCGGCCTTGGCAACGTCGCCGCGATCGTCACCTTTCGCGGCGGCTACAGCGCGCACGCGGCCGTGGTCGCGCGCGAACGCGGCGTGCCAGGCGTGAACTTCGGCGGCGTGCAGGGCGCGTCGCTCGGCGTCGACGCGCTGATCATCGGCGCGCGAACGATGAAGGCCGGCGACGCGATCTCGGTCGATGGCTCATCCGGCGCGATCTACGACGGCGCGCGGACGGTGATTGCTGCGAGCGAACGGCCCGAGGTGCAAGCGCTCGTCGAGGAAGCGAAGCGGGGCGCGAAGGTGCGCATCTTCGCCAACGCGGACACGCCCGAGCAGGTGCGCGAGGCGAAGAGGAAGGGCGCCCTTGGCGTGGGCCTCGCCCGCAGCGAGCACATGTTCCTCGAAAATGACGCGCGACAGATTCTGCAACGCGTGCTGCTCGCGCCCGGCGACGCATCGGCCAGCGCCGATCTCGCCCGCCGATCGTACGACGACTTCAAGGCGCTCTTCGACGCGGCAGACGGCGGCACGCTGAAGATCCGCTTGCTCGATCCGCCGGCGCACGAGTTCATGCCGCACGACGCCGCCGAGACGCAGGCGCTCGCCAAAGCCCTCGGCACCTCGGCGCAGACGCTCAGCGCCCGCATCGAGAAAGAGCGCGAAGTGAACCCTATGCTCGGCCTGCGCGGCATTCGCTTGGGTATCGCGCGGCCCGACATCTACGAGACACAGATCGAAGCGATGCTGCGCGCCGCGGCGAAGTTCGAGGCCGAGACCGGCAAGGCGTCGAAGCTGACGATCATCGTTCCGATGGTGAGCGCCGTCGACGAGCTCGACGCGGCGAAAACAATGATCGACGGCGTGCGAAAGAAGCTCGCGGCCGAAGGCGTGCAGGCGCCGGCGAGTCGCCTCGCGTGCATGATCGAGACGCCGGCCGCTGCGCTCAACGCCTACGAGCTCGCCGAGCGCTGCGACGACTTCTGTATCGGCTCGAACGATCTGACGCAGATGACGCTCGGCATCTCCCGCGACGACGCGGCGCGGCTGCCCGCACGCAGGCACGGCGATCCCTTTCGATCGCTCGAGCTTTCGACGGTCGGAAAGATGATCCACATCGCCGTGTCGCAGGGCCGCGCGGCGAAGCCGGATCTGCCGGTATCGTTGTGCGGCGCGCAGGCGAGCGATGAGGCGTCGCTGCGCTTTTTGCAGAACGAAGCGAAGGTCGACGCCGCGAGCGTGGCCGTGTCGGCGATCGCGTCGAGCTGGATCCTCGCCGGCGCCATCTCGCAAGAGACGACGGCGCCGGTGAAGTCCGCGGTCGCCGCGCGCGTCGAGGCGGCGAGCGTTCCGTCGACGCCGAAGCCTGCGCCCGCCGCCACGTCGCGCGTGCTCGCCGATCGCGTGATGAACAGCTTGCGCAAGGTGCGCGGCGAGCACCCGCAGCATTCGAAGAAGTGGGACGAGATCGTCGCCGCCAACCCGGGCGAAGCCGGCTTCATCCCGGCCGGCAACGACGCCGCCTTCTTCTCGGCTATCACCCCCGAGATCGCCGCGTCGCAGCAATGGATCCGCATCATCTACGGCCAGTTTCCCGAGGGCCTCGGCTTCCGCTTCGCCACCGAGAAGGCGCTCCTTTGGTGCATGGCCAACACTGGGCACCAAGGCATGGACCCGGATCAAAAGAAGATCCGCGAAGGCTTCGTCCGGGTGGAGCACGGGCAGCAGGAAATCTTCGCCCACAGCTACTAAAAAAAGGTCCCAGGGACCTTTTATTTGTCCAACTATTGGACACTTGGTTTGACACCTTCGAGGCGACATCGTTATAGCCCGCGCCTTTTGGAGGCTCCCTATGGCCCTGCGTGAACGCCTCGACGCCGACCTGAAAGCCGCGATGCTCGCCAAGGAGACCGTGAAGCTCTCGGCCCTGCGCATGATCAAGAGCGCGGTCAGGAACAAAGAGATCGATCTGAAGAAGACGCTCGATGACACCGAGATGATCGCCATCTGCAGCACGATCAAGAAGCAGTGGGAAGAGACCCTCGCGCAGGCGAAGGCAGGCGGACGGCAGGACGTCGTCGACAGCCAAACCGCCGAGCTCGCGATCGTGCAGTCGTTTTTGCCGGCCGCGCTCAGTGATTCCGAGCTCGACGGGATCATCGGCCAAGCGATCACCACGGTTGGCGCCGCCGGCCCGAAGGATATGGGCAAGGTGATGAAGGCGATCACCGATCAAACGAAGGGTCGCGCCGACGGCAAGGTCGTCAGCGAGCGCGTGAAGGCGAAGCTCGAGCAGCTCGGGAAGTAAGCGCCGAAACGTGGGCACTATCGCCGAAGACAAGATCGAGCAGGTCCGCGACCGGGCGGACATCTTGGCGATCATCGGCAAGCGCGTGCAGCTGAAGCGCACCGGCCGCTCGTGGGTGGGCCTCTGTCCGTTTCACAACGAGCGCTCGCCGTCGTTCAACGTGATGCCCGATCGCGGCTTCTACCATTGCTTCGGCTGCCAAGCGTCGGGCGACGTCTTCAAGTTCATCATGGAGACGGAGCACCAGCCGTTTCCCACGGTCGTGCGCGATCTCGCCAAAGAGCTCGGCATCGAGATCGTCGAGCACCAAGAAGCGCCGGAAGAGAAGCAGGCCCGCGAGAAGCGCGAGTGGCTCTACAAGGTCAACGACTACGTCAATCAGTTCTTCGTGCACCAGCTGTGGAACAGCGGCGACGCCAAGCACGCCCGCGCCTATGTCGAGAAGCGCGGCATCACGGAAGAGACAGCAAAAACGTTCGCGATGGGCTACGCGCCGCGCCGCGCCGACTCGCTGATCGCGTACTTGGAAGCGAAGCGGGTGCCGGTCGCCGCGGCGGTCGAGCTCGGCGTGGTCGGCGAGCGTGACGATAAGTCGATGTACCTCAGGTTTTTCGATCGCGTGATGTTCCCGATCTACGACGAGAAGGATCGCATCGCCGGCTTCGGCGGCCGCGTGCTCGATCCGGACGCGAAGGCGGCGAAGTATCTGAACTCGCCAGAGTCGCCGATCTTCAAGAAGAGCCGGCTGCTCTATGGTTATTCGAAAGCGAAGAACTCGATCGCGCGCAAGGGCGGCGCCTGGCTCTGCGAAGGGTACTTGGACGTCATCGCGCTGCACCAGGCCGGGCTCGATCAGGCGATCGCGCCGCTCGGAACCGCCGTGACGCCGGATCATCTGCCGCTGCTGCGCCGGGTGAGTCAGAAGGCCTATACGCTCTTTGACGGCGACGCGGCGGGCATGCGGGCCACGCGCAAGACGACGGAGCTGCTCTTGGCCCACGGTTTTTCCGTGTACGTCGTGGCGATTCCGGACGGCGACGACCCGGACACCTTGGTGCTGCGCGAAGGGCGCGAGGCGGTCGAAAAGCGAGTGCAAACGGCGCCGGCGGCGGTGCAGTTCTTCGTCCAGCAGGCGGCGCAGCTGATGCAGCCTTCGGTCGAAGGACGGGTGCAAGCGGCGGGCGACTTGGCGCCGCTCTTGGCCAAGATCCCGGCCGGGCTCGAACGCGATCTCTACGTGCGCGAGGCCGCCCAACGCCTGGGCATCGAAGAGGATATGTTGCGGCGCTTCTTCGGGCGCAAGACCGACGCTGACGGGCGTCCCGGTGGCACGGCTAATCGACCGGTATCGCAGGCGAAACCGGCATCGCAGGGTTGGGCGCAGCTGACCGGCGACGCTCCCTCCGCTGCGCTCGTGACCGAGCCCGAACAGCCCAAAGTCACCCCTCCTGATAGCCTCGAGTTTGCGCCGACGCTCGAGCTCTTGAAGTACCGGGCGGCGTGGGACGCCCTGCCGAAGGCGGTGGAGCTCATTTCCCACGAAGGGCTGCGCCGGCTCGTCGCGTCCTGCATCGAAGATGCTGACGCGATCGACTTCGCGACCATGCGGGTGGCGCTCGGCTCGGAGGCGATGGCGAGCAACTTTTCCCGGACCCTGTCCGAAGATCGCAGCCCCGATCTGGACGAAAAAGCCCGGGAACGCTTGGTGGAAGATGTACTTTTGAGCCTCCAGCATTATCTTAGACAGCGCGAAAAAACAGCGCTCAAGCAGGCTTTGCTAAGCACGCCCGATGTGGCAGAGCAGCAAGCCCTCTTGCATCGGATTAAAGAGCTGAACCGGTGGCTCAAGCAGGAGAAGCCCAGACGACGGGCGGATCCCGGCGTGGAGAGCGGAACAAAATAGACGCGCCGAGTCGTTATTTTGCGGCGGAGTTGAATTCACTGTGCTACATGCCCTGCGCTTTTTCGGCCAAGGGCATGCGACGTGCGTGATTTGAGGATACGAAGATGGCGAAGACCAAGGCGACCGCGGAAGACAAGACGAAGAAGAAGGCTGTGAAGACAGCCCCCGCGAAGGCCGAGCCTGCCGAGAAGAAATCGAAGGCCGACAAGAAGGCCAAAAAGGGCGACGGCGCTGACGAAGGCGAAGAGAAGAAGCCAGGCAGCGGCGAGGAGATGGACGAAGACGAGCGCGCGGCCAAAGAAGAGGCCGAAGAGCGCCTCGAGATCAAAGCGCTGCTGAACAAGGGCAAAGAAAAAGGCTTCTTGACCATGGACGAGGTCAACGAGTCTTTGCCCGACGACGTCGTGTCTGCGGACCAGATCGACGACGTGATGGAGCTCTTCTACAAGAACGACATCGAGATCGTCGACCAAGCCGCCAAGGTGAAGATCCAGGCGCCGACCGGCGGCCAGAAGCCCGAAGGCGAAAAAGACAGCGACGACAAAGAGGACGAAGAAGAAGAAAAAGAGAAGCAGGACAACGCCGGTCGCTCGAGCGACCCGGTCCGTTTGTATTTGCGCAAGATGGGCTCGGTCTCGCTGCTCACCCGCGAAGGTGAAGTCGAGATCGCCAAGCGCATCGAAGAGGGCGAGCTCGAGGTCCTCGAGGTCGTCATCAGCTCGCCGCCGGCGCTCGACGAGATCATGGACATCGCCGGCAAGCTGCGCACCGGCAAGACGAAGTGCAAAGACGTCGTCAAAGACTACGAAGACACCGACGATCCCGAGTTCGACGAAGAGGCGGCGCGCGAGAAGGTCGTCAAGCAGTTCGACAAGATCAAGAAGCTGTGGACCGAGAGCGAAGAGACGTCGATCGAGCTCTCGACGAAGAAGCTCTCGGACAAGAAGAAGGCCGAGGCCAAGGCGACGATCGAGACCATCCGCAAGGACATGGTCGACGTCATTCAGGGCATGCGCCTGAACAAGAAGACCATCGACCGCATCGTCGGCCGCTTCCGCGGGCTGATGCGCAAGGTCGAGAAGTCGCACCAGGAAGTGCGCGAGTGCGAGCGCCGAACGAGCATGACTCGGCCGGAGCTGAAGCGCTTCATCCGAGAAGTGCGCGGAAACCCGGGCAAAGAAAAGTCGCTGATGAAGAAGCTCGACCTCAAGGTCGAAGAGCTCTTCGAGATGGAGAACATCATCCGCGACGCCGAGAAGCGCCTCGATGACATCACGACCGAAGCGCGCGTCGGCGTCGACGAGCTCGAGAAGACCTACAACAAGGTCATCCGCGGCGAGTTCAAGGCAGAGCAAGCGAAGACCGAGCTCGTCGAAGCGAACCTGCGCCTCGTCGTGTCGATCGCCAAGAAGTACACGAACCGCGGCCTGCAGTTCTTGGACTTGATCCAAGAGGGCAACATCGGCCTGATGAAGGCGGTCGACAAGTTCGAGTGGCGCCGCGGCTACAAGTTCTCGACCTACGCGACGTGGTGGATTCGCCAGGCGATCACCCGCGCGATCGCCGACCAAGCACGTACGATCCGCATCCCCGTGCACATGATCGAGACGATCAACAAGCTCATCCGTACCTCGCGCTACCTCGTCCAGGAGATCGGCCGCGAGCCGACGCCGGAAGAGATCGCGCAGAAGATGGAGCTGCCGCTCGAAAAAGTGCGCAAGGTGCTGAAGATCGCCAAAGAGCCGATCTCGCTCGAGACGCCGATCGGCGAAGAGGAAGATTCGCACCTTGGCGACTTCATCGAGGACAAGAGCGTGACGTCGCCGTCGGACGCCGTCATCTCGATGAGCCTCGCGGACCAGACGCGCAAGGTGCTCGCCACGCTGACGCCGCGTGAAGAGAAGGTGCTGCGCATGCGCTTTGGCATCGGCGAGAAAGCCGATCACACGCTCGAAGAGGTGGGCCAGGACTTCGAAGTCACGCGCGAGCGCATCCGCCAAATCGAGGCGAAGGCCCTGCGCAAGCTGCGCCACCCGTCGCGCTCACGACAGCTGAAGTCCTTCGTCGAGACCTAGTCCTTCGACCGCATGAAGATTGCTCGTAGGCGTTGACGTCGCCGTCGCCGTCGCCGGGTTGGGGTGGTGATGAGCTGAAAATTTGGCGGATGTTCGATGCTGTGGGCGTTTTGCTTGCATGGT
>JADLHZ010000139.1 GCA_020848545.1 Deltaproteobacteria bacterium | reverse complement strand
TTTTTGCGATTTGTGCCAGCCAAAACGTTCTACCGCGCAGCCAACGGCGTCGAGCGAGTCCTGCTTTCCTGTCTTCAGCATCATTCAAGACGCCCGCAGTTTGGCGTCATGAATGATGCGAGCTAGACGCGCGACCCCCCGCATCCTAACGGCGCGCGGCCGTGGGGGTGACTTCGTGATCAATCGGGCGTTGTTCCTGATCCTCTTGAGCGCTTGTGTTGCGCCATCGGCCGAGCCGCAAGCTGACCCAGCCCTCGGACCCACGCAGCAAGCTGGCCAATGCGAAGCGCACACCGACTGCGGCTCCGCCGACGTCTGCAAGTACGGAAAGTGCACGAAGCCCGGGATCTGCGCCTCGGTCACGGACTGCCCGGCGAACTGGTCGTGCCTGAGCCGCAAGTGTGTCGACATCCCGCCGGCCTGCACGGCGAACGACGCGCGCCCGGAGTGCAAAGAGACGACCGAGCCCGACACGGACGAAGACGGCGACACGATCAGCGACAAAGACGAAGGCACCATCGACACCGACGGCGACGGTCTAGCGGACTACCAAGACACCGACTCCGACGACGACGGCATCTCCGACGCGAAGGAGGCCGGCGATAGCCGCACGCAAACGTCGCCGATCGACACGGACTTCGACGGCACGCCCGACTTTCGCGACCTGGACGCCGACGGCAACGGCCGCACCGACAAGGTCGACGGCACCGGCGACTTCGACGGCGACGGCATCTTCGACGCCGCCGACCTCGACGACGACGGCGACACCATCGACGACACGCTGGAGATGGGCATCCCCGCGTCGCCGCGCGACACCGACGGCGACAAAGTGCCGGACTTTCGCGACAAGGACTCGGACGGCGACAGCATCTCCGACTTGGAAGAAGGCGGCCAAGACACCGATCACGACATGACCATGAACGCGCTCGACCTCGACTCCGACGGCGATTGCCGGAGCGACGCCATGGAAGCCGGCGACGCCGTCCTCACCACGCCGCCGCGCGACTTCGACGGCGACAAGCGGCCCGACTACCTAGACACGGACTCGGACAACGATGGCCTCGGCGACTCGGTCGAAGACAAGAACTGCAACGGCATCGCCGAGGCAAGCGAGACCTCGGCCGCGAACGCCGACAGCGACAGCGATGGCGCCACCGATCTGGTCGAGGTCGCCGCCGGAACCGATCCGCACCAAGCGAGCGACAACCCGCGCGCGAAGGGCGACTTCGTCTTCGTCGTCCCCTTCAACGCGCCGCCTTCTCCGACGGGCGACACGCTCGGATTTTCGACCACGATCTCGCGAGCCGACGCCGTCTTCGTGATGGACACGACGGCCTCGATGAGCGGCGCCATTTCGAACTTGAAGACCTCGCTCAATACGATTGTCAGCTCGCTCTCGAGCCAGATCGCCAACATGGGCTTCGGCGTCGGCGGATACGACGACATCCCGTGGGGCTCCTGGGGCTCCCCGGGAGACATGCCTTGGTACCTCTTGCATCGCGTGATGACGACGAAGACCCCGGCCGGCTTGGCGTCGGTGCAAGCGGGCGTCAACGCGCTCGCGTTGCACTCGGGCGGCGACGGCCCCGAGAGCGGATGGGAAGCGATGTATCAAGTCGCCTCCGGCGCCGGCCTCAGCATCCCGAGCGTCGTGACAGTGCCGCCGTTCAGCGCGGCGACGGCACCGCCCTTGTCGATCGCTGCGACCGAGCAAGTCGGCACGCTCGGCGGCGTCGGCTTTCGCGGCGGTTCGTTGCCGATCGTCGTGTGGATCACCGACGCCGACAGCCACAACGGCGAGCCGAGCACTGTGTACAGCTACACCCAAGCCGCGACGCGCGCCGGTGCGATGGCCGCGCTCACGAGCAAGCGCATTCGCGTGATCGGCGTGATGACGTCGACGAACGCAAAGAAGGATCTCGACATCGCGGTGAGCGGCACCAACGCCGTCGTCACCCCGAGCGCGTGGGGGCCCGTCGGCGGCGGCCGGCCCGCGACCTGCGCGGCCACGCAGTGCTGCACCGGCGCGAGCGACGCAGGCGTGGCACCTGACGCGAACGGCAAGTGTCCCTTGCTCTTCACCGTAGGCAGCAACGGCAGCGGCCTCGGCAGCGCGATCGTCAAAGCGATCGAGGTGCTGACGACCTTCGGCATCATCGACATCAGCGCCAAGGTGAACGACGATCCGAGCGACGCGGTGAACACCGCGAGCTTCATCGCGCGCATGCCCGTCAACGTCGGCGGCGGTGCGTGCACCGTGCTTCCCGCCGTCGATACGAACGGCGACGGCCACAAGGACACCTTCACGGCCGTGCAACCTGGCAACAGCGTTTGCTTCGACGTCGTGCCGGCGGTGAATACGATCGTCGCGCCGATCGCGACGCCGCAGATCTTCCGCGCGACGATCTCGGTGGTCGCCGACGGCGTGAGCGAGCTCGACGCGCGCAACGTGTTCTTCTTGGTGCCGCCGAAGCTCGCGGGGGACTGACTACTCGGCGTCGATCTCGACGTCGACCTCATGCGCCTCGCCGTCGCCGCTGTCGACGTTCGCGCCGACGGCGAGCAGCAGCACCGCTTCGCCGCTGGCGTTCAGCGTCGGCAGATATTTGTAGCGGAGCCGTGCGTTGCCGGCGGCGATGCCGTGGGCCGCGAGCGCGCCCTTGGCCCGATCGCTGATGGCGTCGACGCTGAGCCTGGTTGCGAGCCTGTGCCCAGCGGTGGCGAGCGGCGGCCATACGACGGTCGCGCGGGCGAAGGCGCCGTCTTTACCGTGCGTGATCACCGCGCGGTGGCCGATCACCGAAACTCCGCCGATCGCGCGCTCGATGAAGGTCTTGTAGCGATGGAGCTTCGGCAGCGACACACCGGTCGGCTCCTCTTCCTGTGACAAGACCTTGCGCGAGAGCACCCGGCCCACCTCGCCGTCGTCGATGCCCCACGCCTTCAAGCTCGCGCGGGCCGTTTGCGCGAGCGTCGCTTCGCTGCCGGCAAAGACGCCGTCGGCGACGACCTTCTTCGCCAACACGAACGCGCCTTGCCGTGAGATGCGAAGCAGCTTGAAGCCGACCGACTCGTAGATCTGACGCTGGGCATCGGCGGCGCGGAGTTGGAACGTCTCCTGCGACTTCGAAAACGCCACCGCGATCGGTTTCGCTTCGAACGCCGCCGCCGTCACAGACTTCAGCGGCAGCGCGACGGCGCTCGCCTTCACCAAGGCGCTGCGATCGATCGTGACCGCGAGTGCGCTCACCGCGACCGCGCGCAGACCAGCGGCTTCGTCCGCGTCTGGCTCGTCGGCGTCGGTGTTCGGCGCGGCCTCCGGCTCTTCTTCAGGCTGGGGAGCAGCATCGTCGTCACGCGCGGTCTCGTTTTGCAGCTGGCGGATGGCCGCGTAGTCGGGCCGGTTCACGCAAGCGCTGAGGCAAAGGATCAAGATGAGCTGTTTCATGGTGATTCCATTCAGTCCGGCAGCTCGACGCCCTTTTCAGGCTCGCAGCCGCCAATGAAGAAGATCGAGGAGCCGGTCTTCGCGCCGGTGTTCTTGCGATCGCTGAAGCCGCCGTTTTCGTACATGTTGTGGCGCTTCGCCGCCGAATCGCCCCACACGATCGAAACCGGGCAGTCGTCGTCGCCGAACCAGTTGTTCCAATACGCGAAGTCGAGCCAGCTCTCGCCGACGCCGTCGTCGAAGCTCGTGAGCGCGTAGAGCCCGACGTACGCCGCGACGTGGATGCCGCACGACGAGTTGCCGTGGAACGCGTTCCACATGGTGAAGGTGCTCGTGTGCGGGACCATCGCCGAGTAGCCGCCCTGCTGCCAGACCTCGTAGTCGCCGGACTGACACGCCTTGATCACCGCGATGTCGAGATCGCTGTTGAACAACATGTCGTTGCTCGTGCGCGCGCTGCAGCCCTCGGCCGCGCTGCCCATCGACAGCGAAGTGTAGTTGCCGGACAGCGAGTGCCCGCCGTGCGTATGCACATAGATGACGTCGGCGTCGTCGACGCCGCGCACGTCCATCGTGTCGGCGGTCGGCGAGCCCTTGCCCTTGAAGTAGGTGCGCTTGGCGTTTTTGTTGTTGTTCGTCGCGACGGAGTCCCAGTCGGAGAACGCGTCGCGGAACACCGCCGCCGTCGTCGTATGGATGCTGTGCGTTTGACTTTGGCTGCCGCATTCACCGCCGCCGCCGAACTTCGCGATCCCGTAGACGTGGACTTCTTCTGCGGCGTGGGCCGCCGTACCGAGAGAGAGGGAGACGATGAGCACAAGGCCCGCGCAAACACGCATGGGCACCTCCACTCACGTCTTCGGCGCAGCCTCCGCGGTGGGTTCCTCGTATTTTCGCGCGGACGCGATCGACAAGCCTGCTTGACGATCGCTCAGCGTCGATAGTGAAAGCGCGCCTCGACGTAGTCGGTGGCGATGACCGCGCGCGCTGGTGCTTGGCCGTTCGCGTTCGCTGAGCGCGCGGCGAAGTGCATGAGGCCGTCTTCGAGCGCCGGCGGCAATACGAGCTCGCTCGTCGTAAACGAGATGAGGACGCGGCTCGTGCGCCCCGCGATCTGCGAGGCGAGCACCTCTTCGGCGATCGGATTCAGCGGCGATGGCGCGACCAAGCGCCGGGCGATCGCCGGCGTGAGGGTGGCAGCGCAAACCTGCGGCGCGCTGACGTCAGTGCGCTCGTTTCCCGAGCTGCAGCGCGAGGTCGTGGTGTTGCACTTCAGCCCCCATGGGCAGTCCGCGTCGGCCGCGCAGGCGATCTGGATCGCTTCGCTGTTCGCCGGTGGTTGCAACTGCAAGACGCACCCCGGTAGGAGCAAGAGCGCTGCATGGACGCGCATCGAGCAAGAGTGCCATGAACTGAACCGATGTGCTTATGAGGATCTGGCTGTGAAATAATCCGGCGCGCTCGCGCGTAATGCCGGCATGGACGGAAATACTGTGTCTGACCCCGCGTTGAAGAGCCTGAAATTTTTGAGCTTCGTGAGCTACGGCATCCACACCGTGGTCGCCGTGGCGGCTGTGCTTCCCGGCGTGCAGGCGAGCGTGGCGCTGCTGCTTGTGGCCGTGCTCATCGACGCCTGGAAGTACGAAGAAGCGAAGGGCACTTGGCTCGAGTCGCACTTTCGCTTTCGCCTCCGCACGGTGATCATGGCCGGGATGTTGTACGCCGTCACCTCGCCGCTGTGGATCTTGCTCTTCGTGCCAGGCTGGATCGCGTGGACGCTCGTCTCGATCTGGTTCTGCTTTCGCATCGTGCAAGGGTTCCTGCGGGTCTTGGACGAGCGGGCGTTCGACCAGTAAACGCCTCCGCATTGTGGTGATGCCCTGCGAGAAGGCTTCGACGTCAGGCGCCCAGATCGGCGACTGGCGCGAAGAAAAAGATTGCCAAGTGGCCCACACGAAGTACATAGAGCGCGCCGAATGCACCTGTCGCTCTCCTCTTCCTCGACGCCTGCGCTCACGACCGAGCCGCGGCTGAGCAGCCATCGCGAGCGCGTGCTGCTCATCGAGCCATGCGCCGTCACGACCGACATCATCAAGCGCGCGTTCGACGAGCACGGCTACGCCATCACCTGCTTTCCGTCTGGCGAGAAGGCCCTCGCGCATCTGATGTCCCCGCTGTGGTTTGGTCACGCGACGCCCGCCGAGAGCGTGCTCCTTTGTGTCGATGCGCTCGACGTGGAGCTTCGCGTCTTCGCGGAGGTCGTCAGGCTCGCTGGATGCCCGCTCGTCTTGTTCGGCACGGTCGCGCCCGAGTCACTCTGCGGGGCGACCGCGTTCGTGAAGAAGCCGGCCGCCATGAACGAGCTGCTCGGCAACGTGCGTCAGTCGATGAGCCGCTTGCGCGCCAAAGAGAAGCCACGCGAGACCTTCTACGGCAATCCGTTCCTCGCGGGCGCGTTTCAAGCCTGAAGAGTCACGCTCCGCTCAGGTGCTCGGACGCGTTGGCTTCGTCGCCCAATCCGCGGGATGCGTCACGTAGAACACGCGCGCTCTGCTCGGCGTTCCGAAGACGATCGCGCTGCCCTTCGGAATGTAGAGCACGTCGCCGCAGCCGCCTTCGACGGTGCGACCGGCGATGGTGATGTGCAGCGTGCCTTCGAGCACGAGATCGATCTCGTCGTACTGGAGCGTCCACGCAAACGCCTGATCGCGCGTGAAGCTCATGATCCCGGCGGCCATCGGTGAGCCGTCGCTGCTCGTGATGACGTCGGTGAGGGCGATCGAGCGATCGGCGCTCGTCGCGAAGCGGCCGAGCTTCACCGATTGGCCGCGCACGACGATGACGCCGGAAGGATCGACGACGCGCTCGCAGCTGCCGGCGTCCGGCGTCTGTGCCGTCGTCTTGCCCGCGTGGTCGATCTCGACCCCGAGCGCCATCGCCTTCGCCCGCGCCTCGGGCGTGACAATCGTCTCGCGCACCGGCGCCGAGATGACGCGCACGCCGGCCGCGAAGGCGTCGGTGACGGTGTCGGCGGAGATCAAGCGCTTCATCGCGGAGGCGGAAGCACCATGGTCGCCGCCAGTGGTCAAGACCCCGCTTCACGGGCAGAGTGCGCCTGCATGCCCCCGAACCACGCGCCCATGAAGTCTTTTGGCAGCGACAACCACGCCGGCGCGCACGCGGACGTGATCGCCGCGCTCCTCCAGGCGAACACTGGCCACACGCCGGCCTACGGTCAGGACCCCTGGACCGAGCAGGCGCAAGCCACGCTCCGGCGCTGCTTCGGCGACTGCGATCCCTACTTCGTCTTCAACGGCACCGCCGCGAACGTGCTCAGCCTCGGCGCCTTGCTCGCGCGGCACGAGAGCGTCCTCTGCTCCGAGCTCTCGCACTTGAACGTCGATGAGTGCGGCGCGCCGGAGCGCGTGCTCGGATGTAAGCTCGTGCCCATCGCGCATCACGACGGCAAGCTCGTCGTCGAAGACATAGAGAAGCAGCTGGTGCGCGGCGGCGATCAGCACTTCGCGCAGCCGCGCGTCCTGTCGATCGCACAGCCGACGGAGCTCGGCACGGTCTACTCTCTCGCGGAGCTGCGCGAGCTGACGGCGTTTGCCCACGCGCGCGGGCTGCTGGTGCACATGGACGGCGCGCGCCTGCCGAACGCGGTCGTGTCGCTCGACTGCACGCTGCAAGAGATCGTGCAGGGCATCGACGTCCTCTCGCTCGGCGGCACTAAGAACGGGCTGGTCTTCGGCGAGGCAGTGATCCTCTTGCGCAAAGACGCCCACGAGCAGCTGAAGTACCTGCGCAAGCAAGCGATGCAGCTCGCGAGCAAGTCGCGCTTCATCGGCGCGCAGTTTCACGCGCTCTTCTCCGGCGATCTCTGGCGCAAGAACGCCGCGCACGCCGTGGCGATGGCGAAGCGCTTGGAACAGCAGGTGAAGGACGTCGTGACCGTCACGCGGCCGGTGCAGGCAAACGCCGTCTTCGCGATCCTTCCGCACCCGGCGATGCAGCGCGTGCGCGAACAGTTCTTCTTCTACGTGTGGGACGAGCACACGAACGAAGTGCGCTGGATGACGAGCTTCGACACGAGCGAGCAAGACGTCGACGCGTTTGCCGCCGCCATCCGCGCGGCGACAGGCTCAGTGTGAACCCAGGAGTCTTGCCGTCACGAACGCGAGGGATGACTCAGGTCTTCTTCTTTTTCTTCGTCTTCGTCTTCGCCGCCGGCTTCTGAGCGACGGCGCAAAGCTCGCACTCGCAGAGCCCCTTCGCCAAGAGCTCGCGTGCGTGCGCCGCCTCGGCCAGCGTCGCGATGTCGAGTCCCTGGCCGCCCTTCCCCGGCTTACAGATCAACGCATTGTCATCGCCCAGGCACGCGATCGCTTCTCCCACGTTGAAGTACGCGTACGATCCAGCGCCCCACTTGGCGACCTTGAGCTTCGCCCCGTGCTTCTTCGCGAGGGCCTGCGCTTCATCGAAGCCGTCCCGGAGCGCGCGCACCGTCCAGTGGTAGCCGAGATACTTCTCGAACACCCAGCTGCCCGACGCATCGTGGAACGAGAACCAAACGCCGTCGTCGCTCGCCTGCCACTCTCCTTGACCGAGCCCTTCAGCCGCGACAGCGTCGACGTAGTAAGACAGAATCCGCTTCGTCACTTTACGCTTCACGACCTTGCCGATGCGCTTTCGGATGAGCTGCCACAACGCTTTGTGAAAGCGCGGAACGTGTTTTGGCGCCTTGTCGAAGGACACGATGACTGCGATACCACCCATGCTTTCACCGATAGCACGGCCAGGGACCGATTTTCGAATTCGGCGCGCAGGTTAATTCGGAGAGTATCGAAACGCATGCGTATTCCTCACAATCTCGAAGTCCTGCTCCATCACGGCGTCCTCGACGAGGTCATCCGACCGCTCAAGAGCGGCAAGGAAGCCCAAGTCTACTTGGTGTCGAGCCAAGGCATCGAGAGCGTCGCCAAGGTCTACAAAGAGGCGGACAATCGCTCGTTTCAGAACCGCGCCGACTACATCGAAGGCCGCAACGTGCGAAACAGCCGCGATCAACGCGCGATGAACAAGGGATCGAAGCACGGAAAGGCGCAGAACGAAGCGGCGTGGAAGTCGACCGAGGTCGAGATGATCTACCGGCTCGCCGACGCCCACGTGCGCGTGCCGAGGCCCTATCACTTCTTGGAAGGCGTGTTGATCATGGAGCTCGTCAAGGACGCGCACGGCGAGCCGGCGCCGCGGCTCGGCGAAGTCGCCTTCACCCGCGAAGGCGCCGTGCGGGCGTACGAGCAGCTTTTGCGCGAGGTGGTGCGCATGCTCTGCGCCGGCGTGGTGCACGGCGACTTGTCGGACTTCAACGTGCTGATGGCGAGCGACGGGCCGGTGATCATCGATTTTCCGCAAGCGGTGAACGCGTCGAGAAATCAGAGCGCGCGCAAGCTGCTCCTGCGCGACGTCGACAACCTGCATCGCTTCGTCGCTCGCTTTTCACCGGGCCATCGCGCGCGGCCGTACGCGCAGGAGATGTGGCGGCTCTACGAGCGCGGCGAGCTCACGCCGGACACCGAGCTGACGGGGAACTTCGTCGAGTCGACGCGGCCGGTCGATACGCGCGCCATGCTCGGGTTGATCGGGGATGCGGAGGAAGACGAGCGCGCGCGGCGGGTGCGCTTGGGACTGCCGATGCCGGGGAGGCAAGATCGAGGCAGGCCGCAACAGCATCACGGGCGGCGCGGTGGACCGGGGTCGAATCAGGGGCCGCGACCGCAACAGCATCCGCGGCCGCAACAGCATCCGCGGCCGCAACAGCATCCGCAGCAGCAACAGCATCCGCAGCAGCAACGCGATCCAAACGCGCCTCCGAAGAAGCGCCGCCGCCGCCGGCGAGGATCCGGCTCAGGCGGGCCACCGAAAGTTTGAAGCCCCACAAACCTGGCCCTCATCACATGGCCTCAAGACCTGGCCGCGCTCGTGAGCATGAGCGTGGCCCTGGCCTTGGACGAGGCCAGGGTCAGGGTCAGGCTCGCGAGCGCGGCCAAGTCTTTCGTTCAGGGCCAGGGTTGTTGGTCAGGGCCAGGGTTGTTGGTCAGGGCCAGGGTTGTTGGTCAGGACCAGGGTTGTTGGTCAGGGCCAGGGTTGTGAGAGGCCGCGGTCTTAGTGCACGAGTCGAATATGGCATCGGTGGCGGCTCTACGAGCGCGGCGAGCTCACGCCGGACGCCGAGCTGACCGGGAACTTCGTCGAATCGACGCGGCCGGTCCGCGCAAGCAATTTCACCCCGAGGCCGGGACTCGAATTTCCGCCGAGGTGCTTCGGCCAGCGATGGGCGCGGCCATCGTGAAGCTGCTCTTGCGTATCATCGAGCTGGGCCGTGACCGCCGCCTCGAGCGCGTGGGTCGTCGAGACAACGCCGTCTCCGGTCGCAACAGGCGCACCGATGGTGATGAACAAATCTGGCTTCGGAAATTTGCCGTGCTCGTAGCGCAGCGACACCGGGACGACCGCTGCATCCTTGGCCAGCATCGCGATCCGCGCGGCACCCGAAAAGAAGCGGAGCGGCCTCAGCGTCACGGGCTGTTCGCGACCCTGGGGGAAGATCGCCACGATTTTCTGCGGAGCGTCCAGGAGCGACGCCGCATAGGCCACCGACTTTTCGCCCTCGGCTTTGTCGTGTAGCTCCACGCCGAAACCGCCAATCCAGCCAAGGAACGGCAGCGCTCGCAGACTTCGCGCGTCCATCATGGCGTAAGGATCGAGGCCGAGGGTGTGCGAGCAGAGGTCGAGCACCAGCATCGAGTCCCACCACGCGGTATGGTTCGAGACCCAAAGGACCGGCCTCTGCCGCGCGAGCGCGGCAAACGTGTCGAGGCCACGAACATACACGGTCGAAAACGATCGCAGCAGCTTGCGCCGGATGTACCAGGCAAACAGTCGAGAAAACCACGGCTTCTTGTTGGTCTGAATCATGCTCCGCCCTCTCAGTTGGAAGGACGGCCAACGAGCACTTGCAGTCGATCCAGCAAGGCGTCGACCTCCGCTTTCGAACAGACCCCGTTTTTCTGCCAAAGAATTCTTCCATCGGCATCGAGCAACAACACGGTCGAGTCTTTTTCCGGCAGCAACGGTGAATCGGACGACATGACCCCCTCGAAGTCGACCAGTATCGGGATCTTGAACTTGCTCTCGAAGCCACGGACCGCGACCAAGGCAAAGTCACGCGCAGGAAAGAAGTTCCACCCTTGCAAATTTGCGATGGCGATGACGTTGACCGCGTCGAGCAAGTTGCGTGACTTGCCGAGCTCGAACAGGCGCTCCTTCAGCGCTTGATTGCGCTCGGTCGAGTAGCGGTCTTCGTAGAAGAGCACGGCCGGCTTGCCACGAAACACGGAAAGCGACACAGGTGCGCCGCTCGATCGCGAGAGGCGGGCGTCCACTGGACGAGGCATCATGGCGAGGCCCTCCGTCGTTGCAATCAAACAAAGTACGAGCAAGAACGCCGCATGAGCAGCAGAGGGAAACTTTCGCGCCGAAAGCTTCTTGTGGGGAGCGGCATTTTGGCGACTTCCACCATCGCTGCAGGACTCTGGCGCATCCAGCCGCGCCGCAGACGCGTGGCTGTCGCTGACCCGAGCGCGTCGCCGCGTTTCAACGAACCCTTTCATGTTGCCGTCGTTGGTGGAGGGCTCGCCGGTCTGTCCGCGGCCCTCGAGCTCAGCGAACGGGGGGCGCAGGTCACCGTGCTCGAAGCGGCGCCTCACCTCGGCGGAAAGCTCGGCGGCTGGTCGGTGGCTGCTTTGAACGAGCGATTTTCGATGGAGCACGGTTTTCATGGCTTCTTCTCCCAGTATTACAATCTCAACGACACTTTGCGCCGCCTCAACGCGACGCCAAACCTAAGACCAACGACGGCCTACCCGATTCTCTTTGCGGACCGGCCTGAAGAGCGCTTCTCCGCCTCGTCGCATTTTTTTCCGCTCAACATGCTTGCCCTCTACGCGCGGTCGCCGAGCCTGCATTGGCGATCGATCCTGAGCTCCGGACCCCGCATGCAAGCGCTGCTCGCTTACGATCCGATCAAGACCTATGCCGCCTTCGACGGCGTCTCGTTCGCTGAGCTCTCTGCCTCGCTCGATCCGGGGCTCTACGCGGCGATGCTGCTGCCGTTCGCCAAAACGACGCTCAACCGACCAGAGCGCCTGTCGGCAGCGCACGCGCTCATGTTCATGCATTTCTATTTTCTCGGAAACCCGGAGGGGCTCGGCTACCGCGTCACAGACGGCGACTGCATGACCACCGTCGTCGCGCCATGGGCAGATCGCTTGCGCAACAACGGCGCCACAGTGAGGGTGCAAGCGCAAGTGACGGGCCTCGAAGTCAGCGGAGACAAAGTCAGCGCCGTGCGCTTGGCGCAAAACAGCGAACGTGCGGTTGGATCCATCCCCACGAGCCTGTCGGAAGCGTGCGAAATCGGACGCGACGGCGACGTGCCGATTTTTGCGTTCAAGGAGAACGGGCGCGCCGTGGCGGTGCGCGGCGCCTGCACCCACATGGGTTGCCCGGTGCGGCTGTCGAGCGCTGGGTTTGCATGCCCGTGTCACGGCGGTCTTTTCGACCGCGCAGGCGTGCCGACGGGCGGGCCGCCGAAGTTGCCGCTCGTGCGCCTTCCTATTCGTAGCGACGGGGTCGTGTTCGTGCCTGCGGCGCAAGGTGAGCGAATCGCTTGCGACGCTGTGGTGTTGGCGAGTGACGTTCGTGGCACCCGCCGCATCGTCGGCGCATCGCCGCTCTCCGAAGCGCTCAAGGCGGACGTCTCGGCGCTCACCGAAGCGGAGCCGTACGTCGTGGTGCGCTTCTGGCTCGACCGTCGCCCCGCAGCCGACAGATCCGAGTTCTACACGGTCAGCGGCTATACATTGCTCGACTCGATCGCGCTCTACGATCGATTGCAAGGCGAGTATCGGAGCTACTGCGATCGCACTGGGCACGGCGTCGTCGAGCTGCACGCCTACGGTGTTGCGCCCGAGCTCGACCGCGGTCTCGAGCACAACACGCGCACTCTCTTTGCCGAATTGCAGCAAGCGTTGCCAGAGCTCAGAGGCAGCCGAATCCTGCATCAAGAAGCGATGCAACAAAGCAATTTTAGCGGCTTTGCGCTGGGTAGCCACGCGCGGCGGCCACGAACGACGACGCCGCACAGCAATCTCTTTCTCGCCGGCGACTGGGTGCGCAGCGATCTGCCAATCGCCTTGATGGAAGGCGCCGTGACGACGGGCCGCTTGGCCGCAAACGCCATTCTTCGCTCGCGCGGCGTCGCCGAAGTCACGATCGAGACGGTCGCCGATCATGGTGTGCTCGCTTGAATCAGCGACTCTAACATCTCGTCGGCGGATTCGGCGTAGGTCGCGCCGGCGGCAAACACCGCGCGCAGTTGCTTGCGGGCGACAGGGCCGCCGACGAACACCGGAACGTCGCGGCAGACCTTCCTCACTTCGACGATGATCTCGGTGAGCTCTGCCTCGGTGCGCGGTTCGACGAACGACAAGCCAACGGCGCATACATCGCGCTGCTCGCACGCGGCGCCGATCGCCGACGCCGGCGTGTTCGCGCCGAGCACGACCACGCCTTGGCCGAGCACGCGCAGGCGAATGGCGACGGCCAAGAGGCCACCTTCGTGCTCGTCGCCGCGCGGGCACGCGAGCACAAAAGTCCTGTCGACGGTGGCGGCGGGCAGCAGCGACAGGACTTGTCTCATGTGCTGGCGCAAGATCGACGAGGCCATGTGCTCTTGGGCGATGTCCAAATGATCGCAAATGACCGAAAAGACCGGGAGCGCGAACTGCTGACAGAACTCCCAAGGCGGCAGCCCCTGCGACGCCAGCTTGGTCGCATTCTCCACCTCACCCTCGAGCATGGCCTTGGCCGCGCGGAAGAACTCATCCCGCAATCGCTTGACGCCCTCGGCAGAAATGGATGCGGTCGGTGCACTGCGAACTCGAGTAATCGCCTCGGAGACGCTGAGCCCCTCGTCGAGCAAGGCTTTCACCCTGAGGATCTGTTCTACGTCGTGCTCGTTGTAGGCGCGGTAGTTGGTGCCGGTCCGATCCGGTGAGGGAAAACCGTAGCGCCGCTCCCACATGCGCAGCGTCGCCGATGGGACCTTGCAGCGCTCAGAGACGGTGCGAATCCGCAGGCTCATGCGTGCACCCGGGACAAACGCTCGAAGTGGCCCACGAACAAGGAAAGGGCGACTCCAACGAGGGAGTTGGTCATGAGGAAAAAGAGCGCTTCCTCGATCGGGACGGCGCCGAGATACACGCCGAGGTGCTTGCCTTCGCCGAAGACCCAGATCCCTTGGCTTATCGCCACGTGATCAGCGGCCGTGAGCCAGGCCGCAACGATCAGGATCGGCGGCGCGATCGCGCGCAGCACAGCGCCCGTTTGTTTCCCGTCGCGTCGCCAGAGAAGGAGCGACAACAGCGCCAGCAACGGCAAGGCATAGAGGCACAAATGCGACAGATACGCTGTCTTCATGCAACACCACGAGTGCGGCCGCGCAAGCGAGCGACGACCCACAGGCCGACGAGCCACGTCTGCAACCCAAAGAACGCATATTCTTCCACAGGTAAGAGCCCAATCCGCAGCCCGCTGATCTGCGCTTCGGAGAACGCCCACAAGCCTTTGGCTACGGCGGCGTTGTCCCACGGGCTCGTCGCCGCGTACACGATGCAAGTGATGCCAATGAGCGGCAGGAGCTCGCCCCGGCGGCTGAGCACGGCGCGATGGTGCACCAAGCTCAACACCAGAGGAATCCCGACGAAGAGGGCGAGGAACTCAGCGTAGGTCATGATTCAACCTTCACGAGAGAACCACCGAGCGATGGACGCAAGGTGCGGCCGCGCCAGTCGACTTGGCGAATGACCAGCGCCGTCGCGAATGCGGCCAGGTAGAGCGCTTCGCCGAGGATGAAAGTCCAAGCGTGCCGTCTGCTCAATCGACGCGCCAGCACGACACGCGACGCGACGAGAACCGCAACGAGCGCACAAAAGAGCGGCAACAAAGGCCCCCGGACCAACAGCGTGAGTCCCAACAAAGGAAGCGTCGGCGCCAAGAACCAGGGACCGGCGATGAACGCCCATGGCCGGTGCGCCTTGAGCACGAGCTGCCAGCGTGCAAAACGGGCGAGCCCCGCCGACGGCAAGGTGTGCGCCGGCGAGCCAATGCACGCCGAGCGGCCGTCGGTGCCCAAGACGGCGTCGGCCAAGCGCAGATCTTCGCCGATGCAATCTTCGAGCAAGAGTAATTGCTCGACTGCGCGCGGGGACAGCGCGATGGCTTTGCCGCAAAACGCGTGCGCATCGACGGTCGCCAAGGCGGCGAAGGAGTGCGCGCTGTGAGCAAGCAAGCCGCGGCTCGACGCCATGGTGAACCGGCGCAAGAGCGACTCCGTGCCGTCACCGAGCTCAGGCAGCGGCGCCGCCATCGCGAGATCGACGCCGTCTTCGATCGCTTTGGCCAGGCCGTAGAGAAGCGCGGCGTCGACGATGACGTCGGCGTCACAGATGATGACCTGCTCGCCCGGAACGGGGCCGTGTTGGCGCAGCGCCGCCTGAACGAGCGCGAGCTTGCGATTGTGCCCGTGTGGGGTCAGTCGAAGCTGCACGCTGTGCGTGGGGAGCGTCCCGAGATCTTGCTCCCCGAGGACCAAACAGCGCACACCAGCGGGTAGAGGGCGACCCAGATTACTGCGCTCTCGAGCGGTGAGAAACTCCGCCGCGCGCACCAATAGGATCTTCGCTCGTGATTCACGACGATCGCCTGGCTTGCGCGCGAGGCGCAAGAGCACGGTCGCGGTGAACCCGATCGCGGCCAGGGCCCAAGCCGTCGCCAAGACGCCGATCATGCGGCCTCCGCCCGGGAGCGAAAGTACGACATCCAAGAGAATAGTGGCGAGCGAAAGCGACCAAAGTCGGCGATCTCGGTGAGCGCGTCGATCCCGCCCTCTCGCTGCCACAGGCGCGCGTAGAAAGGTGAGGATTCGATGAGCTGCCCGGGCGCGAGCACGCGACCTCTATGGCGCAACGCCCGTGGCAGCGGCAATCCCCACCCGGAAGTCGCTTGGAGCATATTCTCGCTGTCTTCTTCGCACGCGCTCGTGACCGTGGAAATTCGATCAGCACGCACATGAACGCCAGCGCCTGGTCCTTCAGGTAGGTAATAGATGTCGGTCTCGTCCGGGCCGTGCACCCGGGTCCAACGCCAGCGAGACAAGTCGACTCCAAGCGCTCTGCGCCCGTGATTGGTATCGTGATAGCCGTGACCTTGGCGCGTCGTTCCGCCGCGCGTCAGCGCCACGGTCGCTCGCGGCATCAACGCTTGCCAGCGATGATCACCTGCTTCGGCGAGCACCACCTCCCGAGCCGCCGGCGCCATCGCCGTGAGCGTCAGGTCGAGCTTCATCTGGGTCGGCCAAGGCGACTGACGCCCGTCGATGTGAACCTTGGCGGCGTCGCCCTGCCAGGACAGCGTCGACGCACCAATGGCGATGCCGTCCGAAGAAACGTCGGCGCGGGCAAACTCAGAAAACACCCAGCCCTCCCGCCGGCCGTTTCGGTAGATCGCAGCGTTCACGGCCGCCGCCGGGACATTCTCGCCACGTTTTTGTCTGGAGAGCTCCCGTGCCGAGAAGACCGGGGCTCGCATGAAAATGGCGACCACCAGAAGATCGTCGACCACGGCATCGACGTAGTACCAGCGATACCCTTCGTTCGCAGAAAAGTCGGGCCAGAGTCGTGCTGCCGCATCGCCGTTCATCGCTGGCCCCCGTGCGTGATGGCGTTCGCCGCAAAACGTCCCGAGAGCATCACCATCGGCACGCCGCCGCCTGGGTGGGTGCCGCCGCCCGCGAACCAACGTCCATCGCGACCTTGGGCTTTGGGGCGAAAGAACGGACCGAGGCGTCCGTGGCCGAGCGCGCCGTAGAGCGCGCCCTTCGGCGCACCAAAGCGCGCAAAATCCGCGGGCGTTCGCTCTGCGATGATCGTCGCCGGGGAGACGTCCACACCGGCGCGCTGCAATGCCGAGAATATCGCGCGTCGGCCCTGCGCTTCCCGATAGTCACCGCCGACCGGCGCCGCGTTGATCATGACGAAGAGGCCGCTGCGGCCTGGCTCCGCCATCGTCGAATCCGACGCCGCAGGGTGACAGACGTAGACGGTGGGATCACTCGGAACCAGTCCGCAGGCGATGCTCGCGAACTCGGAGGCGTAATCCGCGGAAAAGAAGACGCTGTGGTGTGAGAGCGCCAAGCGCCGGGGCACGTTGAGCGCGAGGACATGGCCCGACATCGAAAGCCGCGACGTCACCGGCGCCACTTCCGTCAGGGGGTCAGCGTTGATGACGACCTCGTCATAGAGCGCTCGTTCTGTCCCGTGGCTGACCACGAATCCATCACCTACACGCTCGGCGCGTGCTGGCGCGCCCAAATGGACGCGCACGCCGAGCCGCGCCGCAGCGGTGGCTAGACGCCGTGCAAGTGCGCCCATCCCTCCTTCGACGTGGTGCACGCCCTGACTGCGCTCGAGGTGCGCGATCATGGCGTAGGCGGCGCTCATCTCGAACGGGCTGCCTCCGACGTAGGTCGCAAAGCGCCCGATGAATTGGCGCAAGTGCGCGCTCTTGAAGTGACGACAGGCGAGCGCGTGTAGGGTCGACATGCCGAGGCCGAGCGTGAGCGCGCGCGGGCCGCCTGCTGCTACCCGAAGTCCATAGCCGAGCATTCCGGAGAAAGGAGCAGCCAAGAAGGGCTCGCCGGCCGCGCGGTAGATCGACTCGGCTTCGGCGAAGAAAGAGTGAATTGCGCGCGCTTCGTCGTGCCCGAATTGCGATGCTGCGGCCGCCATGCGCTCGATATCCGAGTGCGCCGAAAATGAGCTCCCATCGGCAAAGCGATACGCGCACTGCTCGTCGAGCGTATGCAACCTTGGCATCAGATCTTCTGCGCCGAGCTCAGCAAACAGCCCGCGAGCGACCGAGGGCATGGTCAACAAAGTCGGCCCTAGGTCGAGGGTCACGCCGCCCTCGTGAACCGACTGTGCTTTGCCGCCGATGCTCGATTGTTGCTCGAAGACGTCGACAGAAAAACCGCGTTTGCTGAGCAGCGCCGCCGCGGTCAACCCCGCGAAGCCAGCGCCGATGACGGCGACGCGCCTGTCACTCCTCTGAGCGCGCCGAAGGACCGCTGTCTCAGCAGCCGGAGCAGACAATAGGCTGCGCGGTAGACGCACGAACGCAACCCACGCGAACCACAAGACCTTGTGCCAGCCTGGCACCACCGCGCGCGCCGAGAAGACGTCGTAGCATTCATGTTCGATCCGCCCGAGGATCGCGCCGTAAAGCGCCGCCATCAGCATGACGCAGCAGCGAAACGACCAGGCTGAGATGCTCGCGAAGCCGGCTTCGGCGGCGGCATACAAAGCGCGCGCGCGCGCGATCTCGGCCCGCATCAGCGCGTCAAATGCGCTCCTCGGCGTGCGCTCCGTCAGGGTCTCGATGCCGTGCGCGCGAAGGGTTTCTGCCGCGATGTAGACGCGCCTACGCCCGAGATCCTCACCGATGTCGCGCAGAATGTTCGTTCGCTGCATGGCCTTTCCCAGCGCGATCGCGGCCTGACGCGCGACGCCGCCGCGGGCGTTGAAAACGAGCGCCATGAGCTCGCCGACGCTGCCGGCGACACAGTAACAGTAGTGATCGACCTCGGCGTCGGTCTCGTAGCGGTGCTCACGTTGATCCATCTCCATGCCTTCGAGCATGGCGAAGAACGGTGCTGCGGGAAGATCGTGGCGAACGACCGCCGCGTGTAAGGCCTGGAGCTCAGCAAGGGACCAGCACGCCTCCGCGTCGACAGGCTCCATGCGGCGAACGATGATCTTCTGCACGACGCCGCGCGCGAGCTCCATGCTCGCCACGCTGCCGTCGCTGTCGAACCAGTCATCGAGGCGGCGAAAGAATGCATAGAGCGCGTAGGACGAAGAGAGCGCCGTGCCGCGCAGCAGCAACGACGACCAATAGAAGCTCCGGCCGTATCGGCGAGTGGTCAGCGCTGTGTCGTTCATGCTGCGTCCTCCAAGGCGAACAACCGTTGCGGGTCGCTGGCGCCATGCTCGGCGACGATTCGCTCGGCCGCGAGCCGGGCGGAGATCATGACCGTTGGAATGCCAGTGCCCGGCTGCGTCGAGGCGCCGACGAAGTAGAGATTGTCTAGCCGCGGATCACGATGCTGCGGTCGGAACGGACCAATCTGCGTCACCCCCTGCGACAAGCCGAAGATCGAGCCATGGGCCAAATTGAAGCCCTGCTGCCAATCGTTCGGAGTGATCACGCGCTCGACCTGGATGTGTCGTTCGAGGTCCGCGAGGCCGTAGCGCGCGAGGCGCTGCAACACCTTCGCGCGCAGCGGAGCAACTTCTTTCGAGAAGTCGGTGCCGAAGGACGTATTCGGCACCGGCACGAGCACATAGATCGCTTCATGCCCTGCCGGCGCGAGGGCGGCGTCGCTTCGGGACGGCGCGGCGACGTAGAAGCTCGGCGCGCCGGGCACGCGTCCGTGCTTGAAGATGTCGGCAAAGCCACTCTTGTAGTCGCCGTCGAAGAAGACGTTGTGGTGCTGTAGCTCCGGGCATCGTCGGTCGACGCCAAAGTAGAACATGACGGCGCTCGACGTGTGGTGCATACGCTGCAAACGCCTCGGTGCCGGGACGTCGAGCAAGTGATCGTACGCCCAACTGAGATCGGCATTGCAGACCACGATGTCGGCCCGCACATGGGTGCCGTCGTCGAGGAGCAGCCCGGTCGCACGCGTCCCGTCTCGCACCACCTTCTTGACTGCCACTCCATAGTGGCGACGGACCCCGAGCTCGCTGGCGAGACGATCGAGCGCGCGCGGCAAGGCATGCATGCCGCCCCTCGGATAGTAGATCCCGATGTCGAGCTCGGTGTGTGCGAGCAGACCGTAGATCGCAGGCGCCGAAAAGGGAGAGAGGCCGAGGTACATGGTTTGAAAGGTCAGGGCTTGGACGAGCCGGGGGTCCGTGAAGTGCTGCGCGGCAACCGAGTGAAGGCTGCGCAGCGCCCGCGTCTTCGACAACGCGCGAAAAACGTCGAGGCGTAGAAAATCCGCTACACCGCTGAAGCTGCGGCCGACGAACTCCCGCATGGCGATGTCATGTTGCGTTCTCGACAGCTCCAAGAATGCATCGAGGTGGCGCGTCTGGCCGGGCATCACCGCTTCGATGTTGCGCTTCAAGGCTTCGCGATCGGGATCGAGCGTGAGCGCGCTGTCGTCGGAGAAGCGAATGCGATAGTTAGGCGTGATTCGCTCGAGCGTCAGGTAGTCCGCAACCTTGGCTCCGACTGCTGTAAACGTTTCCTTGACCACGTCCGGCATCAACAAGATCGTTGGGCCGATATCGAAGGTGTACCCGCCCGCTTGGAGTCGTCCACAGCGACCACCAGGTTCTTGGTGCTTTTCGAACAACGAGACCGAAAAACCCTGTCGCGCGAGCCTGACGGCGAGTGACAGACCGCCAATGGCGGCGCCCACGATGGTGACAGTCTTTGTCATCTCAGACCTCACGCGTTCCGAGTGAGGACGCGATGTGCTCGAGCAAGGAGCGGCAGCCATCGATGTTCGGTAACTTCGCGATGAGGTGCAACGCGGCGCGCTGGGCATGCCGAATTCGGCGTTCGGTGACTTCCCTGCCGCCGTGGCGCGCCACGAGCGAACGCGCTTGCTGAAGACTTTGCTCGGAGCTTCGGTCGGATGACCAGAGCGCCGCCATCTCTGCTCGCGCGCTTTCAGGGGCGCGAATGTAGGCGGCAATCACGGGGAAGGTGCGTTTGCCTTCGACGAAATCGGCGTCGGTTGCTTTTCCCGCCACGCTTTGATCACCAAAAAAGCCGATGAGATCGTCAGCGAGCTGGTAGCCCACGCCCAAGTGCCGCCCTATGCGCTCGAGCAGCTCCACGTCCTTGTTCGGCGCCCCTGCGAGCTTGGCGCCCGCGACGAGCGGGGCCACGAAGCCGTAACGCGCGGTCTTGAGATAGGCGACCTTCAAGGTTCGGAACAAGGTAATGGAGCCCATCGGCTCGTCGCCGAGGTCGACGTCTAGATACTGCCCGGCAGCTGTCTCTCGACACACGGCAAGATAGTCTTTGACCACTCTCGCGGCGTGCGTGACGCCTTCAGCGCCGAGCATCACCTCGATGGCCCGGGCAAAAAAGTAGTCGCCCATGATGACGCCGAGGTCGTCGCCTTTCTTGCCCGAGCCGAGCACGCGGTGCAGCGCGACCCCGCGACGGCGCGTCTCCGCGCGATCGGCAATATCGTCGTGGACCAACATGAAGACGTGCAAGAGCTCGATCCCGGCGGCGAACTTCCAGATCCCGCTCGGCACTTCCCGATGGCCACGCGCGAGTGAATACGCGCTCGCGAGCAGCGCCGCTCGAAAGCGCTTTCCAGGGCGCAGGGCGTAGTCGAAAGCCGATCGCCTTGCCTGCTGCCAGCGCGGCTCTACACCCGCTTCGTCAGCAACGCCGAGTGCGTTCACCAGCGCGTGGTCGGACTTGGAGCGAACTTCGCTCAGCCAATGTTCGATTTCGAGGCGGGTATCCGCGCGACTGCTCGAGGACTGAAGATATGCCGGCGTCATTCGATTCCTCCCGTTCAAAGCGCGTCTCAAGCGATGCGCCGTGTACAGTCCGAATCGTACAACCTTTGTTACAGGTTGTCCAGTGTTTGTATCATGTTGTTCATTGTTTGTTTAAGGTCTGAGCGCGTCTGCGCCCGGGACTTGCGGCCAATTCTTGAGTTGACCACCCAGGATGTGATGCGCTGCGATGTTGGCGCTCTCGATGATCGTGAGCAGGCCGCTGCCGGGATGGGTGCCGCCACCAACCCAGTAAAGGTCCTTTATCGTTGGGCTTTTTACCTTGGGTCGCATGGGACCAAGCTGCGCCCAGGTGTGCGAAAGATTGAAGACCGCGCCACGAAAAACGTTGTAGTCGTCTCGCCACGTGAGCGCCGAGTGGGTCTGCTCGGCGCGGATGTGGCGCTCAATGTCCTCATACCCGAGGCGGGCGAGCATCGCCGGAAGCTTGCGACGAAGCGCCGCTTTTGCCGCCGTCCAATCGATCGGCTCCTGGGTGTTGGGCGTTGGGATCAAGACATAGAGGGTGCTGTGGCCGGCTGGTGCGCCTGTGGGCTCCGTCGCCTGGGGACAACAGACATAATAGGACGGGTCTTCGGCATCTAGAACGCGATCAGCGATGGCATCTTTGTCCGTGCGGCGCGCCCCCGCCGACAGATAAATCTGATGATGCGGCAGTCCCTCGTAGCGTCGATCGAGGCCAAGATAAAACATGAAGGTGCTGCAGGAGTAGGCGGCATCGTTGAGCGCGCGATCCGAGATGTTCGAGCCCTCGCGCGCCGCCGCGTCGATGAGCGTCGTCGCCGCGTAGGCCAAGTCGGCGTTGATGACGACCGCATCGCAAGCGAT
Organism: Deltaproteobacteria bacterium; assembly: GCA_020848545.1. GTDB lineage: Bacteria > Myxococcota > JADLHZ01 > JADLHZ01 > JADLHZ01 > JADLHZ01. The sequence goes on along the minus strand of JADLHZ010000139.1, from coordinate 103,925 downwards.
GACCTCGCCCGTCGAGAGTCGGACGGAGTGAGCGACCCCGCCGCTGGTGTCGACCTTCGCGACCGTGGAGTTGAAACGAAACGTCGCGCCGAGATCTTCCGCGCACCGTCGCATGCCCTGCGCGAGCTCACGAAAGCCGCCCTTGACGTGCCAGACACCGAACGCTTGCTCGATGAAGGGAATGACCGAAAACACGCTCGAGCAATTGGTCGGATGCAGCCCGAGGTACTTCGAGGGATAGGCGAGCGCATAGCTGATACGGTCGTCGTGGAAGAAACCATCGAGGTGACCATAGAGCGTTTGCCATGGGCGAAAACGCAGCGTCGGCCACAGGCGCCAGGGTGCGTAGTAGGCGAGTGAATCTGCTGGCGTCGCGATGAACTTCTCGTACGCGACGAGGTATTTGTCTTTGCTCTCGCGTAGCCACCGGCGCATCGCGTCCGGTTTATCGGCTCCAAACTTCGCCATCGCCTGGGCGGTCTTCTCGCCGTCGCGATACGTATCTAGAAATGTGCCGTCCCAAAAATGCACGCGCGTATTCGGATCCACGGGCATGAGCGTGACGTAATCGCCGAGTCGCTTGCCGGCACGAGCGAACAGGCTTTCATAGAGCGCGGGCAACTGCAGAATCGAAGGCCCAGTGTCCACCGCGTAGTCAGAAAACGCGAGCCCACGCATGCGGCCGCCCGGACGATCTTCTTTCTCGACGACGGTGACGGTCACGCCGCTACCGGCGAGGTTGATGGCGGCGGCGAGGCCACCCGGGCCGGCTCCAACGACGACAACATGCATACGAGCTCCTGAATTGTTTCAGCGCTGAGCGCCGTTCAAAGGCGCTTGGGCGACGAATACCGTGGGCGCCAGAGGAGGAACGTCACCCCCAGCATGGCAACGACGAGGGCAACACCGACCGAGCGCATGAGCATTTGGTTTGGGAATTTGACGACGATACCGACGAGCGCCCATCCGAGCACCAAGGGAGGAATGCCATCACCGTATTTCATCGCCAGCGCGGTGATGATCACGGCTGCGACGATCATCATGATCGCCGCCCACAGCGGACCGGAGAGTGGGGCGCCGTCCCAACCGAGCGTCAACAGAAGCGCCGAGGTGTTCGGGATCGTGGCCACGCAAATCCAAGCCAGGTAGAGACTGATCGGCGCCAGCACCGTCCATCGAAACCCCCCGCTGCTGCGCGCGATCTGCGTCGCTTGCAGACGGCTATAGATGAGGATGAGCGTGACCAGCAAGGTGAGCATCAAAGCAAGGCTCAGTGCGAGCTGGTAGTAGTGCCAAGAAAAAATCCACGCCGCGTTGGCGAGACAATTCAGCACGAAGAGCGGTCGCACTGGGGCAAGCGCCGACTCCGTTGCGCCGGAGAACGTTTGGGCAGCCGTGAAGACGAGCAGCCCAAGGTAGATCAGGCCCCAGATCGAAAAGACGTATCCCGCCGGGACGAAATAGATGGGGTAGCCGTCGGCAACCACACCAGTGTTCACGCCGTTGATTGGCAGAATGTTGGCGAGGGCGTTGACCGCGATCATCGTCAAGACGGCGGCAATGACCGCGACCTTCCAAATTCGAGTTTTCATGTTGCACTTTTCAGGCTGTCGAGAACAACGCCGAGCTCGCTGAAGGTATCGATTCTCCTCGCGTAGACCGGCCGTTCGGGCCAAGCCCCACGTCCGCCGAGCACCAGCAACACACCGCGAGCGGCGCAAGCACCTTCGAGCTCGGTCACGTCTTTGGCCAAGCGCTTGGCATCCTGCGAGACGACCGAAGCCGAGAGCGCGACGGCACCGAGCCCCGGTGTGAGACGCGCTATCTCTGCTGGCAACGAAGACAGCGGGGTGCGCTGGCCCAACCAGAGCGTTTCCCAGGCGCGCTCGCGAAAACACAACTCCGTCAGCGCTAGACCCAGCGTATGCTCATCGCTGTCTGGCACGGCGAGCAACGCGCGGGGATGATCTGGGCTTCTCGGCAACCACTCGGCCAGGCGGGAGAGCGCGCGGCTGAGGCGCTCGGACATCAGATGCTCTTCGAGGATCGACAGCTCACCACGCGACCAGCGCAAGCCAATCTCGCAAACGAGCTCGCCGAGCTCATCGCACACGAGGTCCCAACGAAGGAGTCGAGCGTGCATCTGGAGTAGCCGCGCTTCGATGGCTGACGGCGAGCGCGTCTCGCGAAGGAACACCAGCCAGTCTTCGACCCACTCTTCGGCGACCTTGCTGGCCTGAGGCGAAGCCTCGTAGGCGCGCTTGAACCGCTCCACCTCGGCGCGCGCAAAGCGACGGTGCTTTCCGAGCGTCTTTTCGCACTTGAGCAGCTTGGCGTCCGCCCAACGTTTGACTGTCGTTGCGGTGACGCCGAACAGCGCGGCCACTTCGGCCGATGTCAGAAGCTCAGGGGTGATCGTCGACATGTTCGAATTGTTCGTTAATCAGCAAGATATGTCAAGGGAATGATGCGTATTGTTCGATTATGTGTTGACAAATCGACCAAAACGAATACTATCGCCAAAGTGGGCCATTTGGCCTGAAGTCACCAAGGAGGAATTCGTCATGCTTGCTCCAGTCTTGTCTCAGCGCGCGTATCATCCGGCGAAAATTGGTTCCCGCGCGGAGCTGCCGAGTCAGTTCGGTGAGTTCCGGATCTTCTCGTTTGCCAGCGCAGACGGCAAAGAACACGTGGCGCTCGTCAAGGGCGATGTCGCCGGCGCATACGACGTCGTGACGCGGATCCATTCAGAGTGCCTCACCGGGGATGTCCTCGGTTCTTTGCGTTGCGACTGTCGACAGCAGCTCGAGTTGGCGCTGTCCACCATCGGCCAGTTGCCGCGCGGCATCCTGCTCTACTTGCGCCAAGAAGGCAGAGGCATCGGGCTCACCAACAAGATCGCCGCCTATGCCCTCCAAGAGAAGGGGCTCGACACCGTCGACGCCAACTTGGCGCTCGGTTTTGGCGAAGACGAACGTGACTACCGCGTCGCGGCCGAGATGCTGCGTGCGCTCGAAGTGCGCAGCATTCACCTCATGACCAACAACCCAGACAAGATCGGCCAGCTCATCAAACACAACGTCGCCGTCAGCGCGCGCTTGCCTCACGCGGTTGCCGCGAGCCCGCACAATCGACGGTACTTGACCACCAAAGCCGCGCGTTCGGGCCACTTGATCGACACCGGTTTGCTCGAAGGAGACGGTCCACGCCGAGCTTGACGGAACGCGAGCCGCGGACGATGAGGTGAGCCGTGTCTGGCATCGGAGTCGTCCTCAATCCGCTGAGCCGCAGGAACCTGCGCGATCCGGGCGCCATGCACCGGCTGGCGCGCCGGCTCGGAGATCACGGCGTGGTGCGTGAGGCGCGCTCCATCGACGAGCTTCACCGCGTGGCCGAGGACTTCAAGCGCCAGCGCATCGACGTCCTCGGCATCAGCGGCGGCGACGGCACGAACCACGTGACGATCACGGGCTTTCTGAAGGTCTACGACGGCATGGCGCTCCCCCACTTTGCGTTCTTGCGCGGCGGCACCATGAACACCGTGGCCAACTCGGTGGGCGTGCCGCACGGACGGCCGGAGGGGCTGCTCGGCCGGCTGATTCGCTCGTACGTCGCGCGCGCGTCGCTGCCGCTCGAAAACGTGGAGCGCCACGTGATGCGCATCGGCGAGCACTACGGCTTCCTCTTCGGCTGCGGCGTCGTCGCCGGCTTTCTTGCCGAGTACTATCGCTCGGGCGAGCCGTCGCCGCTCGTCGCTGCGAAGACGCTCGTGCGCGGCATCGGCAGCGCGTTGACGCGCGGGGAAATGATCCAGCGCATGGCGAAGCCCTTCGATGGCGAGGTCGAGCTCGGCGACGGCACCCGGTGGGAACGGCGCGACTACCTCTCGGTGGCCGCCGGCACGATCGATCAGATCGGCCTCAATTTCAGGCCCTTCTACCGCTTCGACGAGCAACCGGGACACTTCCACATGCTCGGCATCTACACGACGCCCGTCGGCTTCTGCCGCGACCTGCCGCGGGTCTGGCGCGCGGAGCCGATGCGCCCGGGGAAGACCCACGAGGCCGTGGCGCAGCGCGCGATCGTGCGCAGCGCGGACGGCATCGTGCGCTACATGATCGACGGCGACTTGCACGAGTCGAAGGGCGATCTGCCGATCGAGATCGGCCCGCGCGTGAAGATCATCGTCGTGAGATGAAGCGTGGCTGACGCGCCGGACCTCCCCGCCGCGCTGCTCGGTGCGCTCTTCGTCGCCGAGGACAAGAAGCTCGTGTGTCGCATCGTGCGCGGTGATGGACGCGAAGCCGAAGCGGCGCCGTTTCTCACCACGGTTTGGTCCGGCATCAACGGGGCGGGCCTGCTCACGCGCACGCACACCACGTGGCGGCCGGCGAAGGATCCGCGCTCGGAGTACCCAGGCGAACGCCTCGGTCAGCTCCAGGCCGAGCTCGGCATCGTCGGCATGGGCAATCTCTACGAGCTCTACGTCGTGCGAAAGAATCCGGACCAGGCGATCTTCGGCAACAAGGAGTGGATCGCCGCGCTGCCCGACACCCCGCTCGCCGAGCTGCGACTGTTTCCCGAGTACGGACAGAGCCCGTACATGCCGGACGATTGGGACTGGCAGGATGGCTGGTGGTACCCGTACTCCACCTTCCGCCCCGCGACGGATGAAGAGCAGGCAAACCATGCTAAGAAGCGCGCATGACCAAAACACCCGTCTTCCTTGTTGGCATCTCCGCGGCTGCGCTGGGCGTCTTCACCATGAGCACGACGAATACGAACGCCGCCGAGGAAGCCAAGGCCGTGAACGTGACGCTGACCGGCCGCGATCAGCTCGCGCAGTGGAAGGGCAAGAAGGTGACGGTCGTGCTGCGCTCCGGAAAGGAGCTCGAGGGCACGGTCGGCGAAGTGACGGGCGCGAACCTCGAGCTCAAGCAGCTCGGCGGCGGCAAAGACCTCTTCGACGCCATCGTGAAGAGCGAAGAGATCGCCGCGATCCTCTACCGGCGTTGATCGACACGTAACAGCGATCGTCATCCACCGCTACGGCGGCCCCGAGGTCATGCGCCTCGCGCCGGCTCCAGAAACGAAAACGGGCGAGCCCAGTTTCCCGGACTCGCCCGTTGAATCTACGTCGTTATCGACGCTCGTTCAGGCTGGATTACCAGCGGTTCTGACGATCACCGCCGCCACGCCCGCCGCCGCCGCTGCGCGGTTCCATCGGACGCGCTTCGTTGACCGTGACATTACGGCCGCCGAGCGATTGGCCGTTCATGCCTTCGATCGCGGCTTGCGCTTCCGCGTCGCTGCTCATCTCGACGAAGCCGAAGCCCTTCGAGCGGCCGCTATCGCGATCCATGATCACCTTGGCCGAATTCACCGTGCCGAAGCGGGTGAACGCGTCGCCGAGGTCTTGGTCTGTTACCGTAAACGGAAGATTCCCAACATAAAGCTTCTGACCCATGAACAACCCTGTCCTATTCCAAATGCCGACCCAACAGAACCCGCGGAGCGCGAGAGGTGAAGGTCTGCGTTGGGAGCGCCGTGACATTTCTGCGCGAAGACAGCAAGTGTTTTCTTCGATTCCAAGCAAATTCCAACAGCCCTGGCCACCCAACCCTGACCTAAACCCTGGCCTCCCAACCAGGTCTTGGGGTCAGGTCTTGGGGTCAGGTCTTGGGGTCAGGTCTTGGGAGGTCGGCGCGGCCGCGCTGCACCCGTATTCCCGCGGCGATCCACGCGATGACGAGCACCGCCGCCAGGCCCCACGCGATCGCAGCGGACAGAGGGGACTCTTGGCCCCCATCGAGCGCCGGCCGGCCGAGCAGGACGAGCCCGGTCACCGTCAGCAGGAAGCCCGTGACGGCGCCGCCGACGTGCGCGGCCATCGCCACGCCGGGCAGGAACGAAGCGCCGATCCCGAGCACGAAGTTCACCGCGAGGAAGATGAGGTAGCCGTTGCGATCGTCCGCGAGAAACCAGCTCCCCGCGTGAAGCAAGAGCACCAGCGCCGCGGCTTGCAGCGCGAACGCGCCGCCGGACACCATCGCCAGCGCGACCCGAAGACGGCGCATGGGTGACCTCGTCCCGATTGTAGCGGGGTTGGCGGAGAAGGGCCCGGAAGCTGGTCAAGGCTCCAGCACAACCCTCAAATCGTGGACGGCAAAAGCGATCCGCTCGACGCGCACGGTGCAACGAAGAAACGCGTCACGGGAGGCAACGCGTGCGGGCTCGCTGCGCCGTCAGCGCGCGCAGCGGATGCCGACGTCGTAGTCGGCGATCTCCGGCGAGCGGTCGATGCGCACCGTCGTCAGCTCGTAGAACGCTTCGTTGGCGAAGCCCACGGTGACTTCGTGCACGTCGAGATCGAAGGTGCTGATCGTCGCCGGGTAGGCGGGGTCATTGTCGCGGTCGAAGGTGCCGCCGGGAACGGTCTTCGCGAGCGCGTTGGTCGAGCCAGTGGATCCGGTCGCGCCCGTTCGTGTCCCATGAACGCCGTTCAAAGCCGGACCGGCCGCGTGACCTCGACGTAACCGCCGCGCGCGGGGCGGTCGAAGCGCAGCCCGCGGAAGACGTCGAGCACGCACCACTCGACGTCCGGCACCGCGAGCTTCGATTCGACCAGCACGTCCGACACGTGGCCGTCGGGATCGATCAGGAAGAACACCGTCGCCGCGCCGTGGGTGCCTTTTTTCTCGGCGCACCCGCGGACGGCTTCCTCGGCGCCGCCGACGATTTGGTCGAGGTACGCGCGGGTCAGGCCGTCGTCTGCGGCGAGGAGCTTTTGGTCGGTCTGCACGCGGCCGGTCGGGAGCAGCCGCTCGGTGCGTACGATGAGCCCGGCCTCGTGCGGAGACATGTGCGCCTCGGCGATGGTGCCGTCGGGCAACGCCGCGAAGCGCACGCGCATCTCGCTGCGCCCGAGGCCGCACTGCTTGGCGAACGCGGCGCTCTGATCGAGGCGCTCAATGAGCTCCATGCGCTGCGCGGTCGACAACGCCGCCGGCGCGCAGGCGAAGAGCAAGGGAAGGAGAACGAGGGAGATCCGTCGCATCACGCCGTCATAGCGAAAGTGCGAGAGCGGTGCACGCGGCGTTCTCGAGAACGGACCTCATTGCTCCCGCGTCTCATCCGCGATCGCATTCGCCATCGTCACTGCTCCGCTGAGCGCGAGCTTCAGCCGCGTCGCCCACGCTTCCTTGCCGACGAGCAAGCGAATCGCCTGCTGGTCTCTCGCCACGTGACCGAGCAACGCATGCGCATGCTCCGCGTACTCCATGACGCTCACCGGATACTCCGGCCGCGGCCGCGGCTGCTCCGCCTGCCTCGGCGCGAGCGCGCGCACGCCGGGCGAGGTCATCTCCGTGATCACGTTCGCGTCGGTCTCCTTGCTCACCTCCAGCACCGGCGACGTGGTGATCCCGGCAAAGTCGAGCACCCGACCCAACCAGTGATCCGGCTCCACGTCGAAGACGCTCACGCCGCCGACCGTCGCATCGCTGTCGCGCACGTTGATGGCGCCGCCGCTCTGCGAATGCCCGCGCAACGCGCCGACGCGCTTGCCGGCGACGCGAAGGCCGACGGAGTACGAGGAATTCTGCGTCCGAACGCGATAGACGCGCCACCCGGTCTCGACGCTCACGTTGCCTACGAAGGTCTTGGTCGCCCAGTCGCTCGTCGTGCCGCTCATTCTGCGCCTCCTGTTGAGAATCGTTCAGTCAGAACTACAGGGCGAGAAGGCGTAGCACCGGGCGGCGTCAGATCGGGTCGCCGTCGGGTTCCGATCACGCGTGTTTAGCGATCGGCGACCTCGCCTACGCAGGCACCGGCGCGAGCCTGGCACCGAGCTCGCGTTCGGCCCACTCCCAATCGGCGTCGCTGAAGGCGCTCGCAGACAGCGTCCTCATTCCATCGGTCAACGCTCGCAGCGACGGTTCACGCAGCTGGCTCGCGAGCGCCAACACGTGCGCGCGGCGACCGAGCACGGCGAGCAGGCGCTTCTGCACGAGATCCCGCTGCATGCATTCGGGATGGAACTGCGTCGTCATCACGTTCCAATCTTCGGTCGCCTCAATCGTCTCGGTTTGCGTCTCCGGATCGCGCACCGCCCCGCAGACGCGCATGCCGAGCCCCACGGTGTCGACCGCTTGGTGATGCCAGCTGTTCGTGAGGAAGCTCTCGCACTGCACGATCGCGGCGAGCTGCGTCTTCGGGGTGACGCGCACGCGATTCTCGAAGCGGATGCGCCCGTCCGGCCAATACACGACGAACGGTCGATCGAGCGGCATCGAAAACGCGCCTTGATCCTGGCTCACCGCCGATCGTCCTTCGCCGCGCATGTCTTGCACGAGCGTGCCCCCGAAGGCGGCGTTCCACAGCTGATGCGAGCGGCAGATGCCGAACATGAACACGTTGCCGGCGCGCCCGGCGAGGGCCACATCGGCTTCGAAGCGATCGCGCGGGTAGTTCGTCGCCGCGGTCTCCGGGCGCCGCGTCTCCTTATAGATGCGGGGATCGACGTCGTCGCCACCCGGTCCCAAGATTCCGTGCAGCGTGGCGACGATCGCCGCCACCGCCGCGCGCCGATCCGCTTGCGCGCAGACGACGCTCGCGCACGGCGGGATGAGCACGGGCGTGCAGCGCATCTCTTTGACCAAGGCCACGAGCCGCTCGATGTCCTCGTCGGCCATGAGCGCAGACGGCTCGGCCACCGGGATACCGATGCGCGGCGCGGCCGGAAGATCGACGCGGCGTGCGCTCGCTTGCTTCAGCGCGACGAACGCAGACGCTGGGAAGATCGCCGATGCTTCGAGCCGTTCGAGGTAACGCTCGAACGCATCGTGCTCGGCCGAAGGCAGCACGACGTCCGCCTCTCCTCCTCCCAGCCGCACGAACGACACGCCGAGCATCACGGAAGTATCGACGGCTTCGCGGCGAGGCGCCACTTGCGGTGCCGGCGCTCACTCTTCGGCGTTTGGGGCACAGGCCCCACGAACATCTGGGGCGTCGCGGACAACGGGACTGTTTTGCACTACTTCCCGTGAGAGATCCGGGCGATGAGCGGTGACGCTCCCCAACTGTCAGCCAGTCCGTAGCTCGCGACAAGCGCGCTCATGCCACGTTTGCGTCCCCTCGATATCGATCAGAAATGACGCGAGCATCTCGCGCTCGATCCATCCCGGAACGAGCGGCTGGAATTTGCTCAGCCGATAACCCGGAAGCCCCATGGAAACGCCGCGCCAAAACGTCTCGTCCGTCCAAAAGCCAGGGTCTCTCATTCTTCTGATGGAGTCCTGAAGCTCGCCCTGCATCCCGCCGCGGATCTTCACCACGAAGTTGTCCGGGACGATCGTCCAGCTCGGGTTCAGCGCGGCCAGAGCATGACGCAGAGTCGTGTTGATCCTGCCGCCGGCGAACGTCCACCACAGGATCTCGTCGCTCGTCACGTCGATGCCACCGATCCGAGGACGCAGCGTCCCTGCGTGCGCCGCTCGTTGCGCGCGAAGTGAAGCCAACGCGTCGGCGTCGAGATATGCGGGCTCATCCGACGACGTCAGCACGTCGAGCACCTTCTGACACACGTCGTACCCGAGGAACTGCGGAAGAAACCCGCCCCACGTCGGCTCGCGACCGCGCGGCGCAGGCGAAGCTTTGACGATGCGATCGCCGTGGTTCACCGCCACGACGAGCCAGGGGCGTCCGCCGAGCAAGAAGCAGCTCACGCCCTCGACCAAGCGATCGACATAGGCTTGATTCAGCGTGCCGATTTGCCCGCCCTCCTGCAGCTCGACGGTGTAGCTCTGCGGGCTCGTGAAGACGGCGTAGAGCTCCATGAAGTTCTTGCGGCCGAACAACCGCTCGACCTTCGGACCGATGATCAACCGGCCAGAGAACTGCAGCAACGACTGGTCTTCGAGCAGGTGCGCGACCAAGCGGTCGAATTCTTCGCGCCCGATCCCCTGAAAGTCGCGTACGCGAGCGAGGTGCGCCCATGCCTCTTCGGGCGCAACGCCGTCGTTTGCGAGCGCCATGGTCAGAAGCTGATGCACGACGACAGGCCAGCACCGTTCTTGAACGTCGACTCTTTCAACCCAGCCAGCCTTCGCGAGCTCGATGAGCGCGACGGCTTGGAGCACGGCTTGCGGAGCCTCGCAGAAGAAGGTGGTGTTCGCCGGCCGGCCTTCTCGGCGCCCCGTTCGACCCATGCGCTGCAAGAATGAGCTCACGGTCTCCGGCGCTTCGGCCTGAAGCACGAGGTCGAGGTCGCCGACGTCGATGCCGAGCTCGAGCGTGGACGTGCAAGCGATGCAAGCATCCTTGGCGTTCGCGAATCTCTCCTCTGCGCGCAAGCGTTCTTCCTTCGATACGGCGCTGTGATGCACGTACACCTCGGTGCCGCGTCCTCTCATCGCTTCTGCGACCGATTCGGTGGTCGCGCGCGATTGGCAGAAGAACAAGCTCTTCTTCCCCTGCGCTACCTTGCCCGCGTCGCGCGCGAGCGATGGGAGATCCGGACGGTGAACGACGAGGAGCTGGCGCTGCGCTTTCGGCTTTGGCGGATCGATCACCACGCCTTCGCGCTGCGACGTGCCTTTCATCCACGACAAGATGGCGTCGGGGTTGCCGACGGTTGCGCTCAGACCCACGCGCTGAATGTCACACTGCGAGCGCGCAGTGATTCGTTCGATGACGCTGAGCAAGTGCGCGCCGCGATCCGTTCCAGCGAGCGCGTGTACTTCGTCGATGATGAACATCCGGACGTTGCGAAACAACCTCGCGTCGTCGATGCGCTGAGAGACGAGCATGACCTCGAGCGACTCCGGCGTCGTCATCAGCAGCTCGCACGGATCGCGCAAAAACCGCTTGCGCTCGTGGTCCGGCGTGTCTCCGTGCCAAACGAAGCGATCGAGGCCGACCATCTCAGTGTACAAGCCGAGCCGCGTCTCCTGGTTGTTCAAGAGCGCTTTGATCGGAGCCACGTAAATGACGCCGAGCCCCGCGACCTTCTCTTCGAGCAAGATGGACAGCGCCGGGAAGATCGACGCTTCGGTCTTCCCGCCGGCGGTCGGCGCGAGCACCACGGCGTTCTTGCCGTCGAGCAGAGCCGCGCCCGCCTCGTCTTGCACCGGCCGCAACGCCGACCAGCCAAGGCGGGCGACGATGGCTTCCTGCAGGCGCGGCGCCAGGCGGGGGAAAACGCTCACCACACGTCTTCCTTGGGGACGAGCGCTTCGTCTGCGTCCGCCGCGACGAGCGCCGTGCCTGACAACGCGCTCTGCTCCTCGACTCTCAGCGTCGGCGGCGTCGGCATCTTGAAGCCATAGTGCGTCATCGGATCGTACTCGGCTTGTTCGTCGACGAGGTCCATCTGCGTGACCAGCTCTCGCAGAAATTGCCGTGGCACCACTCCGACGTCGCCCTTGAAGCCAGCGGTCACTTCGTCGACGAGCCGATCGATGAACGCCCCGCTGACGGCGCGTTCGAAGCGCTGCCGATCGGCGGCAGGGAAGAGCTCACGCAGGCGCAGCGCCACTGCCCGCAGGCGCTCGGCGTCGAAGGGAGTGAGCTCGAGCTGCGCTTGGCGAAGGCTCGCGAACTTGCCGTCTTTTTTGAAGTGAATGCGATCGTGAAGCGGCGCGAGCCCGGCGACGCCATGACGCGAGTCGAAAAAGTCCGGAGTGCCCGTGAAGAGCCACAGCAAGCCTGGGTACGATCCGGCAGCGTCGGCGATCTGGCGTATTCCATTGAGCGACTTGTGCCGGGAGTCTTTGCGCATCCGCAGGATCGTCTCGGCCTCGTCGATGACGATCACCATGCCCGCGTAGCCAGCGGCCTTGACGATCTCGAGCACGCCGCGAAGGTATGAGAGCGCGTCTCTGCTTCCGATCTCGCCCTTGATGCCGGCGTCGCGTTTGATCCCCGCGCTCACGTTCTCGCTGCCGCACAACCAGGAGATGAGCGAGCCCGCATCGGCAGCGTTACCCTTTTGCTTCAAGTCGAAGATCGCCTGCACCACGCGGACGAAGTCTTGCGGCACCGCTCCCCGCGTCGCCGCGTCCAAATCGGCCTCGAGCCGCGCGCGCACCTTCTGATCGAAGTCCTTCGCATCCGGGTCGGCCCCGCCTTCGATGAGCGTGTCTTCGACTTGGCCGATCCAACGATCGAGAACGTCGGAGAGGGCGCCTCGCGCGCAGGACGCTGTGCCTAGCTCCGTCATCACTCTTCGGTAGACGTCATCGAAGCGGTGAAAGTGCAGATCGTTGTCCGAAACCACGACGAAGCTGGTGACGAACTTTCGTTGCTGCGCGTCGAGGACCGCCAAGCGCGCGGTGAACGTCTTGCCGCAGCCGTAGCCGCCGCGCAGGAACTTGATCGTGCCCTCGCCGTCCTTTGCCAGGTCCATCTGCCGCGACAGCTCTCCGCGTCGCGCGTCGATCCCCACCGCGAAGGCTTCGATGCCGCGTTCGGGAACGAGCCCCTTGCGCAGCGATTCGAAGACGTGCGCGATGTCTCGTGTCGTTAGCTCGCTCATGATGCCGCTCCCTCGCGCACGTAGCGCTTCACTCCGGCGACGACTTCGATGCGGACGCGAAACGGCGCTTTCTTCGCAAAGTCTTCGAATTCGCGGGCGAACTTGCGCAGCTCGCGGGCGCCGCCGAGCATGTTGGCCGCTTCGGTCTCGGTGATCGCGCCATGCTTCTCCACGTGCTCGAACACCTGTCTCACGCCTCCGGCCGGCAGCTCGGCGAGCCAACTCGTCGTGCTCGGCGGCGCTTCGGCGCTCGGCGCGCGACCCCCCGCCACCGTCACCGAGAAACGTTCGTCGAGGACGGTGCTTCTGACGTCGCCTGCCTCGGTGCCGGTGTGACGCAGCTCCACGCGAGCCCGAGCATCGGTTGCTCCAACGATCCTGAAGAACAGCTCGAAGGGAACGCCGATGTCGGCCTGAATGACGTTCCCTGCCACCTTCGCGCCTCGTCGCGCTTGGCACAGCTCGACGGTGGCCGAAGGAAGCGCGTCGTGAACGACGAGACCGAGCTCAATCGAGCGCTTGCCGCCGAACATCTGCCCTTGCGTGACGTCGACCTGCGCTTCGATGCAGTGCATTCCGGCGAGGCCTTCGCCGGCCCGAGCGCTGATCGTATAGGTGTGCTCATCGCGTCCGGCCGGGCGGCCATGGATGAGCGTGAGCACTGGGATCACGCGTTCCTGCGGACTGTTTCCGCCGTGGACGAAGCTCGGAACGCCGCGGCCATCGTCGAAGACGTTCACCGTGAGCGGCATCATCAACTGCGCGCTCGTGTCTTCGTAGCCGAGCTGGGAGAGCGGCACGCGCACTTCGCCCCGGTGATCGGCGGCGACTTCCGTGAGCACATAGCGACGCTTGGGATCGCGCGGGCGGCCGTGCCTCTGCGCGTCGCCGAGCTTGTCGTCGAGCAGCAAGAAGCCATGATCGGCCGTAAACACGAAGCGCCGCACGCCAGCCTCGCGCAGTAGTCGCCACGCCGCGCGCAAGTCTTGGAGCACTTTGTAAAAAAGCGGAATCCCCACGCCGTCCTCGCCGAGGATGTCGATCTCTTGGCTGTGCACGAGGATGAGCCGCGATTGGGCGACGCGGCGCCGCAACGATGCGGCGTCCTCGGTGAGGACGTCTCTTAGCGGCAACCGCGGGCAGCCGGCGCCGCCGACGCGATCGAACATGGCGCGCCGGCGCGTCTCTGGTGAATCGACGCGGTATTCACCGGCGGAGAACCCTTGGATTTGATTGTCGCGCAGCGCGGGCTTGAGCTTGCCGTTCACTGCCACAGGCGCGAGCACGTTCATGCCCACCTCCGTGACGGTTGGAAGCTCGGCAAGCCGGGCGCGGAGTTGTTTCTTCGTTGCGGGTTGCTCACCGATCGCATCGGCGAGCTCCTCGGCCATTTCGAAGCGAAAGGCGTCGACGACGAAGTATGCCGTCACGTCGCTCGGGGCGAGCGGATCGGCGGCGATGGGCCTGACGACCTGATCGAACAACGTTCGCTGCTGCAGATCGGCGGCTGGAAGAAAGCCGCTCCGCTGACAAACGCCGTTCCAATCCGTCGCCCATGCATCCGCCCACGCTCGCCAGCGCGCGTGCATTTCATCGAGACGCGGGCGCAGCACGTGGAACTCGGTCACTTGCGGATAGAGGAGGCTCTCTCGCTGCTGTATGAGTGAGCGGTGCGCGCGATCCACCGCCGCACCGTGCTCGACGTAGCGTTCTGTTGCCGCGTCGAGCGACGTGACATGCCCGAGCGACGGACCCGCGGCTTCGATCGCCAGGCCGAGCTTCGCCGCGTCGCGCACGAGCTGCCACGCGTTACGGCGGTCGGGCGTTGCTCTTGTCCAGAACGACTCCCCTGCCGCGCGCGACTCAGCCCAGTCGAACGCGCGCTTGAACTTTGTGTCGCGCAACGCATCGAGCGCGGCCGAGAGGATCGTCGCCTCCTCGAATGCGAAGGTGTCGATGTGGCCGAGCTCTTCAGCACGGAGCATCGCTTTTTCGTCAGCGAGCCAGGTCTCCGCTTCCGTCGCCGTGTCTTTGTAGAACGCCGCATGGCGTTCGCGGGTGTGCTGCGCCAGACGGAAGCACGCTTCATGCACGGCTTTGGGGAGCTTGTGGATCTCGCAGAGCCGCTCGTCCACCGGCGGACGAGACAGATCCATCGTGTATTCCACAGCGAGCGCCCAGCTGACGCCGAGAAACGCGAGGTCACGCGGGCGTGGTGTCGCGCGGCGATCGCCTTCGTCGCGCCACGCGTCGTTGAGCCCGAGGGCACGTGCGAAATGTTCTTTGAGCGCGCTTCGATCGCGCTCCTCTCCCATGCGGCTCGCCAACGAACCGCCCGCGAGAAGATCGTCGACGATGGCGTCGATCGTCATGTTCTGCAGCAGCCCGCCGAGCGCGCCGCTGTTCGATGCGTCTAGGCCGGCCAACCAAGCGTCCGCGTCTTCGAGCGTGAGTCCCTGGCGCTTCACGTATGCGCTGATCTGATCCGGCAGGGCCCGGCCGGCGGCCGCGTCAGTCACCAGCGTCGCCAGCGCTTTTTGCATACGCTTGCCGGCGGCGCAGACCTCGTAGAACGGTGAGTGACGGACGGTCTCGTCGTTGAAGCCCGGCAAGTGAACGAGAAGCGGCGTCGCATTCACGCCGTTTGCGTGCTTCGCGAGGGAGGCCATCAGCTCGAGGTGGCTGCCGCGAAAGGCGAGCACGGGATACGGCGCAACGCTCGCCCACCCGTCGATGAACGCCGTGTAGTTTGCCTCGCTGTCGAGCAGGTACACGACGGGGTTGCTGCTCATCTCGATGGCGATCTCGACTGCGAGTGTCTCGGAGACGGGTCCCATCACTCCCCCGAACGCTTCACTTCATCGTCGGCCGCTTTGCTTTCTGCATCGTACTGCGCGTGCGCTCTCTCCGCGGCGGCTTTCGCTTTCCCTCGTGAGTCCGCTTCTTCCTCGGCCCGTCGCCGATCTGCTTCCGCCTTTCGTGCTGCTCGACCGTCCTCGTCTATCGAGTCCGTGAGCAGGTACATCTCGGTCGTCGGATTGCGGCAAGGCTCGCCCTGCGCAGTCGCATCGTCGCAAAGCCGCTTGGCGCGCCGGAACGCCTCTTCATAACCGGGGGAGAGCATTGCGAAATCGATGTGCTTTTCCGGCACTGCTGGTTGCAGGGCGCAAAATATCGCCTGCATCTTGTGGTGATCGTGCTGTCCTGGGTTGTCGCGCAGATGCAGGATCAACCAGAGCTCGATGCACGGATTCGACATCGCCAGCTTCAGCCCGTTCGCTTGCGCCTCATCGCGCGCAGCGGGGATGAGCTCGCCGAACTTGTCCACGTCGAAGACGCACCAGACTTCGTCGTAGAGGTACGTCTGGTCATCATGTCTCTCTGCCAGCGCGATCGCCTCGTCCCTCAGTGCCTTGGCGCGTTTGACCAGGGTCACAGGAACGCCGGCTGGACCTTCAATACGAATCTCGACCCTGGGGTTCTTGCGCCAGTTCTTGAAGGCTTCGAGGTACTCGCGCTCCGTGACCTTGCCCTCACAAACGATGAGGATGCGTTTCTTCGGTGGCCCCGGCGGACGCCGCAGCGCCCGCTGTTGGCGATCGCGCCGCGGCATTCAGGGTTTTTCCGTCCACGCGAGATTGCCGAGAAACGGGATCGCGCCGTAACGTCCTTGCAGATAGCCGCGCTCCAAGTTCTCGCTCTTTCGCGGCTGATAGTCGGTGAGCGGATAGAAGCGCGTGCCGCCGCTTTCGTCTTTCTCCGTGAGCCAGACCTGATCGCGACGCAGCACCGGATCGCCGACGACGGTTCCGAGAAGGTTCGTGTCATGCGTCGTGAATAGAAGCTGCGCGTTCTTCGGATTTTTCTTCGGATCATGAAACGCGCGGACGATCTCGAGGGCGAGCAGCGGGTGAAAGCCCGCTTCGAGCTCGTCGATGATGACGATGCCTCCGTGCTGGAGGGCGTGAATGACCCGAGGTCCAAGCCGAAAGAGGCGGCGCGTGCCGTGCGACTCCTGCTCGAGAGGAAGCCAAGCGTCGTCGGACGGACCCCGATGCTTTAGGAGAATCCGACGGGGGCGCCCACGCTGTGGCGCTCCGCCGTCGTCGGACGTGACCTTGATGTCGACGACGCCGATGTCTGTCGTCTTGAGCATGGAAAGAAAGCTCTGAATGCTCTCTTGTTGGAGCAAGTCGCCCTGCGCGTCCTCCGCGAACCACCGAGCAGGACCGTCCGCCATCAACGCAACCATGCGCTCCGGGGCGACGTGCCCGAGGATGCCGCGAAACCAACGGTAGATGACACTGAGCTGCTTGTGGTTCGACTGCGCGGCGGCTGAAAGAAAGAGCGCGTTCGGTCGTGTCAGTTTTTCGACAGCGCGGTTTTCGCCGTGAAGGCGCTCACCGAAATCAAAGGATTGGCCGTCGCGTGTGTACCAAGTCTGAACCCGACCATTCGGCCAAGTCTTGAGCCACTCTTCGACGACGCGCTCGTCGTCGACGACAAAACCGTATTCGTGTTTGACCCCGCTCAGGATGAACGTGGCCTGAAAGAGCGACGGGTCGCTTCGTTTTTTGCCCCAAGCGAACGCTTCGCGCGGCACGCCCTGATCGGGTGGCCATAACCGGTCTGACCAAGCGACGGCGTCCCGCATGAACTGGATCGCGGCCAAAACGTTGGTTTTTCCGCTCGCATTGGCGCCGTAGAGCGCTGCGACGGGCAAGAGCTTGAGATCAGCGACGTCGCGGACCCGCGACACGTCGCCGGAGACGTTCGACGCCTCCATCGTGAGCCCGTGCTCGTCCCGGATGGAGCGATGATTGTCGACTCTGAACTCTACAAGCATGGCTTTAAACCTAACACTTGCAAACTTTCTGCGCAAACGACAAATAAAACAGATGATACATGGAATTTAGCAAGTGTTTTGTCGCTAGCTGAGCGCTTGCTCGCCTTCCTCTTCTTCGCTCGGTTCGCCTTCTTCGTCGGGGTCAGTCACGACTTCGGCGGGCTTCAAGTTCGAGACAAGAGTGGAGCGCGAGAACACCTCGGCGGGGTGCTCTTTGATGAATGTTTTCCGCACCTTCGCTTCGTCGGGCGCGCGCAGAAAGAATTCGGCGCCCTGCTTCTCGGAAACACGGAGCTCGAGCGCCCAGCATTCGGCGGGAAGCGTCGACCAGAGGCCTGGGTCGAGGAGGCGCAGCTCGGCTTGCGGCTGCTTTTGCTTTCGGTAGCGGCGCAGCGCTTCCTTCTCGATGGCTTCGAGCGCGAGCGTCGGATGCTCGTCGATGAAGCGAGCACGGAGCGCTTTGTCGTCGTCGGTTTCTTTTCCGTCGCCGAAGGGATCGTAGGGTTTCTCTGCGATGCGAAAGTCCGGGCCGATCTCGTCTTGCAGCCGCAGCTCCCACGCGAACGCGCGCGCCGGGTGATAGCGCCAGAAACATCCGTGCGCGACGCCGAGGGAAGGATCCTTCTTGCACTTGTCGTCGACGCGCGTCGGCCAATGGCGCATCGCGAGGTGGGACCAGTCGTAGTCCTTCTTTCCCTGCGCGTTGCTCAGCTCTTTCCACCAGGATTTTGGCTTGTTCCACTGCGGGTCGAGCAGCGGCCAGAGCGCGGCGCTGTTGATCATGACGCCGTCGTCGAGGTCGGGCGCGTAGCGTGCTTCTCGTTCTCGCGGTTTGCAGCTCGCGTCGGTTGGGGGCGCACCGCGCTCGGCGCAGGCGTCGACGTCCTTGATGAATTGATCGAGCTCTTCTTTGGCGTCTTGAAGATCGCCCATGCGCTTGTCGGCCGCGCGGGCGGCTTTTGCGTCGGCGCCGTCGCGGGCTTTTCTGAGATCGACGAGCTCGCCGTCCATGCGCTTCTTCGTCGGGTCGAGGTACTTCGCTCGCAGCGTGCGAAGCGTGCCTTCGTTCATGCGGTGGATGTTCACCCACGCGACGTAGGTTTTTTTCTTCGACGAGAGCGGCCAGTGGATCGGGCGATTTTCGTACATGCCCTTGTGGACGTCTGGGAAGAATCTGGTTCGGAGCCAGGTGCGCAGGTCCGTGTCTTTGTCGATCGCCGGTCCGTAGGTTTCCCACTTTTCGTGGAGGAGCTTGCAGGCTTTGTCGCCGAGGCTGTCGCGATCGTCGTTCGTTTCTAATGTGCCGTCGAGGAAGCAGATGCCGGCGGGGAGTGTGTGGGTGAGATCGGCGGTCTGCGGGTCGAGGATGCCTTCGCCGTTGGCGCCGAAGCGTCCGAGGGCGACGCCGAGCGCGAAGCTCAGGTGGTCGGTTGGTGGCTCGGGGTCGAGCTCTTCCTTGTACTCGGGCAGCGGCGCGTTTTCTGGACGATCGACGGCTTGCTGCGCCCACTGTTGTGCGTGGCGCCATGGACACGGTCCGGGCTGCCTAAACTCGAAGGAGGATTCGCGGTGTATCTCTGCGGCTGAGAATGCTCGATCGATGATTGAAAATACCGCTTTCTCCGCACCGATGTCATAGAGGGGCATCCGCCTCACGTCCGTGATTTTAAATCCTGCCGCCGGACTGATGGACGAAACAAACGACTGCGCTTCAAACCGGTTCATCCGGCACAGCAACTCTGGGACGGTCAATGAACTTGAAAATACCGATGTCCCCGCATGCCCAAAAATTGAACTGTATCGATGTGCTCTCGCCGAGAACCGTCGCCCTATTGTCCGGACAGCGACGCCATATTTAAAATACTCACGCGCACCACGACCATAGCGACTCCGATCGAAAGTCGCTATCTGAAGGCCGTTCCGATCCCAGTCGATTACTGTATCGAGCGGTTCGAACCACTCCTTACTTTCAGCACCTTTAACAAAGGGAATCCATCGCCACTCTTTGGCGTCCGGAACTCCCCCCTGAGGGAATCGACAGGCAAATACTTTGCGAACTTCCCACCAATTCCGGACATATCGTGGATCGTTTTTCGTTCCGACGCCTTCTCTGCAAAAGGCAGAGGACGCGAGCTTCGGCGACCGGGCATATCGCTCCCATTGAGCGAGGTCCCACCAATAAATGACGAGGTGACCTTCGTTGCCAACGACGAAGGACAAGTCAACGCGGTGCCTCCCGATGTGCAACCGTGTGTTCGCTCTCTTGCGGGCTGTTCGTTCATTATCGCGTGCAACGTCGTCCAAGGGCGTCGGCTGCAAAGCGACACCGTGCTCTGTCCTCCAATGAATACCGAAAACGCTCGCCGCGACCGCGACCACTTCATCCAGAACGGCCTCAAACGCGCCTCGATCGAAGTCCCCCACTGCAACGAGTGAAGACTGCCGAAATAATGTCCGACGCAGTGCTTCGTATCCTGGAAGGAACATCCACGCGCGCATCGTAAGAAGCGCGCAGATCCCTCCTGCGCGAACCAAATTTTGGCATCGGAGCAAAAACGCAGCGAACAGATCTCGGTCTGCGACTGGGTAGACAGACATCACGTAGTCCGCCTCGTTCAAGTCGGCAGTCGCCTGATACGGCGGATTCCCCACGACGAGATCGTACTGCCCTTCCCGCACCATCCGCACGAAGCGCACGCCAATCGCGAGCTGCTCGCCATGCAACCGCAGCCCAAGCTCATCGCTCCGCGTGTGCTTCTCCAAGAACCGCTCGATCGCATCGAGCACATTCGCCCGAGCCGACTCGAGATCCATCCGCAGCTGCTGCGGCTTCGGGCTCCCAAATAAAACACCTTGCACGGGCGCATCCGCCTTCGGCTGCCCGCGCTCGAACGTCGCAAGCGCCTCGTCCACCGCGCGATCCACCTTGAGCAAGCTCCCCAAGTGATCGGCCCCGCGCAGCGCATGTACAATAGTCTCGGTCAATACACCGGGAATCCCAGTGTCCGCCTCCACCTGCCGCTTCAGCTCGACCAGCGCAGGATCGTCATCACTCAGCCCGCCGAGCCGCAGCGCCGAAGCCACGAGGTTCATCCGCCGCGGCGCCGCATCGCGAGCCACCTCGTGCGCCTTCAGCCACAACGCCGCCGCGGCGATCTGCACCGCGCGCGGATCGAGGTCGATGCCGAAGAGGTTGTTCTCCAAGATGCTCTCGACGATCTGCCGCGGCTGCCACTCGGGATCGCCCGAACGCCCGCGGTGCCGAGCCTCTTCCTGATACAATGCGAAGAGCAGATCGAACGCGACGACGAGAAAGTGTCCGGACCCCACCGCCGGATCCAAGATCTTCAGCGAGCGCACCGACTCCGGCGCATGCGCGACCGCATCGTCCGGAAGCGGCTGCGGCAGATAGTACGCCCACCGCCGCTCCACGTCGGAATGCAGCGGCATCAGCTCCGTCAACGCGACCTCGCCGCTGTCGCGCTTCTGCCGCCACTCGACGCGCCGAGCCTCGAGCGCCGCCAGCACTCCGTCGCGCTCCACCTCCGGAGCCCAACCGTGCTTCCCACACATCGCGAGCCACATGGGCCCGAGGCTGTTCTGCAGAAGCCAGTCGACCATGTAGCGCTCGGTGAACATCTGCGTCTTCGATGCGATCTCGTGCGGCTCTACCTTCCCGCCGTCGTTCAGCTTGGCATCGAGAGCCTCGCGCTCGGGATCGTTCCAGTATTGATAGACCCAGCCGAGCGTCATGTCGTCGGTCCAACAAGACGCGAGCCCAGGATCTTCGAGCGCGTCGACGAGAACCCGCAACGTGCCAGTCGGGATCGGAACGAGCTCCGACACTCCGGTGCGAGAGAACAAGCCAGGCAGCTCCATCGACATGTCGTCGAAGACGAGCTGCAACAAGAACGCATAACCCTCGCTCTCGCGATCTTTCAGCGCCGGAGCGAGCTCACGAAACGCCTTGTAGCCCGCGCTCTCCCAGCCGCGGCTGACGACTTCCGGCGAGCGCAGCTTTCGGGCCTCCATCAGCCGCAAGAGGATCAACCGGTTCAGCAGCGTGTACGCGGCTTGCTTCTCGACGTCGCGGCGAAAGCGGTCGCGCAGCGCGTCCTTGTCCGCGGCTCCCTTCTTCGCACCGCCGGCTTCGATGCGCACCTGCTCTTCGATCCACGCTTCGAGCCGCCGCCGCTTCGCGCGCGCGGCCTCCATGAGCCCCGCGTCACGCGCGCGCAGGCTCATCCGATACGTGCCTTCGACCGAAGAGTGCAGCTCGGACAGCAACCTCTCGCGCAGCCCGCGGATCGTCGACGAGAGGAGGCTCTTCGCCTCGGACGTCATCGTCATAAGGGGAACCACCCAGCGAGCGTACGCTTGAACAGGTCGAACGCCGGATCAGTACAGCGAGAAAAAGACACACGCTCAGCAAGCCGCTTGTACAGCGCCGATGATCTTTGTTTCTTGACCTCGCTGAGCGCGAACTCGACGGCGCCCTTCGGATCACCCGGCTTTTGCGCACCCTGAGCAAGAAGGCCTTTCGCCACCAGCTCGGCTCGCAAGTCGCGACCGGCCCACCCCAGAATAGTCCCGACGTGCGGTGAATCACTCCAGACCCAAGCCTCGAGCTCTGGATCGATCACGATGGCCGAGGCGCGGCGGTTCCAGGTCACGTCGAGCCTCGCGTTCACTTCCGCTTCGAGCGTGGCCGCTGTCTTGCTCTCCTGGCCACAGCCGTCATGATCGAAGAGGACGAGCGCCTGATGATACTGCCGCGAAAATGGCTGCAGGAACTCCGCGGCGCGCAGGTAGCACCCCGGATCTCGCTCTGGGTGTACGTAAATCTGGTGGGACGGACTGCGAATCCCAAGCGAGGCATGACGCGTGAGCAACCCTCGAACGGCGTATTCCATGTTCGCGTCGGCAACGAGAACGATGAGGTCTTCGACCCGCCCCAAGGTCATCCCAACACTCCGGCGGCGAACAGCGTCCCAAGATTCGTCTCGCCTTTCCATGCTGCAAGCGCCGGATGATTCGATCCGACAACGATGTCCGTCGCCCCATCGCGATCCTTTGCAAAGCACAGCACTTTTTCCGCAGGCGTGCTGCTCAGGATGACGGGCGAGTGTGTCGCAAGCAGAATCTGCGCATCGTACACCGATGACAGGGACTGCAGCATCGCCTCGACTGCGCGCGGGTGTATTCCGTTCTCTGGCTCTTCGATGAGGAAGACGCCGCGAAAGTCCGGAAGATAGGCCGGCAAGGTGAGCGCAAGCATTCGCATCGTGCCGTCCGATGCCATCCACGAGGGTACTTCGAGCCCACCACGATACTTCAACATCATGTAACTGTGCTTGTCGTCCTCGCGAACGACGACGCGTAGCGATTCGAAATCGCGCAAAGCGGTCGACAGGTGATCCATCCAGTCGTTGAAACGGTCAGGGTCATCCTTCTGAAGATTGGCCGCGACCCATGCGAGGTTGGAGCCGTCTCTCTTGAAACGACGCCCTTGGTTCGGAGGAGACGCGCTGCGGATGTGCTCGCTATTGAGGACGAGCCGTTGCACACCCTCGGTGAGGTAGTCTTTCAGCCAAGTAGCGACTGGAAACTTCGACTCGTCGGCGGGAAGGTTCGCGAGCGCGCTTTTTCGAGGACCAAGCTTGAACGACGGATTGTAGCTCGTGCCCTTCGTTTTCGTTTCGTCGTAAAAGTTGTCGTTGCCGTCCGCCACTTTGCTGATGACTTGCTTTGCGCCGGCCTTCGCGACCAGCTTCTGGGTCAGAATGGTATCGGGTGGCATCGCGCTCTCCGGGAATAACGCGCGCGGCCGGGGCGGTTGAGCCGAGCTCTGCTTCAAGAGCACGCGCTCGGTCAGCAGCGACACCTCGTCCGAGCCGTTCAGGCCCAAGCCAACTTCATATCGGGCCGTGTCGTATGATTCGCTGAGGTTGCGCCGGCGCTCATGGGGAATCGACACCTCCACCGCGAGCTCGAACGTCGTCCCCTCCCGCCGCCAGGTGAGATCCTGAAAATTTTTGGAGCGTTCTCCGACCGCTGCGTCGATACCGTCCGCGACGAGCCTGCCGAGGAAGGCGGGGACGTCCAGGAACGTCGTCTTCCCTGAAGCATTTGGGCCTACGAGCACGGCGAAATTGCCGAGTGGCTGGCGAACGTAGCGAAGTGCGCGATAGCCCTTCGCCTCAATGAGTGTGATCATGCGGTTTCCTTCCCCGCGACATTAGACGAATCCCGAAACGGAACAAATGGTCGCATCGGAACCTCACAAGAGACGAACGCGCGTTCCCGGCGCACACGAGTCGAGCTGTTTCATCAACTTCTCGCGCACCTCGGCGACGATGGCTTCGACGTCCGCCGCGCTGCCAACCTCACGGTTCTTCAACCCGAGATCCAGCTTGACGATGAGCGCCGCGCCGGCGGCCCGTTGCATGCGCAGCTCGTCGAGGATCTCGATCGCCCGCTCCTCGGCTTGCTGCAACTGAGCGTCGAAGGCATCGCGCAGCCGAACGAGCGACGGCGCCACCGCTTCAACGGTGGTGCTCGTCTGCGATTCGGCGATGGGACGCAGCACATGGCTTGCTTGCTCGTTCGTTAGGATGCTGAAGCCATCGCGGATCTTGACGCGGCTGCGTGCGTTCTCTGCAAGCTCTTCTTGGCGCGCGAGCAGCAGCTGACGGGCGCGCGTGTACGCCTCGCGCACCAGAGTTGCCTGCGAAAATGCCTCCGGCGCCGAACGCCACGGACGCTCGAGGCCCAAGATCTCGCTCAGCTTCGCCACAGCCGCCACGATCGGCTGCTCGGTCCCGCCGAGATCGACGAGTTGCTGCGCGTGATGTGTGCGCGTGTCGCCGGCGAAGATGATCTTCTCCAGAACATCCGCGGTCAGCTCCGCATCGATGGTGTCGAGCAGCTGCACACCATGGTTGAGCACGTCCAAGTGCGCTTTGACCTGAAGCACCGTCGGCACCGTTTGACGGACGTTTCGCAGACACGCTTCCAGCGCTTCTTGCAGGGCCACGAGCTCCGCAGGCAGCTTGCGATCGCCCGGTAGCCGCGACAGTCGTTCGAGCACGTGGCGCGTCTTCGCCGAGAGCCGATTGAACTGCGCGGCCACCGCGTCCGCGATTTGGGTCTTGTCGCGCTCGAGCGTCACGCCGAGGCGCGTGGAAAAGAACGAGCAAACCCGCGAGAGCCCCTGGTAGCCGATGCCGTCGTCCCCGGCGACGAAGAAGCTCGCTTGCCTGAACGCGCGATCCTTCTCGAAGACATCTTTGACGCCGGCGTCGCGAATGGCGGCGAGCGCTTCGCCCGATTCCGGAACAATCCGGATCTTCTCCGCGCGCAGCAACCCGGCGATGCAAGCCTTCACCACCGTCGATGGATAACCGTACGGAGGCCCGCCGAACCGAGAGAGCATCGTGGCGCCGCCGATGCCGTCGAGCGTCTTGATGACATCGAGCACCCGCACCGGAACGACGCCCGTACACGACGGGACGTAACGCCCCGCATCGGTCTCGAGGATGCCCAAGTCGCCGCCGAGAAATTTTGGCGAGACCCCGCTGAGCTCGCTCTCGAGCAGCGGCACGAGCTCGGATGGCGCCACGGTCGTCGCCACGAACGAGTGATAGATCGCTGGGAGCTTGCTCGTCGCCGCGCCGTTCAGCGCTCGCGCAAACGCGGTGCCATAGGCGCGCGGATCGATCGATTCGCCGCGAAAGTAAACGCGCCCCATCATCCATGCGTCGGCGACCGTCTGCTTGATAGCGCGCTCTCGCTCTTCCACGTTGTTCTGCTCTTGCTGAAGGAGCATCTTGCGCGACGGGCCCATCGATTCGCGCCGCGTCTCGTACTTTTTGACCATGGCGCGCGACTTCACGAGCTCCCGGATCTGAGCGTCGAGCTCGTCCGTCTCGCCCGCCACCCAAACGATGACGTTCTCGAAGGCCGACTCGGCACTGCGGCGCACCCAAAGACTGTCCTGACGATCTTCTTGGGTCAGATAACGGAGGTCCACTTTGACCGTCGCATCGTCGCGCGAGGGTACGAGCACCACGTCATTCGCCTGTCGCCCGTCAGAAAACACCGCCTCCCAGGAAAACGGACGGCCCTCGAGCTTCGGCTTCTCGGGAACAGCCAACAACGACGCGAGCATCTCCTGCACGATCTCACTGCGCGCCTCCGCCGGCGCGGACATGCCACGGCGCTCACTCTCCCATTCCTTGCCGGCGGACGACTGCAGCTTGTACCCGTGCTTTTCCGAGTAGCCGAGCAGGTTCTTCCTACGCAGTTGCTCCAAAGCATCGGTGACTTTTTGAACGTGACTCTCCTGGCCGATGCGCTCGTACAACGTGCGCGTCACGAGGGAAGCATCGGTCGGCAACGTCTCTTGAATGAGCTCCAACATCGCGACGGCCTTCGCGACGCGCACGAGCAGGTCGTCTTCGCCCGCGCATTGGTCGAGCACCCGCGTCATGCTCGCCTGGGCGTCGGAGTCGAGCGCCGTGTGTTGCACCTCGTAGATCTTGTCGAGCGTGATGAGCGCGCCGAATTCTTCATCCGCGATCTTCTGGTCGCGAAACAGCTCGCCGAGAAGCTGCAACAGCCCGCGGATCGCCTGATCGTCGCCCTGCGCCCGGTTCGATCGCAGGCGCAACGCAGTCGTGATCCTCAAGAGGAGGTCGATGTGCCCCGGGAGCAGCGGGTACACTTCAGCGAAGTCCTCGGGCGTTGCGCCTTCCGTCCCGTAGGCGAAGAGCGCGAGATCGTCGTGCGCTTTTTCGAATGCCTTGCGCAGCATCTGCTCGTGCTCGGGCTTCTTCGCGAGCAAGCGCCGGTGCACGACGTCCCGGATGTTCATGGGCGACAAGTGAACGCGCAGCTTCGGCGGAAAGCGGTCCTTCGCCCAAAGAGAGAGATCGTCGCCGGCGTCGTCATCGAGCTTCTGTTGCCCGAGCGCAAAGAGCCACGCCTTCCCCTTGAGCGTCGCCCCGAGCGCCGCCGCGAACGCGCGCAAGCGATCGATGCGATCTTTATTCGTGACGACGTACTGCGACACCTCGTCGACGACGATGAAGAGGTGTGAATCCGGGCTGCGGAACTTCAGCATGTCGCGAATGGCTGCGACCGCGTCTTCCGGCGAACCAACGCCCGCGTGCGTGCCCGCGCGGCTCGTGTACCAGGCCATCGGATCGGAGTAGCGCTCCGGCCGCAGCTTGCTCATGACGAGCGAGAAGTCTTCCTCGGCGAGCGCCTTGTCCTTCACGCTGCTCCAGGGTTTTCCCAGCACTTGCTGCGCGACTTCCTCGAACCGCTTCCACTCGCCGGCGCGCTCCAAGCCGAGCTCGAAGTCGGCGACGATCGGATCGGCGCCGCAATAGCCGAGCCGACGCTGCACCTGCCGCACGATCGCCGCGTGGATGTGCTCGTTGTTCAGCGCCTTGGCGCCGATGTCGAACACGACCGCGATGGGGTTCACCTTCTGCCGCAAGCGCGCCCACGCCGCGCCGAGCTCCGACGCCTTTGGCGACTTGTCTCGCGCGAGCCACGCTTCGGCGACGGAGCGGCCGTCGGGAAGCGCTCTTCCATCGAGGGCGAGCCCGAGCAGCTTGGCGAAGCTCGACTTTCCGGAGCCGTAAAACCCCGAGATCCACGACGTGGGCAAGTCTGGGCCGCCCGGTCGTTCGAGCTCGTTCGTCACGGTGGTCAGCAAGTGGACGTATTCTTCGTGGATGCCGCGCGGGACTCGCTTGTGGTTCGGGTGCCCGTCGGGCCAGCCGCCGGTGATGATGTACTCTTTTACTTCCTCGGCGAGCTTCTCCGGGCTCGTCTCGTGAAAGTACACGACCGGGGCAATCGGCCGCGTGACATCGGATTCGAAGAGCTCTTTGATTTTCATCGGTAGATCCGCGGACGGTAGTCCGAGTCGGGTTCGAGCACGCCCATGAAGGACAGCGAGGATGGCCCGCGCACTTCTCCGGGATAGAGCAACACGACCGGCACGTTGTTCGTCTGACCGTCCAGCCGCTTCAAAAGCGCCGACGATCGAAAGAAGGGATAGAGGGCCCCAGCGCGGCCGATCAAAACCAGCGTCCGCTCGGCGCGATCCGGATGGGCGGCAGCGAACTCCCGAATCCGGCGCCCGCATTCATCCGCGATGCCCGCCATCACTTCGTCGCCTTCGACGAGCGGTTGTAGGCGATTGCGCAGATACTCGAGCGCCCGGTCGCGCGGCAGCTTCTTCTCCATGGCCTGGACTCGGCTCGCCCAGTCCGGCTCCTGAGCGGCGATTCGGTCGAGAAGGACGGATTGTAAGGAGATGGGCAAAACGACCCAGCCGTTGTCGACGAGGAACTCCGACAACTTGGCGGCCTCTTCGCGCAGCGTGAACTCGTCCTTCGGAGGGTAAGGGACGATCGCGAAGCGATAGTTGCGCATCGTGCTGATCCGCGGGCCTTCATCGCCCACGAGGTCGGCTTTGAGCGCCCCCATCGCCCGGGCCAAGCTCACGCGGCACCCGATGCGATGGCAGCGGTCGCCCATCCTTCGAGATCCCGGAACACCCAGCCGAAGTCCACGAGCTCGCCTTGGCGGTGAAAGCGAAACGCAGACATCGCGCGCAGCCGATCTTCGGCGAGGCTCGGCAGCATCCCGACGGAGGCGAGATAGGGATTGTCGAGCAGCGTCCCTTCGAAGGTCA
Source organism: Deltaproteobacteria bacterium (assembly GCA_020848545.1). Lineage (GTDB taxonomy): Bacteria > Myxococcota > JADLHZ01 > JADLHZ01 > JADLHZ01 > JADLHZ01. The sequence continues at coordinate 75,830 of JADLHZ010000139.1, read as the reverse complement.
CGCCCCGCAGCAGATATAATAGATAGGTGAGCGCCTCTTCCGGCACCTTGGGAAACGCGAGCTGCCGGGGATCTTTCGTCGCCTTCACGAGCCCAGCGGCGCGCGCCGTCACCAAGATCTGGCTCGCAAACTGAGTGCGCGTGGCGATGGTCCAGCGCCCCGGGCTTTGCGCTTCCACCCAGCGGACGACGGCGTCCCGTGTGATGTCCGCGCGTTGAGCATTGTGCCGCTCGACGAGCAGCGATCCCGTGAACGCGCGATATAGCGGATCCGAGAGTTGGACGTGCCAGTGACAAACGAGCGTCCTCGCGGCGGGGTCCATGTGCCGCCATTGCTGCAGCACGTGGAGCGCGTGAGGATAAGCGTCGTAGCGGTGCCGCATGTTCGACACGAGGAGCTTGACCCGCGGCAGTGAGCGCGCGCCGAACCAGGACTCCTCGAACGCTCGATGGGCGACGCGTTCGTCCGTGTCGCTCGCTGCCGCGGCCCACCAGGCACGGGAGTTTTCGACCTCCAGCGTGCATCGAAGAAGACGCGTGTGAATCGCCGTGACCTCGGCGAAGCGCGCGGTCACGTGGGCTTCCTGTAGTGTGGCAAGGGATAAGCAGGCGCCAGCGGATGTAAGGCGGCAACGAGCATTCGCGCGGCCTGATCGATTTCGCGCGGCGGCTCGCCCTTGAGTCTGCGTCCGGCCGGAGCCGACACGGCGTCGGCATGACCGAGCTGCGTCATCCACGCGGAGAACGAGTCTTTGTTCCATCGCGAAGCCACGACGTCGCGCAAGCCGGCAAGTGCATCGAGCGGCGACGCCGTGCGGCGCTTCAAGTCGGCGAGGCGCTCGTCGAGGCGCTCGTCGATATCGAAGCCGAATGAATACAACGTCATGAGGCGATCGGGGTTGGCGTCTTTGCTTCGAAGCTCGCTGTCCGTTCGGCGGGCAGCTTCGCGAGCGCCTTCGAACACAGCCCATTCAGCCGTGTGCGGAAGAAGCAGTCGAAAGAGATCGCGGCCACCGAACTCACTGACGAGATCCGTCGCCCACCACTTGAGCCGCGCGTCCTCTCCGCCCTCACCGGCCCACGCGACGGCCAGCTGGCAGACGAGCACGGCGTCGAGTGCGCCGTCGGTGATGCTCGATGCCGTTGGGACGTTGTCGCTCAAGGCTCATCGCTCCGTCTCGTTCATACGCGCGGTCAGCGTCAGGATTGGTCGCGCACGTTTTTCGCGATTTCTGGTCTCATGGAAACCGCATCGGATCCAGGGGCGTAGGTCAGCCCTACACGAGCTCGTACGCGCGGCTCTCCCATATTCGCCGAAAGTCCTCGTGCGCCAGCCGGATCGGTTGAATCCCGCGGTAGTCGTCCACGCAGTCGACGATGACGCACGTCTCGGTGCCGCCGAACTTTGCGCCGCGCAGGCCGCGGCCGACGATCTGCTCGTAGAGCACGATGCTCACAGTCGGTCGCCCCATCACGATGTGCGTCACCCGCGGCGCGTCGAAGCCGGTGGTGAGGACCTCGCAGTTGCAGAGGACCTGCAGCGATCCCGCGCGAAACTCGTTGATCAACCGCCGCCGCACGGCCATCCGCGTCTCGCCGCTGACGAACGCGGCCCGAAGCTTTTGCTCGCGTAGCAGCATGGCCATGAGCTGCGCATCTACGACGCTCGGGCCGAAGTACAAGACGGACGCCTTCGGATCCTCTGAACGAAGGATCGCCAAGATCTCGTCGGCGATCTTCATTCGCCGCGCCACGCGATCGACACGCTGGGCGATCGCGCGATCGAGGAACTCACTCGACGCGCCGGCCGCGACCTTGGCGATCTGCTCGGTGGGAAACGCGGCGGCGGTCACGCGTTGCTGCGTCTGGACCGTGCGGCTTTCGGTGCGCGCGAGGTAGCCACGCTGCTGCAGGACCTCCCGATGCGTCGTGATGCTGCCGTCGAGCGGTCCGAGCGACGTCGTCGGCACGATCAGCTGCTCGAAGATCGTCGCGAGCTGCTCGGTGTGCTGCTGCGGATTCTTCCGATCGAAGACGCGCGAAAACGGCGTCGCCGTGAGCCCAACGACGGCGACCATGCTCGTCGCGCCGGCGAAGTGCTCGATGATCCGTTTGTAAGAAGGAGCGCCGGCGCGGTGCGCCTCGTCGACCACGACGATCGCCAGCGACTGCTCGAGCTCCGCGGCCGCGGTCTTCGCGACGGGGCTCGCGTTGTCGAGCAAGTTCACGATCCGTTGCGGCGTCGACACGAGCACGCTCGGCATCGTCTTCGTCTCGGTGAAGTTGGTGCGGTACTTCTCTAGATTCGTCGAGTAGGCGCCCCAGAAACGGCAGAGAAAGAGCGAGCACGAGTCGGCGGCCGATTGCCAACAATCGCGAAACGCGAGGAACGCCTGCTCGCACAGCTCTTCAGTGTGCGCGAGCCAGAGCACCGTATGCTTCGACACGCCGCGATCTTTGCGCAGGCGCGTGAGGTACTCGCGGATCGACTCGACCGCCGTGCGCGTCTTGCCGGCCCCAGTCGGCAGCGATGCCAGCGCCCGGTCGCGGCCGGCGAAGATGTCCGTGAGCTTCGCCTTCACCTCGTTTTGGAAGTCGGCGAGCGGCGCGAGTTGGATCGGCCGTTCGATGATCTCGGAGTCGGCAGGACGCTCGGCGTTCGGCTCGCCGGCGAGCTCGAGCGGGAGGCCGGCCAATGCGACGAACTCGCGGGCGCCAGCGCGGCCAGGAACCCACTTCTCGACGCGTTCGATCTTCACGAGCTTGGCGATCGCGTCGCGAAGATCCCTCTTTTGCTTCAAGAGGTCCGTGCCGTACGCGGTGATCAACGCGATGGCGAGCTCCTTCGACTGGCTCTTTCTGTCGACCCGCGTCCGATAAGTGCGCTGACTGCGGAGCTGATGCTTCACCGAGGTGCCAACGAAGACCTCGAGCTGCTCGCGCTTGAACCAGCCGCAGAGCTTCTGGACGGTGACCTCTTCCCACGCGTCGAGGTGCACGGCAGCGACGTCTTCTTGTGTGCCGTCGTCGGCGCCGCCCCGCTCACGCACCGCGAGGCCGCCGTTCTTGTTCGGGACCTTCTCGACGTCGAGCGCAGCGGCGAGGACGGCCTTCTGCACGGCCGGATAGAGCGCGTCGGGAATGCCGAAGTCGAGGATCTCCTGTCGCGTGAGCCGGCCGCGATCGCGAACCATGGCAGCGACGTCGACAGCCAACGCCTCGATCGCTGGATCGCGCGTGACTGGCGCTTCGGCGATGAGATCGAGCTGCGGGCCACCGAGACGCCGGATGCTGCCGCCGCGGCCTTTGCCCTTCGCGACGCGGCCTTCGGCGACGAGCGCGGCGCGCACGCGGGCGAAGTCGTCCTTCGACCAACCTTGCGGGCGGAGCTTTCGGTAGAGCGTGGCGTTGCCGATCGGTGAGCCATCTGGGGGCAAGAGTGCCATGAGCCGATCTTTTGCTTCGCCGGGGTCGAGGTCGCGCACCGCGGGTGGATATCCGCGGGTTTCGATGTTTTCAATGATTCGACGTCGCAACGACGCCGGACCTACGCGAGTAGCGGCCGGCTGCGAGTTTCGTCCACCTCAGCGAAAGACCTAGTCCTTCGACCGCATGAATGTTGTTCGTAGCCGTAGGCGTTGACGTCGCCGTCGCCGTCGCCGGTTTTTTTGCGGAGTGCTACGAGGACATCTTGACGAGCATCGAGATGATGCGGTGGAGGAGGGTCTTTGCGTCGAGGAACGTGCGCTCATCAACAAGCCCGAGCACTCTGGTTGCATCGAGCAAGGCGCCGCATTCATGAGCCGAGCCACGAGCGATGTCGTAGAAGCGCGCGCGATCAACCTGACTGCGTTTTCCGTACCCTTCCGCAAGGTTTAACGGGACCGAGAGGGAGGCTCTTTTGAGCTGATCCGCCATCGTGCCATAGCCGCGTGGAAATTGATCGAGGAGCTTCGCTGCGAGCGCCAGGAACGCGATTGAGGCTTGGTAGGAGTCGAGATCTTCGTGATGAAGACGAGGCGTAGCATCTTGCATCAGCGCCGAGTGAACGACGACGAGAGAGGCGTCAAATGCAACGAGAACCAGCCGTTCCAAGTCCCTGTTTGAACAGTTGAACAGATCAACGCACTCGCGGGCAAAACTCGTAGCGGAATTTCTTTCGTGCCTTGGTACGCGTGAAGCCCCAGCTGATGCGCACCTGGTCCGCGTTGGCTCGCGCCTGCCAGGCAGCGCACCGGCGGCCAAGCGAATCGAGGCTGCTGATCCTGTCCCTGCCGAGGCATTGGCGAGAGAGCAGGCTGATTTCGATCTCCGCTTGGTTTAGCCAGCTGCCGTGCTTGGGCGTGTAATAGATCTTAAACCGCCGCCAAAGTGCCGCTCCTCGACGCTCGCCGAATCGCGCGACCAGTGACTTGGCCGTGTGCGTGCTCAAGTTATCGAGCACGAGTCGAATCTTTCTGGCTCGGGGGTACTTTCGCGCCACGTCACGCATCATCTCTGCGAAAGCAGCGGCTTTTCGGTTCGCCGTCGCCTTGATGATGTGCTTGCCCGCCTTGGGCTCGACGGCGCAGAAGACATTTGCCGTGCCGCATCTGACATATTCGTAGTCCTTCATGACGCCTCTGCCGGGACGCAAAGGTTTGCTCGGCCGGGAGTCTTGCAGCAACTGCACGGGTCTTTCGTCGAGGCAGACCACCGGTCGATGCCGATCGAGCGGTTGCTCGTACAATCCCAAAAGCGCTTCCATCCTGGCGATGTACTCATTGTCGAGCGCGGGCACGCACCACATTTTTTTCCCGCCAAGGCTTGAGCTCGTGTTGCGCAAGCAACTGACGAACGGTCTCACGACCGACCGTCGTGACGATCTTTCTTGTTGCGGCTTCGTCGGCCACCAGCCGCACAGTCCATCGCGCGCGACCGGGAGGTGGTTCGCTGCACACCATCGCCACGATCGCAGCTTCTTGTCGCGTTCCGAGAAGACGCTTCTTGCCAGGCCGCGCCCGCTCGTGAAGCGCCGCATCGAGCCCGCCGTTGCAGTACCGTCGCGCCACCCGATGAACCGTACCCAATGCCACTGCCGCGCCAAGGCTCGCCTCGCCAGCCGACAGGCCGGCATGCAGAAGTTGAAGCACTCGAGCACGCTTCAGGGCTCGGGCCGGATGCTGCCCCCGGCTCGTCATCGCCTTCAACCGCGACTGCTCAGTCTTTCTCAATCTAATCGTCGGCAATGACCTCGTCTTGCGCCGCTTGACCGTGCCCATCCACGCAAAGCGCGCACAGCATCGCACGCCCGCCAAATTTTCAGCGTAACGCCGCAGACAAAAAATCGGCGACGGCGACGGCGACGTCAACGGCGACGACTACGGACAATCTTCACGCGGTCGCGGGACTAGTGGTGCGCCGTACTCTCCGTCGCATGCGCCGTTCGCTGAATGCGCGCGACGAGCTCTTTCTCGTGCGCGGGCCGCGCGACGTCGAGCACCTCGGAAAAGTCCTTGAGCAAACGCTCTGCCGCCTTCTTCCGGCCCGATTTTCCATCTCCGAGCAAGTAGGTGATGAGCTCAGGTCCCTTCGCCACTTTCGCGCGGTGGACCGCGTTCTCGTAGGCCATCATCTCCGTGCCGACTTTTTCGAGCTCGCCATCGAAGGTCACGAGGTCCACGTCCAGCGGTTCGAGGAGCATCACGCGCGCACCGGCGCCAACCCATTGCGAAACGGGCTTCAAGAGCGACGAGTAGTGCGCAAGCTTCGTGTCGCGCCATTCCCCACTCGGCTTGAACTTCTTCTTCACGACACCTGCGAGCGCATTCGGCTCGAGGAAATGCTTGCGCGCGCTCGTGAGGCGCGTGGCGGACTGCGGCCCCCGCTCCGACGAACGCTTGAACGCCGAAGCCAGAAGGCGACGCAACCACTCGACCGTTGCCTGCAGCTGCTGGTGCGGGGCTTCGCGCTCTTCGGACAAATGAAAATAGGGCCCGAGCTTGTTCGGCGTCGCGCCCGACGCACCCGCCTCGATCAATCGCTCGACGGCGCTTGCCACGGTTTGATCCGCGTTCTCGCCACCAACGCCTGCGAGCTTACGGATCTTCTTCGGCAAGACGAGCTCAGTCCCCGAATCCGCGCGAACGAGCGCGCCGATCGTAATCGCGTCTGCCAGCAGCGCGTGCGGCATGTACTGCAACAACTGATACCGCGCGTTCATGAGCTTACTCCGGCTTCCTTCAAATACTGCGCCACGATCGAGCCGATGGCTTGGCAGCGATTGTACACCGTATCGGTGTGTTCGGCTGTCTTGTCGCTCCTCTTTGCCCAATCGAGCGCATCGCGCACATAGGCGGTCAGCTGCGCGCGAGACAAGGCGTTTGTTGCATCGACATATCGTCCGATGGCCGAGGCCGCCCGCGAGTAAGGAAACCCAGGAGCGTGGCTCAACCGAGGAGGGGGTGACACGACCAAGTCGCGGAATTCCTCAACGTCCCCGATTGCCGCGAGATCGTGGTCGATCGCGTGTAGGAGGCCCTTGCCGCCCTTCAGCGGGGTCCACATCAGATTTGCCTCATGCCGGTCGCCGTTGTGGATCAAACAGTCGAGAACCAGGACGCCTGCTGCATCGACGGGATCGACGACTTCGCCGAGTGACGGCGTCCAGTGCAAGGCGTTCGGGATCGTCCGCGTTGCCCAGGATGTCGTGCCATCATGAGGCACAACGGCAGCGCCGTGAGGGATGCGAACACCGATCGCACGCGCCAGGTGCCAGGAGAGTATTTCCGCCGCCAGGTTCGCTCCGGATACCTCCTTTGTGACCCACTCATCGCCCGCCTCGTCCACAGCGAACCAAACTTCGCCACGGCTGTCGACCTCGACGCGCTTGGTGCGATGGAGCGGCGCGATGACGGAGACGGGGTCGCCAAGCAACGTCCCGCCGGAGCTCGGTGTCTTTCGCTTTCGTGCCATCGCTTCGGATCCATCGACACCCTACACGAGCTCTTGTCCGAAAGCGCGAGCGCTCACGCACGATGGGCGCTCGCCGAACGCGGTTGCTTGTTCGAAACGGACGACGTCGAGCTGCAGTGCACGGCGCTTCGAACAGTGGGACGACGGTGCATCGTCGACAGGCAGGACGACTAGGGGGACACCGCAGCCCGCCCACGGTCGCACCCTAGGCGCGCTCGCTCGTCCACCCGATCGCTTCGCCCCTGAAGCCCGGCGCACCCACGCCGACAACGCCGGCGCGCAGCCTGATCGCGGCCACGATGCCACGGTCCACACGCAGCCGCTCTAGGCCCGCGCCGCCACACGCCCACGCTAACAAGGCAGAAACACTACGTTCCGACCCTAGGCACCCTAGGGTCCGCGTCCGGCCGGCGAAAAAAAATGAAAAATCGACACGCGTTCGCGTCAGCTTTCGCCGCGAGCGGCAACTAGGGATCAGAGGGTCGAATGGTTCGGCCCTCAAAACCATAGAAAGGGTCAGTGTCATGAAGAAGAAGAGCGAAGTGAAGTTGGAGTTGGAAGCAGTGAAGGCAAGCAGCAAGAAGTTGAGCCACGTGTTGTCGCAAGACGTCGCGCAGCTCACACCGGAGGAGCGCCAGCGGCTCGCCGGGGTGCGATGGGGGTTCGAGCGCCACGCGCCGCTCGTGGCCTCTTTGGCAAAGGAGCGCGGAATGGAGGTGGAGGGGCGGTCGATCCCAGAGATGTTCGACGATCTCGAGATGACTGAGACGCTCCACTTGGTTCGCGGGGAATTGGCGGTGACGCTCGCGCGGGTCGAGGACACGATCTTGAAGCGCCGCGCCCAGGCGTACCGCACGTTCCTCACGTACTATCGGCTGCTCAACGCGATGGCCGAAGACGTGGTGAGCGTGGCCACGCAGATCGAGCCGGTGAACGATTTCTTCGCGCCAGGGCCGCAGCCGAAGAAGACGGCGATCGCGAACTCGGACAAGGAGGGCGACGCGCCGGCGAAGACGAACGTGTCGACAACGGACACGCCGAAGCCGCCGGCCGTGTCTGAGAAGGTTCCTGCGTAGTCCCCAGGAGTGGGCGACTCGGACGCCCAAATGAACGAAGCGCGGCGCCGTGATGTTTGCGGCGCCGCGCTATCGTCCGTTCATCGATTGTCTACCGCGCCGCCCGTGCAACGCTCTGCGACTTTCTGACGCGCCTTTTCGCAGCGCGCCCTACCCGCTTCGCATTCGAGCGCGGGTTTTCCCTCTTCGCATCTGCGCTCGGCCAAATTGCAGATCGTCAGCCGCACGTGCTCGGCGTCGCCGCACCGTGGTGCTTCGTTCGAGAGCGCGTGGTCGAGCGAGGCTTCGAGCGAGTCGAAGGTCACGGCGCAACCCGACAATAATAGACAGACCAACGCGACGCGCTTCACGGCTCACCGAGGATCGCGTCGAGCATGCGCTCGAGCAAGGTCATCGCCGCGTCGATGTCGGCGTCTTCTTCCTTTGTGTGGCCGAGCTCGCGGTGGGCGTTCGCGCGCACGATCAGCAAGCTGACGGTGAGCATGTCTGCGCTTTGTCCAAGCGCGAGGCCCCGCTCGGCGTCGGCGAGAGCGGCGTCGGCTTTCTTGTCGCGCAGATCGATCAAGGCCAGACGCGCGAGGGCGTCGCGGCGGAGGACGTCGCGATCGTTCGCGGCGATCGCTCGCGGCGGCGTCTCGACGAGCGTGAGCAGCAACGCGCGCGCGGTAGCGGTGTCGCCGCGGTTCATCGCGTCGTCCACCTTCGCGTACGTCGGCTCGGCGGCGCTGAAGCGCGGGAGGCGCACGAGATCGCGCCGGTAACCGTCTAGCGCTTGCTCGGCGGTTTTCGTGTCGTGGGTTTTGATCGCGTCGGCTTGGAGCTGCATGAGCTTCGCTTCGGGCGTGGGCAGCGGCGTCGGCTCGGGCGGGCGTTGGAGCACAATGATGAGCATCGCCGCGGCGGCACCGATCGCGCTCGCGACGCCGGCGCGCACGAGCCATGACGGGCGCCGGCGAAGTTGGAGGCGTTGCTTCACCGCTGCGACGCGCTCGGCCGACGGCGCATGGGCGGCGTCACGCATGAGCGCGGCCATCTCTGCCATATCGCGGGCTTCTTGCGATGCGTCTTCGGGCAGCGGTTTGCCGCTGTCGAGCGCTTCGTTGAAGGCGCGGATGGAATCGTCGGAGGGATCGTCACTCATGCCAGAGCTCTTTCAACGCGAGGATCGCACGTGCGCAGACCTTGTCGAAGGCGGCAAGTGTGAGGCCCATCGCTTGCGCGCAGGTCTCGCGCGGCTGACTGTCGGCAACGCGGAGCTGCAAGGCAGTGCGGTAGTTCTCGGGCAGTCGCGGCAGGGTCGTGTGCAGGCGCGAGACGTGCTTCGGAAAGTCGAGGGCTGCTTCGAGGTCAGGAGGATCGGTATCGTCAGCGAAGGAGCCAAGCTCGGTGGCCTTGGCGTTTTGCCGGCCGGCGGTTCGCCGGCGCTCCGCGGCTTTGTTGATCGCGATGCCGTGGAGCCAGAACCAGATGCTGCGGTCACTGCTGTGGCGGGCGAGCGATTCCCACGCGGTCTTGAACGTGTCGGCGGCGACATCGTCAGCGTCGGCGTGCGCGAGGCCGCGGCGCGAGAGCACGGCGAGGAGCATCGGTGCGAAGGCGTCGTAGAGCTCGTGGAACGCGCGGTGATCGCCGGCGCGCGAGCGATCGACGAGCTGGCGTTCGCGCGCGAGCCAGGTGGCGGTCGAGACGTCGAGCAAGAGGTTCCCCGGTAGGGAGGAAGACAGAGGGGAGCGCGGGGTTCAAGTTTGAACGTCGACAGCGACCAGATCTGACGTCGTCGTGTGCCAAGGTCGAAATCCCCCAGAAAGCGACCAGGCCCGTGCCTCGCATCAGCGAATTCTACGGCATCACGATTTCAATCTATTACTCCGACCATGCCCCACCGCACTTTCACGCCTACTACGGCGGCCGGGAGGCGTTGATAGCGATCGACACGTTGCGCGTGCTTCGTGGGCAGATCCAACGCAGAGCGCTGGCGCTCGTCCGCGAGTGGGCAGCAGCGCGCCAACACGAGCTCCAGGCGAACTGGAAGAAGGCCGAAGCCGGGTTGCCGCTCGACGCCATCGCGCCACTCGACTAAACTTTCGCAATGGTTCGCATTCGGACGGTTCGACCTCTCAACGGCTTCCGCGTGAGACTCGGGTTCACGGACGGAACCGAAAGCGAGCTCGACCTCACGCCGTACCTGCGGGGACCGATCTTCGAGCCGTTGCGAACGAGCCACGAAGCATTCGCGCGCGTGTCGGTGGACGCGCAGCTCGGCACGATCGTCTGGCCGAACGGCGCGGATATCGATCCCGACGTTCTATACGAGGCTGCGCACCGAGGGCCGACGTAGGCGCGCACTTCAGCGCTCCCACCCCGTGGTCCGCACGCCGCGGCGCACGCGGTCGGCGTACTTCTTCACGTTCTCGGTCAACGTCGGCGTGCGCTTCTTCGCCAAGAAGCGCCGGTAGAGCGCGAGCACGGCGCGGTTCTTCGGAAACGCGTCGAGGCCGTGGAGGAGAAAGTCCTGATCGGCCGGATGCAGCTTCTTCAACGTGCGTTCGATCAACGCGAGCGATCCGCTGCCCGACGTGCGCACGAAGTTGTAGGCGTCGTTCTTCGCGATCGTCACGCAACGAAAGACGACCTTCAGCCGCTCGACGCGCTTCGCCGGAGACAACGCGAGCAGCTTCTTCAACCCCGGGCGCGTCTTTGCGAGCGCCTGCAGCCGTCGCTCCGCCTTCACGACGTGCGGCGGGGAGGAGAGAAGCTTCTTGCCCGCCTTCTTCACCTCGTCCTCCATTGCGTAAGCGGCCGCCACCACGATCGCCGCGCCGTCCTCGTCACCGCGCAGCGTGAGGCTCGCTGCGTCCAAGTACTCGGCGAGGATCTCGGCCGCGCGCAGCACGTCGCGCAACGGATAGCTCGCGTCCGTCTCGCCTTTGTCGTGCATGCGCTGCGCATAGCCACCGACGACCGGCATCACGGCGAGCGCCGCGTCGCGCAGATCGCTGAGCTCGGGCTCGTGCGCGTACCAATAGAAGCAGCGAAACACGATGCCGAGCTCGGCGCTGCTGAGTGGGCGATCGAGCCCATTGTGCACGACCCACAACATGGTCACGCCCTGAGAGAACGCTTCGATCGTAGTCGTTTCAGCGATGTCTGACGCGAGCGACATGTCTCATCCACCTCGGATGCGTCAGGCCCCAGAAGACGAAGAGCGACAAGGCAACGAGCACGAAGTTGAACGGCGTGTTGGCGCCCTCCCCGCGCGAGAATCGAAACACGATCGCCGAAGCCTGGAGCGCCGCGCAGCCGAGAGCGGCCAAGGGCGTGAGGCTCGGCTTGATGCGCGTGAGCGAGGGCAAGATCGATCCGGCGCCGCCGGCGAAGTCAGCGAGCGCGGTGAAATACGGAAACGCTGGCGATACCTGGCCCATCCACTGCATCGCGGCCGCGAGCGTGGCGATAGGCGTGACGACTTTCCACACGGCCGTGCCCGTGAACATGAGGCCGAGCACGGCTTGCACGATCCAAAGGACGATGTTCACGCGGCAGCCATAGACGAATGCGGCGGCGCGTCCAACCTTGGGAGCATGGCGAATGTGGTGAGGATCGTCATGCGCATGCTGCTCGGCGCGATGCTCGTTTACACGGGCGTTGGGCCCTGTCGTTCTTCCCGGGGAATGTGTCGCAGTATCTGAATCACGATCCGGCGTTTGGGTTGGATACGGAGGCGAAGCGGATCGGGCGCTTGTTTCTGCAGCCGGTGTTCGTCGCGTGGGCGCTGTGGAGCACGGGGGCGTTGCGGAGGACGCGTGCGCGGCGCGCGTGCGCATCGGCCGACTTGCACAAGGAGGAGAAGCCCAATACTCTTTTCGCATGGCATCGAAGATCGCTGCGCAGGCACTGAAGCTCCCGGAAGACGAGCGCGCAGCACTCGCGGTCGAGCTGCTCGACAGCCTCTCGCCAGAAATCGATCCCGACGCCGGCAAGCTCTGGGAAGAGGAGCTCCTGCGTCGGGCGGACGACGTCCGAACAGGCAAGGTGAAAGGCGTTTCGCTCGCCGCCGTCGAACGTCGCGTCGCTCGAGCGCTGCGAGGAGCGAAGAGCACTCGCCGCAAGCCGCGCAAATGACGCTGCGGATTCACCCGCTGGCGTCGGATGCGGCGACGACGCGCGGGCCGAGCCACGTGCCGGCGGGTGCGGCGAAGGCGACGAGAGCAGCGACGCACACGGCGTAGAGGCTGAGGACGTGCGGCGTAAACAGCGGAAGCTGAATCATCAGATACGCGAGCGCCGGCGCGGCGACGGCTGCGATCGCCGCCGCAACGAGGGCGCTCCGGCGGCCTGCGAGGGAGGGGCTCATGATCACTGATACGGCAAAGCGCCGCGGCGGTTGCGTGGCTGATGTCAGCGCGACCGTTTGATCGCGATCACAGCGGCGCTTCGACGAGCACGTAGAGGTTGCCGTCTTTCTTCGAGCTGAAGCTGTCGACCATGCGCGCGCCCTCGAGGGTGCCGGCGAACGGCTCGGGATCGAGCTCGGGCTTGCCTTGGCGCAGCTTGACGATCATCGCGCGGGCCCGGTTCTCCGCCGTGTCGCGCGCGAGCTGCAGGTTCATCTTGCCGGCCGGCGCGACGCCGACGGCGAGGATGACCTTGTTCTTGGCGTCGATCTTGATCGGCGTCTTCGCCCACTTCGGTACGTCTTTTCCGTACTTACGCTTCGGCAGCTTCTTCAGCTGCTGCGCGGCGGCCTTCGTGTCGAGCGACGGCATCGCCATCGGCAGCGCAGCAGGGATCGCGGGCGCCGATGCGGGCAGCGCCGCGGGCACCGATGCGGGCTGCGCCGCGGGCGCCGACGCCGGCGCGGACGCGGGCTTCGTGACCACGGTTGGCGGCGCAGGTGCGGGGGCAGGCTCGGATTCGCACGCGACGAGAACGCAGAGGACGAGGAGAGAACGACGCATGCGATCGAGCTAGCAGACCTGTCGCGCGGTTGCAGCGACGCCTTCCAGAATTCGGCCGCAAACGACCGCAGCAGCCATCTAACGCTACAGCTCCGTCGCCTCGATGCGCCGGTTCTTCTGTCTCCCCTCCTCCGTACTATTCAACGCGATGGGCTTCTCGTCGCCGTAGCCCACCGCGACGATCCGCGCGCCATCGATCCCTTTCGACACGAGATAGTCGCGACAAGCCTGCGCCCGGCGCAGTGACAGATCCTTGTTCGCCTTCGCGTTGCCGGCGTTGTCGGTGTGCCCCGAGACTTCGATCCGCGCGCCCTTCTTGTGCGTCATGTACTCGACGACGCTATCGAGCCGCAGATACGACTCGGCCCGGATCTGCGCCTTGCCGCTGTCGAAGTTCACACCTTCCAACACGAAGCGCGGCTCGGGCGCCTCTGGCTTGGCGACCTTGTCGTAGCGCTTGTAGCGCATGGTCAGCTTGATGTTCTGGCGCGGCTCGCCGTCGATCGTCACCTTCGCGGCAACGTCGCGCCGGCCGAGGCCGAGGTACGCGAGCTCGTAGCTTTGGCCGACGGGCACGAGCAGCTCCGCGTAGCCGTCGGCGTCGGTCTCCTCGGCGTAGTACTTTCTTCCGTCGGGCCCGGTCACCGCGATGATGATGCCGGGGATCGGCGCCGCTTTGTCTTTCTCCACGACGTAGAGCTTCAACGCGGCTTCGGTGTCGGTCGCTTTGATCTTCGACACCTTGGTCGACTTCGAGTGGTCCGCGTCCTTGAGCACGAACTCTTTGGGCGGCTCGGCGGCGAAGGCGGTGGTCGTGCAAAGGACGAGCGCGAGGGCAACCGAGTGTCGCATGGGTTCCATTATGCCCCGTTTCCGCGAACGACGAGCACCGAGCAGCGCAGGTGATTGACGAACCATCCCGCGGTCGTGCCGAGCAGACGCTCGCTCGGGCCATAGCCGTGGGCGCCGATCACCGCGAGCGTGCCCCGCCCGGCCGCGCATCGAGCGACGAGATCACGCGGGTTCTCCAATTCGACGACGGTGCGCACGCGCGTGACTTCGTCCGCCTCCCGCGCAAAGGCGGACAGCGCCTGCTTCGCGTCGTGCACGAGGAGCTCGTCGAGGCGAACACCGCGAGGAATCGCTCGCGCCGGCAAGCTCGGGATCGTCACGCCGCGCACGAGCTCGAGCTCGGCGTCGAAGAGATCGGCCACAACACGCGCGGCCTTGAACACACCGGCGCTCCGCGGCGAGCCATCGAGCGCGCACACGACCTTCGTCCACGGCGCTTCGCTGCGCACGACGAGCACGTCACGCGTCGCGTGATTGACGACCTTCTGCGCCGTCGTTCCGAGGATCCGATCGAGCGCGTCGTAGCCGTGCGAGCCAATGATCGTCATCGACGCCGAGAGCCGCGCCGCCTCGCTGCAGATGACCTCCCACGGCATCCCCACGCGAACGACCGCGTCCCATGCCACCGACGGGACGAGCCCTTTGCCGAGCTTCTCGATCGCGACGCGGGCCTCCTCGCACTGCAAGCGCTCGATCTCGGCAGGCTCGACGAGCAGGGCCTCGGCCGGCAACGGCGCCGGTGGCGAAACCACGCGCAAGAGCACGAGCGGCGCGCCGGTCACCTTGCTGTAGAAGTCCCCCGCGCGGAGCACGGCAGGGGCACGCGGTGAGTCATCGAGCGCGACGAGAATCGGATGGGGTGTCGGCGACATGCAGTCCCTCGTTTCGCACCTCGAAGTGCAGCTCGCGTACCACGGCGTATGCGCCGCGTCGCGACCGGAAACGTCACCGAGACGTAACGCACTTTCCTCCGGGTGTGCGCAACGGGAAACAAAGCGCCGCGCTGGCGACGGCTCGGAACTTGCTCGATGCGCACTCTATGATGTCGCTGATGATCGTCTCGATGCTCTCCGCATCGAGCCCTGCCCTGCCGGTGTGGGTGCGTGCCTCTGGTGACTACAGCCGCGAGCAACCGCCTCGTCTCGCCGAAGCGCAAGTGCCGCTCGAACCGGTGCAACGCAAACGCATGAAGGACCTCCAGTACGATCGCATGGGCGACTACGAGGGCGTGCCGCTCGAGCAGATCCTTCGCAGCTACGAGGCGCCGAAGGAGGTCGACACCGCGCTGCTTCACTTCTCGAACGAGATGCTCGTGCCCGTTCCGCTGCGCGAGCTCGAGAAGCTCGGGGTCTTCGTCGCCGTCCGCACCTGTAGCGCCGAAGCCTGCACCGCTGAATTCGCTCCCGTCGCAAAGAAGGATCAGCCCTGGGCCGATCGGCGGCCGATTCGCTTCACCTCGAACAAGGTCGTCGTCGTCGCGGCGGCCGACAAGCGCTTCTCGCCCTTTCGACACACGAGCACGCTCACCGGCATCGAGCTCGTCAACGGCAGAGCCTACGATCGGCAGTTCGAGGTCAGCGAAGCGCCCAACGTGCGCGCGGGCCTGGCGACTTTCCGCGAGCGCTGCCAGTTCTGCCACGGCGCCCGCGGTGTCGGCGCCAACTTCGGATGGGACTACGTCAAGCCGATCGCGCTCTACACCTATCGTTCGCCGAAGAGCCTCGCGATGCACGTGCGTCACCGGGAGTCCGACGCGCACGACAAAGGCCTCATGATGCCGGCGATCGCCGACGTGGATGATGCGGCCGCCGGCGCGCTTTGGGAGCTGCTCGAAGCGTTCGCTAAGAATCCGCTGAAGCCGTACACAGTGCCCTGAACCCGCCCGAGGGCCGAAGACCCGAGTTCGAAGATCGCTATTGCGGCTTCGCCGGCGCCAAGTACGCCGAGTGGCAGGCGACGCAGGCCTCGATCATTCGTGCGTAGGCCGCTCCGATCTCCGCGTCGTTCTTCTTCTTCGCCGCGTCCGCCAGCGCCTGCGCGCGCACGCTGAGCTCGTCTTGGAGCTCGAAGAAGCGCGGCGGCAAGCTCCGCAACGGATCGCTCGTCGCGGGACGCTTCAACTTCGGCTCCGTGACGATGCCCTCGGCCATCTTCTGAACCCCGTCGTACTCGAGCAACACCACGGCGAGCGACAAGCCCATCATCGCCAAGCCGTGTCCGTTCATCCTCTCACCAAGCGCCTTCATCGTCTCGGCGGGAATGTGCGGCGGCTTGCGCATGCGCTTCTCGACGCTCGCGGCGCCAACGAGCAGCGTCGCGATGAGCGCTATCAGGTGTGCCTTCTTTGAAGCGGATCGCATCCGCACCTCAGGCTCCGCTCACGCCGAGCCGACCTTCTTCGTCGATGATCTTGCGGGCCGCGGCGATGATCTCCGGGTCGCTCCACTTGGCGATGTCCTTGGCGACCTCGAGCACCACCCGCGCGGACACTTGCGCGTGCAAAGCGTTGCGCAGCTCACCGAGGAGCTCGTGCGAGCAGACGAGGACCAGCTGGTCGAACTTGCCGGCATCGGCGGCCGCGTCGAGCATGAGCGAGAGCTCGTGGACGTAGACGCGCGTCTCGTGCTTGCTCGGGCTCTCGTTCGGTTGGACGGAATGCCGCGCGACGCCTCGGCTGTCGAAGGTTTGACCCGGCCGATCGCTCTTGAGCGCGCTGTCCAAGAGCCGGCCTTCGGGGTGCTCGATGACGTCGACGACCATCGGCCGTTCATGCCGTGAGCTCGTCGAGAGGACCACCGCCCGCGCTTTGTTCGCCACCAAAACCCAAATCGTCTTCATCTGGGTGGGTTTTGCAAACGACACACCAACCGAAGTGGCCCTGTTTGCCGTGGGATCCGCCCTTCGCATGATCCCAACCCGTCACCCTGATGGCGAACGCGTTACCTTTCGGTAGCAAGGGACCAGCGTCTAACGGGCGATCATGACGTCGGTGGTCGCTCGCTCGAGGACGCCTTCGATCGTCGTGCCGAAGGTCAGCAACGCCGGTCGCGCTTCCCGCTGTGCCGCGAGCAAGATCGTGTCGTAACGCTCGCCGTGGCGAACGATGAGCGATGCCACCGCGCCGCAGTCCGCGTGTTGAGCCTTCGACGCGAGCTCGCCGAGGATCTCCGTCTCGAGCTCGCGGAGCCGCTTTTCGGCCTTCGCGCACGCCTTCAGCGCCTCATCCTTCCACTCGCGCGCGAGCTGCCCAGTATAGTCAGAAGGAAAGTGAGCCGCGTACGGCCAGCCATCCGTTTGAATCACGGTGAGGGTCTCGAGCGCGACGTCGAGCTTCCGGACGAGGTCGCGGCCGGCGAGCAATGCCGCACCCGCCGTCTCGTCGAGAGCGACAGCGCAAAGAACCTTCTTCGGCAGCGTGGTCGCGTTCGCGCGCTTGACCACATAGACGGGAACGGTCGTTTGTCGGACGAGCCTGCGCGCCGTGGTTCCGAGCAGCGCTTCGGCGGCGCCGCCGTGGCCCTGGCCACCGATCACGGCGCCGTCATACGCCGCGCTTCGCAGCAACGATGCGAGCTCAGGGACGACCTTGCCCGTGATGACGCGCACCGTGACCTTCGCCATCTTCGCCGGCGCTTGCGCGCTCGCCTTCGCCACTTCAGCGCGCAGGAAGCCGTCGACGGCAGAGACCGGTGGCAAAGGGCGCCCCGGCAGAATGCGATCGTAGAGCGCCGCGTCGAGGATGTGGACGACCGTCAGGCTCACTTCGGTCCCGAACGGACAGCCCGCGAGCGCGAGCTCGAGCGCGCGTTGCGAGTGGCGAGAGAAGTCGAACGGAAGCAGGATCTCTTTCATGCGGTTGTCTCCTCTGCTGCGCGTCTGCAACGCGCGCGCCACCGACGCGCGTCAAGCGCAGCGCACACCTGAGGTGTAGCGTTTTGGAAACGCTCCGTTACCGGCAGGTGCCCTTCTCGCGGCTTTTCTCGGATTTTCCATGGCATGCCGCGTGAAAACTCGGACGCATGAACCAAGGCATGAGCAAACCCGTCATGGTCGTCGGTATCGACTCTTCTCCCCGCGCCCAAAAAGTCATCGAAGCAGCTCGCCTGATGGCGGAGAGGATGAACGCAAGCGTCGTCCTCGCCGGTGCCGTCGAAGGGCTCGAGCTCCGTGGGCTGATTCCAGCGGAGCTCGCGACCTGGAACGGCGATTCCCTCACGAGCGCGCTCGACAAATCGACGCGCGCAGCGGTGGCCAAGGCTGCTGAACAGTTCCACCCGGGCACCGTGATCGATCAGAAGGTGGAAGCAGCGGCTCCCTGGCGCATGCTGGTCAACGAAGCGAAGCGGCGGAACGCGAGCCTCATCGTCCTCGGCGCGCACGGCTACCGGCCGGTCGAGCGCATGCTCGGCACGACGGCAGCGAAGGTGGCGAACCGCGCCGAATGTTCGGTGCTCGTCGTGCGCCAGGCGCCGGAGCAGAAGGCACCTGTCGGTTTCGAGCGCATCGCCGTCGCCCATGATGGCTCAGAACGAGCGACGGGCGTTCTCAATGCGGCCGTTGCGTTGGCGCGACCGAGCAGCGGCAGGATCATCCTGATTCGCGGCGTCGTTCCGCCCAACGAAGTGACGCCGGCGATCTGGGGCAAGGGACCCGACGAGATCATGGCGCTGCTCGAGCAGGCGGCAAAGGTCGCGCTCGACAAGATCCGGGGCTCGCTGCCGGACGGTGTTCCGGGCGAGGCCTGCGCGCGCATCGGTATTCCGTCGGAGATCGTGCGTGACATCGCGCGCGACAAGGACGCGACCTTGCTCGTCATCGGCTCGCACGGTTTCGACGCGCTCGACCGCGTGCTCGGGACGACCGCCGGCCGCATCGTCAACGTGGCCGACCGGAGCGTGCTCATCATTCGCGGCAATGCCCTCGCCTGATCGGGTGCAGGCGGGCGTGCGGCTTGCAATGAGGCCATCCATGTCCGACGCCGCGCGCTCCTCGATCGACGACCCGACAGCGGGGCTGAGCGATTCGGAGGCCGCGCACCGCCTGGCGGCCGATGGTCCGAACGAGATCGCGCATGCGCCGCCGCCGTCCGTCTGGGTGTTGCTGCTCGGTCAGTTCAAGAGCCCCCTCGTCTTGCTCTTGCTCGGCGCCAGCGCCCTCTCGGCCGCGCTCGGTGAAATCGCCGACGCGATCGCCATCGCCGCGATCATCATCATCAACGCCATCGTCGGCTTCATGCAGGAGTATCGCGCCGAACGCGCCGTGCAGGCGTTGCGCTCGATGACCGCGCCGCGCGCGCGGGTCCTGCGCAACGGAGCGGTGGCCGTCATCCCTTCGGCGCAGATTGTGCGCGGCGACGTGCTGCTGCTCGAGGCCGGCGACGTCATCGCCGCGGACGGGCGACTCCTCGAAGCGCACAACCTCCTGACGAACGAAGCGCCGCTCACCGGCGAGAGCATGCCCGTCGAAAAGGCGGCCGGAGAAAGCCGAGAGACCGACGCGCGCGGTCCGATCGATCGACCGAGCACGGTGTTCATGGGCACGGCCGTCGTCGGCGGCGTCGCGCGGGCGCTCGTCGAGGCGACCGGCATGCGCACCGAGCTCGGAAAGATCGCGCACCTCTTGGCGACGACCACCGACGAAGCGACGCCTCTGCAGCGACGGCTCGCCCGCGTGAGCCAGATGCTGCTCTACGCGTGCCTCGGGATCGTCGTGCTCGTCGCGCTGCTCGGACTTCTGCATCAGCGCGCCTGGCTCGACGTCTTGATCTCCGCGGTCTCGCTCGCCGTCGCCGCGGTTCCGGAAGGCTTGCCGGCGATCGTCACGATCGCGCTCGCGCTCGGCGTGCAGCGCATGGCCTCGCGCCACGTGCTCGTTCGGAAGCTTCCGGCCGTCGAAACGCTCGGCTCCGCCACCGTCATCTGCACGGACAAGACGGGCACGCTGACCACCGGCGTGATGCGCGTGCGCGAGCTCTGGGGCGACGATCACCTCCGCCTGCTCGACGCGGCGGCGGCCTGCTGCGACGCCGAGCTCTCCGCCGACGAGCACGGCGGCACCGGCGATCCCACGGAGCTCGCGATCCTGATCGCCGGCGCCGAACGAAGCATTCGTCGCGCGAACATCGAACGCGACCGCCCGCGGGTCGCCGAGAATCCCTTCGACGCCGAACGCAAGCGCATGTCGATCCAGCGCCAGGACGGCGTGCTCTACGTCAAAGGCGCCGTCGAGCGCGTGCTCGACAAATGCGAGCGCGACGTGCCCTTGGCGCGCACCGCGAACGCCCAGATGGCCGAGCGCGGTTTGCGTGTGCTCGCCGTCGCCACCGGCACCGGAGCGAACGAGGACGGCCTGACCCTCGTCGGGCTCGTCGGCATCGCCGATCCACCGCGCACCGAGGCGATCGCCGCGGTGAAGGAGGCGCGCGCGGCCGGCGTGAAGACGGTGATGATCACGGGCGATCACCCGATCACGGCGCAAGCGATCGCGCGGGAGCTCGGCATCCTCACGCCCTCCGACACGGCCAGCGAGGTCGTGCATGCGCGCGCGACGCCTGAGCAGAAGCTCGACATCGTTCGGCGGTGGAAAGAGCGCGGCGCCATCGTGGCGATGACGGGCGACGGCGTGAACGACGCGCCGGCGCTGCGCGAAGCGAACATCGGCATCGCCATGGGCACCGGCACCGAGGTGACCCGTGAAGCGTCGGACGTGATCCTCACCGATGACAACTTCGCGAGCATCGTGGCCGGCGTGCGCGAAGGGCGCGGCATTTTCGAAAACATCAGAAAGACGCTCGTGTACTTGCTCACGGGAAACGCGGCCGAGCTCGCCATCATGCTCATCGCCGCCGCCGTTGGTCTGCCGACGCCGCTGCTCCCGCTGCACTTGCTGTGGATCAACCTCGTCACCGACGGGCTGCCGGCCCTCGCGCTCGTGTCGGATCCCGTCAACGACGAGCTGATGCAAACGCCGCCACGGCCGCCCAACGAGCCGATGCTCGGCAAGAAGCAGTGGCTCGCGATCGCGCTCACCGGTTCGCTCGAGGCGGCGCTCGTCCTCGGCGTGTTCTTCTGGGCCCTCGGCGCACGCGATCTGCAACAGGCCCGGAGCCTCGCGTTCTTCGTGCTCGTCTTCTCCGAGGTGCTGCGAGCGTTCGCCGCGCGAAGCCCGACGAAGCTCCTCTGGGAGGTCGGCGCGTTCACCAACCTGCGTTTGCTCGCGGTCGTTGCGGTCACCGCCTCGTTGCAGGTCGCCGTGCAGCAACTTCCCATCACGCAGCGACTCTTCGGGATCGAAGCGTTGGCATGGTCCGACGGGCTCATGGCGCTCGGACTTGCTTTCGTCCCCGTCTCCGTTCTGGAGCTGCTGAAGCTCGGGCGCCGAGCTTGGAGCCATCGATGAAGCCCTGCCACTGCGATCGATCGCACAAGCAACGTCGCATCGTGCTCACCGGGGGACCGGGCGCCGGAAAGACGGCGGTGCTCGAGTTGGTGCGGCAGACATTCTGCAAGCACGTGGTCCTCTTGCCCGAGTCGGCCGGGATTCTGTTCAGCGGTGGCTTTCCGCGCGCCGCGGATCCGCTGATACGCCAGGCAGGGCAACGCGCGATCTACTTCGTTCAGCGCGAGCTCGAAGCCATCGCCGAGGCCCAGAACGCCGCCTTGGTGCTGTGCGATCGAGGGACCGTCGATGGCGGCGCGTACTGGCCGGGTCCCGGCGATCTCTGGTCGGCCGTCGGCACCTCGCTCGCGAGCGAGCTTGCGCGCTACGAGGTCGTCATTCATCTGCGCACACCGCCGGCCCACAACGGCTACAACCACGACAACCCGCTGCGCATCGAATCCGCGAAGGAGGCGGCGGCCATCGACGCCAGGATCGAAGCCCTTTGGGCCGGGCATCCCCGGCGGACGATCGTGCCGGCGACGACGAACTTCCTGGCGAAGGCGCAGGCCGCCGTCGACTGCCTGCGCAACGAGCTGCCTGCGTGCTGCCGGGAGAGCGCATGATCCCACGCTTGGCTTTCGCTTTGCATCGGAGCGCTCCATGACTCGACGCGACGCCCTCCTCGTTTGGTTCGACGCCATCAACAACCACGACGTGCCGACCGTGGGCGGCAAGAACGCCTCACTCGGCGAGATGATCCGCGAGCTCGGCGCGGCGGGCATTCGCGTGCCTGGAGGCTTTGCGCTGACCTCGCGCGCCTATCGGAGCTTGCTCGAGCACAACGGCCTCGCGCCGCTCATTCAGCAAGCGCTCGACCGCTACCACCGCGGCGAGCAGTCGCTGACCGCCGCTGGACGCGCCATCCGCGGGCTCTTTCTCGCTGCCGAGCTTCCGGCCGAGTTGAAGCGAGAGATCACAGCGGCGTACGCCGAGCTGTGTCGCCGTCGCGGCGCGTCGGTCTCGGTGGCCGTGCGCAGCAGCGCGACCGCCGAGGATCTGCCGACCGCGAGCTTCGCCGGCCAACAGGAGACGTTCTTGAACATCGTCGGCGACGCGGAGCTGCTCGCCGCCTGCACGCGTTGCTACGCCTCGCTCTTCACCGACCGCGCCATCGCCTATCGCGAGAGTAAGGGCTTCGAGCACAGCAAGGTCGCGCTCTCGATCGGCGTCCAGGAGATGGTGCGCTCGGACAAAGGCAGCGCCGGAGTGATGTTCACCATCGACACCGAGACCGGCTTTCCGAACGTCGTCCTCATCAACGCCGCCTACGGCCTGGGCGAGAACGTCGTGAAGGGCGCGATCGACCCGGACGAGATCTGGATCTTCAAGCCGGCGCTCGCAGACGCCACGCAGCGCCCGATCCTGCGCAAGAAGATCGGCAGCAAGGCCCACACGATGGTCTTCGCGGGTGGCGCCAGCACGACGAAGAACATCGACACACCGGACGCCGCACGCGCAGCGCTCGCGTTGAACGACGACGACGCCCTGGCGCTCGCGCGCTGGGCGGTGCAGATCGAAGATCACTACTCGAAGCGCGCCGGCAAGAAGACGCCGATGGACATCGAGTGGGCCAAGGACGGGCTCACCGGCGAGCTCTTCATCGTGCAAGCGCGCCCGGAGACGGTGCAGTCGCAAGCGGTCGCCGGCTCCGTCACGCGCTTCACGCTGCAGGACTCTGGCAACGTGCTCGCCCGCGGGCGCAGCGTCGGCGACGCGATCGCCGCCGGACGTGCCCGCGTTCTCTCTCGTCCTGACGAGCCCTTCGAGCCCGGAAGCGTGCTCGTGACCGAGATGACCGATCCGGATTGGCTCCCGTTGATGCGCAAGGCCGCCGCCGTCGTGACCAATCACGGTGGCCGCACTTGTCACGCGGCGATCTTGAGCCGCGAGCTCGGCATCCCGGCGATCGTCGGCACCGGCAATGGCACGCAAGTCCTCGCGGGCGAGATCACCGTCTCGTGCGCAGAAGGCGACGAAGGGCGCGTCTATGCCGGACGGCTCCGTTTCGAGAAGCGCGCCGTGACGATCGGCACGGCGGCAAAGACGCGCACGAAGATCATGATGAACCTGGCCGACCCCGGGAGCGCCTTTCGGCATTGGCGCCTGCCGACCGACGGCATCGGGCTCGCCCGCATGGAGTTCATCATCGCGAACGAGATCGGCGTGCACCCGATGGCGCTGCTTCATCCCGAACGCGTGACGGACGCGGAGACCCGCGCGAAGCTCGAAGCGCTGGGCGGCGGGCGCTTCTTCGTCGAACGTCTCGCCCAAGGTGTCGCCACGCTCGCCGCCTCGCAGTACCCAAAGCCCGTCATCGTCCGCATGAGCGACTTCAAGACCAACGAGTACGCGAACCTGCTCGGCGGCCGCGACTTCGAGTCGGCGGAAGAGAACCCGATGATCGGCTTTCGCGGCGCGTCCCGCTACTACCATCCGCGCTACAAGGAGGCCTTCCTCCTCGAGTGCGCGGCGATGAAGATGGCGCGCGAAGAGCTCGGGCTCGGCAACATCGCGCTGATGATCCCCTTCTGCCGGACGCTCGCCGAAGCGGACAAGGTGCTCTCGGTCATGGCGGAAGCAGGGCTCGCGCGCGGCAAGCACGAGCTCAAGGTCCTCGTCATGTGCGAGATCCCGTCGAACGTCATCTTGGCGGAGAAGTTCGCCAAGCGCTTCGACGGCTTCTCGATCGGCAGCAACGACCTCACCCAGCTCACGCTCGGCATCGATCGCGACTCCGAGCTGCTGGCCGAGAGCTTCGACGAGAAGAACGAAGCCGTCACCACGCTCATCCTCGAAGTGATCGAGCGCGCGCATGCGGCCGGCGTCACGGTGGGTCTCTGCGGCCAGGCGCCGAGCGACGACCCCGCCTTCGCGGAGATGCTCGTCGAGTACGGCATCGACTCGATCTCGCTCAACCCGGACTCGGTCATCGCGGTCCGCGAGCGCGTGCGCGCGGCGGAGGAGCGGCTATCGCCGGGAGGGGCTTCGCCATTCGGATGAGGTTGTAGTCGAGCTGCTCGCAGAACATGCATTCGCTGCGCACCGTGTAGAACGTTATCAGCAGCATCGACTTGAGCAGCCCAAGCCCCGTGGCCTCCCACGCCCTTGGCCTCCTACGCCCTTGGCCTCCTACGCCCCTGGCCGCGCACGCGCACCTGACCCTGTCCATGACCGCGCGTCTTTGCCGCTGAACGCCCTCAGCAAGAGGCCAGGGCCGGGTTCACGGTCAGGTGCGCGTGCGCGGCCAGGGGCGTGGGAGGCCAAGGCGTGGGAGGCCAGGGCGTGCCTGCTTGAGCGCTGAGACGACCCGCCAACCCGCTCACAAGAGCAAGGTCACCATCCCGAAGTAGATGCCGATGCTCACCACGTCCTGGATGATCGTCGCGAGCGGTCCTGAGCCGAACGCGGGATCGATCCCGGCGCGCGACAGCACCCACGGCAGCGCCAACCCTAGCGATGCCGCCACCGCGCCGGCGGAGAGCACCGACAACGCGACGGTGAGCCCGAGGCGGAAGTCGTGAAAGCCGATCCCGACGAGGACCAACGCGATCAACGCAAGCGCAGACCCGATGATGAGGCCGGTCCAAACTTCGCCGCGCAACAGGTGCCAGATCGAGGCTCGGCTCAACGACAGGCCGCGTACCGCGACCGCCTCGGTCTGCGTCCCCATCGCATCGGCGAGATAGACGATGGCCGGAACGAAGAACGCGATGGCGACGCGCTCCGCGATCACCCGCTCGAACGCCGCCATGACGAGCGTCGCCAAGCTGCTGCCGGCGAGACCGACGAGCAACCAGGGCAAGCGATCGCGCGCGCGCCGCACGGGGGGCGCCTCGATGGCCGCCTGAGCGCGCACGACTTCGCGGCTGATACCCGCGAGGCGATGCAGGTCTTCGGTGTGCTCATGATAAAGGATGTCGAAGAGCGCGGCAGGCGGAACGACTCCCATGAACTTTCCGTCCACGCTCACGACCGGCACGGTGCTCGTGCGGTGCTGAATCGCGAGCAGCGCGACGTGCTCCTGGTCGTCGCTCGGCAGGACGCTCACCGCGACGGGAGCCATCAGCACATCGCAGCGCGCTGCGCGATCGGCGGCCATGACCCGGCCGAGCGAGCAGATCCCGACGAGGCCATCGCGATCGTCGAGCACGAACACCGGATCGAGCAACGCGGGCGGTGCACGCTCGAGCCGATCGAGCGCACCGCCGGCCGTCTCTCCCGCGCGCGCGGTCGCAACGGAAGCGAGCAAGTGCTGCGCCGCACAGTCGCGATCGGTCGTTGCCCGCTGCGGATTCACCATCTTCAGCGCACGACGAAGACGTCGCAAGACGCGCGCTGCACGACACTCTCGCTGGTCGAGCCCAACAAGCGCTTGCCGACGCTCTGGCTGTGGGCGCCGACCACGATGGTGTCGATGCGGTCGAGCAGGGCGCGGTGGGTGATGTCGCCGGCGATGCCGCCGTGGGTGAACTGCACGTCATGTTGAGTCGCGAAGCTCTCCTTCGTCGTATCGATCTCGAACGAGATCAGGCGCTCCCGCTCCGTGTTCACGACGCGGGCGTCCGGAGGCGGAACCACGACGGGCCACTCGGTGTAGACGGGCACGAGCATGATCGAGCGCATCAACGCGAGCGACGCATTGCATTGGCGACAAAGTGCATAGGCCTCCTTCAATGCGCGCCGGGAGGTGTCGTCGGATTCGAGCGCGCAGAGCACCCGGCCGGGCGTCGCGAGCGACTGTGATTTCTTCGCCACGTACACACTCACCGGCGAGTCACGAACCACACGCACCGCGGTCGTGCCGAGGAACTTCTCGCTGAGCCCACCGTGTCCCTGACCGCCGATCATGATCCCGCCATAGTCGCCGAGGCGATTGAGGATCTCGGTCGCCGGGCGCCCGCGCGCGATCTTGAGCGTCGGCGCTTCAGAGACTCGGCGCTCCGGCGTCGCCGCGCGCTGCACCTCGGCGCGAAAGTAACCGTCGAGCGCCGAGTCCGAGGGCGGCTCGACTCCGGGACGGCTGTAAAGCCGATCGTCGACCACGTGGAGCGCGTCGATCACGACGTCCGGACCAAAGGGAACGCCGCTCAACGCGAGCGCGAGGGCCCGGCGCGCGTAGGGCGAGAAATCGTAAGGAATGAGAACTCGTCGCATGGTCGTGGCCTCCCATCGAGGGTTTCAGCAAGACACGCGCCACTGTGAAAAAGCCGGCTTTCGACACATCGTCTCGTTACCGAGTCGAAACACCATGCCACCGGTCGGTGTCGTCGCGCCCAGCCATCAGGCGCTGACAGGCTCGAGCGTCACAGCGGTCACCTTGTACTCCGGGGTGCTCGTCACCGAATCTCGCCCGCGGCCCGTCGCGTCGTTCACCAGAGCGCGCAGATCGTGAAACGTCGAGAAGAGCTCACCGGGTCTCACGGCGTCGGTCAGCTGCGCTCGGCCGACGAAGCTCCCGTGCTGGCTGCGCACGCGGATGCTCGCGCCATTCCTTATCTGCAGCCGCTCGGCGTCGTTCGGATGGACTTGTACGAAATCGTCCGGGCCGAGCTCTCTGTTCTTGCTGTGCCCCGTCATCGTGCTGGCGTTGAAATGATAGAGCGTCCGGCCCGTATTCAGCACGAAGGGGTATTCGTCGCTCGGCTGCTCGGCGCTCGGCCGGTAGTCGATCGGCCGAAGCTTGGCGCGCGGTCCCACGCCGAAGCTCTTCTCATGGAGCACACGCGTTCCCGGATGTGACTCCGTCGGGCAGGGCCACTGGATTCCCCCGTGCTCGAGCCGCGCGTAGCTGATTCCCGCGACCGCCGGCCAGACGGCGCGGACCTCGTTCCACACGGCCTCGGCGTCCGAGAACTGGAACGCCGCCCCATGGCCGAGCCGCTGCGCCAGCGCGCAAGCGATTTCGAGATCCGTCTTGGCCTCACCGCGCGGCGAAACGGCGCGCCGCACGCGCTGAATCCGCCGCTCGCCATTCATGAACGTGCCGTCCTTCTCGAACGAGCTCACCGCCGGCAGAAACACCGTGCCATACGCTTCGGCGGTCTTCGTCATGAAGAGATCGATCACGATGAGCGCATCGAGCTTCGCGAGCGCGGCGTGCGTGGCCTTCGCGTTCGGATGTGAGAGGAGCACGTCGTAGCCGGCGACCAGCATGCACGCGAGCCGCCCAGCGGTCGCCGCCTCGATCATCTCCATGGCGGTGAGCCCAGGCGCGTCCGGCACCTGCGTCTGCCAAACGGTTTCGTGGAGCGAGCGCGCCTTGGCGATCGGTTGATAGCCGGTGAGCTTGCTCGGCTCGCAGCCCATGTTCGCGGCACCCTGCACGTTGTTCTGCCCCCGCAGCGGATTGACGCCGCCACCGCGCACGCCGACGTTGCCGGTGAGGAGCGCAAGGCTCGCCAAGGCCATCACGGCTTCCGTGCCCTGGATGTGCTCGGTGACGCCAAGACCGTTGAAGATGCTCGCGGGCTTCGCGCCGGCGTAGAGGCGCGCGGCCTTGCGGATCAGCTCGGCATCGACGCCGCATTCCTTCGCCGCGCGATCCGCGGGCCAGGCAGCGACGCTGTTGGCGAAGTCGACCAAGCCCTCGCAGCGCTCCTCGACGAACGCCATGTTGGCGAGGCCCTCCGTGATGATCACCGCGGCCATGGCGTTGAGCAACGGGATGTTCGTGCCGGGTTTGAGCTGCAAGTGCAGTCGCGCCTGCGCCGCGAGCTCGGTCCGGCGTGGATCGATCACGATCAACGGCACGCCGGCGAGCGCCCGTTGCCGGATCCGCGCGCCGACGATCGGATGGTTCTCGAGCGGGTTCGCGCCGACGACCATGATCGCCGCGGCGTCCTCGATGTCATCGAAGCTGTTCGTCGCGGCGCCGGCGCCGAACACCGCGGCGAGGCCGGCCGCGCTCGGAGCATGACAAACGCGCGCGCAGCAGTCGACGTTGTTGGTGCCGAGCGCAACGCGCGCGAGCTTGGCGATGAGGTAGCACTCCTCGTTCGTCGCCCGCGCCGAGCCCAAGACGTAGTTCGCGTCGGCGCCGGCGGCATCGCGGGTGCGCCGGAGCGCGTCCGCCGCGGCGTCGAGCGCTTCGTTCCAACTCACCTTGGTCCAGGCGCCGTTCTTCCTGACCATCGGCGTCGTGATCCGGTCTGCGGCGTCGACGAACCCGGTGCTGTAGCGCCCTTTGACGCAGAGGTGCCCTTTGCTCACCGGCGCGTCGAGCACCGGGCGAACCGCCACGATGCGATCCTTCGACACGCCAACCGACAGCTCACAGCCGACGCCGCAGTAAGGACAGGTCGTGCGCTGCCACGCTTCGGGCGCCCCGAGCGCAAGGATCGTCTTGTCTTCGAGCGCGCCGCTCGGACAGGTGTCGACGCAGGCGCCGCAGCTCACGCAGCTGCTGGCCTTGAGCGTGGAGCCGGAGTCTGGAAGCACGCGGGTTTGCTCGCCGTGACCGTAGGCGCCCCAGACGAACTGCCCCTGCAGCTCTTCGCAGATCCGAATGCAGCGATAGCAGTGAACACACTGCGACATGTCGACGTGGATGTAGGGGTGCGCGTCATCTACTTCGCCCACGGGCTTCTCGACGACCGTACGCTCGAGGAGCCCGTGCTCACGCAGGTGGCGATGGAAGTCCTTTTCCGGAGAGCGGAGCGCGGCGTCGCGGGGATACTTGTCGGCGAAGAAGCCCAACACCGTGCGGCGAAATTCGACGAGTCGCTCGCTCTGCGTTTCGACCACCATGCCGTCTTCGACCGGCGTCGCGCAGGCGCAGGCGCTCTTTTGCCGCCCGCGGACGTCGACTTCGCAAAGCCGGCAGGACGACGACGGCTCGAGGCGCGGGTCGTTGCAGAGCGCGGGCAACGAGACGCCACGCTTCGCCACGGCCTCGATCAACATCGTCCCGTCCGCGACCTCGATCTCTTTGCCGTCGATGATGACCTTCGGCATGCTCACCTCGCGTCACGCCATCTACAACGAGACGCGCTCTGCGTCAGCGCTGCACTCGGTGTGCCACGTGGCGCAGAGAGAGGCGGGTTGAGGCGCTTGGCGTTCGCCTTGCACCGGCTAAACCTGGAGATCACAGACGTGACAGATACCGGACCCCAGGGCGCGGGACAGGGCGACGCGTATTCGCCTTCGCAGGTCGCCTCGCGCGCGCGCGACCTCGGCGTGACCAAGGTCCGAAATGACACCTTCAGCATGTTCGCGCTTGCGGTGCTCGCCGGCGCCTTCATCAGTCTTGGCGCGTTACTGTTTGTCGTCGTCAACACTGGGAGCGCGCTCGGGTTCGGCGCGACCCGACTCCTCGCTGGAGTCGGGTTCAGCCTGGGGTTGATCCTCGTCGTCGTCGCCGGTGCGGAGCTGTTCACCGGCAACGTTCTCACCGCGATGGCCTGGGCATCAGGGCTCGTGAGCTTTCGGGAAGTCCTGCGCAGCTGGGTCATCGTGTACATCGGCAACCTGTGCGGCGCGCTCGCGACGGTCGCGCTGGTCTTCGTTGGACGCGTCCACGAGTTTGGTGAGCTTGGTGCCTTCGGAGAGACGCTGCGACGGATCGCAGCGCACAAGCTCGCCCTCCACACATCCCAAGCGTTCGCGCTCGGCGTGCTGGGCAACGCCCTCGTGTGCCTGGCGGTTTGGCTGACCCTCGCTGCGCGCAGCGTGACCGACAAGGTGTTGGCGGTCGTGTTCCCGGTGACGGCGTTCGTCGCGATCGGCTTCGAGCACAGCATCGCGAACATGTTCCTCTTGCCCTGGGCGCTGACGCTCGACGGCTACCGCCTGGACGCCATCCTCGGCTCGACTTGGAACATCGTCGTCGTCACCCTCGGTAACATTGCCGGCGGAACGCTGCTGGTCGCCGCCGTGTACTGGACCATTTACTTGCGCAAACGCGGCGGGCCGTAGCTCACCACACGAAGGGAACGAGTCGCCATGGTGTCTTCGCGCAGTACGCTTCGTAACCCGCGAGCTCCCGGCGCAAGAAGCGATCTTCCTTTGCCGTGCGCACGACCACGAGCACGACGTAGCCGGCGAGCGGAACGAGCGCCCAAAGAGAGCCGAGCACGATCGGCGCGACGCCAAAGAACAGCAGCGCGCCCGCGTAGCCCGGATGGCGCACCAGGCGATATGGGCCGCTCGTGACGATGGCGTGGTGGCGATCGGACTGGATCCGCACCACCGCCGAGAAGAAGCGATTCGCGATCATCGCGGCGCTGACGAAGGCCTGGCCCCCGATCGCCGCGCCGATCGCGAGGATCACGACGCCGTCGCTCGGACCGGCGCCAGGACTGAGCTCGAAGCGCCGATCGAGCCCTGCGACGACGTTGATCGCCAGCGGCCCGATGAGGCCCATCGTCTTCGAGAGCAGCAAGTCCCAACGTTGAACGCCGCTCAGCCTCCGCGGCCGCTGCAGACGCTCGCGCAGCAGATCGAGAGAATCGCGCAGCAGCACCACGGTGGTGACGCCTTGCCCGATCGCCATGATCAGCACGTACCACCACGCTCCCGGCCATCGCAGCGTGCCAGCAGCGAGAAAGAGCGAAGCGCCGAACACGAGCAACGCCAGCGTCGCAGCGATCGAGGCGAGCGCCGCAGTCTTCGTGGACGACATCGAGCGCGGTGGTGACGAGGTCAAGGCCTGCATGGGGCTCGGCGTATTGCAGGTCGTGGACCAGCCGGCGCCACGCGCGACGCAGCAAGCAAACGCTTCCGATCGGTAACGAAGGGTCACCGACTCGAAACGTCCCCGATGGCTACGCGCGCCTGGGCCTGCTGGCGCATGTCTTGCTCTTCTCGCGGCATGATCCTGCTGTTGTCTCTGCTCCTCTCGTCGAGCCCCCCACCGATCGTCATCAAGCTCGGAACCGTCGCGCCAGAAGGCTCGCCGTGGCAACAGCTGCTGCGCGAGCTGAACGAAGACTGGTCGCGCCGCACCTCGGGCCGCGTCACCTTGCGCGTCTATCCCGGCGGCGTGCTCGGGGACGAAACGGACCTCGTGAAGAAGCTGCGCATCGGCCAGATCCACGCCGTCGCGCTCTCTGGCTCCGGCATGGAGCACCTCGAGCCGGCGGTCACCTGCCTGCAGCTTCCCTTGATGTTCGACACCTACGAAGAGCTCGATCGCGCGCGCGACCTCATCGCGCCCGAGATCGAGCGGCGCTTGCGTGAGAAGGGCTTCGTCGTGCTCAACTGGTCCGACGCGGGCTGGGTGCGCTTCTTCACCAAGCGTCCGGCCTTCACGCCGCAAGACATCCAAACGATGAAGCTCTTCACCAGCGCCGCCGACGAAGTGACGCTGAAGAACTACCGCGCCGCCGGCTTCAAGGTCGTTCCGCTGGCGACGACCGACATGCAGACCGCGCTCAGCACGGGCATGATCGACGCCTTCGACGTGCCGCCGCTGCTGGCGCTGCTCAACCAGTGGTTTCCCTCCGCGCCGCACATGCTCGACATCAACTGGGCGCCGGTCGTCGGAGCGACGATCGTGACACAAAAGATCTGGGACAAGCTCGCGCCGGAAGAGCGCGACGCCCTGGCCGCGAGCGCGCGTCAGCTCGGGGTGAGCTACCGCGCTCGGATTCGCCAGCTGTCCGAAGAAGCCGTCGGAGCCATGAAGCAGCGCGGGCTCACGGTGAACCATGCCGACGATCGCATGCGCGGTCTGTGGCGAGCGCAGGCCGAGGTCGCTTGGTCCCGCCTGCGCGACACGACCTGTCCGGCGCCGCTCTTCGATCAGATTAAAGCGCTGCGCGGTCAGCCACTCAACGCACGAGCGCCCTGATGCTGCGCGCCGTCGAAGCGGGCAAGAAGCGCGCGATCGTCGTGCGCGTCGAGGACGGGCTCGTGACGCTGGCCCTCATCGTGATGGCGGCGCTGCCACTGCTCGAGATGGCGGCGCGCATCGTCCGGCATGAAGGCATCGCCGGGGCGCCGATCCTCGTCCAGCACCTCACCTTCGTGGTCGCGTTTCTCGGCGCGGCCATCGCGGCGAGAGAGAGCAAGCTGCTCGCGTTGGCCACGGGCTCCCTCGTGCCCGAACGTGGACGCTCTGCCGTGAGCGCGATCATCGGCAGCATCGCAGCGCTCATCGCCACCACCTTGGCCCTCGCCAGTCTGAGCCTGGTGGCGAGCGAACGCGAAGCGGCGGAGCACGTGGCGCTCGGGATCCCAACGTGGATCGTCGTCGCGCTGATGCCGGCGCTCTTGATGGTCATCGCCTGGCGCTCGATCCGAAAGAGCGCGAAGAAGACGGCGGCGCGCTTGCTCGTGGCGCTGCCGTCGCTCGCCAGCGTTCTTGCGTTCACGCTCGTCTCCGACGACTCGCTCGCCTTCGCGCGAGGTGCGGCGCCGTTCGCGGCGATCGTGCTCGTCGCCGCCGCGGCGCTCGGCTTGCCGATGTTCGCGCTCCTCGGCGGCGCCGCGATGCTCTTCTTCTTCCACGACGGAACGCCGATCGCGTCGGTCCCACTCGAGATGTACCGGCTGAGCGCGTCGCCGCTCTTCCCGGCGATTCCCCTGTTGACGCTCGGCGGCTACGTGCTGAGCGCCGGCAACGCGAGTCAGCGGCTCGTGCGCGTCTTCGAGGCCTGCTTCGGGTGGATCCCCGGCGGACCGGCGATCGTGACGACGCTCGCCTTCGCGTTCTTCACGAGCTTCACCGGCGCGTCCGGGGTCACGATCCTGTCGATGGGCGGCTTGCTCATGCCCGTCTTGATTCAGACCGGCTTCTCGCAACGCTTCGCCCTTGGGCTGCTGACGACGGCGGGCTCGATCGGCCTCCTTTTCCCGCCGTCGCTCCCCGTCATTCTTTATGGCGTCAGCGCGCAAACCCCGATGGACGCGCTCTTCGCCGGCGGCTTCATTCCGGGCCTGTTGTTGATCATCGCCGTCGCGTCGCTCGGCGTCTTTCAGGCGGTACGGCAGAAGCACCAAAGGCGCCGCTTCGTGCTTCGCGCGGCAGCCAAAGCCGTTTGGGTCGCGCGCTGGGATCTGCTCCTTCCGCTGATCGTGATGGTCGGGATCTTCGGCGGCTTCGCGACGCTGACCGAGGCTTCGGCGCTGACGGTGGCGTACGCCCTCTTCGTCGAGCTCGTGTTTCACCGCGAAAGCGAGTTCAGGAAGAAGCTGCCGCAAGCGATCGTCGACTGCGCGACCCTGACGGGCGGCGTGCTCCTCGTGCTCGGCGTGGCGATGGGGCTCACGAACTACTTGATGGACGCAGAGGTGCCGATGAAAGGCGCCGCCTGGGTGCAAGCGCACGTCGAGTCGCGCGTCGTCTTCTTGATCATCCTCAACGGCTTCCTGCTCATCGTCGGCGCCGCGACCGACATCTACTCTGCGATCTTGGTGATCGTCCCGCTGATCACCCCGATGGCCGCCATCTACGGCGTTCACCCGGTTCACCTCGGCGTGATGTTCCTGACGAACCTGCAGCTCGGGTACTTGCTGCCGCCCGTCGGCGAGAACTTGTTCCTCGCGTCTTACCGCTTCGAACGGCCGGTGATGGAGGTGTTCAGAGCGGTGCTCCCGTTCCTCGTCGCCATCGCGATCGTCGTCGTGCTCGTCACCTTCATCCCACCGCTCTCACTGACGCTCGCCGAGTGGTGGACAGCGCGATAGAAACGGAAGAGAGGCAGCCGGTGCCCACCCACAAGCCGAGTCAGCTCGAAGAGACACTTTTCGAATTCGCTCCCGATGCGATCCTGCTCGTCGGCGCCGGCGGGCGTATTCTTCGCGTCAATCCACAAGCGGAGCTGCTCTTCGGGTACTCGGCCAAAGAGATCGAGGGTCAGCTCATCGAGGTTCTGATCCCTGAACGCTTTCGCGCTCGCCACGTCGGCCTGCGCGATGGGTACAGCGAGGCGCCGCGCCCGCGGAGAATGGCCGCGAGTCAGGAGCTCTGGGCACGGCACAAAGACGGCAGGGAGATCGCCGTCGAGGTCGCGCTCGGCCCGCAGCTGTCCGATCGAGGCGCGAGCGTCGCGTGCATCGTGCGCGACATCACCGAGCGGCAGATGGCTCAGAAGGCGCTGCAAAAAGCCCATGACGAGCTCGAGCATCGCGTGGAAAAGCGAACGCAGGAGCTCTCGGTGGCGAACGACGCGCTCGCGCGATCGAATCGCGAGCTACAGGATTTCGCCTACGTCGCTTCGCATGACTTGCAGGAGCCGCTGCGGAAGATCCAAGCCTTCGGCGAACGACTCAAGACGCAGGCGACGGGGCTCGATGACGCCGCCAAAGATTACCTCGGCCGCATGCAGAACGCCGCCGCGCGCATGCAGCGGCTCATTCAGGACCTGCTCGCCTTCTCCCAAGTGACAACGAAGGCGGCGCCGTTCGAGGCCGTCTCGCTCGATCGCATTCTCTCCGAAGTGCTGTCCGATCTCGAAATACGCATCGAAGAGACCGGAGCGAAGATCGAAGCTGAGCGGCCGCTCGCCATTGTGCTCGGCGATCCGACGCAGTTCCGCCAGCTCCTTCAGAACCTCATCGGCAACGCCCTGAAGTTCCGCGATCCGGGCCGCCCTCACGTCGTCCGCATCGCCGGGCGCACGATCAAAGACGAGGTGACCGGCAAGGAATGGTACGAGCTCGACATCTCCGACAACGGAATCGGCTTCGAGCCCCGCTTTACAGAACGAATTTTCGGGCTATTTCAACGTCTGCACAGCCGCGACGTATACGAGGGCAGCGGCGTCGGCTTGGCGATCTGCCGAAAGATCGCCGATCGCCACGGAGGGCGTTTGACCGCGACCGGCCAGCCCGGCGCGGGCGCGACGTTCACCGTTGTCTTGCCGACGAAACACGGCTAAGTGCGCGCGACCCGTCAGTTGGAGGCATGCGATGCATTCACCGTCAGTGACCATTCTCATGGCGGACGACGACCAAGAGGATCGCATGCTCGCGCGCGATGCTCTGACGGAAAGCCGACTGCTCAACGACATGCGCTTCGTGTGCGACGGCGAGGAGCTTCTCGATTACCTCCTCCGCCGCGGCAAGTACGAGGACCCGGCGAAGTCACCGCGGCCCGGCCTCATCTTGCTCGACTTGAACATGCCGCGTAAGGACGGCCGCGAGGCGCTCAAAGAGATCAAGGAGCACGCCGACCTGAAGCAGATTCCGGTCGTCGTGCTGACGACGTCGAAGGCGGAAGAGGACATCTACCGGACCTACCACCTCGGTGTGAGCTCCTACATCGCGAAGCCGGTATCGTTCTCCGGCCTGGTGGACGTCATGAAGGCGCTTGGAAGCTACTGGTTCAACGTCGTCGAGCTCCCGAGAGCCGAAGCCAAGAAGTGAGGGTTCGCGCCCTCGCGTGGATCGAGAAATGCACGCGTAGAGCAGCGACACACAGAGGAGAACCCAAGATGGCACTCTATATCGTTTGGACGGACCGCCAGAACGCCAAGATCTTCAAGCTTGGCGCGAACAGCGAGGACCTGGAGCTGCATTGGAAGCAACCGGATCACAAGACTCGAGGCCCTGATGCCGAAGAGCACGAGTCGGAGAAGTTCTATCATTCGATCGCTGCCGAGCTCCGCGACGCCAAAGGCATCCTCATCGTCGGGCCTGGCGTCGGGAGGACGCACTTCAAGCACCACTTGGACAAGCACGATCCGAAGCTGGCGGCGAAGGTGTTGGGCGTAGAAAGCGCCGATCATCCGACCGACGGTCAGCTCAAAGCGCTCGCCCGCAAGTTCTTCAACAACCCCCTCCACGCCGTGTGACGGCGCCCGCTCTAGAACCAGCCGACGATGCCGAGCGTCAGCGTGTCTTGGAAGTCTCGCCGCACGCCGCCGGCGAAGTACAAGTCGCCCGCGGCGTGGTCGTGCCGGTACTCGAGGCGGATCGAGATGCGATCGATCGGCCGATAGTCGAGCGTGAGCGTGCCCGAGCTGACCCAAGCGACCGGCCAGAAGATCGCGCTCGCGGTCTCGCCGGCGGCGTTCGTCGGAACGTGCTCCCAGAAAACGTCGCCGCGAAGGGCGATGAAGAACGGCGTCGCGACCTGAAAGCGGAGATAAGCGGCGCCGCAGATCCAGCCGCTCACGCCGATCGCGTTGGGCTCGAAGCCGCCGTTTGCGTGCGCGAGCACTTCGAGCCACGGCGTCAGCCGCAAGGTGACGTGGGCGTCGAGCAGGTGTCGCCACGCGCGTCCCTCTGGCGCCCCGGGCGATCGCTCGACGCCCGTGAAGTACAAGACGCTGACCGAGATTTGATCAGGGATCGCGTAGGTGGCTTGGAGAGAGAGCGACTTCTCCGAGTTGTTGTCGCTGACGTTGTTCCAACCGTTGTAGACGGCCGCCGTCAACGAGAAGCGCTCCGTAAACGGGTAGGTCAGCTTGCCGCCCGCGTGGTAGAACGGCAGGCCGAAGAAGAGGTTGCTGCGCGACCAGTTCCAGTTGTCCTTGATCGGCATGCCTTCTGGGCCGATCGGCGAGAGGAAGATCCCGAATTGCGCGAGCAGCCCGGCGCCGAGCGGAATGCGATACCCCGCATACGCCTGTTGAATGTACTTCCAGACCTCGGCGCCGCTCGGCGCCGTCCCTGACGTTCCCGGCAGCGCTGGCTCTCCTTGATAGTACGTGTTCGGGGTGTCCCCGATTTGCAGCGTGAGCCGGCCGACGATGTCCTTGTAGTCCCACTGCACGTCGAGCGCGACGTTCGAGATCGAGAAAGTGTTGTGGCGATTGTCGAAGCCGCGATAGCTCGTGATCCGGTTCGACGGGTTGTTGAAGTTCCATTGGTAGAGGATCTCCGCGTAGCCACCGAGCAAGAACGGTTTCTGTCCGTTGGACGCGAGGCCGAAGAGCTCACCGATGTTCACCGCCTGCGCTTGCCGGTTCGCAGCTTTGTCTTCGACGGCTTGCGAAGACGCAGCGTTCTCTTCGGCGTTGGCCGCAAACGTTGCGAGAAGCACGGAGATCCGGGTCAGCCTCGCGACCGCATGCGGAGGGATCCCAACCAACGCGCTACTCACTCATCAGGAAAATGAGTGGTCGCACGTCGTCCTCGGGCGTGGAATCCCAGTAGCGCAGCAGGATCGTGTAGACCATGAGGCCGGTCTCGCCTTCGCCCCAGAAGATGTAGCGTAGCGCCTGCGTCATCAGATTCTGGCGCGTCAACCCGAGGAACAAGCTGATCGGATCGATGAGCTCGCTGATGTAGGCGATGGTGTTGGCGATCGCGATCGCGCCGAACACTTCGACGACGACGTTGCCCTCTTCCTCCCGCACGCGCACTTGCAGCGGCGCGACGAATTCACTTCGATTGTCGACCATGCTCACGTGAACGAAGGCGAGCGGACCTTGCACCGAATAGTATTTTCGGATCTCGGTGCCCTTCTCGCGACGCGCTTGCGGGGAGTTCGTGCGCAACGGGACCAGATTCACGGTCTTGCCGACGGTCGACAGCCAGAGGATCGCCGACTCCTGATCGATGAAGGTGAACTCGGAGATCCGCATCTCGGTCGCTCGGGTGTAGCGAGAGAGCGCGCCGAGAATGATGATGGCGCCGATGAAGACGCTCGCGATGATCACGCCGTCCGGCCGCACGATCACGTTGTCCACGAGCGTGAAGGCGAAGACGCACGAGACGAGCACGAAGTAGATGCAGAGCGCGAGCTTCTTTCGCCCGAGCCCGGAGCGGAACTCGGTCCACAGCGCGATCGAGACGGCGACTGCAGCGGACAAGATGAGCACGAGGACGCCGGTCGCGTAGGCGCCGCCCTGCGCTTCCACGTCCGCGTGGAAGATGAGCGTCACGACCACGTCGATCAGAAACAGCAGAATGACGAGCGGTCGCGGATAGGTGATCCACTGCGGCGCCATGCCGAAGCGCGGCAAGTAACGGGGGATCAGGCTCAGCAACCCCGTCATCGCGCTGGCGCCGGCAAACCAGAGGATGATGATCGTCGAGACGTCGTAGACGGTGCCAAACGTCGGACCCAGGATCTCGTGCGCCAGATAAGCGATCGCGCGGCCGTTGGCTTTGCCGCCCGCTGCATACGCCGCCGGCGGGATCAGCAGCGCCGAGATGAAGCTCGACGCCACGAGATACGCGCTCATCACCAGAGCGGCGCTGCCGAGCAGCTTGCGCGCGGCGCGGACGCGCCCGACCGGCACGCCTTTGCCGTCCGTCTCGCTCGACTCGATGAGCGGCATGACGCTGACGCCGGTCTCGAAACCGGACATGCCGAGCGCCAGCTTTGGAAAGATGAGCGCCGATGCGATGAGGATCCCGGTCCAGTCGCCCACGTGGTGCACGCTCGCCGACCACGCTTGAAACGAGCCGCCGTCGTGGATCAGGGCGACCGTGGCGGCCGTGAGCACGACCGCGTTGAGCACGAGATAGGGAATCGCCACGACCGAGGCGAGCCCGACCGCTTCGCGGAAACCGCGCAGGAAGACGGCGGCCAGCAGCGCCAGCAGGCCGAGCGTCAGCAACACGTGCGACTCGCCGAGGTAGGGATGCAGGAGCGGATTGTCTGCCGCATGCACGGCGGCGTCGGCGGCGGAGAGCGTCATCGTGATGATGAAGTCGGTCGCGGCGAAGCCGAGGAGCACGAGGACGAGGATCTTCCCGAGCCAGCCGCCGACCAGGTTCTCGAGCATGGCGATCGAGCCTTGGCCGGCGAAAGAGCGCGCCGCGACTTCGGCGTAGACGGGCAGCGCGCCGAAGAGCGTGACCACGACCAAGATCGCCGTCGCGATCGGCGACAACGCGCCGGCCGCGATGAGCGCAATGCCGGGCTGATAGCCAAGCGTCGAAAAGTAGTCGACGCCGGACAGCCAGAGCACCCAGTACCACTTGGACGTGTACGTATGCTTGTCGGCTTCGTCGATTTGGTGACCGGCATAGAGCCACTTGCCAAGCGCGGTTGTTGGCTCTCGTCGCCGTAGCTCTTTCAACGGCGGCAGCTTCAGTTGGTGACTCATGACGGTTGCGAGTGCTCCTATATACACGCGTATGGGATCGGCACTAGAGTTTCGTGCCTTCAGCCGTTTGAACCACCCAGGAGGCCACCCATGAAGACCCTTTGTTTTGCTGTTCTCGCCACCACCCTCGCGTTTGCGAACACCGCCGCCGCCGCCGACGAAGCCGCGGAGAAGGCCGCCGTCACGGCCGCCGAGACGTGGCTGAAGCTCGTCGACGCGAGCGACTACGCCAAGAGCTGGGACGAAGCGGCCCAGTTGTTCAAGGGCGCCGTCACCAAGGCCGACTGGGACAAGACGATCAAGGGCGTGCGCGGGCCGCTCGGCAAGTTGGTCACGCGCAAGGTCTCGACCAAGAAGTACGCCGAAAAGCTCCCGGGAGCCCCGGACGGTAAGTACGTGGTCATCACCTTCGAGACGAGCTTCGAGAACAAGAAAGAGGCGGTTGAAACGGTCACGCCGATGCTCGACAAAGACGGCAAGTGGCGCGTGTCCGGCTACTTCATCAAGTGAGCGCTCGCT
This sequence comes from Deltaproteobacteria bacterium, assembly GCA_020848545.1. GTDB lineage: Bacteria > Myxococcota > JADLHZ01 > JADLHZ01 > JADLHZ01 > JADLHZ01. The sequence continues at coordinate 36,087 of JADLHZ010000139.1, read as the reverse complement.
CCTGCTCGGTCCTCGGCGGCGCGCGCAAAGAGCAGATATAGTTGTCCAGTAGCGCCGTCGCGCCGCGCCAAGCCATCCTGGGCCATGTCCGCGAAAGCGGAACGTTTTATTCTGGACTTATATATCCATTGTTATAGCTCACCCCTCGAAGTGAATTTGCAGCGAGCGTGCAGATTGGCAGTGCGGACGGCCTGCCATTTCTCGCACACTGCGACGAGGAGGCGCACATGAACCGAAGAGCGATCAGCAACCCCCGAGCTCTGCTCCCCGTCCTCTGCTTCGTGCTCGCGAGCAACGCGTGCGGTGACGGGCGCGCGGCGCTTCCGGCTTGGGAGGAGCCAACCCCAAAGTCGGCGTCACCCTCGACCCAGCGTGACCCTGCGACCCCGCCACCCCCTGCGCCCGCGACAGGCGCCACGAGCGGCGCCAGCGGTCCCACGGCGCCGACGTCGTCCGTTGTCTTGCGCGTCGACGCGAACGCAAGCCGGCGCGCGATCTCGCCGCTGGTCTACGGAATGAACCAGGACGCGTCGACCCCTGCGACGCGCTACGGCCTGCTGCGCTTTGGCGGCAACCGCTTCAGCGCCTACAACTGGGAGAACAACGCCTCGAACGCGGGCTCGGATTGGCTCTACCAAAACGACGGATATCTCTCCGCGAACATCGTCCCCGGCGCCGCGGTGGGCGACCGGATCGACGCCGCCCGCGGGATCGGGGCTGCCGCGCTCGTCACGGTGCCGATCCTCGACTACGTCGCGGCCGACAGGAGCGGCGGCGGCGACGTGCGCAACTCCGGCCCAAGCTACCTCTCGACGCGCTTTCGGCAAAACCGAGCGACGAAAGGCCAGCCGTTCACCACCCCGCCGAACACCACCGACGGCTTCGTCTACCAGGACGAGTTCGTCGCTTGGGTGAAGGCCGAGGCGGGCGCTGTGCCCGTCCTCTTCTCGCTCGACAACGAGCCCGATCTTTGGGCCGACACGCACGCCGAGGTGCATCCCTCGCCGGTCACGTACGAGGAGCTCGTCGAGCGCACCGTCCGCTACGCGACCGCGGTCAAGGCGGTGTGGCCGAGCGCGCCCGTCTCCGGCTTCGTCTCTTACGGCTTTGGCGGCTACGTGACGCTCCAAGACGCGCCGGACGCCTCGAGTCACGGCGACTTCATCGACTATTACCTCGCCAAGATGCGCGACGCGAGCACGGGCGCCGGGCGCCGGCTCATCGACTATCTCGACCTGCATTGGTACCCGGAGGCGCGCGGCGGAGGCGCACGCATCACAGGCAACGGAACCGGCGCTGCCCTGGTGGCGGCACGCTTGCAGGCGCCGCGCTCACTGTGGGATCCGAGCTACCGCGAGGACAGCTGGATCGCCGACTACCTCGACGCGCCCATCGCGCTGCTCGATCGGCTCGAGGCGCAGATCGCAGGCGGCTACCCGGGTACGCAGCTCGCGTTCACCGAGTGGAACTTCGGCGGCGGAAGCCATATCAGCGGCGCCATTGCGACGGCTGACGTGCTCGGTATCTTCGGACAGCGCGGCGTCGGCATCGGCGCCTACTGGAAGCTCTCGGCCAACGAGGCGTTCGCCGAAGCGGCGTTCGCGGCCTATCGGAACTTCGACGGCAAGAGCGGGCAGTTTGGAGACACCTCTGTTTCGGCGACCACCAGCGACGCCGAGGCGAGCTCCGTCTACGCGAGCATCGACGCCGCGAACCCGAGCCGCGTGGTGATCGTCGCCCTGAACAAGCGCTCGGTGCCGCTGCGCGCCGAGATCGACTTGACTCACGCGACCTCGTACACACGCGCGCACGTCTATCAGCTCACCGGCGCCTCGGCCGCGGTCGTCGCGGCGGCGGACCTCGCAGCGTCGGCCGCCAACCACTTCAGCTATGACATGCCGGCGATGAGCGTCTCCGTCATCACGCCAACCCCATAGACGATCACCAATACTGGATATCTATATCCACTTTATTCGCGCCGTCATCTCGGCTAGGACCTGCGCGGCCGCAACAACCGGATGCACCGCCTGGTGCAGGAGAGTGTAGAACATGCAAGCCACCGCACCCCTGAAAGCCGACCTTCGCAGCACCGACTACTACCGCTTGCCTTGGACGATAAACGACAACATCCTCGGTTGGCTCGAGCCGACCAAGCGCTGCAACCTCTACTGCGAGGGATGCTACTCGCGAAACGACAAGAAGAGCGACAAGTCCCTCGAGCAGGTGCGCTCGGACCTGCAGGTCTTCACGCGGCTGCGCAACATGGACGGCATCTCCATCGCCGGCGGCGACCCGCTCGTGCACCCGCAGATCGTCGACATCGTCCGGATGGTCACCGGCGAGTTCGGCATGAAGTGCATCCTCAACACGAACGGCTTGGCCCTGACCGAGGCGCTCGCCCGCGATCTCGCCGCGGCGGGGCTGCACGGCTTCACCTTCCACATCGACTCGAGCCAGGGCCGCCCGGGCTGGAAAGACAAGAACGAGCTCGAGCTCTGCGAGCTGCGCCTGCACTACGCGAAGCTGTGCCAGAAGCTCGGCCTGAGCGCGGCCTTCAATTCGACGGTGTTCCCGCACACGGTGCAGCACGTGCCGGCCCTGATGGACTGGGCGCGCGACCATATCGACGTCGTGCACGGCATGGTCTTCATCCTCTTTCGCACCATGCGCACCGATCAGTACGACTACTTCGCCAACGGCGCTCGCATCAATGCCGACGAGCTCGTCTATTATGATCAAGACAAGAACCCGCGCGAGCTCGAGGCGCGCGAGATCGTTGCGCGGATCCGCCAGAGCGAGCCGTGCTACGATCCGTGCGCGTACCTCGGCGGCACCAAGGACCCAAACACCTTCAAGTGGCTGCTCGCCGGCCGCCTGGGACGGCCCGGCAAGACCTACGGCTACGTTGGCCGGCGCTACATGGAGATCGTGCAGACGGCGAGCCACCTGCTGACCGGCAAGTACCTCGCCTACTCGTCGCCGAAGCTGCTCAGCCTGGGTCAGCTGACGTCGCTGCCCTTTCTCCCCTTCGACGAAGGGACCCGTCGCGCCATGAAGGAGTTTGCGCGCGACGTCGTGCGCGCGCCGTGGAAGGCTCGCAGGATGTACTTCCAGTCGGTGGTGATCATCCAGCCGATCGACGTCATGGCGGACGGCGAAGCGAACATGTGCGACGGCTGCCCTGACATGACGGTGCACAACGGCGAGCTGCACTGGTCCTGCCGCCTCGACGAGCGCTTGCGGTGGGGCTGCAACATCCACGCGGTGCCGAAGTGCCAGGCGGCCGAAGCGCTCGTGGCAGCGCCGACGCGGAGGCGGGCGAAGGCACCGCACCTAAAGCCGGTCACCGAGCCATGATCGCGGCCGCGATCGTTGTGAGTGGGACCCACGTCGCGTAGAGGCGAATCCGTGAGCAGCATCGTCGGCATCGTCAAAGAGAGCTTCCCCGGTGAAAAGCGCGTCGCCATCAGCGTCCAAGCGGTCAAGGCGTTTAGGCGCAGCGGCCTCGTCGTGCGCGTCGAGACGGCGGCCGGGGCGGCGGCCAGCCAGAGCGACGAAGCGCTTGCTGCCGCCGGCGCGGAGATCGTCTCGAACGCGTGGGACGCGGACGTCGTGCTCAAGGTCCGCCCGCCAACGCTCGAGGAAGTGAGCCGGCTCAAGCACGGCGCGATCTTGGTGAGCCTCGTCTATCCGGATCGCAACCCCGGGCTCATCGACGCACTCGCTGCGCGCGGCGCCACGGTCATCGCGCTCGAGAAGATCCCGCGCATCACGCGGGCGCAGAAGATGGACGTCTTGTCGTCGATGGCGAACCTCGCCGGCTACCGCGCCGTCATCGAGGCAGCGGCGCACTCGCAGGGCTTCTTCGGTCCTCAGGTGACCGCGGCGGGCTCCACGCCGCCGGCAAAGGTCCTCGTCATCGGCGCCGGCGTCGCCGGCCTCGCGGCGCTTGGCGCAGCGCGCGCGCTCGGCGCCGAGGTGTCTGCGTTCGACACCCGCGCCGCCGCGCGCGAGCAGGTCGAGAGCCTCGGCGGCAAGTTTCTGACGGTCGCCCTGACCGAGAGCGGTGAAGGACAAGGCGGCTACGCCAAAGGCATGAGCCCAGAGTTCATCGCCGCCGAGATGGACCTTTTTCGCGCGCAGGCGAAGGAGGTAGACGTCATTATCACGACGGCCCTGGTGCCGGGCTCGAAGGCGCCGCTTCTCTTGCCACGCGACGTCGTCGAGGCGCTCAAGCCCGGATCGCTCGTGGTCGACATGGCGGCCGAGCAAGGTGGCAACTGCGAGCTCTGTCAGCCGGGCGCCGTCGTCGAGCACAACGGCGTCAAGATCATCGGCTTCACCGATCTGGCGAGCCGCATGGCGAGCACCGCGACGCGCTTCTTCGCGATGAACCTGCTCAATCTCCTCGCCGAGATCACCGTCGGCGACGGCGTCGTCATCGCCCTCGACAACGAGGTCATTCATCCGGCCCTCCTCCTCTACAACGGCGGGCCGCCGCCAAAGATGCCGCCGCGGCCCGCCGCGCCGCCGCCCCACAAGCGCGCCTTGCCGCCGCCGCCGACCGCCAAGGCACAGCAGCAGGAGATCATGCGTCCGACCCGCATCGCTTGGGGCACAAACCTCGCCGGCTTCTTCGCGATCATCGCCTTCTTCGTGCTCGGACGCTTCGCGCCAGCGGAGTTCCTCCGTCATTCCACGGTGTTCGTGCTGGCCTGCTTCGTCGGTTGGCAGGTCGTGTGGTCGGTGACCCCCGCGCTGCACACGCCGCTGATGAGCGTCACCAACGCCATCTCGGGCATCATCATCATCGGCGGCATCTTGCAAGTGGGCACTCAGCTCAATGCCGCGACGATCATCGGCCTCATTGCTGTGCTGCTCGCAGCGGTGAACATCGCGGGCGGGTTCTTCGTCACCAATCGCATGCTGCGGATGTTCCACCGTGACGCGCCGAGCGGGAGAAAAGGCGGGCGGCAGTGAACGGCGTCATGATCGTGGCCTACCTCCTCGCCGGGGTGCTCTTCATTCGCGCGCTCGGCGCGTTGTCGAAGCAAGAGACGGCCAGACAGGGCAACGTCTACGCGATGATCGGCATGACCGTCGCCGGGGTGATCACGGTCGTCGCGTGGCTGCTCCGTCACGTCAGCCCGAGCGCACTCTCGGAGTCGCTGCCAGAGTCGCTCTCCGCGCTGCCCACGGCGAGCGTCGTGGCGCTCGGGGCAACGGTTCTTGTCGGCTCGGGGATCGGAGTCTCGCTCGCGCGGCGCGTCGAGATGACCGCCATGCCCGAGCTCGTCGCTGTCTTGCACAGCTTCGTTGGCCTCGCCGCCGTGCTCGTCGGCTTCGCCTCGTACCTCGCACCCACCGCACCCACCGCAGGCACGGAGGGCGAGCGCATCGTGCACCTCGCCGAGGTCTGGGTAGGCGTGGCGGTTGGCGCCATCACCTTCACCGGCTCTGTCGTCGCATGGGGCAAGTTGAAGGGCACGATCTCCGGCAAGCCGCTCTTGTTGCCGGGACGTCACCTGATGAACGCGATCCTCGCCCTCCTCATCATAGGGCTCGCCGGCCCGTTCATGCTCGCAGAAGCCCCCAGCGCCGTCCTCCATCTCGTGCTCGCGACGACGCTCGCCGGGCTCGCCGGCGTGCACCTCGTGATGGCGATCGGTGGCGCTGACATGCCGGTCGTCGTGTCCTTGCTCAACAGCTACTCTGGGTGGGCCGCCGCGGCCGCGGGCTTCATGCTCGCCAACGACCTCTTGATCGTGACCGGCGCGCTCGTCGGTTCGAGCGGGACGATCCTGTCGATCATCATGTGCCGCGCGATGAACCGTTCGATCCTCAACGTCGTCTTCGGTGGCTTCGGCACCGCCGACAGCAAGCCGCAGTCCGTCGTCGCGCCGGCCGGTGATGTGACGGAGGTCAAAGCGGACGAAGTCGCCGCGCGCCTGCGCGACGCTCGCAGCGTGATCGTCGTGCCCGGCTACGGCATGGCGGTCTCACGGGCGCAGCTCGCCGTGAAGGAGCTGACCGCGCTGCTCCGCAGCAGGGGCGTCAACGTGCGCTTTGCCATCCATCCGGTCGCCGGACGGCTGCCCGGTCACATGAACGTGCTGCTTGCGGAGGCGGGCGTTCCTTACGACATCGTCCACGAGATGGAGCACGTCAACCAGGACTTCGCGGCGACCGATGTCGTGCTGGTGATTGGCGCCAACGACATCGTCAACCCTGGCGCGCTGACCGACACGAGCTCGAGCATCTACGGTATGCCGGTGCTCGAGGTGTGGAAAGCGCGGGTCACGGTGGTGGTCAAGCGCGGCATGGCCGCCGGCTACGCAGGCGTCGAGAACCCGCTGTTTTACATCGACAACACCCGCATGCTCTTCGGCGACGCGAAGAAGTCACTCGAGGCAGTCATTCAGGCCTTGCGCTGAGCGGGGCGCCAACGAAGCACACAATCTGTAGATAATGATGTCGTTATTTGACTCAATCATCGACACACCGCACTGAACGCGTGCCGCATCACTGGACACGACGACCGGTTTTTCGCGGTCATTTTAGACAAAAGTTGACGCAATCGCGCCTCGCTTGCTAGGGCGATTTCCCTCATGACAAGACCAGCAATGATGGATGGTTTGGTCCCGTTTCTAGGGCACGCGCTCGAGATACGCAGAGACCCCGTCGACTTTCTCCTGCGCGGAAGACGAAGGCACGGTGATGTCTTCGGCATGAAGCTACCGGGGGCCGACACCGTCGTGTTCTCCGGCCTCAAGGCGCACGAGGCCTTCTTTCGCCAGCCCGACGAGGTGCTGAGCCAGAAGGAGGTCTACCAGTTCATGGTGCCGATCTTCGGCAAGGGCATCGCCTACGATACGACGCCCGAGCTGATGAAGGAGCAAATGGCGTTTCTTCATCCGGGGCTGCGCGAGGCGCGCCTGCGCACCTACGCCGAGCTCTTCGTCGAAGAAGCCGAGGCGTTCTTCGATCGCTGGGACAACGAAGGCGTGGTCGACCTCTACGACATCGGCAACGAGCTGACGATCTACACGTCGAGCCGCGCGCTGCTCGGGGGCGACTTCAGAAAGCACCTCTCGGGCGAGTTCGCGCGGCTGTACCAAGAGCTCGAAGGGGGGCTGACGCTCTGGTCGTTCTTGAACCCGTACCTCCCAATCCCTGCGCACCGCCGCCGCGACAAGGCGCGCGTGAAGATGGGCGAGATGATCAAGCGCATCGTCGACGAGCGCCGCCGCGAGGGACGGCAGGAGTCCGACATCCTGCAGACGCTGCTCGAGGCGAAGTACTCGGACGGCCGCGCGCTCAGCGACGACGAGATCGTCGGCATCCTGCTCACCGTGATGTTCGCCGGCCACCACACGAGCGGCGTCACCTTCTGCTGGAACACGATCTTGATGAACCAACATCCGGCCTACTTCGCGCGGGTGATGGAGGAGCAAAAGGCCGTGCTCGGGGACAGGACGACGCTGAAGGTCGAAGACCTGCGGGCGATGACCTTGCTCGAGCGGAGCGTCAAGGAGACCCTACGCATGTACCCGGCGATCATCATGCTGATGCGCCGCGTGCTCAAGGACTTCAGCTACGAGCAGTACGAGGTGAAGGCGGGGCAGATGGCCCTGTGCTCGCCGGCCGCCTCGCACCACATCGAGACGATCTTCAAGGATCCGTGGAAGTACGATCCCGATCGCTACGGGCCGGGGCGCGAAGAAGACCGCCAGCACCCGCTCGCGTTCATCGCCTTCGGCGGCGGCAAGCACCGCTGCCTCGGCGCCGTCTTCGCAACGCTGCAGCTGGTCGCCACGTCGAGCGTCCTGGCGCGCCACTTCGAGCTCGAGCTCCTCGAGCCGCGCTATTACCCCGACTACAAGCGCATCCTCGTTGGTCCGCACCAGCCGTGCCGCGCGCGCTACCGGCGCAAGAAGCGCCCCCTCGTCCAAGTACCCCTCACGAGCCCGCTCGACGCGGCGCCCATTCAAGCGGCCGGTTGAGAAGGAGAAGCGAATGACCACCACGAGCGAGCCAACCCTCACGCATCGGGAACGCGTCCGTGCCGCCGGACTTTCGGGCGACTATTGGTATCCGGCCATGTGGTCGAAGGATTTGCAGAAGGGGGACGTCAAAGAGGTCGTCTTCTGGAAGCAGTCGATCGCCGTGTTCCGCGACGAGGAAGGCCGCGTTCAAGCGATCGAGGACCGCTGTCCGCACCGCAACATCAAGCTCTCACTCGGCGAGGTGAAGGGCTGCGGAGTCCAGTGCCCGTATCACGGCTGGGTGTTCAACGGTGAAGGCAGGTGCACCGACATCCCGCACGAGGTTCGCACGAAGAACAAGCCAGACATCCGCGTCGGCAACTTCCCCGTCGCCGAGAAGTACGGCATCGTTTGGATCTTTCCCGGCGACCGCTCGAAGGCCACGCTCTCCGCCCTACCGCAGCTCGATCCGATCGACGCGGGCTGGACCACGATCCCGGTCGACTTCGTCAACAAGTGCCACCACTCGATGATCGTCGAGAACGTGTGCGACTTCTACCACGAGTTTCTGCACCGCGATTACCGGCCGTTCCACAAGGCGAAGCTGCTCAGCGTCGAAGCGACGAAGGACGCCATCGAGGTCAGCTACGAGACCACGCTCGGCGGCGGCCCGTTCGTGAAGTACTTCGCCGATACGGGCTCGGTGAACCTGAGCCAGATCAAGCTCTGGTATCAGTACCCGTTCCAACGCTCGGACATCGACGGCAAGTACCTGCACTGGTTGTTCCTGCGACCGATCGACGAGCGAACGACGCACGTCTTTTATTTGTTCACCTTCAAGAGCTTCAAGCTCCCGTTCACCAACTTCACGCTGCCGAAAGCGCTGATCGCGCCGCTCATCAAGCTCACGAGCAAGATCTATGTCTTGCCGGTGCTCGCGCAGGACAACTGGATCATGGCCGAAGAGCAGCTCGGCCACGACGTGCACGGCGGCCGGCCGGTCTACGAGTTCAACCCCTTCGTCGTCAAAGCGCAGCAGCTGACGCTGCGCAAGTGGGAAGAGTATCAAGCGAGCCTCGCGCAGCGACTCCAGAACAAGCGTGGTTCGCCCACCGTCGTTGAAACGCTCTTGGAAGCGTGAGGGCGCCCTCGCCCGCGTCAGGGCGCGAGCACGTCGCGCGCCACTTTCACCGCACGTTTACCGAGCGCTAGCGCGATCTTCACCCGGTCGGGCGGGGCCTTCTCGGCGTCGACCAAGCCCAAGAATGCGTACGCCGCGACCTTCGCGTACTCCCGTGCGAGCACGAGCTTGCTCGGCTCGTGCGTCGACAAGAGCCCCATCGACGCGGCGCGGCCGCTCCGGTCACGCCGCCAGTAGAGAAGCAAGCCGTCCCGCAGCGCCTTCATCTCGGGCGCCGGATCGCCGAGGGCTTCGGCGAGCAGGGGCCCGAGCAAGACCCGGGTCAGCATCGGCCGCGCGCGCTCCTCATTGTAGGCCAAGAGCGCGCGCGGGACGTCCCCCGGCGAACGCGCAACGCAGCGTGCCAGTAACGCGGCGTCCTTGAAGCAGAACGAAACGCCAGTCGCGGTGATCGGGTGAACGCAGCCGCCCGAGTCGCCGACGAGCGCCACGCGCCCCGCGGCGGCGCGCTCGGGGCTCAGCCCGAACACCATGGCGGAGATGCCGCGCCCGGCGGCGAACTCGCGGCGCACCGCTGTAGCGATCCGCGCCGGCAGCACGTCGAGATCGGCTTCGCACGGCTGCTTCTTGTCGGCGGCATCGTCGGTCAGCTCGAACATGATCCGCAGTGAGTCAGCCGCGACGCGGTAGCAGAGGATCGGACGGCGCCCTCCGAGAAAGACGTGGCCGAAACCCTCGAAGGGCAGGTGCTCGCCGTCGAGCTTGCAGCCGAGCATGCGGAAGCCCTCGCTGCGCTTCACGCTGATGCCCGCGCTCTCGCGGGTCTTCGACATGCGTCCGTCGGCCGCGACGACGAGATCGGTGTCGATCGTCCTCTCACTGCCGCCTTCCGAGATGGTGACCTGCGCGGGACCGTGGCTCGACTGGCGCACCGACGTGACACGCCCCCGGACCAAGGTGACGTTCGCGGTGGCGGCCGCCGTGTCGAGCAGGACCCGCGCGAGCGTGGCGTGCTCGATGGCGAGCCCGTTTGGGTGACAACCCTCGCTCTCGGCGTAGGAGAGCACCACCGGCTCCGAGTCGGGCGTGACAATCGCAAAGCCACAAGAAGCGACCGCACCAGCAGCCCAAACGGCGTCGAGCAAGCCGATGCCCGCGAGCGCTTCCACCCCCGGTGCCTGAATCAGCTCACCGGCGAGACGCCGCGCGTCGGCGAGGCCAGGCTCGAGCAGCAGAACATCGAGGCCCTCCCTGGCGAGCGCCACCGCGGACGCTGCGCCGGCAAACGAGCCACCGATCACTACCGCGTCATGACGTGCCTTCATCGTGACCCCTCGTTTTGGCTCGCCTCCTTGCACGAAGGCGATGCGCTTGTCCATTTTCCGCAGTCAGAGAAAGTAGACAGTATTGTCCACAAAGATCTAATGACCGAGCATGGCTTCATCCATGCGCCGTCCTCGCGTCAAGCTCATCACCATCCCGTGGGAGCTCGAGGTTCCGACCCTGAGCTTGGCGACGCTTGCCAGCGTGACCCCGCCTCACTTCGACATCTGCATCGTCGATCTGCTCCGCGAGCGTTTGTTCCTCGACGAGCCGACCGATCTCGTCGGGATCAGCGCCTCGACCCCGCGAATCAACGCCGCGTATGCGTTGGCGGATTTGTACCGAAGCAAGGGGGTGACGGTGGTCCTCGGCGGCCACCACGCCACCGCGCTGCCGGAGGAAGCGCTCGCGCACGCCGACGCGGTCGTCTGCGGCGAAGGCGAGACGTCATGGATGCGGATCTGCGACGAGTTTCTTTCGAACCCTTCGCGCGTCTCAGGCATCTACCGCGATCCGCCGCCCGATCTCGCCGCGCTGCCGCAGCCGCGGATCGATCTGATGAAGCTCGATCGCTACGGGAGCTTCTACTATCCGATCATCGCCAGCCGCGGCTGCCCGGAGAAGTGCGGCTTCTGCTTCGCCAAGCGCATGACGCAGGGCTTTCGCACCTACCCGATCGCGCACGTCATCGAGCAGGTGAAGCGGCGACCGGCGTTCATTCGCAGCATGTACTTCGTCGACGACAACCTGCCGGCCGATCCCGATCACTCGCGCGAGCTGTTCTTCGAGCTCTCGAAGCTCAAGGTGCCGTTCGGGATGCAAGCGCGCAACGAGTTCGCGCTCGATCGGGATCGCCTCGCGCAAGCGCACGACGCCGGCTGCGTGTTCATTTCGTCCGGCTACGAATCGGTGAGCCAGCAGACGCTCGATCGCACAGGCAAGCGCGCGCAGGCGGGCAACTACCGGCAGGCGGCCGCCAATATCTACGACGCCGGGATCATGGGCAGCGGCAACTGGATGTTCGGCTTCGACTCGGACACCCCCGAGGTCTTCGAAGAGACGCTCGAGTTCCTCGACTCCTCGGACCTGCTCCACAGCACCTTCACGACCGAGATCCCGTTCCCAGGCACGGCGATCTGGCGGCGCTACGAGCGCGAGGGGCGCTTGCTCAGCCACGACTACGACGCCTACGTCGGCAAGGGCCACGTCATCGTCAGGCCAACGCTGATGAGCGAAGAGCAGCTCTGGCAGGGCATCCGCTGGTTGACCACGCAGTACTACTCGCCGCGGCGGGCCGCGCGGCGGATCAAGCGTGCCGTTCAGAACAAGAAGCTCGCGAGCCTAGGCCCACGGGCGCTGCGCACGCCGGCGCTCGTGTTCCTCGGCATGTATCAAGTCTACCAATGGCACTACCGGATGGTCCCGAGCCTCAACTGGCTTTATGAGCGCCTGGTGTCCGTCAACAAGCACAAGTACCTGAAGGACCACCTGCGCCGGACGAATTTTTGGTCACGCGATCACGTTCGCGCGAGCGAGGTGCCCGGCGCGCGCTTCCCGCCGCTGTCTAGCGCGAGCCCGTTCTTGCACCGGGCAGGCTACACGGATCGGCGTGAGCAGCCGCTCGCCGTCGAAGAGCGCCTCCTTTAGATGAGATCGCAGCGGTCATGAGCTCATCGCCCGCTGCAAATGGGAGGTGAGGGCCCGCAGCGCTTCGAGCCACCAAGAAGACGCGCCGATGGCACTGACCTCGGGCGCCGTTGTCTCTCACTTGTCGGTCGTTGCACTCATCGTTCGACGCCCGCGCTGCGCCACACGCAGGCTGCTCCGATGGCTTCAGCAACGGCGCGCTCGAGACAGGGAGCGCACGATTCAATCGATAAGAATATCTATTTACTTTTTGGAATATATATTCCAAAAAGGGAACAGAAATTCTCAATCGAAGGAAAAGCATGTTGGCTCGGACGCTTCTCATCATCTCCTTGGGTATCGGCGCCTCGCCGGGCTGTCGTTCGAAGCACTACGACTTCACCGGCTACGTCTACGACGGCACGAGCGGCCAGCCGCTCAGCGGCTACACGCTGCGCCTCGAGTACGGCCAGAAGACGCTCGCGGCGACGGTCGGCGGCGGCGGTCGCTTCGTGATCTCGGAGTTTCCGTCGCTCGTCGACTACGAGGTGGTGATCACGGCCGAGGGCTACCGGCCGTTTCGCTCCTTCAACAAGCGGCTCGGGGACGTGACCGCCGATCCGGCCGACGTGGGCACGCTGGTGCCCGGCGGCCAGGACGACGCGCGCTATGCGACAGAGACCTTGAGCGTCGAGGCCGTGCTCTTCCCGAGCGAGCTCGTGGCGCCCGCGGCCGCGGTCCCCGTGCTGCTCGCCGACTCGAGCGCGCGGCCGGCCGGCACCGCGCGCTTCGTGCCGCTCGCTGCGAGCACCCTGCAGCTGCCGCTCATCACGCCGGCAGCGCTGCTGCGCTGGCGCAACGCGCTCGACGCGCAGCAAGCGACCGTGGTCAAGACCTTCGCCGACGGGGCGATCGTGCTCGACGAGGGCGAGCTCGCGTACGGGGTGCCCTACGCCGTCGACGTGTGGGGGGTCAGCGGCTACCAGGCGAAGACCGCGGCCGCGAACGATCCACCCTACGTCGCCGGCAACGTGGACGGCGTGCCGATCACGCTGCAGCCGCAGCTGCAGGCGCCGCTGATGCTCGCGTATTCGAACGTCGACGAAGCGGCGATCGTCACCGACGCGCGCCTCGTGTTCGTGCTCAACCAGCCTGCGCAACTCGATCCGCGCGCCGAGCTCGGCGTGTTTCGCGAGCAGCTTGACAACGCCGTCGCGATCGAGCCGGCGCCGAGCAATCCGCTGAAGCCGAGCTCGTCTGCGAGCGTGGCCGAGCGCGGCGTCTCCTTGACGATCGACGGGCAGCTGCTCACCATCGCGTGGTCCACGGGCGGCCTCGACACCGCCGCGCCCGGCTACGACGCGGCCGCGCCGCCGGAGCGCGTGATCTTCAACGCCTTGCAGACCGTGATGGTGCAAGCGGCAGGCGTCAACAAAGCAAGCAGCGTTCCCCTCTCGGCGCTCATTTGTGTGTACACAAAGCGCGACCCCGCCTGCGTGGAAGGCGCGAGCGCCGCCGTCACCCTGAGGGCGCGCAAGTGAGCCGCGCGGTGAAGACGCCGCTGCGCCGCAAGGAGCTCGAGCGGCAAGCGCGGCGGGCGCTGGTGATCGGCGCCGCCGAGCTGGCCTTCGCTTCTGCGGGCTTCGACCGCGTGTCGATGGCGGAGATCGCGCAGGCGGTCGATCTAGGCATGCAGGCGCTCTACGCGCTCTTTCCCTCGAAGGAGGCTCTCTACGAGGCGCTGCTGCTCGACAGGCTGAGCGTCTATCGCGGCCGGGCAGACGCCGTCATGCGAGACGCCCGCGACGCCGTCGAGGCGATGCGCGGCGTCGCGCGCGTCTTCGCCGAGCTCTTCATGACCGCGCCGCACTTCTTCCCCACCTACTTGCGCGAGCAGGTGAACTTCGCGTGGGGAAACGCCTCGAGCTTCAGCGACGAGGTCCGCCGCGCCTACCGCGCGGAAGAGGCGCGGCTGCGCAAGCTGATCCAGCGCGCGATCAAGGAGGGAGCGATCCCGCCGGGCGACGCTGGCCTTCTCACGCAGCTCGCGCTCGCCACCTTCCACGCCACCGTGAGCCACTATCTGAGCGGCGAGCTGCGGCCCGACGTTGAGGACTGCGCCACGCAGGCGCACCAGGCGTTCATGGGCGCGGCGAGGGCTTTGTCATGATGCGATCGTTGCTCGCTTTGCTGTTCGTCGCTGGGTGTGCCCGCCCGCCGCCGCCGCCGCCGCCGCCAGACATCCCCGTCCGCGTGCGCCCGGTGGCTCGCCGTGCCCTCGACCGCGCGCTGCGCTACGCGGCGAACATCGAGCCGGCCACGCGGGTTGATCTCGCGTTCAAGGTGGGCGGTTACGTGCAGACCATCGCCACGACCAAGGAGACGGCGCGCGGCGCGGCGAGGACGCGCCTCATTCAGGAGGGCGACAGCGTCCAGGCTGGCACCGTGCTCGCTCGCCTGCGCGCGAGCGACTACCGCGTCAAGCTCGAGCAAGCGCGCGCGCAGCTCGCCCAGGCCAAGGCGGCCACGGAGCACGCCGCGCTCGACCTCGCGCGCGCGCAGCAGCTGCAGAGCTCGAGCTCGATCACCCCGATGGCGTTCGAAGGCGCCAGCGCGCGCGCAGAGGCAGGCCGCGCCACCTTCGCCGCCGCGCGGGCGCAGCTCGACGAGGCGCGCTTGGCCATGGCGGACTCGTCGCTACGAGCGCCGCTCTCGGGCATCGTGCTGCGCCGCTTCGTGGAGGTAGGCACCTTGGTTGGCCCCGGCAGCCCGGGTTTCGTCATCGCAGACACCACCAAGATGAAGGCGGTCTTCGGGGTGCCGGACTACATGCTCGAGAAGATCACCCTGGGCACGGACCTGGACGTGAGCGTGGACGCGCTCGGACGCCAGCTCCTGCGCGGCACCGTGAGCCGCGTCGCCGCCGTAGCGGACATGAGCAGCCGCGTCTTCGACATCGAGCTGACCCTCGACAACGCCGACGGGCGCCTGCGGGCCGGCATGATCGCGGCGCTCGGCGTGCCGGACGGCGACCGCGCCAAGAGCCGGCTCTGGGTGCCGCTCGACGCGATCGTGCGCGCGCCGGGCGAGGCGGGGCGCTTTGCCACGATGGTGATCGACGGCACGGCAGCGCGGAGCGTGGCCCGCACGCGGGTCGTGCAAGTGGGCGACATCGACGGCAACGACGTCGAGGTGCTCGACGGGCTGGCGGAGACCGAGCGCGTAGTCGTGAGCGGCGCAAGCCTGCTCCACGACGGCGCGGCGGTCGCGATCGTGCCGTAGGCGAAGAGGGTGGACGAGCCATGCTGAACGATGAGGTGAAGACCCACGCGCACGCCGGCCGCGTCGCGCGCTACTTCGTGGAGAATAAGCAGCTCGCGTGGCTGCTCCTCGTGTGCACGCTCGCCTGGGGCGTCTTCGCCTACCAGCAGATGCCCAAGCGCAAGGATCCGGTGATCCCCTTTCGCTTCGCGCTCCTCGTCTGCCCCTGGCCGGCGGCGAAGGCGGAGAAGGTCGAGCAGCTCGTCACGCGCAAGCTCGAGGCCAAGATCGCAGAGAACGCCAAGGTCGAGCGCATCGAGTCCATCTCGCGCAACGGCTTCGCGGTCGTGCAGATCACCATCGACGAGCGCGTCACGGACGTGGGCAAGGAGCTCGACGACATCCAGCTCAAGCTCGACGCCGTCAGCGACCTTCCCGAGGGCGCCGGGCCCGTGCGGTTCTACAAGGACTTTGGCGACACGGCGTCGCTCCTCGTCACGCTTGCCAGCCCGCCCGTGAGCGAGGTGGACCTGATGCTGCGTGCCCGCGAGGTGCGGCGAGGCCTCGCGAGCGCGCGGGCTGCGGCGCCACGCGGTGGAGCGCGGCGCAGCGTCGTCGTGAGCTTTGCGCACGCGACGCGGGGCCTCGTGTTCGAGCGCGAGCAGACCTTCTTGGCGACGAAGCTCGAGGCGAGCGGCCTCGCGCAAGACCTCCGCCTCACCCGGGGCAGCGGCTTCGTCGCCGTCGACTTCGCCCTCGCAGCGGGGCCGCGTGCGGACGAGCAGCTCGGCGCGCTCGTCGCGGCGCACGCCGAGACCTATCTCCAGCCGCTGCACCCGGACGTGTGGCCCCCGATCGTCGTGCCGGACCTCGAGGCCGTCGAAGGCCTCCTGACGGCGACCGCTGGCGCGCGCTACACTTACCGCGAGCTCGACGACTACTCCGAAGCGCTCGAGCGCACGCTCCGCGCCGCGCCGTCCGTGGCGAAGGTGATCCGCACGGGCGTGCGCCCGGAGGCTGTCTATCTCAGCTATTCACAAGAGCGCTTGGCAGCCTACGACCTCGCGCCGGCCCAGCTGAAGGATCTCGTCTCCGCACGCAACATCGCAGTGCCCGGCGGCGTGCTCCCCGTTTCGAGGAAGAATCTCACGATCGATCCGCGCGGCGCGCTCACGAGCGAAGACGAGCTCGCTGCGATCATCGCCGGCGCCTCCCCGCGCGGCTCGCCGGTTTACCTGCGTGACGTCGTCGACGTCACCCGCAGCTACGAGGATCCGCCGCGCGTGCTGAACCACCTTGCCTGGCGTGACGCCGACGGCGGCTGGCGACGCAGCCGCGCGGTGAGCCTGGCGGTGTACATGCGGCAGAACCAGCAGATCGCTGCCTTTGGCGCGGCCGTCGAGGGAGCGTTGAGCGAGGCGCGCGCGCTGCTGCCACCGGACCTGGTGCTCGCGCGCGTGAGCGACCAGCCGCGGCAGGTCGCTGAGAACGTCGACCTCTTCATGAAGAGCCTCTACGAGGCTGTGCTGCTCGTCATCGCCATCGCGCTCATCGGATTTTGGGAGTGGCGCAGCTCGTTGATCATGGCCGTGAGCATCCCGCTCACGCTGGCGATGACCTTCGGCTTCATGCACGTGCTCGGCGTCGATCTGCAGCAGGTGTCAATAGGCTCGCTCATCATCGCGCTCGGGCTGCTCGTCGACGATCCGGTGGTGGCAGGGGATGCAATCAAGCACGAGATCGCCCGGGGCCACTCCGCGCGCGTGGCAGCGTGGCTCGGGCCGACCAAGCTCGCCAAGGCGATCCTCTTCGCGACGCTCATCAACATCGTCGCATATTTGCCGCTCTTGCTGCTGAAGGGAGACATCGGGCGCTTCATCCACACGCTGCCAGTCGTGCTCGCCTGCTCGCTCGTCGCCTCGCGCCTGGTGTCGATGACCTTCGTGCCGCTCCTCGGCAGCTACCTGCCTGCGACGAAGCGCGAGGAAGATAAGCCGCGCCCCGCGATCCTGCGTGGGTACGCGCGCCTCGCGCACGCTGCGATCGCGCACCGGCGCCTGGTGCTCTTCGTCGCTGTGGCGGCGCTCGCCGCCTCGGCCTACGGGGCGACGCGGCTCGAGCGCAGCTTCTTTCCTAAAGACCTTTCGTACCTCTTCTACGTCGACGTGTGGCTGCCGGAGGACGCGCCGCTCTCCGCCACGGATCGCGCCGCCGCAGACGTAGAGGCCGTCATTCGCGAGCAGGCCGCCGGGCGCGAGGCGCAGCTCGGACGGCGCGTCGTGGACTCAGTCTCGACCTACGTGGGCGCGGGCAGCCCGCGCTTCTGGTTCTCGCTCATCCCGGAGCAGCAGCAGCTCAACTTCGCGCAGCTCGTCGTCACGATGCACGACAAGCACGACACGCTGGCCTTCGTCGCTCCGTTGCAGGAGGCGCTCTCGGCGCGGGTGAGCGGCGCGCGCGTAGACGTGCGCGAGCTCGAGACGGGCGAGCCCGTGGGCGTGCCTGTGTCGATCCGCTTTGCAGGTGAGTCCATCGAGGCGCTGCGCGCGATCGCAGAGGAGGCCAAGGCGATCCTGCGCGCGGTGCCAGAGGCGCGCCGCGTGCGTGACGACTGGGGCCCGGAGAGCTTCGTCGCGCGCCTCGAGGTGGACGCCGATCGCGCCAACCTCGCCGGGGTGACGAACCTGGACGTAGCCGTCTCTTCGGTGAGCGCCATGAACGGAATGGAGGTGGGCGCCCTGCGCGAAGGCAGCCGCAACATCCCGATCATCGCGCGCATGCGGCCGGCCGAGCGCGCGCGCTTGGCCGACCTGTCGAACCTCTACGTCTACTCCACGCGCTCGAACGCTCGGGTGCCGCTGGGACAGGTCTCGCACATCGATTACGCGCTCGAGAGCGGCAAGCTGCGCGCTCGCAATCACTTTCGCACGATCACCGTCAGCGCGTTCCCGGCCGCGTACGTGCTGCCGGCGGCCGTGCTCGAGCGCGCGATGCCGGCGCTCGAGCAGCTGCGCGGGCGCCTGCCGCCCGGCTACGCGATGCAGGTAGGCGGTGAGCACGAGGCGCAGAGCAAGGCGTTTGGCCAAGTGGCGCTGGCGATGATCGTGTCCGTTGCGTTGATCTTTCTGACGCTCGCCATCGAGCTGCGTCACGTCATCAAGCCGCTCATCGTCTTCGCCGCCATCCCCTTCGGCGTCGTGGGCGCGCTGCTCTCGCTCTCCGCCATGCAAGCGCCCTTCGGCTTCATGGCGTTTCTTGGCATCGCCAGCCTCACCGGCGTCATCGTCAGTCATGTCATCGTGCTCTTCGAGTTCATCGAAGAAGAGCGCCACCGCGGGCGGCCGCTCGAGGAGGCGCTGATCGAGGCCGGCGTCGCGCGCATGCGCCCGGTGGTCATCACCGTGGCCGCCACCGTGTTCGCACTCTTTCCGCTCGCGGCGCACGGCGGGCCGCTCTGGGAGCCGCTCTGCTTCGCGCAGATCGGCGGCCTGACGATCGCCACGCTCATCACGCTCGTGTTGGTGCCGGTGCTCTACGCCGTCTGCGTGCGCGACCTGCGCGCCGTGAGGTGGCCGTGACGCTCGCACTTCTTGCGGCGCTGGCATGGCTCGCAGCGGCGCCGGCCGAGATCCTCAGCTACGAGGCCGCGCTCGCCGCGGCGGACGCGCAGAACTTGGACCTCATGGTGGCGCGCGATCGCTTGGCGGAGACGAGGACGCTCACGCACCGCGCTTGGGCTGCATACTTTCCGCACTTGAGCGCGTCGGCCGGCTACACCCTCAACTCCGCAGCCGCGACGTTGACGGTACCGACGGGGCACTACGTGCGAGACTTCGGGCAGCCGACGAGCCCGCCTTTCGATCCGAATCGCGCGCCGTCGACAACGAACCCGCCTGGGCAGCCGACGACGCTCGCGCTCGCGCCGAGCGGCATGCGCGAGATCGTGTTCGCCGGCCGCCAGCAGTACGGCGCGCAGGTGAAGCTCAGCCAGGCGCTGCTCGCCCCCGCCGTTTGGCCGCTGATCCAAAACGCCTACCTCGCGGTGGCCGCGGCCGAGCTGCAGGTGGAGAGCGCGCGCGGCGAGATGCTCTTCGGCGTGGCGCAGCTCTACTATGGGGCAGCGACGCTACGGGAAGTGTGCGCGGTGCAGCGCAAGCTCTTGCAGAGCCAGCAAGAGCGCGAGCGCGACGCGCGGTCACGACACGCCGCCGGGGCGCTCGGCCGCGCCGACTTGCTCCGCACCGAGCTCGACCGCACGCGCCTCGAGCAGGAGCTCGCGCGCTCGCAGAGTGCGTATGCGAGCACGAAGATCGCGCTCGCCGCGATGCTCGCGCGCGACGCGAGCTTCGAGGTCGAGCTGCCGCCGATGCGACGGGGCCCGGCGCCTAGCACCCCCGTGTCCCAGCGCGCCGACGTGCGCGCTGCCGGCGCGTCCGTACGGCTCGCGCGGGGGCAAGCGCGGGCCGAGGCCTTCGCCTACGCGCCGAACGTGGGCGTGAGCGGCGAGTACCGCTGGAGCAACCTCCCGGGACTCTACGGCAGGAACGATCTCTGGTCCATGACCGTGGGGCTCGAGTGGAACATCTGGGACGGCGGCGCGAGGGAAGCGAGCCTGCGCGCCGCGCACGCGCGCCTGAGCGAAGCCGAGCACCAGCAGCGCGCGACGGAGAACAAGGCGCGCGCGGAGCAAGAGCGTGCGCTGATCGAGCTGCGGGGCGCCGAGGCGACGCTCGCCATCGCCACCGAACAGCTCGAGCTCACGCGCGAGGCGGCGGAGCTCGCGAAGAACAACTACGACGCGGGCACCACCACGTATATTGACTACGCCGACGCGCTCGATGCCGCGCGCCGCGCCGAGCTCTCCGTGCTCACCGAAAGACTGAGCGCCGAGCTCGCCAAGCTCCGCGTCGAGAAGGTCTCCGGCGCGTTCGTCGGCCGCAGCGGGCTTTGATCCTCGTCGCCCACCGAGAAAGACGAACACGAGATGGAAGGGCTCGGCTTCGTGAAGCCGCTCAGCGTGCACGGATGGTCGTGCCCGCCTTCCCGAGCGGCCAAGCCGGTGGCGTGCCCACCACGCGGTAGAGCAACACCACGACATTGACGGCGACCACGGCAGCGCTGACGAGCAACGGCGCGATGATCAGCACATCGAGCACCGCGCGAAAGGCGCACAGCGCGTAGTCGATTCGCGCGCTCGGGTGCCACGATACGGCCAGAAAATCCGCTCGTCGGGTGCGCGCAAGTCAAAGAAGCCCAGCCATGGCTTCATCGGCCACACCTACCTCTATAGAAGCGGTGCCGGCGCGAACAAGATCGCCTCGCTCTCGGGCACGTAGCGATAGGCGAGCAAGCGGCCGAGACGCAGCGACCGCAGCTTCATCGCGGCCGGGTGCGTCCCGAGCTCAACGCAGAACGCGCTCGGCCGGAGGACTGACACGCCCGCCGCGCGCTCGTTGAGCAGCATGGTCGCGGCCAGAGTGCGGCCGTCCTTGACCGGATAGGTGCGAAAGAGCGCGGTCTCGCGGCCATGGCCGGCTGCCGCCGACGGCAGGGGCCCCCGCGCCACCGTGCGAAGACGATCGCCGGTGAAGGCGTACACGAGCTCACCGGTCGTCCCATCGCGCACGGAGCAGCGCCGCTCGTCTCCGATGTCCTCGAACTCGATGCGCGCGCGCCACTTCGGGTAGCCGAAGATGTCGAGCCCGGCGTGTAGCGCCACGTCGGTGTTGACCGGGAGATCGACGACGAAACCGCCAAACTGTCGGCGCGTGAGCGTGCGCAACAGGGTGCGCGCGCGGTGCTCTTCGCGGCGGCGCACGGCGACGGCGATCGACACCTCGTTGTACGGGCCGACGCCGCAATGCCGGTACTCGAAGCACTGAACGGCGACGAGCGTCCTGTTCGCGGCGAGCTCGAGCGGGACGACCTCCGGCGCGCCGACGTGTGCCGCACAGGCGTCTGTCGGCGCGCTGAAGACGGCAAACATCATCGACAGCTCGCGATAGAACAGCGGGTTTTCGGCGGCGACGCCGCGGATGTCGATGGGTGTCTGCGGGATGCCCGCGAAGAACGAGCTCTGCATCATCGGCCGAATGCTCCCATGCGCGAAAGGCCCTGGTACACGACGCCGCCGACGCGCTCGGCGGCAAACGGGGTGTAGAGCATCATGCCGAGCACGGCGCGCACCCAGAGCTCCATCACCACCAACCCCTCGTTACGCTCGATCGCGCGGCAGGTGCGCCGAGCGACCGAGTCGGTCGAGCGCCCCGCCCGCTGCATGAGCGCGTGCATCCGCTCGATGGCCTGATCAGGGGCGCTCGAGCGGCGCCCGCTGTTGCGCAGCAGAGCGGTGCGTACGAACGCCGGACAGACGCAGACGACGTCGATCCCCTCGCGCCGCAGCTCGATGCGCAACGCCTGCGAAAAGCCGACGACGCCAAACTTCGCGGCGGCGTACGCGGCGAGCCCGCCCGGCGCAGCCAGCCCGGCCGCGGAAGCCATGTTGACGACGCACGCCCACGACCCGCGTCGCACGAGCGGCAGCAGCGCGTGGGTGAAGCGCATGGTCGCCACGAGATCGACGCTGAGCACCGCCTCGACGTCGGCGAACGGCATCGTCGAAAACGGCCCGACCATGGCGATGCCGGCGCAGTTGACCAACACGTCAATCGGCGCGCCGCTGAGTCGCAGCGCGAGCTCGGCCACTTGCTCCGGCTGGGTGATGTCGACGACATGCTGCTCCACATCGACGCCGCGATCGCCTTCGCAGAGCTCCCGCGCGATCGCCGCCAGCGCCGCGGCATCACGGTCGACGAGGACGAGGCGCGCAGAACGGCGCTGCGCAAACTGCCGCGCGAGCGCCCCGCCGATACCCCCAGAGGCGCCGGTGATGAGCACGTGCTTGCCTTGTAGCGATCGTCTCACGCGGCGCGCACCCATTCGCTCCAGCTCTCCCGCACGCCGAGCGCGGCCGCGACCTCGATCGCGGAGCGGACGGCATCCTCGTGCAGGCCGAAGCCGAAGTGGCTTCCACAATAGTAGCTGCGCTCTCTGCCGTTGAGCATCGGAAGGCGGCGCTGGGTCGCGCAGCCGGCGAAGTCGAAGATCGGCGTCCTGAGCACGGTGTCGAGCACGATCCTCGTCGGATCGATGGGAAAGTTCGGATGCTGCGAGCTGATGAGATCGCACGTCTTCGCGACGCCCGGCTCGTGGCGGAGGCTGCCGTTGACCGACGTCTCGAAGCCGCCGTCGCGGAGGTGGCGGTAGAGGAAGGTGTAGGCCTGGATGAGCTCGTCGGCAGGAAACGCAGAGTGATCACGATGCACGACCACGCGACCGTCTTTATAGCGCCAGGCCCCGAGCAGCTCTCGCTCGAGGGGCGTCGGCGCCGCGAGCAGGCGCAGCGCTTGGTCGGCGTTGCAGGCGAAGACCACGTGGTCGAAGCCCTGGGTTTGCCCGTCGGCGAAGGTGATGGTGACGCCATCGCGCGCCCTCAACACCTTTGCGATCGACGCGTTGAGCGTGATGCGGTCGAGGAAGGGCGCAGCGAGCGCGGCGACGTAGCGTTGCGTGCGGCCAACGACGGCGCGGACCGAGTAGAGCGCGCGCGGCGAGACGACGTCGTTGTGCTTGGCGATCTTGCGAAAGAAGAACGACGCTGGCGCGGCCAAGACCTCTGCCCCGCTCATCGATGAGAGCAGGCAGAACACGCTGAGCGCGACGGCTCTGGCGCTCGGGCTCAAGGCGCCGACGCGGTCGAGCGCGTTGGCGACGGTCATCCCATCGAGCTCTCCGGCTCGCTCGCGGCGCACGGCGTCGGAGATGCGGCGCGCGAGCTCGAAGAAGGTGCCGAGCTTGTGCGGACGCAGGATGTCGAAGCGCTGGCGGCGAAGGCCGCTCCAGGCCGGGGTCATGTACAAACCGTCGCGCGCGTCGAGATCGTGAAAGCTCATTAAAGAGCCGGCGCAGGCGCAGGTGTCGACCCCGAGCTCGTCGAGCAAGCGATAGAACTGCTTGTAGCCGGCCCGCCCGAACGCCGCCACAGCGATGTCGACCGAGTGACCGTCGTCGGTGTGCAAGGTGTAGGCGTTGCCGCCGAGCCGGCTCTGCCGTTCGAATAGCGCGACGTCGTAGCGGCGGTGCAGCAGGTAGGCGGCGGTCAGTCCGGCCACGCCGCCGCCGATGATCGCGATGCGTTGTTTCATAGTGCACTCGCCCGGCGCTCGTGCGCGCCGCTCAATTCTGGATTCATTTATCCATTATACATCCATTCGACTTGTCGCCAATGCTCATGCGGGCTGATGCGCACTGCCGCGACCGCGTGAAGATATGCTGCCCCTCGGTCTTTCTTTGGTCAGGGGCTTTCGGGGTAGTGCTTGGCGAAGCACTCGACGCAGATCCCGTGCGAGAACTCCACACCCGCGTGCTCGTTGAGATAGCTCTCGAGCCGCTGCCAGTCTTGGTGAGCATCGCGAATGCGCTTGCAGTACATACAGATCGGCAGCAGGCCCTGGAGTTGCTTCACATGCTGCAGCGCGACTTCGAGCTTCTTTCGTGCGTCGTTGATTGCGTCAATGTGCGCTCCAACGCTGCGCACGGCCGGGCGAAACACGAAGAGGCCCTGAGTGAGCAGCAGCGCAATGACTACGGAGAAGAACGTTCCCGCGACGAGGCGAATGTCGAACGCACGCTTGGCGATTGAGCGCGCCGCGATGGCGAGGGTCTCGTCGACCGCTGCGACGTAGTCGTCGGTGGCGACGATGAGAACCGCGGTGTCGGTTCCGGCGAAGGCCTCCTCTCTGAGCTGCGGCGGCGCCGTCGACGCGTCGAACAGGCCAGCGCCCCTCCCCCAACTCGACGGCGCGCACATGCTGCCGACGCAGCTCGTCCACCATGCCCGCGAGATTCGCGGCGCACATCGCTCGGTCAACCGCTCCACAGCGAGAGCTCATCCCGACCAGCCGTGCGGCGAGATAGCGCTGCCGACCGAGGGCGCTCGCAGCCTCAACGCGCTGCTGTTGCCGGGCAATCTCGGGTTGAATGACGAGCTGCGCGCAGAGCAAGGCGATGGCTGTGCTGACAAGCGCCAGCACATACCTGCGGGTCAACCGTCTGGGCCACGCGGTGTCCGTTGTTGTCGCGGCGTCTAGCTGGGTCACGATGTCTCCTCCGTCGCTTCAGGGTTGGCGCCAAACGCGACGGAGCTGGGCCCGCAGCTCGAAAGCTGCTCCAACGCGCGCGTCACCTCCGTCGCGAGCACCTCGCGTCGCCAGCCGGGATCGAGATCGATGTTCTTGAGCGGCTGGCACTGGCGGCGAACGTGCTCCGCCACTCGTTCGATCAGCGCGCGCTCGAGCTTTCGTCCGACCGCGAGCGCGTCGAGCCCGGCGATGACGCGCGGGGCCGCCGCGATGGCGCCGACGACGATGTTGAGCGCGACGACGTTGCCGTGCGCGTCCTGACGTCCACATACGGCGACGCTCAGCGCCGGAAAATCGATCGCTTGGCGGACGCGCAGCTTGCGATAGATCGCGCGCGTGCCGCTCGGCTGGGGCGGGACGACGACCGCGGTCAAGAGCTCATCGTCGGCGCGAACCGTGTTCTTCACGCCGTCGGCGACATAGAAATCGCGCAGCGGCAACGTGCGCTGCGAGCCGCGCGATCTCAGCACGACGCTCCCGCCGTAGGCGATGAGCGGCAGCGGCGTATCGGCAGAGAAGGCCGCGACGCATCTTTGCCCCTTCGGCACCACATGGCAGACGTCGCCGTCTTTCTTGAGACAGAAGCCCAGCGCCGAACGCCAAAATTCGCTCTGGTTGTAGTAGGGGCAGCGGGTGTCGAGGCACAGGTTGCCGCCGAGCGAAGCGGCGTTTCTCACTTGCGGGCTCGCGACGAGCGCCGCCGCTTGCCCGAGCGCAGGGCAGCGGGCGGCGACCTCGGGGTCGGTCGCGAGGCGGCTGAGCGTCACGCCGGCGCCGATGACGAGGCTGCCGTCCGGCGCGACGCTGAGGGTCTCGAGCTCCGCAATGGCGCCGAGGCTCACCAAGGTCTTCGGCGCGAACAAGCCCTGCTTCATGCTCGGCAAGAGATCCGTGCCGCCGGCGATCAGGAGCGCATCGCCCGTTGCGAGCGCGTCGAGCGCGGCCTCGATCGTGGTTGGGCGAGCGAAGGCGAAGGGAGGAAGCGTCAACATCGCGTCGCCGGCTCACGGAGCGCCGCGAGGATCTTCGCGGCCGAGAACGGCGTGCTGTCGACGCGTACTTTGACCGCGTCATAGATCGCGTTGGCGATCGCCGGGATCGACGGATGCAGCGGCCCTTCGCCTGCCTCTTTGGCGCCGTACGGGCCCTCGGGATCGTGGGATTCGACGATCATCGCAGCCAGCTCCGGGGTGTCGAGCGTCGTCGGGATGCGGTAGTCGAGCAGCGTCGGACCTTTGTGCAACCCGGACGGATGGACGAGGTGGGCCTCCATCGCCGCTTCGCCAAAGCCCATGTAGGCGCTGCCCTCGATCTGCCCCTCGACGAGGACGGGGTTGAGCGCCCGGCCGGCGTCGTGGGCGATCCAGATCTTTTCCACCGTGAGCGCGCCGGTCTCGGCATCCACGCTCACCTCGGCGACTTGCGCCGTGAACGAGTAGGCGGGCGATGCGCCGATGGTGCCGCCGCGATAGTCGCCGTGCCCGTCCTTTCTCGTCTGGTAGTGACCGACCCCGCCGAGCGTCCCGAGCTCGGCCTCGGCCCATTGAAACGCCTCGGCGATCGAGATGCGCTCCGCGGTGTCACCGCGCCGCATGGCCTGTCCCGCTGCGAGCACCACCTGTCGCGCCGGGACACCCCAGCGCTTGGCGACGACGCCGCGAATCTTCTTGCCGAGCCCGCGGGCTGCCATCAGGCACGCGTTGCCCGCCATGAGCGTGATGCGGCTAGAGTAGGCGCCGAGATCCACCGGCGTGAGATCGGTGTCGCCCGAGACGACCCGCACGGAGTCGAGCTCGACTCCGAGCTCTTCGCAGACGATGTACGCGAGCATCGAGCTCGAGCCTTGACCGATCTCGCTCGTGCCGGAAAAGACGGTGACACGGCCGGAGCGATCGATCTTCAGCTGCACACCGCTCTGCGGCATCTCGTTTGGATAGATCGGATAATTCGTGCCGCTGATGTAGAACGAGCCGGCGACGCCGACGCCGCGCCCGAAAGGCAGCTGGCGAAACTTCTGCCGCCACCCGCTCGCCGCCTCGACGCGATCGAGGCACTCGGCAAAGCCGGTCGAGCGGATCAAGAGCTCGTTCACCGTCCGCTCCCCGGCCGCGAGCAGGTTCTTTCTGCGCAGCGCGATGGGATCGAGCCCGAGGCGCTGGGCCAACTTGTCGAGCGTCACCTCGAAGGCGAAGCGCGGCTGAACGCTGCCATGGCCACGCTTCGGCCCGCAGGCCGGCTTGTTCGTATAGACGCGCGTCGAGTCGAAGCGGTACGCCGCGAGCTTTAGCGGCGCGGTCACGAGCTGGCCCGAGTAGTAGCTGGTGACGAGCCCGAACGACGCGTAGGCGCCCCCGTCGATGAGCGTCTTCGCGTCGCAGCCGGTGAGCCGGCCGTCGCGCATCGCCCCCAAGCGGTAGTGCATTTGCATCGGGTGGCGGCCGCGGTGCGCGTAGAACACCTCCTCCCGCGTATAGAGCAGCTTCACCGCTCGCCCGGTGATCATCGAGAGCTTCGCGACACAAAACTCGAGATCGAAGGGCTCGCTCTTGCCACCGAAGGCGCCGCCGATCGGCGGTTGAATGACGCGCACGCGGTCGGCCCCGAGGCCCAACACCCGCGCGAGCTCGCGGTGCAGGTAATGCGGCACCTGCGTGGCGCTCATCACGGTGAGGAGGCCGCGCGGGTCCCACTGCCCGATGGCGCAGTGAGGCTCGATCGCGGCGTGGGTGGTACCCTCGAAGAAGTACTCGCCGCTGACCACGACGTCGCTCGCGGCGAGGCTCGCCTCGACGTCGCCAAACTCCAAGTGGACATGCTTGGTGACGTTGCCTTCCTTGGCGCAGTCGTTCACCTTGACGGCCTCGGGCGCGAGCGCAGCCTTGGGATCGACGACGTGCGGCAACGGCTCGTAGTCGACGCGGACGGCGCCCACGGCGAGCGCCGCCGTGGCTTCGTCGACGGCAGCGACAGCGGCCACCGCTTCACCGACGTAGCGGGCGCGGTCGGTCGTGAGCGCCTGCTCGTCACGGGTCCACGGGATGATGCCGTAGCGCTCGGGCATGTCCGCGCCGGTGATCGCGGCGCGCACGCCGGTGATATTCAGGGCCGCGCTCAGGTCGATGTTCTTGATGCGCGCGTGGGCGTGCGGGCTCCTGACGAGCTTTGCGTGCAGCATGCCCGGGAAGCTCAAATCGTCGGTATAGCGCGCACGGCCGGTCACGCGCTCGACCGCCTCGACGTTGGGCAACCGGCGCCCTATGACTGATTCGCTCATGGCTGCTGCCCTTTGCTGCAGAGTGCGCGGGCCGCGTCTTCGACTGCGTCGAGGATCTTCGTGTAGCCAGTGCAGCGGCAAAGATTGCCCGAGAGCGCCTGCTTGATCTGCAGGCGCGCAGGCGCGGGATTCTCGGCGAGCAAGGCTTTGGCGCTCAGGAGCACGCCCGATGTGCAGAACCCACACTGAGCAGCGCCGAGTCGAACGAACGCGTCTTGCAACGGGTGCAGCCGAGGGCCGTCGGCGAGGCCTTCGACGGTGTCGACTCGCGCGCCTTCGACGCTCAGCGCGAGCGTGATGCAAGCGTTGACCGGTCGGCCGTCGAGGAGCACCGTGCAGGCGCCGCAGTCCCCCTTGTCGCAGCCTTGCTTGGTGCCGGTGAGGCCGAGGTCGTAGCGCAGCAGCTCGAGCAGGGTTCGCGTTGGCGAGACGGCGACGCGCACGCGGTCACCGTTGACCGTGAGCGTCAGCGCCATCAGCGTCTCGGGTGCGTCGCTCACGACTGCCTCCATAATTTTTCGTCCTGCGCGATGCAATGTCTGATATTGAATGGCAGTGACAATTCAGGACACGCATGTCCAGCAATTGAGTGATCGGGTCGCCGTCATCACCGGCGCCGGGCGCGGCATCGGTCGCGCATGCGCCGAGCTGCTCGTCGGCGAAGGCGCCAGCGTGCTCATCAACGACGTCGACGACGCGCCGGCCGAAGAGGCGCTCGCGGCCTGCGAGGCAATTCGCCCAGGCGCCGCGGCCATCTTCGTCGGCTCGGTGACCAAGCGGCAAGACACCGACGCGATGATGCGGGCGGCGGTCGCGCGCTTTGGCAAGCTCGACATCCTCGTCAACAACGCAGGGATCAGCCGAGACAAGGTCGTTCACCAAATGAGCGACGAGGCGTGGGATCTCGTCATCGACGTCAACCTGAAGGGGACCTTCAACTGCATCCGCTCGGCGGCGCCCTACCTGCGCGACCCGGCGAAGGCCGAGCTCGAGCGCGACGGGCGCGTCCGCTACCACCGCAAGATCGTCAACTTCTTCTCGACGGCGGCGATCCGCGGCAACCCCGGGCAGGTGAACTACGCCGCGGCGAAGATGGGCAACGTCGGCATCACGCGCACCATCGCTCAGGAGTGGGGCCGGTTTTGCATCAACGTCAACGCGGTGGCGCCGGGCTTCACCAACACGCGCATGACGCAGCCGAAGGAGGCCGGCGCCGATCTGGGCGTCCCCGCCGATCAAGCCGAGGCGATGATCAAGCGCATCCCCTTCGGGCGCCCGGCCGAGCCCATCGACGTCGCGCGGGTCGTGTTGTTCTTCTGCGGGCCGCTGTCGGACTTCGTCACCGGCCAGGAGCTCAACGTCTCGGGTGGCATGCAGATCCCGTGACGCGCCGCAGGGCCTCGTTGACGCGGGGCGCGGCGGCGAGGATGCTCTCGCGCATGTCGTCTTCACACTTCATCCCTCTGCATCTGCTCATCACCCAGCGCGCGTACCTCACCAGTGCGGCCGTCATCCGCGACGGCGATCGCGATCGTGTCGCCGTGGACTCGCGTCGGCTCACGGTTTCACTTCTATTTCTCGTCGCGGCTTGCGCAAAGACCGGCACGATCGGCACCGTCGTCGCCACGGAGGTGAAGGACACAGCGCCCTCGTTCGTGGCGAATACGACGGCGGCGCGCAGCGGACCGGCGCGCGCCGCCGATACGTGGGGCCCAGGCAGCGGAAGCTACGAGATCTTCCAGCTGTTGCGGGCCTACAAACACCCGCAGGACGAGGGCAAGATCGACATGAGCAACATGTACAAGACGCTCTCTACGATGGAAAAACGGATGAACGACGCCGAAGCAAGCTGTGAGCAGGCGAAGCTCGCGGCGTCGAAGTCGATCACCGCGCCGTTCGCCGGCTTTTCGACGACCTACGATTTTTCGTGCGCGTTCAACGAAGGCAAGATGACGGACGCCTACCCTCTGAGCTTCGCCATGAAGAGAGAGGCCAGCGTGACGCACGCGCTCTACGGCTTTCAATGGGCAAAGAACGCCGAAGGGGGCTCGGTGGGAGTCATTCAAGCGAGGCTCGACACAGCAAAAAAAGACCTCCTCTACGAGATGGTCAACTGCGTCAACTGCGGCGCGGGCGGCGACCGGTCGTTCACGGTGCGCAGCGAGATCCAAGGCAACTCGGGGACGCACGCGTTCTCGATCCGCAGCGCGCTGCGCAATGCTGCATCGGGCGTCTCTTCGTTCGCCGGAAAAGGAGTCTCGCAGGGCGCCGGATCGCTGATGCTGTTCAAGCACACGAAAGGCGCGATGCCGGCGACCTACTACTGCCTTGCGAGCGACGCGAAGGAGAGTGACTTCGCTGCCGCGACCGGAGCAGCCTCGGCACCGACCGCGTGCGCGAGCTTGGCCGCGGACGTCGACGCGATGCCGCTCTTCGTCAGCGGCGATCTGCCGTTTGCCCTCGCAGATTTTTCGGGCTCGACGATCTTGTTTTCTCTCTGAGCCTAGCCGAGCGACGGCTGCATCCCCGTCGCCCGCGCCGTGACGGTGGCGAGCGAGGCCGGCGCGGGGCTCGTGACGGCGACGTCGCGGAGCCACGCGGGCAACGCCGCCGACAACCGACCGGCGCGCGCGGCGAGACCGTTCTCGACATCGTCGCGCAGCATCCGCGCGAGCCCGGCGAACCTGCCGCCCTGTAGCCGGAAGATCTGCTTCGTGTCCGCCGAGCGCTCGCTATCGGCCGTCCGATACGACAGGCGGAGAAGTCCTGGCTGCTGCAGGAGGCGCGCCCGCGTCAACAAGTGCGCACGGCGGTACAAGAGCGGCGCTGCCTCGGAGGCGATCTTCTCGGCCAGGCTGAGCGCGCCGGACTGCCGCACGATGTCCGCGCGGAGTCGCTGGGCCGCTTCTCGCACGGGCTCACTCGGCGGGAACCTGTCGATCGCCGCGAGGACCGGGAGCGCCGCGCGGGCGTCGTCGCGCAGGCGCTCGGCGCGGCGGCGCAGCAGCGGGCTCTCGTCGTGCTCGAGCGTCCGCGCTCCCTCGAGCCACACCTGCGAGAGGCGCATGATGCTCGGGCCGAGGCGGCGGAAGTCGCTCTCGTAGAGCTGGAGCTGCAGGCGCTCGATCTCGCTCGGGTCTTTGAACTTTGGGTGCTCGAAGTGCATCGCGAAGCCGTCCCAGCGCCGCAGGTCGGGCGCGGCGCGGAACTCGGGTCGGTAGCGGCCTTCGCTCACGACCTGCGCGTGAAAGGGCGTGCCCGGGAAGGCGAAGTAGATGAGGATCTGCGTCAGCGCAGGCTCGAGCGCCATGAGCTCCTCGAACTCGGCGCGGATGAGCGCCTCGTCCTGATAAGGAAAGCCGATGATCATCGACGTGAGCTGCGCGCAGCCGACCGCACGGAGGCCGCGATAGAGCTCTGGGTACGAGCGGCCGCGTTGCTTCTCGTAGCCTGCCCGCTTGCCCTCGAAGGCGTTCCACACGAGCGTGAATCCCATCTCGGCGATTTCCCGAGCGGAGTAGAGCGACAACCCGCGCACGCTGCCGAAGCCCATCAGCGAGAAGACCTCGCCGCTTTCGCGCACGCAGTCGAGAAACTCTCGCGCGCGCTTTTGGTGCAAGAAGAAATCCTCGTCGATGATGACGTGGCTCTCCATGCGCAGGCCCTCGCGCGCGGCTCGCTCGCGCGCCGAGACGAGCGCCTCGAAGATGTCCCGCCCGGTCTCGAGGAAGCGCACGTACTTCTGCTTGAAGAAGTGCGAGGTGCAACAGAAGTCGCAGCCGTTCGTGCAGCCGAGGCCGGCGGTGACGTGGCCCACGACGTTTCCTTGTTGATGGGAGAGCACGGCCACGCTCGGGATGGGCGCATAAGGCACGCTGAGCGGCGCGTCCTCTGGCTCCCCGAAGAGCCGGCGCAAGAAGCGGATTCCCTCCTCGCGGCAGACGTAATCCGCGTAGGGGCCAAGGACCTCGTCTGGCAACACCGTTCCGTAGCCGCCGAGGATGATCTTCGCGCGCGGCGCGTAGCGGCGGATGAGCGCCGTCATCGCGCGCACCTTATGGAACGTGGCGACGACGAAGTTGATCCCGACGTGCGTGTAATCGCCCCGGCGCAGCTCGGCGATGAGCTCGCGACGCGACGGGTAATGCAGCGCCACGGTCGGCACCGTGAGGTTCTCGGCGAGGTAGTCGAGCGCCCAGACGCGAATGGTCTGGCGCAAGCTGAAGGGCCCCTGCGCCCGTGTGACCTGCGCGTGAAAGAGCTCCGCGCCGACCGAATCTCCCTCGCCCGGGCCACCGAACGGACGGCAAACGCTCGTGAGCAGCAACTTCGACGACATGATGCCTCCTCGAAAAGTTGCACGGGCAGTATCGGTGCAGCGCAAAGCGAACAACGAAGGGACTGTAAAAGCCCGGTCATATCTTCGACACAGCTTTGTCTTTGGACAACGGACCAGAGCGCCGCCGCGCGGTCAGCGATGCACGCCGCCGTCGATGGCCCCGGCCACGATGTCGGCGGCGAGCGCGATGCCGCTCACCCACGAAACGACTTGCAGCGCGCGCGCCCGATCGAGCTCGGCGCCCGTCGAAAACGCGCGGGTCTGCAGCGGAAAGCCGCCCGAGACGGCGCTCGGCGCGGAAGCGTAATAGAGCGCCGCCACGGCGACGTTGACGGCGACGAGCGCGAGCTGCGAGGCGAGCAAGAGCGCTCCTGCCACGGGGCGTTTCTCGGCGAATTGCCCGATACCGAAGGGCAAGATGGCGACGATGAGGGGCACGGGGGCGCGCGGGGCGAGGACGTTGACGG
This sequence comes from Deltaproteobacteria bacterium, assembly GCA_020848545.1. Classification (GTDB taxonomy): domain Bacteria; phylum Myxococcota; class JADLHZ01; order JADLHZ01; family JADLHZ01; genus JADLHZ01. Next base: position 3,471 of record JADLHZ010000139.1, on the reverse strand, counting down.
GCGCTGCAGCGCTCGGCGCGGTCGCCTGGCGCGTGGCCGGTGCCGCCGCGGGTCCGGGCTCGCGTTCGGATGGCGCTCTGACCGCCGTCGTCGGCTCCGGCGGGTCGAGCGCGGAGGTGCGGTCGGCGCTGGTGCAGGCGTCGACGGCGTCCACGCTCGTGATGCGGTGTGCGCCGCGCGCCCCGTTGACGCCGGCGTAGGCGCAGTGAAGCGCGCTGCCGCGCTCGGCGAGCACGATCACGCTCGTCGCTTTTTGTACCTCGAGCAGCGCGGCGAGCGTCGTTTCGGAAATGCCATCCAAGCGCAGCTCGCCGAGGGCGCGCGCGGCGACGCTCCGGGCGTCCTCGGCCCGGCGCAGGAACACCTCCGCCCGCTCGCTCGTTCCGGGTGCGACGGCGATCCGCGCGCTGTGGCGGAAGTAGCCGGGTGCCACGATGACGAGCCAATGCTCGCCCGGCACGAGGTCGTTGAGCGAGACGGGTGTCTCGCCCATGTCCTTGCCATCGAGCACGACCCGAGCCCGCTCCGGTTTCGTGACGACGGTCAGAATGGCGCGGGCCGCCCGATCGCTTTGCTTTTGCGCGCGCTGGAACGCGGCGACCGTCGAGGGGTTGAAGGACTTCGGGTCGATCTTCAGCTGGGCGCCGATGGCCAGCGCACGCTTGAATGCGGCGAGCGCTTTGTCGTTTCTGCCGGCGTCGATGTACGCGGCGCCCTGCTCGACGAAGCTCCGCGCGAGCACGGCGTAGTCGTCGATGGCGGCGATGCCGCGCAGGAACCACGTCTGCGCTTCCTCGAAGAGCTCGATGGCCTCGCTCGTTCGCAGCTCGAGCGTTGCGCGGCGCGCCTGAAGCAGGATCTCCTTCGCCTTCGTGATGTGGGCGCGGTGCTCGACGAGCTCACTGTCGTCGCCCGCGGCGACTCGGACGAGTACGACCTCACGCCCGGCGGCTGTGAGCTTTTCGCGCAGGATCACGTCTGCGGCGGGGACGGCGGCGTCGGTGACGACGACGAGCTTCTCGACGGGTGCGCCAGCGAGCAGGATACCTGCGATCCACATCGGGCTCATGGGGCCTCCACGGCGCCGATGTCGGGCGCTGCCCCACGCACCCGGCCGAAGTAATCGGCGCAGATGCTCGAGGGCACGGCGGCGTCGAGCGCTGGGCTCGCGCTCGGCGCGCGCTGCGGCTCGTATTCGCCGTCGAAGGGGCAAGCGTCGGCTGATGCCGTCAGCAGGAGATTTGCGGCGATCGGCGAGGAGTCCCCGCTCGGCGTCGTGCCACCTGCGACGTCGTGGTAGACGTTGCCCTCTGCGCTCACTGCGCTGCGCACGTTCGGGTCGGCGACGGTCGTGGTGCCGGCGCCGTCGAAGACGTTGTTCGCGAAGACAATCTGAGGCGTGGCGAAGGCGGGGTTCGTGCGCACGAGACCGTGCGTCACGCCGAGCATCGTGTTGTGGGCGATGCGCACCTGCGGCGCCGTCGCGTCGGCCACGAGGTTGTCGACCCACAGCTTGCCTCCTCCGATGATGACGTTGTTGTGGATGGAGCTGCCTTGGTGCAGCGCCTCGAGCTCGAGGTCGCTCCAGCGCGGTACGTTGCAGCAGTTGTCGTGGTAGAGCAGCGTGTGAACGTTGGAAAAGCCGAAGCGGCCACAATCACCGACGCGCTCCATCTCGTTCCAGGCGAACTCGCAGAGGAGTGGCTCGGCGCCCGCGCCTTGCGAGATCAGCGGGCCGTTGTCTTGCGGGGACTCTAGGAGCCCGTCGGGAGAAAACCAAGCCTCTCTCACGCCGGCGCCGTCTTCCCCAAAGTGCACGACGACACCAAGGTGCCCGCCCACCCCAGACGGCGCCTAAAACAGCAGCACCATCAAGTTTCAGAGGGGCGGAGGCTCGACGCTCAGCGGCGATCGATGTATTGAAATCAATACATGTCAAAGACCTTTCGAGCGTACAGCATGGACCAGATGCTTTTGTTGCCGCCGAACATGCGCGAGTGGCTACCGGAAGGGCACCTGGCGCTGTTCGTCAGTGACGTTGTTGATGCGTTGGATCTGTCGGCGCTGCTGAAGCGCGTAGCCAAGGACGAGACGCGTGGTGGGGCGGCATACCACCCTCTGATGCTGGTGAAGGTGCTGATCTACGGCTACTGCGTAGGGATCCCATCGTCACGGCGAATCGAGCGAGCGACATTCGAGGACGTCGCGTTCCGCGTCCTGAGCGGAGACCAGCATCCGGATCACGACACGATCGCCGACTTTAGACGGCGCGTTTTACCGGAGCTTTGTGCGTTGTTCGTGCAGGTGTTGGCGATGTGTCAGAAGGCCGGGCTCGTAAAGCTCGGGCATGTGGCACTCGATGGCACGAAGGTCAAAGCCAACGCTTCCAAACACAAGGCCATGAGTTATGAGCGGATGCTCAGGGCGGAGAAGCGGCTCCAGGAAGAGGTGAAGAAGTTGATGGCGGACGCTGAGCGCGCGGACGCAGAGGAAGACGCGCGTTTCGGCAAGGGCAAGCGTGGCGATGAGTTACCCGATGAGCTTGCGCGCCGGCAGAGTCGGCTGGAGAAAATTCAACAGGCCAAGGCGGCGCTGGAGCAAGAGGCGCGGGACAAGGCCGCAAAGGTCGCAGCAGAAGCGCAGCGCAAAAACGAAGAGAGGAAAGGCAAACCAGGCAGGAAGCACAAGGTCCCGAACGTCGACGACGCCAAGCCAGAAGGGACGGCCCAGAAGAACTTCACCGATCCAGAGAGCCGGATCATGTTGGACGGCGCCAGCAAGTCATTCGAGCAAGCGTACAACGCGCAAGCGGCGGTCGATTCGCATTGTCAGGTGATCGTTGCGGCGGAAGTGACGCAGAATCCCAATGACAAGCATGAGCTCGTGGCGATGCTCGAAGTGGTGCAGGTGGACGCAGGCGCATTGCCGGCATGCGCAAGTGCCGACAGTGGCTACTTCAGCGAAGCGGCGATCAACGAAGCGAGCGATCTTGGAGTCGAACTCTACGTGCCGCCGGACAGACACAAGCACAATGAGCCGCTGCCGCGGCCAAAGGGCGAAACGGACACTGCTGCCAATCGAATGCGCGACAAGTTGCGCAGCGAAGAGGGCCACGACGTTTACAGGATGCGCAAGGCGATCGTGGAACCAGTGTTTGGACAAATCAAACAGGCGCGCGGCTTTCGGCGCTTCTCTTTGCGCGGGCTCGATCGCGTGCGCGCCGAGTGGAAGCTCGTCTGCATGGCGCACAACGTGCTCAAACTCTTTCGTAACGCGCCAGCGGGATACAGACCGTGCATCGCGTAAGTAGCGCAGCCCGGGTGCGATCGCCGCCCCGGCGCACGAAGCACCCGTTCCGGCTCCAATAACGTATCAGGCGCCGTCTGGGGTGGGCGGGCACCTTGGTGTCGTCGTGCACTTCGGGGAAGACGGCGCCGGCGCGACAGGGGCTTCTCCCGACGCGCTCCTAGG
>JADLHZ010000138.1 GCA_020848545.1 Deltaproteobacteria bacterium | reverse complement strand
GCATCGAGCTCGGCGAGATCGAAGCGGCGCTGCACAAGCGGGTCAAAGAAGCCGCGGTCATCGTGCACGGCGAGGGCAGCGACAAGCAGCTCGTCGGCTACTACGTGGGCGACGCCACGCCGCAAGCGTTGCGAGACGCGATCAGGCAGCAGCTCCCCGAGTACATGGTGCCAGGGCTCTTGATGCCGCTCGCGGCGCTGCCGCTGACTCCGAACGGCAAGGTGGATCGGCGCCAGCTCATGGCCTTGCCTCTCGTCGATGACCGCGTCGCTGCGGACAGCGCGCCGCGCACAGATCTTGAGAAGCGCGTCGCGGCGGCATGGTGTAAGGTCCTGAAAATCGAGCGTGTCGGCGTTCGAACGAGCTTCTTCGACTTGGGAGGACACTCACTGTTGTTGGTCAGTCTGCATCGAGAGCTGGAGACTTCACTGGCGATCAAGATCGCGCTCGTGACTTTGTTCGAGCATACGACCGTTGAACGGCAAGCGACCTACTTTGCTGGCGTGGGCTCTGCCAACCAGAAGAGCGACGAGTGGCTGGGACCTGCACAAGATGCGCGCTCGGAGAGGATCCAGAATGCGCGCCGGCGGAGAAGGGACAAGGTCGAGCGATGAAGGACCCTGATTCCGGGATCGCCATCGTCGGAATTTCTCTTCGCGTGCCCGGAGCCAATGAGGTCGACGCATTTTGGAAAAACCTCCGCGCGGGAAAGATGTCCCTCGCCAGTCTCGACGACCAGACGCTGCGCGCACACGGCATGAGTGAGCAGGGGCTGCGCGACCCGAGGCTCGTTCGAATGTTCGGGTGCGTCGACGACATCGACAAGTTCGACGCGCCGCTGTTCGGCATGTCGCCGAGTGAAGCCGAGATCACCGATCCGCAGCATCGCTTGCTCATGCAGTGTGTGTGGGAGGCGCTCGAGAATGCGGGGTACGTCGATGAACGGCGCGCGGGCCGCATCGGCACGTTCGCATCCTGCGCACGCAGCGCTTACTGGCTTGGCAGGACCGCGGATCCGCGCTTTCTCACCATGGCGGGGAACACCGCCAACGCAACGGAGTTCCTTGCGACCAAGCTCGCCTATCGCTTGGCCTTCACCGGACCCGCCATCACCGTGCAGACGGCGTGCTCGACAGGGCTCGTCGCCACGCACTTCGCCTGCGAATCACTCCTGGACCAGCACTGTGATTTGGCGATCGCTTGCGCTGCCACGTTGGTGGTCGAACCGGCCGGCTTCATCCACGAACCAGATAACATCTTTTCGCCGGACGGCCTGTGCCGCGCATTCGACGCTAAAGCCAACGGCACCAGCGTCTCGGGTGGCGCGGCCGTCGTCGTCTTGAAGCGACTCGAAGATGCTCTACGCGACAACGACGCCATTCACGCCGTCATCTGCTCGACCGCGATCAACAACGATGGTCACCGCAAAGACGGTTACTTCGCACCCAGCGCAGAAGGACAAGCCGAGGTCATCTCCAGCGCGCAGCGCTTGGCGAAGGTGAATGCCGAAGACATTGGCTACATCGAAACCCACGGTACGGGAACGCTCCTCGGCGATCCGATCGAGATCGCCGGTCTCACCCGCGCGTTTCGGCGGACGACGGCGAAGAACCAGTTCTGCGCGATCGGATCGGTCAAGACCAACATTGGCCACACCGATACCGCCTCTGGATTGGTGGGTCTGATCAAGACCGCGCTGATCCTGAAGCACGGTGAGATTCCTCCGAGCATCAACTACTCGGAGCCGAACCCTTACATCGATTTTGCGAGCAGCCCATTCTTCGTCAACGACCGACTGCGGGCGTGGCCGGCGTCGACCCCGCGCATCGCAGGAGTGAGCTCGTTCGGCATCGGCGGAACCAACGCCCACGCGATCCTGGAGGAGCCGCCAGCGCAGCTCGAGGCGCCGCCGGCGAAGCAGGGCCCGCAACTGTTGCCGCTGTCGGCGATGTCCGAGAAATCACTGCGCGAGGGCGCGCGCCGGCTTGCCGATTTCTTGGAGACGCAACCGCCCTTGGCGGACGTCGGCTTCACGCTGCAGGTGGGTCGTCGCGCGCTGCCTCGCCGTCTCGCCGTCGTTGCCGAGGATACGGCCGAGGCCGCGCGTCAGCTGCGCGTTCTGGCGAGCGCACCGGCCGCGAAGGAAGCTCGGCTCGCCATCGCGGCGCCCGGTGACGGAGATGAGGCTCGTCGGGTGGTCTTCATGTTTCCAGGCCGCGGCGTCCACCGCGTGGGAATGTATCGGAGGCTCTACGAAACCGAAAGCGTGTTTCGTGCCACGGTCGATCAGTGCGCTGAAATCCTGACACCGCTCCTCGGGCAGGACCTTCGCGAGGTGCTCTACCCGACCGCCGAGAAACGCGCATGGGCCGAGCAGCAAGGTTACGTGCTCGAGCACGTCGGCGTGTTCGTCGTCGAGTACGCGCTGGCGCGCCTTTGGATGTCATGGGGTATTCAGCCAAACGCGGTCATCGGGCACAGCCTAGGGGAGTTCGCTGCCGCGTGCTTGGCCGGCGTCTTCACCTTGGCCGACGCGCTCAAAGTGGTGACGCTGCGCGCGCGCATTCACGACTCGCAGCCGGCGGGTGTGATGGTTGCGGTCTTGGCTGCGCCGGAGCAAGTCGAGTCGCTGCTCACGCCTGGCACGTCGGTAGCGGTCATCAATGGGCGCGATCGCTGCACCGTCGCCGGTTCGCCGGAGGCGGTGGCGTCGTTCGAAGCTCGGTTGACCAAAGAGAAGGTCGAGTTTCAACGGGTTCGCTTGGCAGGCGCGCCGCACACGTCGCTCATGAACGGCGCGCTCGAACCCTTGCGCCAGGTGATCGCGAGCGTGAAGTTGCAGGCGCCGCAGCTCGAGCTTCGGTCTTGCTACACGAGCGAGCGAGCCGACTTCACGAGCGTGGAATATTGGGTGCAGCACCTGCGGCAGACGGTGCGCTTCTCGGCGATGGTCGATGCGGTCGCAGAGAGCGGCGCGAGCGTGTTCATCGAAGTCGGACCAGGGCACACGCTCTCGCGCTTGGTCACCCGTCATCTCGGCCCGAGCTCACCGCACGTCATCGTGGCTTCGCAGGAGAGCGACAAGCTCGAAGATCAAACAGCGCTGCTCGGTGCGGTCGGCAAAGTTTGGTGCGCCGGCGTCGAGCCGAAGTGGGACGCGCTGCATGGCGAGAAGCGACGGCGCGTCAATCTGCCGACCTACGCGTTCGAGCCGCGCCGCTACTGGGTCGAGCGCGAGCACCCGGGTGCCGCTCTTCGCAGCGACTCGATCGACGACGTTTGCCAAGTGCCCTTCTGGCGACCCGCTTCGCCACCGCGAGCGCCCGCCAAGCGCGAGCCTCGTGCGTGGGTCGTTTTCTGCGACGAGCTCGGGGTCGGCAGCGATGTGGCGCGCCGCCTGGCAGCGCTCGGCGACAAGACGATCGAGGTGCATGCCGGCGCGAATTTCGAGGCGCAGCGTGAGGGCTCGTTCACGATCGATCCGGCGGACGAAAGCCACTACGGTCTGCTCGTCGAGCGGATCAAAGCGAGCGGCGCAACGCTCGAGAACACGTTGCACCTTTGGGGCTACCCGCCGGCGAAGAGCACGACTGCACAGCAATGCCGCGAGCGCTGCTTCGACAGCCTGATCTTCTGGGCGCGCGCGCTCGACAAGAGCGGCAACCAGGCCGCGGGGCGAATGATCATCGCCACGAGCGAGAGTCAAAGCGTGAGCGGGCAAGAAGAGGTGGGGGCCGAAAAAGCGCTCGCCACCGGGCCGCTGCGCATGATCCCGCTAGAGTATCCGCACCTCCAGTGTCGGAGCGTCGATCTCGCTCCAGCGCCCGGTGCCGCCGAGCTCTTGTTCAACGAGGTCATCAGCGACGATCCGGCGGCGCTCGTGGCTTATCGGCAGCGCAGGCGCTGGGTGCAGTCGTTCGAGCGGCTACATCTTTCCGACGGCAAAACAGGCCGCATGCGTCTGCGCACGGGTGGCACCTATCTGATCACGGGGGGGCTCGGCGGAATCGGTCTGACGTTTGCCAGCTATTTGGCCCGCGCGTTCCAGGCGAAGTTGGTCTTGGTGGGGCGAACGGGGCTACCGCCGAAGAGCGAGTGGCCGGAGGCTCTCGCCAGCCGCCGGGAGAGCGCCAAGACCTGCCGCCGAATCGAGCAGGTCATGGAGCTCGAAAAGCACGGCAGCGAAGTGCTCGTGTGCGAGGCCGACGTCGCCGACCTGACGCAGATGCGCTCTGTCATCGAGCAGACGCACCAACGCTTCGGCGCCATCGCCGGCGTGATTCACGCGGCGGGCCGCTTCGAGGCCCAATCCGTCTTCGAAGCGACGCGCGCCGCTTCCGATCTCGTGCTAGGGCCGAAAGTGGCGGGTAGCCGCGTCCTCGAACAGCTCTTGAAGGCAGAGCCGCTGGATCTCTTCGTCCTGTGCTCGTCGCTCTACGCCATTCGCGGTGGCACGGCTGCCGTAGACTACGTCGCGGCCAACGCCTTCTTGGATCTCTTTGCGCACGAGCAACAACGACTGCTGCCCGAGCGCAAGACCGTCTCGATCAACTGGAACGCGTGGCGGGAAGCCGGCATAGCCGCGCGCGAACAAGCCGAGTCAGGAAGAGCGCTCAACGAAGACACGATCTCGCCGAGCGAAGCTGTCGAGATCTTCGAGCGTGTGCTCGGCACGAACGAGACGCAAGTGGCGGTGTCGCGCTGGGAGCTTGCGCTCGAGCGAGCGGGCGAGGTTTCCGATGCAGCCGGCTCGGCCGACGACACGAGCGTCTTCGCCGACGTCACCACCGTCTACGAGAACGACAATGAACGCCGGCTCGCAGGGCTCTGGCGAGAAGTCCTACGTCAAGCGCAGGTCGAGCGCACGGACGACTTCTTTGCGCTCGGGGGCGACTCGCTCGCGGCGCTTCAGCTCGCCGCGCGCCTGCGCGAGCGGCTCAACGTGAACGTCAGCATGCGCGTCTTGCTCGAGCGCCCAACGCTCTCGCAAATGGCCGCGCTCATCGAAGCGACGGCGCCGAGCGTTTTGCCGCGGCTCGTGGCGCAAGCGCGACGACCTGCGCACGTCCCGTTGTCCTACGCGCAGCAGCGCCTGTTCTTCCTCTCCAAGCTCGACCCAGAGAGTGTCGCCTACCACATCATTCAGGCGCTGCGCATCCGCGGGCCGCTCGATGTCGAGGCTTTCGAGCGCGCGCTCAACGGCGTCGTCGCGCGGCACGAGAGCTTGCGGACGACGTTCTTGGAAGTGGACGGCATCGCCGAGCAAGTGCTGCACGCAAAGCTGCCGGTCGAGATCGAGTGGCTCGATGCGAGCACGGCGTATCGCGAGCGGCCGTTCGACTTGCAGCGGGGCCCGCTCGTGCGCTGCGCGATGCGGCGCGTGGGGCGAAACGACGCTGGCGAAGCCGAGCACGAAGTCTTTCTCAGCATGCACCACATCGTGAGCGACGTCTGGTCGCTCGGCGTCTTTTGGCGCGAGCTTTCGGCGCTCTACAATGGTGAAAGCTTGCCACCGTTGTCGGTGCAGTACGTCGACTACGCATTGTGGCAACGCGAGCACGTCAAGCTCGACGCGCAAGAAGCGTATTGGAAAAAAAAGCTTGCCGGCGCACCGGCCGCGCTCGAGCTGCCGACGGATAGACCCCGGCCGGTGACGATGAGTCATCGGGGCGCAGTATATATATGTGAGCTGCCGGCGGCCGAAGCGATCCAAGAGCTCGCCCGGAGCGAAGGCGCCACGCTGTTCATGGGTCTGCTCGCGGCGTTCGATGTCTTGCTCGCGCGCTACAGCGGTCAAGACGACCTCGTCATCGGCACGCCCGTCAGCAACCGCCAGTCGGAGGCGACCGAATCGCTCGTCGGATTCTTCGTCAACACCCTGTGCCTGCGCGCGGACCTCTGCGGCAACCCGAGCTTCCGCGAGCTCTTGCGGCGCGTCAAAGCGACGGCGCTCGAAGGCTACGCGCATCAAGACTTGCCGTTCGAGAAGCTGGTCGAAGTGCTCAAGCCCGAGCGGAGCACGGCGCGAAGCCCGGTGTTCCAAGTCATGTTCACGTTGCAGAAAGCGACCGACGGCGGTCGTGAATTCGCGCGTGGTCTGACGCTCGCGGGTCATGCCGATGTCGAGGTGCAGGCGAAGTTCGACCTCGTCTTCACCGTCATCGAACATGAGGGCCGGCTCCAGGGCGTCATCGAGTACGCGACGGACCTCTTCGATCGCGAGACAATCGAGCGGATGGCCGGGCACTACCAAAACCTGCTCCATGCGATCGTGAAGAACCCGGACGAGAAGATCGGCGTTCTGGAGATGCTTGGCGAAGCGGAGCGCAAGCAGCTCGCGGTCGTGGCTGAGCGCGATTATCGGAGCGATCAGTGCGTGCATGCGCTCTTTGCGGCGCAGGCGAAAAAGACGCCCGACGCCGTGGCGGTGGTCTTCGAGGGGCAGACGCTCAGCTACCGTGAGCTCGACGAACGCTCGAACCAGCTTGCGCACGCTTTGCAGAAACGTGGCGTCGGACCTGAGACGCTCGTCGCCATCAGCATCGAGCGTACAGCGGAGATGGTCGTCGGCCTGCTCGGCATCTTGAAAGCGGGTGGCGCGTACGTGCCGCTCGACCCGAGCTATCCGCACGATCGGCTCGAGTACATGCTCGCCGATTCGGGCGCGAAAGTGCTCGTCACGAGCGGCAACGCTGCCGACGGCTTCGTCGCCGAGATGGTCGTGCGGATGGAGGAGATCGGCAACGAACGCACGACGGCGCTTCGAGTCGAGGTCAGCGCGGATGCGCCGGCATACGTGATCTACACCTCGGGCTCGACCGGCCGGCCGAAGGGCGTCATCGTCACGCATCGCAACGTGGCGCGCCTCTTTCTAGCGACCGAGCAGTGGTATCACTTCTCGTCGCAGGACGTCTGGACGCTGTTTCACTCTTACGCGTTCGACTTCTCGGTCTGGGAGATGTGGGGCGCGCTGCTCTACGGCGGCCGCGTGGTGGTGGTGCCGTATCTCGTGAGCCGATCGCCCAGCGACTTCTTTGCGTTGCTCCGTCGCGAGCGCGTCACGGTGTTGAACCAAACCCCGTCGGCGTTTCGACAGTTGATCGAGGTCGCCAGCGGTCCGACGTCGTTGCGCTTGGTGATCTTCGGCGGCGAGGCGCTCGATCTGCGCACTCTCCGGCCATGGTTCGAGCGCTACGGGGATCAGAAGCCCGAGCTCGTGAACATGTACGGCATCACCGAGACGACCGTGCATGTGACGTATCGGCCGATCCGGCTCGCCGACGTCGAGCAGAACCTCGGCAGCGTGATCGGTCGCGGCATCGACGACCTCGCGGTGTACGTGCTCGACAAGTACCGCCAGCCGCAACCCGTGGGCGTCGTGGGAGAGCTGTACGTCGGTGGTGCGGGTCTCGCGCGCGGTTATTTGAATCGGCCGGAGCTGACGGCCGAGCGTTTCGCGACGCACCCCGTGTACGGCAGGCTGTACAAGACCGGCGACTTGGCGCGGCGACTGCGAAACGGCGACATCGAATACCTCGGGCGCAACGACAACCAGGTGAAGATCCGCGGCTTCCGCATCGAGCTCGGCGAGATCGAGGCCGTACTGCGCCGGCAAGAGAGCGTGCAGGACGTCGCGGTGGTGGCCAACGAATCGCGCGACATGCTCGTCGCGTACGTCGTGCCTGACGAGAAAACTGCGCGGCCGGTCCGGCGTCTGCCTGCGCTGAAACGTCGCAAGGAATTGTCGTTTCATGAAGTTGGCGACGGTATGGTCGTGGCGCATCTGAACCGCAGCGAGACGGAGTTTCTGTACAAAGAGATCTTCGTCGATGACACGTACGCCAAGAACGGAGTTGTCATCGGAGCGGACGCCTGCGTCTTCGACGTGGGCGCGAACATCGGCTTGTTTAGCGTCAGCGTCAGCTTGAAGGGCTCGAAGCCGAAGATCTTTGCGTTCGAGCCGATTCCTCCCTTGTCCGAGATCTTGCAGGCAAACGTCGACCTGTATGGCGTCGACGCCAAAGTGTTTCGGTGTGGCTTGTCGGATCGAGCCGGGCGCGCGACGTTCACGTTCTACCGCGGCAATTCGGTCATGTCCGGCCGCTTCGCCAACATGGCGGAGGATGCGGCGCTGGTGAGGTCGTACCTGCAGCACGAAGGCGCTGAAGGCACGTCGGCGAAGGAGCTCGACGAGCTGATGGCGACGCGCTTGGCCGGCGAGAGCTTTGACTGCGAGCTCAAGACGATTTCGCAAGTCATCGCCGAGGAGAAGATCGAGCGCATCGACCTCTTGAAGGTCGATGTGGAGAAGGCCGAGTGGGAGGTGCTGTCGGGGATCGAGCCGCACGACTGGCCGAAAATTCGCCAAGCCGTGATCGAGGTACACGACACCGGTGGGCGTTTGGGCCAGGTCGTTGCGTTGCTCGAGCGGCACGGATTCAGGGTGGCGGTCGAGCAAAATCACATGTTGTCGCAAACGCATCTCTACGACGTTTATGCGCAGCGCGATGGCGAGATCGCGGCGACCCAAGGTGCGGGTTATCGCTGGATGAGCGGCCGGGCGCTCGAAGCCGAGTTGCGCCGGCAAGCGCGCGAACAGCTGCCGGAGTTCATGGTTCCGTCGGCGTTCGTGATGCTCGATGGGCTTCCGCTCACGCCGAACGGGAAGCTCGATCGTCAAGCGTTGCCAGAGCCAGAACGCGAGAGCCAGCGCGATTACGTCGCGCCGAGAAATACTGCGGAACAGCTCATCTCCAGCGCGTTCGCCGAGATCTTGCGGATCGAGCGACCGATCGGCGTGGACGACGACTTTTTCGCGCTCGGCGGGCATTCGCTGCTGGCGACGCAGCTGGTGTCGCGTCTGGGCAAGCTGTTTGGCAGGACGGTTCCGCTCAAGACCTTGTTCGAAGCGCCGCGCGTCAGCGAGTTGGCGTTGCGGGTGGCAGCGGCGGAGCGCACGAGCCTCCCGACGCTCGTGGCGCAAGCGCGGCCCGAGCGCGTGCCGCTGTCGTACGCGCAGCAGCGTTTGCTTTTCCTCCACCAGCTCGATCCTGAGAGCGTCGCGTACCACATCACTGCCGCGATGCGTGTTCGCGGCGCGCTGGACCTCGAGGCGTTCGAGCGGGCGCTCAATGGTGTCGTCGCCCGGCACGAGAGCTTACGCACGACGTTCCGTCTGACGGACGGTGTCGCCGAGCAGGTGGTGCACGAGAAGCTGCCGGTGGCGATCGAGAAGTTGGACGGAGCGTATCAGGAAAAGCCGTTCGACTTCTTGCGTGGACCGCTCGTGCGCTGCGCGGTGCGACACACTGGACGAGACGAGCACGAAGTCTATCTCAGCATGCATCACATCGTCAGCGACGGCTGGTCGCTCGGAGTCCTGTGGCGCGAGCTGTCGGCGCTCTATCGTGACGAACGCTTGCCGCCGCTCGCGGTGCAGTACGCCGACTACGCGCTGTGGCAACGCGAGCACGTCAAGCTCGACGCGCAAGAAGCGTATTGGAAGCAAAAGCTCTCCGACGCACCAGCCGCGTTGGAGCTCCCGACGGATCGGCCGCGCCCGGCGATGATGAGCCATCGCGGAGCGGTGCATACGTTTGCCATCGAGAAGGCAGGCGCGATTCATGCGTTGAGCCAGGCCGAGGGCGCGACCCTGTACATGACCCTGCTCGCGGCGTTTGACGTGCTCTTGAGCCGCTACAGCGGTC
>JADLHZ010000137.1 GCA_020848545.1 Deltaproteobacteria bacterium | reverse complement strand
GCCGTTGACGTCGCCGTCGCCGTCGCCGAACAAGGCGATGTTCGAGGCGAGACGAAAACCGTTTCGAGCTCATTGCTCGAGGCGAACTTCAATGCAGCACGAGTATTTACTCGATCGGCGACGGCGATGGCGACGTCAACGCCTACGAACAACATTCATGCGGTCGAAGGACTAGCGAGTTACTGAATGCGGTTGTTCATCGCCACCGTATCAGCGCTGATGTTGACCGCCTCGTTCAACACGATCGCGTCGAGCGCCTTCACTTCGTCGACGCTGTCGTCGCCCTTGCCCTTGTCTTTGTTCTTCAGGCGCAGCTCGGCGAGCTTGATCGGCTTCTTGTCCTTCAGCTCTTCGATCTTCGCCTTCACCTTGGCGAAGCCCGGATCGGCGGCGCGCCGCGCTTGCGACTTTTGCTGCAGCGCCTGGATCATCGCCTCCGAGACCGGCTGAAAGTAGGTCGCGCCCTGGCCGCTCGCGTCCTTCGACAAGAAGGGTGGGATCGACTGCGGTGGGAGCGAGTTGTCCATCTTCGTCTCGCTGAGCTCGATGCCGTCGAACAGGTTTGGGACGGCGACGTCGGCCGGCACGCCACGCTGCTGCGTCGACTTGCCGCCCGGCAGGAAGAACATGCCGACGGTGACCTTGATCGCGCCGAGCTCCATCGGCAGCGGCATCACCGTTTGGATCGTGCCCTTGCCGAAGGTGTTCTTGCTGCCGACGATCACCGCGCGGTGGTAGTCCTGCAGCGCGCCGGCGAGGATCTCCGACGCTGACGCGCTCACGCTGCTCGTCAGGAGCACGAGCGGGCCGTTGTAGGCCACGCCTTCGTCGTTGTCGTCGAGCACCTGCATCTGACGCTCGGAGTCGAGCGTGCCGACGACGCCGCCGCGCTTGATGAACAGGCCCGAGATGCGCACGGCTTCGTCGAGCAGGCCGCCGCCGTTGCGCGAGAGATCGAGGACGATGCCGTCGACGTTCTTCTGCTTCGCCTCTTCGAGCAGGCGCTGCACGTCCTTGTGCGACCAGCGGCCGGACTCTTGGCCGCCGTAGAACGACGGCAGCTCGATGACGCCGATGGTCAGCGTCTTGTCGCCGACCTTGCGGGACTTGTAGTCGATCTTCGCCGCTTGGCTGCTGACGTCGACCTTGTCGCGGATGATCGTCAGCTGGAAGGTGCGCGGCTTCTCGCCTTCGCGCAGCACGCTGAGCGTCACCGGCGTGCCCTTCTTGCCGCGGATCATCTTCACGACTTGGTCGAGCTCGAGATCGATCGTCGAGATCGGCTCGGCGTTCTGTTGCTGCACGGCGATGATCTTGTCCTTCGGGCGCAGCTTGCCGCTCTTCTCGGCCTGGCCGCCTGGCACGAGGGACTCGACGACCGTGAAGCCGTCTTGCGAGCTCAGCGCCGCGCCGATGCCTTCGAGCGAGAGGCTCATGTCGATCTGGAAGTTCGCCAAGGTCTCGGCCGACATGTACGAGCTGTGCGGATCCAACGCCTCGGCGAACGCCTCCGCCATCAGCGAGACGTAGCCGAACTTCGCTTGGCGATCCTTCAGCCGCTTCACCGCCAGCTCGTAGCGGTGAATGAGCTGCGCGCGCGCCTTCTCCACGGTGAGCCCGGCGAGCAAGTAGTTCGAGATCTGAAAGTGGATGAAGTCCTTGAGCCGCGCCGCCCGCTCTTCTTCGGACTTCGGATACTGGCGCAAGTCCGGATCGATGACGAGGGTCACGGTCTCGTCGAGCTTGTAGCCGTCGCCGAGCATGTTCTTCGCGAACGACGCGTCCTGCTCGGCGCGCTGGACCAGCTTTTGATACGCGGCCTCGAGCGGCTTGCAGTCGCCCTTGCGCATCGTCTCGAAGACGTCGAGCACCTGCCGCTTGATCTGATCGACCTCGGACGCGAGCAGCGCCGTCTTCGTCGGATCGAGCTGCTTGACGAACTGCACGGCGGCTTTTTGCTGCAGCGCCGGATCGATCTTCGGATGGCTGTAGTGCTGGCGCTCGAACGCGGTCATGATCGCAGGGAGCTGCGGGCACGCGAGCGGCACGGCGAAAGCGGTGGTGGGAGCGACGAGAAGACAAAGGACGACGACGAGTGTGGTTCGCACCCGCCTGTTTTCATCATCCTTCGAGTAAATGACAAGCGTTTTGCCGGCGATGCCCCACTCCAGGCGATGATGGCGCCGGATCGTCCTCTCGGAAGTCGTTGCTGATGTCAGGACTCACAAGGTTTGAATCACAGTGCCCGAATGCA
The DNA here is from genome assembly GCA_020848545.1 of Deltaproteobacteria bacterium. Taxonomy (GTDB): domain Bacteria; phylum Myxococcota; class JADLHZ01; order JADLHZ01; family JADLHZ01; genus JADLHZ01. The sequence goes on along the minus strand of JADLHZ010000137.1, from coordinate 2,288 downwards.
AATTCAGAAAATTCATCAAGGGACGAGCGGGGTAATCAATCAAAAATAGGAAACGATTCATTGATTGACTCGAAGTCGATTCGTGGCGACTCATCTATCCCCACGCTTGATCACATTGTGAGGCGATGCATGCCGGTTCAGCAAAGCGCTCGGTGGTTCGTGATCGGTCTCTTGGTTTCGCTCTCCGCCTGCGGTGCGCCGGCGGAGCCCCCGGGCGTCGAAGCCTTCGAGAACACGAGCCGGAGCGATGAGCAGCCGATCATCAACGGCCAGAAGATCGGCGCGCTGCCGGCGGTCGGCGCGATGGTGTTCAAGATTCAGGGCGGCTACGACGTCAACTGCACCGGCACGTTGATCGCGCCGCGCAAGGTCGTGACGGCCGCGCACTGCATCGACAACGGCACCTATTACTTCTTGACCGGCCCGAGCCTGTCGGCGCCGGCAAACGTCTACAAGATCGTCGGGCAGAAAGCGCACCCGAGCTACAACGGCGACGCGTACGACGTTGGCATCCTCACGCTCGAAAAAGACGCGCTCGAGACGCCGATGCCGATGAACACGGCGATGGACGCGAGCTGGGTCGGCCGCAACATCTATTGGGTCGGCTACGGCGTCACGAACGCGAACACCGGCGGCGGCTCGGGCAGCAAGCGCGCGGTGACGATCCCGGTGAGCGACGTGAACAACCTCACCTTCGACTTCGTGAGCAACACGGTGAACACCTGCTTCGGCGACTCGGGCGGCCCGGGTTTTTGGGTCGACGCGCAGGGCAACTACATCCTCGCCGGCTTGACCTCGTGGGGCGACGAGTCGTGCGCGGAGTTCGGCGTCAACACACGCGTCGACAAGATGCTCACGTGGATCGGCCAACAGACCGGGCAGCCGACGGCGCCGAGCTGCAGCGCTGACGGCACCTGCAACACGCAGTGCACGACGACGCCGGACCCCGACTGCAACCAGCCACCGCCCCCGGACGACTGCGTGCAGAACAACGTGTGCGCGGCGCAAACTTGCGCGACGCCTGATCCCGATTGCGCGACGACCGGCGAAGCGTGCACCGGCGGCAGCGAGTGCGGCTCGAAGCTGTGCGTGGGCGATCCGCAACACACGGGCAAGTACTGCTCGGTGAAGTGCACGAAGGCGAGCGACTGCCCGAGCGGCATGCAGTGCAGCACGTCGAAGACCTGCATCAAGGAGCAAGTGGTAGAGCTCGCGGTCGGCGAAGAGTGCGTCAAGGGCGATCGCTGCGAGACCGGCACCGAGTGCGTGGCGTCCGGCCCGAAGAGCTACTGCTTCGTCGTCTGCAAGGCGGACTCGGAGTGCGGCGACGGCGAGAGCTGTCAGAGCGCAGCGGCCGGGAAGAAAGTGTGCGCCGAGGCCGTCGAGGAAGGAACGTCGACGAGCAACGGCACGAGCGGCGCGAGCGGCACGACCGGAACGAAGTCTGGGGCCGGTCAGCAGGCGACCGATCCGACGCCGACGAGCACGAGCGGCTGCGGCTGCCAATCGCAAAACGACCCTTCGGCGCCGCTCGCGATGTTGCTCGTGCTCCTGTGGATCGCGCGCCGGCGGATCACTCGGCGATCCCCAGCTTTTCACGCATGATGACGCGGCGTCGCGATGCCACCGGCGCAAGGGCTGGCTCGAGGACGTCAAGCAACGGACGACCGCCGAGACGAAGGGGCTCATCGAGCACCTGCCGCTCGCGTCGGTGTGGATGGACACGACCCCGTCTGACGATCTGTTGGCCGCGCTCGCGGCAGCGCACGGGCTCGACGCCTGTCGCGTCCTCGGTCACGACGCCATCGAAGGACCGCTCATGGTCTTCCTGAAGCCGATCGTGCGGGGCGTGATGCGCATCGTCGGCACCACGCCGCACGCGCTCTACGAGCACTTGGATCGGATCATCACGCTCAGCGCGAAGCCGTACTCGGCGACCTACGAACGCCTGGGAGACAAGAGCGGGCGGGTCACGCTGCTCCCGGGCCGGCCGATCACGGAGCCCGGGTGGCACCTCTGGCGGGGCATCCTCGGCGTCGCCTTCGATCTCTGCCGCGTCGAAGGCGTCGTCGACCTGCCGATCCCGAGCCCGGACAAGACGAGCTTCAGCGTCCTCGTGCGCTGGCACTGAGCTGCGGTTCCCATTGGAGCGGAGCGCCTAGCAGGCCGTTGAAAAACCATACTTTGGCGCCCGAGTTGGTCCTCCCATTTGGCCGATTGGGAGAATTTGCGTGGTCATGTTGGAGGTCGCGTGCCTCCGCCTCAGCAAGCGCTCGCTACGCCGCCGT
>JADLHZ010000136.1 GCA_020848545.1 Deltaproteobacteria bacterium | reverse complement strand
TCGACCGCCTCGTAGGACCACTCGCCGAGCTTGCTCTTCTTGTTCACGCGCACGAGGAAGTCGGCGCGCCCGAGATACGGCGGCTGAAAGAACGTCGCCTGATAGATGACAGAGGCCCCACTCTTCATCGCCGCGGTCGTGGCCTCGGCGGCCTCGGGCCACGGAAGCTCCTTGTCGATCTCTACGATCTCGCCTTTCTTCTCGGCTTTGAGCGAGGCGAGAAAGCGCTCCTCGTGCTCGTCGCCGAGCTTGGCCAGGATCTTCGCCGAGGGGTCGTCGAAGTAAGGCCTCTTGATCGCGCCTTCCGCACGCGCACGCTCGAGCGCCGTCAGATGCCGGCATGCAAGAAAGTCCGCGATCTTGCTCGGTGAAATCGTTCTTGGCGCGTTCACAGGTACCTCTTCGACCGAACGCTAGCCTACCCGAGCGTCAATCCTGGTCGCAGTCTTCTCGCCGTCATCGACCGCGTCCCGCTTTGACGCCTGCGAAGCGCATGGTCAGGCATGGCAAGCACAGCAGAACGCGCGGCGCTGCAGATCGTCTGTCTTGGGTGCCAGGCGCCCGAATTGACCGAGGGTCACTGGCTCTACTGCGAGCGCTACGGCCTTCCGTACTTCGACGACGTGGACATCGAAGGCCTCCTGGCCGACTTCGTGGAGGTCGACTCAGGCTGCGCGGACGTCATTCCGTTTCCGGCGCCGGGAACCCTCGCCAAGCAGACGCGGCGTCAGTCGACGACGACCGGAAGTGTCGCCGCGCCGTGCGATGATTCGCAGCAACGCTCTCCGGCCGACTACGATGGAGCACACTGATGCTGTTTCCTCTCACGCGCTACGAACATTCGAAAGACAAGAAGCTGCTGCGCGTCGGCTTGTTGAACTTGCTGCTTTCCGAAGTGCTCATCGCACTGCCCACGCTCCGTCGCCTGCTGCTCGTGCTCTCGGAGGCTGCGCTCTTCGTCGCGCGAGCGCTCACTGGCCGGGTCGCCGTCGCTGACCTCCTCGATCAATACGCGGCCGAATCGCGACGGCTGCTCGCGGCTCGCTCACAACCTGCGACGGGACACGCCATCGCCCGCGAGGTGGAACGTATGCTCGACGCGCCTTCTCGCGATGACAACGCGAAGCAACATCGCGATCACACGCTGCATTGAGATCTACTTCGCGCGCGCCGTCGACATCATCGTTCGCAGGCGTCCTTCCTGCCCGCTGCGCACCCAAACGTGGAGCCGATGCTTCGCCCGAGAGAAGCCCACGTACAGATTCGGCGGCGTCGAGCGCTCATGTTCGAGGTCCACGTCGATGAGGAGCACGACGTCTGACTCGAGTCCCTTGAAGCTCTGAAGCGTCGCAAAAGCGATCTCACCGCCTGCTTTCGTTCTCTTCTCCACGAAGGGAACGCCCGCGAGCGACTTCGTCGAGGCAAGCGCCGAATGCTCGAGCCGCCGCGGCGACAGGACGACGATCTGCTCCGGGCGCAGCCCATCGCCCAGAAGCCCCCTGACGATCGACGCTACGCTCGCAACGAGCTCCGGGGCATCGGCAAATCCGTGGACGACCGGCGCCTCACCCGCGAGCACGTCTGGATGCTCCGGCGGCTCGAAGCCAACAACCGCGCTCGCCGCCCGCGCGATCGCATGGGTCGAGCGACAGTTGAACGACAGCTCGACCGGCGGGCCATCGATCGGAAGCGCCGGACCGACGCCGAAGATGTCCTGCCGCGGATCATAGAAGATGACGAGGCGGCCGTTCTCCCGAAGCAGCGACTCGACGAGCACCCACCATGCCGGCCGAAAGTCCTGCCCCTCGTCGACGACGACCGCGTCGTAGCGCTCGGCGAACGATTGCAGCGTATCGAAAGCGGCGGCGGGCAGCAGCTCATCGTAGAAAGCGTTCCGCTCCTTCGGCGTCGTCGGCGCGGTCGTCTTCGGGACCATGCTCTCGCAAAGCTCGTGGAACGAGCACGCGCGAATGTTGCGCTCGCTGGCCGCAGCCCGCTTCATGAAGTCGGCGAGAAGCCGGTTGAAGCACAGTAGGAGCACTCGCTTTCCTTCGCGCGCGAGCCGAACGCTCTCCGCGACTGCGATCATCGTCTTTCCGGATCCGGCGACCCCTGACACGCGCAGCCGCGAGAAATGCCGTAGTGCCGAGAGGACGTTCAGCTGCTGGTTCGTCAGGTCTTCGATACGCCGCTCGTCGCTCGTGACGATCGACGCAAGCAGCGGCGGCTGACTTCCCTTCGGACGAAGCGTCCGGTTCATCGCCTTCCACGCGACGACCGTCAGCTCACCGCGCGGAGGGAAGCGTCCCGCCCAATAGTCGAACGCGCGCGCGATCGACGTCGACATGGATGCGCAGCTTTCGCGATCGAGCAGCAGCTCCGCGGGCCAATCGAGCGGGCGCGGTCCGCTCCAACGAACGTCCGGAAAGGCGACCGCCGAGCCGACTGGAATTGGAAGAAAGCCGCCGACGGCGTCCTTCAGCGCACCGACGAGGTGCCGAGCGGATTGGCGAGCTTGCCGCATCGGGTCCGCGATC
>JADLHZ010000135.1 GCA_020848545.1 Deltaproteobacteria bacterium | reverse complement strand
GCGGTCATGGACACGGTCAGGGTCGCGTGCGCGGCCAGGGCGCGGGAGGCCAGGGCCATGGACCGGGTCAGGGCTAAGCAGGTCAGGGCCAAGGGCGGCGAGCTAACATTTTTCAACAGCCTGCTAGCTAGACCATCGGATCGATGTCGGTCGTTTTGTCGAAGGGGCGCAGGCCGACGATCCACGGCGCCCCGGCGAGCGCGAGCCACGCGTCCTTGTTCGGGATCGTGGCGAGCATTTGGTTGCGGCCGTAGGTGATCCCGTCGGCCATGCCGCTCGGCATGCGCGCCACGATCTTCGCGCCGGTCGTGTCGAGCGCGCGGTGGCGCTCGCTCACCATCGCGCCCTTGGTCGAGAGCACGGCCTTCGCCGGGAACGTGGCCGGGGGCGAGGTGATGTCGTCCGGCGTCACGTCGGCGCGGTTGACGACGATGTGCTCCGCGATGAGCGCGTTCATGTCGCTCACGCTGATGTAGCCCTGAAACACGCCGTCGCCTTCGCGCTCGCGCAGCACGGCTTTGGCACGTTTGTCCTCGGCGGCGCTGATCGACAGGATGTTGACGTACACATCGCCGGGGCGCGCCTTGCCGCCTGAGGTGGGGATGGCGAGCTTCGACGGGGCTTCGGTCGTGTGGACGGCGGGCGCTGGCTTCGCGGGTTTGACGTGCATGTCGCCATTATCGGCGCGGGCGCACCCCACGGCGACGCCGAACCCGTGCGCCAACGCGCTGCCTCCGCTCATCACTCGTCCTCGTAGAGCCGCTTGAAGCCCTTGAAGCGCTCGGCGCTCCACGGCGCGAACGCGGTCACCGATCCCGCCGCGAGATCGCTCCGCGCGCGCGCTGCTTCGTCGCTCGGATCGTCCGGCAAGCGGAACAACGTCGCCTCCAGCGCACGCCGGCGCACGGCGTCGAGCCCGCCGCGCACGAGCACGATGTCGGTGAGCAGGCCGTCGTAGGTGGCGATCGTGACGAGATCGATCGTCGGGTTCTTCGTGCGGAAACGTTCGAGCGCGCCGTCGAAGGTGGCGGCGACGTCGACGCGCACGGCGGCCAGGAGCGCGAGCGCTTTGCCGTGCGAGCCGGCGAAGAGCACCTCGCCGAGATCCATCGCGGTCACGCCGTGCTCGCGCAAGAGCGCCATCGGGGCCAGGCACCCGGACACCGAATCGAAGCTCGTGACCGCGAGCCGCAAGCCGCGCACCGCGTCGACTTCGCGCGGGCCGTCGGCGTGGGTGACGAGGGCGCCCGAATACGTCGTGCGGCCGTAGATCTCGACCTGCGCGATCGGCGTGATGCGCTCGGCCTCCGGCTTCGGCGCGCCGCTCGCTTGCCGGCCGAGCACGGCGGCCGCCGTTCCTGCCGGCAAGATCGCCGCGTCGATGTGGCCTTGCTCGAGCGCGCCGGCGAGCTGGCCGTAGCTCTCGGCGCTCATCACGTACGCCTCTGCCGCGAGCGACTGCGACAGCCACTCGTGCATGCTGCCGTAGGTGCGGTGCGTGTCGTGATCGGCGAGGGTCGGCGGCACCCCGAAGTAGAAGACGCCGTGCTGCGCGCGCCACGAGGGATCCGCCTTTGTGCGATCGATGTCGGCCACCTTGGTGATGCGCGGCGACATCTGCGAGACGATCAACACCGAGGCTGCGACGACGAGCCCGTAGGCCAAGAGCAAGCCGAGGATCGGCGCCACGCGGCTCGGCTTCTTCTCTTTGGTGAGCGCCAGGCGTTCTTGCGGCGAGAGCGGCAGCACGCGCTCCTTCGCTTCGCGTTCCACCGTCGACAGCGCGGGCGCCGTCGCCGTCCACACCTGCGAGAGCGCGCGCCACGCGAGGTAGCCCGTGAGCCCACCGAGCGAAGCCAAGAGGAGATAGGAGTGCGAGTACGACGGCGGCAGCACGCGAAAGCCCACGTACGCTCCGACGACGACGCCGGCGCCGGTCAGCACGTGCCGCGGCACGTCCTCGGCGCGCACGTGCAAGCTCGCCAGGTAGCCGGCGACCTTGCCGGTGTCGGCGACGCGCTTGCGGAGCGAATAGATGATCGTGTCGTTCGGGCAGATGTTCACGCACTGCAGGCAGGTGATGCAGCTCGTATTCACGACGCGATCGAAGAGGTGCACCTCTTCATGCACGTTGATCCCCTGCGGGCAGGTGGCGGTGCACTTGCCGCAGCTCAGGCACGTGTCTTGGTCGAAGCCGTGGTTGCGACGGATGCGCCCGAACGCGAAGCTCGACGCGCGATCCAAGAGGTAGCCCGTCTCGCACACCATCTTGCAGTACGGCCGTGGCCCGAAAAACAGCGGCAGCACGATGCCGATGACCACGAAGACGAGCAAGAGATCGAGCGCGAACAAGCCCGCGCGAAAGGGAAAGCCGAGCAGCCACGGCTCGCGAAAGTGCAGGTCGACTTGCCAGAGCTTCACCGGCGCCGCGAGCAAAGGCATCACCGCAAAGTGGCCGACGACGAGCGCGGCCAACGCGAAGCGCACGATGCGCGGCTGCGAGAGCGGGCGCCGGAGCTGAACGCCGACCGCCTTCAGCAGCTTCTCGCCGCTGTCTTGCATGAAGCCGAGCGGGCAGAGCCACCCGCACATGAAGCGGCCGAAGAGCATCGCCAACAAGAAGAGCGCGGCCCATGCGATCAGCGCCGAGCTCACCATCATGTGGCCGACGCTGTCGTAGGCCATGAACGGCAGCAGGTTCCCGAGCGGGCGGAAGGTCGTATTGTAATAGAGGACGCCCTGGACGAGCAGGCCGGTCAAGGCGAGCGCTTGGACGGCGAAGCGCACGCGCTGCATGATCGAGTGCTTCGCGGCGGGCGTTGGATCCGGCGCGAGGATGCGCAAGGTCGTGCGCTTCTTCGGCGCGATCGGCGGCGCGGCGGGCGGCGCGGCGGGCGGCGGCGCCGAGATGAACGCGTCGGCGAAGATCTCGTCCTTGTCGACGCCGGCGCGATACACGTGCTGCTTCAGGTCCTTCACCATCGGCGGGCTGCCGCAGATGAACGCGCGGTGGCCGTGCAAAGTCGCGAGCTCGGCGGTGAGCACCTTGTCGACGCGCCCGGCGCGATGGTGCGCGGCGAGCGGCGCATCGGCGTCGCTCAGGCAGCCGAGGTAGTGCACGTTCGGGTGCTGAGCCGCGAGCCGCGTGAGCGCCGCGTCGAGGTAGAGATCGGCCGCGCGCTTGCCGCCGTGGAAGATCGAGATGGGCCCCGTGTGTCCCCGCGCCACAGCGTCGCGCGCGATGCCCCAGAGCGGCGCGAGCCCGGTGCCGGTGGCGACGAGCACGAGCGCTTGCTCGCGTTTTCCGTCGACGTAGAAGCAATCGCCGCTCGGCCCACGCAGCGTCAGTCGATCGCCGACGGCGAGGGTGTCGAAGAGGAAGGCGCTCATCCGCCCCCCTTCGACGCGCCGCACGTGCAGCTCGATCGAGCCCTCCTGTGGCAAGGACGCGATCGAGTAGGAGCGCGTGTGGCCGCCTGCGGTGATCGTCGCAAACTGGCCGGCGCGAAACTCGAAGGGCGCCTCCGTCTTCAGGACCACGCGCAGGATGTCTTTGGTGAGCCGCTCTTTTTCCACGCACGTTGCCGGAACGCTCACCGCGCTCGCGTCGATCTTGCTGACGCTGAGCGCGCTCGGCGTCTTGCACACGCAGCTCAGGAAGAGCTTCTGCGCGCGCCACGTGGGCTTGAGGCCGTCCTGCGAGCCCGGCGGCGGCGCGCCGTCCACGGCTTTGACGAGGCACGATTGGCAGGCGCCCGAGCGACACGACGAGGGGATGTTGGCGCCGGCGCGCTCCAAGCAGTCGAGCAGACTCTCGCCGTCGTTCCATTGCAGGGTGCGCGATTCGAAGCGGACTTCAGCGGCCATGCCTGAGAGAGATCGTGACCGACCTTTCGCTTGCTGCAACGAATAGGTTAGGGCCCATGCCGCATGGCTTGGGTCAGCGCGCGCAACATCACGAAGAGCTTCGGCGTGAAGACGTTGTTCGCCGACTTGTCGCTGACCGTCGGCGAGGACGAACGCATCGGGCTCGTCGGCATGAACGGCACCGGCAAGAGCACGCTCTTGAAGGTGCTCGCCGGCATCGAAGCGTGCGACAGCGGCACCATCGAGCGCCGCCGCGACGGGCGCATCCGTTACCTGGCGCAAGAGCCGCAGTTCGCGCCAGGGATCAGCGCGCGTGACGCTGTCCGCGAAGGGCTCGCCGAGTGGATGCAGACGAAGCGCGAGTACGACACGGTGACGGCGGCGATCGAAGCGGCAGCCGAGCGTGACAAGCTGCTCGCCGATCAAGCGCGCCTGCTCGCCCGCTTGGAGGCGCTCGGCGGCCACTCGCGCGAGCACGTGGTCGAGGACATGCTCGCCAAGGTGGGCGTTACGGCGTTCGATCGCGACGTGGCGACCATGAGCGGCGGCGAGCGGCGGCGCGTGGCGTTGGCGGCGTTATTGGTTGAACGGCCGGATCTCGCGATCTTGGACGAGCCGACCAACCACTTGGACGCCGACACCATCGAGTGGCTCGAAGAGCACCTGGCCAAAGAGCACGAAGGCTCGGTGCTGCTCGTGACGCATGATCGCTACGTGCTCGACGCTCTGTGCACGCGCATCGTCGAGCTCGATCGCGGCAAGCTCCACTCTTATGACGGCAACTACGGCGACTTCTTGGAGCAGAAGGCCGAGCGCCTCGCGCAGGAGGAGCGCCAGGAGTCGAACCGCGCGAACGTGCTGCGGCGCGAGACGGCGTGGCTCCGCCGCGGGCCGAAGGCGCGGACCACGAAGCAGAAGGCGCGCATCCAGCGGGCCGAGGCGCTGCTCGCGGTGAAGGTGGAGAAGACGCCCGAGGCGGTGAAGCTCGAGGCGTCGGCGCAGCGGCTCGGCGGCACCGTGCTCGAGCTCGACGACGTGTGGCTCTCGCTCGGCGGGCGGACGTTGATCGACGGCCTCACGCTGCACATGGCGCCGGGCGCGCGCATCGGCATCATCGGCAAGAACGGCGCCGGGAAGACCTCGCTCTTGAAGCTCGTGACCGGCGAGCTCGAGCCGGAGCGCGGGCGGGTGAAGCGCGGGCAGAACACGAAGATCGCCTACTTCGATCAGGCGCGTGCGGCGTTGAACGACGCGTGGAACGTCTATGACAACGTCGCCGAGCGCGAAGGCGCGATAGGGACCGGCGGCATCAGCGTGGAGGTCGGCGCGATGACGCTGCCGTTGCGCACCTACCTCGAGCGCTTTTCGTTCGATGCGACGCAGCAGCGCCAGCCCGTCGGCGCGTTGTCTGGCGGCGAGCGCGCGCGGGTGGCGTTGGCGAAGATGCTGAAGACGCGCGCGAATCTATTGTTGCTCGACGAGCCGACGAATGATCTCGATACGGTGACGCTCGCGGCGCTCGAGGAGATGCTCGAAGGGTGGCCCGGGTGCGCGCTCATCGTGTCGCATGATCGCTACTTCTTGAATCGGCTCGCGACCGGGCTGCTCGTGTTTGAGGACGGTAAGGTGACGGAGTACGTCGGGAATTACGAGACGTACCGGGCGCTGCGGGCGGAGAGCGCTCCTGTCGGAGAAAGACCGGCGACGGCGACGGCGACGGAAACGGCGACGGCAACGGTGGGGGCGAAGGCGCTCACGTACGCCGAGAAGATCGAGCTCGAAGGGATGATGGATCGCATCGCGCTGGCCGAGGCGGAGGTCGCGAAGATAGAAGCGGTGCTTGCCGAGCCGGACTTCTACGTGAAGCGCTTTGCCGAGGTGAAGGCGACGCAGGCGGCGCTCGATGACGCGAAGGCGAAGCTCGAGGCCTTGGTGACGCGTTGGGAGAGCTTGGAGGCGCGGCGCGATGCAAAAAAATGAGCGCCCGATCGCAGGCGTCCCAATCTGACGTCGACTCGTGTAATGGTCTTTTCATGACGATGCTCCTCACCTTTGCGCTGGTTACGGTCCTCGTCGTTTCCTTCTTGTCGATCGCGCTGCTCGCCGGGCTGCACTCGGCGCGGCGGCGGGACGCGGCGCTCGTCCAGACCGTGCTTGCGCGCCTCGATGCGAATGAGAACGCGCTCGATCGCTTGGAGCGGACGTTGCGCGCGGACCTCGGCGGCGCGGTGCGCGACACGCGTGAGACCCTGGTCCAGAGGATCGACGGCTTTGCGCAGGGCTCGCGCGTCGAGCTGCTCGGCCGCTTCGACAAGCTGCGCGAAGAGCTGCGCGAGCACTTGGCGCAGGTGGCGTTGCGCATCGAACGATTGAGCGAGACGAACCGTGAGTCCATCGACAAGCTGCGCGACGAGAACGGCCAGAAGCTCGAGCAGATGCGCCAAACTGTCGACGAGAAGCTGCAGGGCACGCTCGAGAAGCGCCTCGGCGAGAGCTTCAAGCAGGTGAGCGATCGCTTGGAGCAAGTGCACAAGGGGCTCGGCGAGATGCAGACCGTCGCGTCGTCGGTCGGCGACCTGCGCAAGGCGTTGACCAACGTGAAGATGCGTGGCGGCTGGGGCGAGGTGCAGCTCGAGCGCATCCTCGAAGAGTTCTTGGCGCGCGGGCAGTACGAGAAGAACGTGCGCATCGACCCCGAGGCGAACGAGCACGTCGAGTTCGCGATCAAGATGCCGCGCGCCGACGGCCCAGAGCTGTGGCTACCGATCGACTCGAAGTTTCCGATCGAGGATTATCAGCGGCTGGTCGAGGCGAGCGAGGATCACGATCTCGAGGCGATCGCGCTGGCGTCGAAGCAGCTCGAGAACGCCGTCCGGCGCTCGGCCAAAGAGATCGCGGAGAAGTACATCCGGCCGCCGCACTCGCTCGACTTCGGCGTCATGTTCCTGCCGACCGAAGGGCTCTACGCCGAGGTCGTGCGCCGTCCCGGCCTCGTCGACGCCGTGCTGCAGGATCACCGGGTGATGATCGCCGGGCCGACGAACCTCTATGCGCTCTTGACCACGGTGCAGGCAACGCACCGCAGCGTCGTTCTCCAGAAGCGCTCGGCCGAGGTGTGGCAGCTCCTCGCGGCGGTGAAGACCGAGTTCCGCAGCTACGGCCAAGTGCTCGCGCACGTGAAGAAGAAGCTGCAAGAGGCGAGCAACACCGTCGACAAGGTCGAGATCCGCAAGCGGGTCATGGAGCGTGCGCTGCGGGCGGTCGAGTCGGCGTCACCCTCCGAAGCGGCCGCGCTCCTCGGGGCGGCGGACGAGGAGATCATGGAAGAGGCCGACGATCTCGCCGTCGCGACGGGCGCATCATAGGAAAAGGCGTCACTGCCTGCGTTATATCGTCAACGACGGCGGGATGTTGTCTGGTGACGCGCCGGGGCCCGGCCATTGACCACGAGGTAAAACCATCGGATGAGTTCGGCGCTCACTAACCTTTGCGAGGGACTAGGAATGCATCTTCGACTCCGTGTGACGGCCGTGGCTCTGGTGATCGCGTTCGGTGGTTTTGCCTGTGACAACTCGAAGTCGGACCCGGCGCCCACGCCGGCGCCCGCGGCTGCGAGTGGCGCCGCCGCCGCCAAGCCCGCCGCCGCGCCCGAGGAAGCGGTCAAGTGCGAGTACGGCATGTGCAAGGTGCAGCTGATCGGCACCGCGACCGTCGCCGAGCTCGAGAAGACGCGCGACGAGCTCGCGAAGACCCAGCAGACGCTGCGTCTCGACTTCAACGAGAACACGACCGACGAGCAGTTCAAGACGATCGAGAAGGTGCCGTGGGTGCGCGACGTCAGCCTCGGTATGGCGCGCAAGCTCACCACGCTCGCGCCGCTCGCCGCGTTGAAGACGCTGAAGTCGCTCTACGTCGGCGGCAACAACAACATCAAAGACATCAAGCCGCTCGCCGGCATGGCCGAGCTCGAGTCGCTCGACATCGCGATGACCGGCGTCAGCGATCTCGAGCCGGTGAAGACGATGCCGAAGCTGCGCCGCTTGAACCTCTACGCGTGCAAGGCCGTCACGGACCTCGCGCCGCTCGCCAACAACGCGACGATCACGTGGCTCAACTTGTACATGGTCGTGCCGAAGGACTGGGCGCCGGTGAGCACGCTCGCGAACCTCGAGTACTTGAACGTCGCGTTCTCGGAGCTGAAGGATCTCTCGCTCGTCACCAAGCTGTCGAAGCTGCAAGAGGTCGACGCGTCGTGGAGCAAGCAGCTGAAGGACATCAAGGCGCTCGCGCAGCTGAAGGGCCTCTTGCGCTTGCAGTGCATCGACTGCCCGATCACCGACTTGAAGCCGCTCGCGGGTTTGAAGGGCATGACGTCGATCGGCATCTCCGGCACGGCGGTCGCCGACTTGAAGCCGATCGCGGGCATGCCGGCGCTGCAGATGCTCGACGTGCAGCGCAGCAAGGTGAAGTCGCTCGATCCGGCGAAGAAGCTGGCGAAGCTCGGCGCGGTCTATGCGGCCGGCACGGCGGTGAAGGACTTCAAGCCGCTCACGGCGAGCGCCGAGGCGAAGTCTTTGTACTACGTGCTCGCGCCGAAGGGCACGCCGGAAGCGAAGCTGGCGATGCTGACCAAGGCGAATCCGCAGTGCAAGGTCGACGTCGAGAAGTAGCTGGACTCGGCCACGTTCACGGCCACATTCAAACCCACCGGTCAACTTGAGACGCAGCGCGGCGGATGCTAGCGAGCGCGCCGTTCTGTTCACAGCGAAAGGATCTCGATGCGGATCGCGGTGTTGAAGGAGACCGAGCCGGGCGAAGCGCGCGTGGCGTTGGTGCCGGAGAGCGTCAAGCGGCTCATCGGCAAGCAGCACACGGTGGTCGTCGCGCGCGGCGCCGGCGATGCGTCGCTCTATTCGGACGACGAGTACAAAGCGGCCGGTGCGGAGATTGCCGACGACGCCGCCAAGGACGCCGACCTCGTGCTGACGATCCAGGCAACGGCGGCGGGCGGCGGCGAGCGCTTGAAGGAAGGTGCCGCGCTCATTGGCCTGCTCTCGCCGATGACGAACAAGGCACTCGTGCAGGCGCTGGCGGCAAAGAAGGTGACGGCGATGGCGGTCGAATTCATCCCGCGCACGACGCTCGCGCAGATGATGGACGTCTTGAGCTCGCAGACGAACATCGCCGGCTATCGCGCGGTGATCATGGCGGCCGAAGCGTCGCCGCGCTTGTTTCCGATGTTGATGACGGCGGCCGGCACCATCGCGCCCGCGAAGGTGTTGATCCTCGGCGCCGGCGTCGCGGGCTTGCAGGCGATCGCGACGGCCAAGCGGCTTGGCGCGGTGGTCGAAGCGTTCGACGCGCGCAAGGTAGTGAAGGAGCAAGTCGAGAGCCTCGGCGCGAAGTTCGTCATGGTCGACTCGACGGAAGACGCACAGACCGCGAGCGGCTACGCGCAGGAATTGAGCGAAGAGTACAAGCAGAAGCAAGCTGCTCTCATCGGCGAGCATGTGCAGAAGAGCGACGTCGTCATCACCACCGCGAACATCCCGGGACGCAAGGCGCCCGTGCTCGTGACCGCGGCGATGGCGGCGAAGATGCGGCGCGGCTCCGTGATCATCGATCTCGCGGCCGAGACCGGCGGCAACTGCGAGCTGACGAAGGCCGGCGAGACGGTGGTCGAGAAGGGCGTGCGCATCATCGGCGCGCGCAATCTTCCGAGCCAAGCGCCGGTGCACGCGAGCCAGATGTACGCGCGCAACATGGAGAAGTTGATCGCGCACTTGTGCACGAAGAACGGCAAGGCGACGGCGGCGATGGAGCTCGATCTCGGTGAAGAGATCACGAAAGCGATCGTCGTCACGCACTCGGGCGCTGTGGTGAACGAGCGCGTCAAAGAGGCGGTGGCCAAATGACCGAGCAAATGTTGTTCGGCTTGTACGTGTTCATGCTCGCGATCTTCGTCGGCTACCAATTGATCTCGCGGGTGCCGGCGCTTCTGCACACGCCGCTGATGTCGGCGACGAACGCGATCTCCGGCATCTCGCTGGTCGCGTCGTTGGTGGCGGCCGGCGGCGGCTACGGCGACACCTCGACGATCCTCGGCTTCGTCGCGGTGATCTGCGCGTCGATCAACGTGTTCGGCGGGTTTCTGATCACCGATCGCATGCTGCGGATGTTTCGGACGAAGGACCTGCCGAAGGGCTCCGGGGGTCACAAGTGAGCCTGAACCTTCAGCTGATTCACCTGGCGTACTTCGTCGCCTCGCTGCTCTTCATCCTCGGCCTGCGCGGCATGGGCGATCCCAAGGCAGCGCGGCGCGGCATGGGCCTCGCGGCGCTCGGCATGCTGATCGCCGTCGTCGGCACCTTGCTGCATCACGAGATCATCACCTTCAAGTGGATCGCGCTCGGCGTCTTGATCGGCGGCGGCATCGGCGTGGCGATCTCGATCTCGATTCCGATGACGAAGATGCCGGAGCGGATCGCGCTGTCGCACAGCTTCGGCGGGCTCGCGGTCGCGCTCGTCGGCGTGTCCGAGTACGTGCGGCACATGGGGCTCTTGGGTCAGAGCCCGGCGACCGGCCTGCACATGACGGCGTTTCAGATGGGCGCCGTGTCGTTCGAATTGTTGCTCGGCGCGATCACCTTCACCGGCAGCGTGATGGCGTTCGGCAAGCTGCAAGGGATCATCGCGGGGCGGCCGCTGACCTTCAAAGGGCTGAACGCGCTCAACCTGACGATGCTGGCGGCCGGCGTTGGCCTCGTCATTTATATGGTGATGTTTCCGGATGACGCGCGCGTGTTCTATTCGATCGCCGTGCTCGGGCTCGTGCTCGGTGTGTCGCTGGTGTTGCCGATCGGCGGCGCCGACATGCCGGTCATCATTTGTTTGCTCAATTCGTACGCGGGCCTGGCGGCGTCGGCGTCGGGCTTCGCGCTCGGCAACAACGTGCTCATCATCTGCGGCGCGCTCGACGGCGGCTCGGGCTTCATCCTCGCCATGCTGATGTCGAAGGCGATGAACCGCTCGTTTGCCAACGTCATCTTTGGCGCGTTCGGAACTGATGGTGGCGCCCCAGCGGCGGTGGGAGCGGGTGCAGCGGCTGCGCCGGTGAACGAGGCCTCGGTGGAAGAGGCCGCCGAGCTCTTGAAGGCGGCGACGAGCGTCATCGTCATCCCGGGCTACGGCATGGCCGTGTCGCAAGCGCAGCACGCGGTGCGCGATCTCGCGAGCGTGCTGACGGCGAATGGTGCGACGGTGCGCTACGCGATCCATCCCGTCGCCGGCCGCATGCCGGGACATATGAACGTGCTGCTCGCCGAGGCGAACATTCCGTACGAGCAGCTCTTCGACCTCGACGACATCAACAACGACTTCGCGCAGACCGACGTTGCGTTGGTCGTGGGCGCCAACGACGTCGTGAACCCGGCGGCGAAGTCGAACCCGGGCAGCCCGATCTACGGCATGCCGGTGTTGAACGCGGACCAGGCGCGCACCGTGATGGTCTTGAAGCGATCGATGAACACGGGCTTCGCCGGGATCGAGAACGAGCTCTTCGTGCAGAAGAACACGATGATGGTGCTCGGCGACGCGAAGAAGACGTTGACGTCGCTGACGACGGCGGTGAAGGCGGCGTAGGCCTTGCCTTTCGGGGTGCGGCGCCAGCGCGAAAGCCAC
Organism: Deltaproteobacteria bacterium; assembly: GCA_020848545.1. Lineage (GTDB taxonomy): Bacteria > Myxococcota > JADLHZ01 > JADLHZ01 > JADLHZ01 > JADLHZ01. The sequence goes on along the minus strand of JADLHZ010000135.1, from coordinate 13,106 downwards.
GAAAGCTTCCCCGGTCCCTTTTCGCGCGCCCCCCCCCTGGAAGACGCCAATGCCGACAACCGTTTGGCGCGCACTTTCGGACAACTGTCTGCGACACCGTGCCGAAACCATACTCACCCGGGGTGCCGTCGTTAGTGAGGGACGATCATGGCGCCAGCAAGATCCGTTTCACTCGAGACCATCCGCAAGCAGTACGGCGACAACAGCCCTGAGCTCTACGTCGCGAGCTACGTCGCCGCGCTGCAGCCGAAGGGCAGCAACGACAGCGTCAAGACCGAGGATCTGACGAAGTACCTCAAGGATTCGAACAGCCCGCTCTTCAAAGAGCTGAAGCTGCTCTCGTTCACGCAGATCGACAACATGAAGGCGGCGTTCAAGGGACCCGCGGTCACGGCCGAGGGCGTGAAGGTCGGCAGCTTCAAAGAGACGTACATGCAGAACCTCGCGACCGTCGCCGACGCCGACAAGAACGGCGCGCTGACGCTGGCGGAGCTCGACAAGTACCTCGTCACCCTCGGCACCGGCGCCTACACGCCGTACGGGACGATCAAGGAAAAAGACAACGACCGCTCGATCAAGGTGCCGCAGGACGGCAGCTTGCTCGTGCTCTCCGACGATCGCATGGCGATGGTGATCGAGCGCATCGCGGTGAAAAACGGCGACAAGACGATGCTCTCGCTCAACGTCATCGGCACGCACCGGGTCGTCGACGAGTACGAAGTCATGTGGCACTACAAGCGCTACCCGGCCGTGAAGATGGTCGGCTACCGCATCACCGGCGCCAATATGCGCGAGCGCATGGAGCTCGACAAGTTCGGCCAGAAGTACGTGCGCGAGCAGCTCTGCAAGTTCCACCAGGAGCCGGGCGGCGGCTATTACGCAGCGGAAGCCAGCGACTACGAGATGGGCAACAAGGTGAACCGCGTGCGCATGGGCATCGGCGAGGTCACCGGCGACCAAGGTCACTTGAAGGCGTGCGACTCGCGCTCGGATGCGTACTCCACGTGGCGCTCATGTTCGCTCGGCAACAACGGCTACCAGTACGGCGAGACGAACCGCCAAAGCTACAAGACCTGGGAAGACGGCCACCGCATCGCCGTCCGCGAGCACGGCGCCGCGACGGTGTTCATCGGCGATCTCTTCCTGTCGCCGGACGGTAAGAAGCAGGTCGCGATCGGCAAGTGGAAGAACTGGACGCTCGGCGAGAACAAGCGTGGCACCTACGGCGTGATGAGCTACAAGGTGCCGTCGCTGGTGCCGGGCGAGCCTGACGCGACCATCGTCCTCGTCGATCCGCGCAGCAAGAAGCCGATCCTGTTCGAAGACGTCGACGTCAAGGTGTTGAAGCCGGGCACCGCGGACGAGCACGAGGACTACAAGATCGATCCGGCGAAGAAGAAGGCGTTCCTCGAGAAGCTGAAGGCGAAGTATCCGGAGGCGAGGTTTCCGGGCTTCGCCGCGCTCGTCGACAAGAGCACGATGACGCTCACCCGCTCGCTCCCGATCCCGAGCCATCGCTTCATGACCTCGGCGTGGGAGAACAAAGACGGCGTCATCACCGGCATGTCGGCGTGGATCGCGCCGAACAGCTACACGCTCCCGACCAAAGAATACGCCTTCTCGAGCTTGATCACCTCGCCCTACGTCGCCGGCGCGCCGAAGGACTCGAACGGCTGGCAGACGACGGTCGACACCGTCGAGAAGTTGATCGACGTGAACCTGTACTCCGTCATGCCGGACAAGCAGGAGAACGCGATGGAGGCCGACACGAAGGGCTTCCCGGCGATCGATCCGAGCAAGGTGAAGTGCCTCGACAAGGACGACGGCAACCTCTGCACGATCATGCCGGAGTACGCGCCGAAGCCGCCGGACTACGCCGCAATGAAGGACGCGTGGAAGAAGAAGGCCGACGCCGAAAAAGCCGCGGCCGCAAAAGCGGCAGAAGAGGCCGCAAAGAAAGCCACGCAAGTCCTGCCGTCGACCACCGCGAAATAGCCCGCGCGCTCGTGATGAATGAGGCGCGTCGCCTGAATCACCAGCTGATGCGAAACACGTAGCTGTGCATGTTGTTATCTTTCAGTCGCTCGGCCTGCTTCACCGCCACGGATTGTGCGCCGTGTGAGCGCATGGCGCCTTCGACGACACCGGAGAAGACCGAGGGATAGTAGTCGAAGGGCTCACTCTTCGATCGCCACGTCGCTTCGTGGTCGCCGATCTCGCACATGTGATCGACGCCTTCGACCGAGGTGTTGTACGCCTTCGGCAAGAGCTTCAAGATCGACGCCGGATCCTTGCCCATGAACACGCTCATCGTCTTGCCGATCGCGCTCTCGCGGAAGATCGGATAGAAGAGCAGCGCGAGCTCGTGCATGCCATCCGGCAGCGTCTTCGTCGGATGGATGCGGCGCGCGGCGGCCATGTAGAACTTGTAGAAGTCGCGCAGCGAGTAGTTGATGAACGCGGTCGTGCGGGCGGGGGCCGCCGTGATCGCCAAGAGGTTCAGCGTCTCGTCCCGGCCACAGAGCTTCTGCACCACGTCGGTAAGCCCCGAGAAGAACATGCCACGCATCTTCAGGGTCACCGGCACCTCGGCGAAGAAGCGTGCGACGATGTCTCGCTCGTCCGGTGACAGCTGCAGCGTATCGGCGAACGAGCGCGCTTCTTCCAAAGTGATTTGTCGATCGCCCCATGCGTAGGGACCCTCGGCGGCGCTCATGGCTGCATTCTCTGCGGAGTCGGGGCGCGGCGCAATGGACCTAGCGGCCGGAGAGCGTGTTCGTCTGGCTTGCGTCCGCGGCGTGGGCCATGGACGCGATCGACAGCTTCAGCGCGTGATCGGAGAGAGCGCCGGTGGCGCCCACCGCTTCCTTGATCCGGTCGTAGCGAAATCTGTACTCGACCGAGGTGAGGTACGGCCTCATCGCCAGCGCCAAGCCGACCACCGCCGCCGGCAGCACGAAGGGCGTGAGAAACAGCGACCCGCTGGCCGTCGCGAACGCGCGCTTCTGTGACTGCTCGACGATGTCGTTGTAGAACGCCGCGGCTTCAGCGAGCGGCTTCGCAGCGTCGATCTCCGTCGCCAGCGCGACCGTGCGAACCGTGTACGCTCTCCAGGCCAGATCGACAGCAGCTTGCGAGACTTTCGGTGCGCTCATGTTCGTACCCTCGCCGTTCCATTCGCGACGGCGAGCGCTCTGCGTCGCGTGGGTGGCGCGAAGGGGAATGCGCGTGGCGTGCGCTTCATTCATATGTAAACGCGACCGTGATTCCCGCTCAGCGCGGGGATGCCCAAACGTGGGCGGCGAGGGCGTGCTTGAGACGGCCGCCGCGGGGGAGCGCGATCGGCGGGTCGGCGCTCGTGTGAAGCTCGGCGAACGAGGTGAAGGCATCGACGTCGATGTAGCGCGCGCGTGTGATCGACTCGGTGATCTTGCAGCGGACCACGTTGATGGTGCCGAAGTGCTTCGCGGCATTCGTGAACAGGTACTCGAGGCAATGTGCGATCTCGGTGCGGGTGGCCAGCGCATGCAGATGGTAGCGTTCCACGAACACTGGCCCGATCCAGCCGGGACGATGGTGCATCGTGCCTAGGCGAGGATCGAGCGAACCGCCCGCCGCCCGCACGCTGGCGGCATTCAACGAACGCGCGAGGCTGATCGCGATCTTTTGCACGCCGCGCGCGAGCCACTTCGACGAGTCGACCTCGCACAACATGTGCACGTGGTCCCCGAGCACCGCGTAGTGCACGAGGCGAAAGCCATCGCCATCGCGCGCAGCGTCCTGCCGCTCGACAACCCGCGGCAGACCCCGCGACACGAGACGAAAACGTGAAAACGCTCGCTTCACCAGCGCATAAGTCTTGCGCTTGCGGAGATTGGGCACGTTGCGGCGCAACTTCAACGTCACGTGCACCGCGCTCTGGGTTCCGAGAGTCGGCCGCGGGATGTGCGGCGCCACCTTCTTCGCCCCAGGCGGCTTCGGCGGTCGTCCCGGACTGCGCTTGATGTCGCGCGCTTTCTTCCCATCCATGCGCTCGGCGATTTGTCGATTCACCGAACGCTCGGACCGCCCGAACGGCAACATCGCTTGGCGCGGAATGCGTTTCATGCAAATAATTATATGCGGATCTATTGATTTGTCAATGACCATTGGGTAGATTGCTGAATAGGGTGGGGGGTAGAGACCGCTGCGGGCTGTCGCTTCGGCGGCGCGTTCGCTTCGCCCGGACGGTCGAAACGGCAGCGATCCCAATACAGGCCGCTACCGAATCCACATGCGCAGCCGCCAAGCTCAACTTCGGCCGGTGCATGCAGGAATCTCGATCGGAAGCCGCAAAAGCAACCAAGTCAAAGCGACCACGAAAGGTCGACCTGCGAATGACCAACCGCGCCAAAGGCTCCTGACGCGCCCACGAAGCAAGCACCGAGGCGCGCCGCGCCGAACGCTCCGGGTCCGCCGCGCCGAACGCTGTCCGCTCCGCCGAACGCCCTCGGGTCCGCCCCGCCGCAACGCCGCCCGCCCGCGAGCGCGTAGCCATTTGTCGACCTTTTGCCGCGCGTATCCTTCCGATAAAGATCGTGATGGCTCCATCGACCCTGCGCATCGGCGCGACCACTGCGATCACTCCGGCCTCGCTGCCTTCCGTGCCCCCGGCCTACGACGTCGCCGTGCTGTCCGAAGCCGAGTGGCAGGCGCTGAGCCGCCTCGATCCGATGCTCTACAAGAAGGCCCGCGACGCCCGGGCGGCGTACGCCGAAACGATCGCGACCCGCGTCGACGGCATCGCTGGCCGCGTCCTCATCACGCGCAGCGGCGGCTTGAGCGGCCAGCCGATGCTCGTCGTCGTGCCGCCGGGCTTCCGCGCGAGCGCCCCGATGCGCCTGCAGACGCATTTTCATGGCGACGGCGGCACCATCGGCGATGCGAACGGCCGCCTGCGCGAGCTGCTGCGCGAAGATCCGCAGCGCGTGTTCTTGCTGCCCGAGACCAAGGCGATGAACAACTGGAGCAACGTCACCGACCTCGCGCGTGCGCAGGCCGAGGCGCTCGCCTTGGTCAAAGGGACCAGCATGGCGCCGCAAGGGTTCATCGTGTCGGCGCACTCGGGCGGCGGTCACGGGATCATGTACGCGATGGGTGCCGGCCTCGCGATCGGCGCGCCGAAGCTCCGCTGCGATCGCCTGGAGCTGTTAGATTGTATTCACTATAATTCAACCGACCGCACGATCGAGCAGACCGTCGTCCGCTGGGCGAAGGCGTTCGGATCGCAGGTCGCGAGCGTCATGACGGTGCACGGCACGATGGGCACGCCGAAGGACTACGCTGACCTTCGCGCGGCGTTCGGCGCGGAGAAGACGCTGCACATCGAGGTGACGCAGGCGCTCGCGCAGTCGCTGGCGATCCCGATGGATCTCAAGCCCGGCAAGACCGACAAGAGCGATCCGAAGAACCTCGCCCCGCGCTGGACGCCGATGAACACGCACGCGATCGCGCTCGGGCGTTTCCTCGGACGCGCGGCTGTCGTCGCCGACACGATCGCACCCGCATCCAAGCGCACGACGCTGCCGCCAGCGCCGGCCGTCGCGAAGCGCGCGACAGCGGACAACAAGTACGCAGAGTACGTGCGCCTCGTGCGGCAAAACGGCGGCAAGCGCGCGACGGATCGGCCGACCGTGCTCGGCATTCGCAAGCTGCGCGCCGACGGAAACTCGGCGTACGCCACCGAGTACCACGACGTCTTGGTCGTCCTATCGCCGGACGGTACGTACAAGGAGTTCACCGCGTCGACGTACCCAGGCCAGCAGCGGCCGAAGCAGCAAGGCCCGCGCATCGACGCGACGCACGACATGACGAAGGGCATGGGCATGATGCGCCCGGGGCAGTACTTCGTCGACGAGCGCATGATCGTGCGGCCGAAAGAAGGCGGCAGCGAGATGGACGTGGCGGCATGGCGCGATCGCAACGGCGATGGCGTGTTCAGCAAAGACGAGCGCGCCGCTTCCGAAAAAGCCGGCGACCTCATGTGGGACGTCGTTTTCCATCCGGGCGCGAGCGACACCATGCCGCGATCGATCGGCTGTCAGAACCTGCGTCCGAGCGACTGGGCGGAGTTTCGCCGGCGCGTCGGCACCAAGGGCTTCCACTACACCCTCATCGAGCAAGGCGGGGCGGCGGCGACGCCCACGAAGCCGGCGGCGACCTACGTCAACGCGATCACCCCGAAGGAAAAAGGCTTCGCCGATCGCGTGACGGCGCTCTACATGGAGATCGGCCGGACCACGTTTACCGTTCGGAACATGATCACCTACTTCGGCATAGACAAGCGCGGCCGCATCGCCAGCGGCTGGGCGGCGACGCAGCGCGCGTTCGAGCGCTACATCGTCAAGATCGATCCGGTGACGCAAAAGCCGATCACCTTCCTCGGCAAGCCCATCCGCGGCGGCGTCAATGTGTACGCGCTGCCGTTACTGAAGGCGGCCGAGGCCGCGATCCTCGCGAGCGGCGCGGGCTGGCGTCCGGCCGGCACCGAGATCTTGGGCTACAACTTTCGCGGCATGAAGATCGGCGGCGTCGAGAGCTCCTCGATCTTGAGCTCGCACAGCGCCGGCCTGGCGATCGACATCGACGCCGGCCAGAACGGCCCGAAGTACGACGGCGGCGCGAAGAACCGCGGCAACATTCCGGACGGCGTCGTCGAAGCGCTCGTGCGCGCCGGCTTCGTCTGGGGCGGCGTGCGAAAGAAGGGCTTCGAAGAGCTCGGCGACGATCCGATGCACTTTCAGCTCTCGCTGCATCCGGACGACGCGCTCTACCCGGAGACGCTCGCCAGCGACGCGACGGCGGAGAAGTACTGGGACGCGCTCGAGAAGCAGCGCCTGCCGATCCCGCCGCGATCGTAGCTACCGGACGTTGCCGATGCTGTTCTTCACCGTGTCGTGGCGCGTGCGAAGCTCGGCGCGGCCAGTCTTGAAATCGATCATCTGGTGCTGGATGAACGTCAGATCTTCTGACCACGCGACGTGCAAAAACGCGGCGCCGAAGCTCGCCGCGCATGCGGTGGTGGCGGGACCGGCGCGGTCGCGGATCGAGAGCAAGCGCGGGGCCGTGAGCGCTCCGTTGAGCACGCTGTAAAGCACCGCCGACTGCGGGCCGGCCGAGAGCATCGCGAGCTCGCCGGCGTTCGAGAACGCCACCGCCGTGCAGGCCGCCTCGTCGCTGCGCGGGAGCGCGGTCACGGTCGTTCCGTCCCACAGCGCCGCGATGCTGTCCGCCTTCTTGATCACCACCTTGAACTCGGCGCCGTTGCTCCACAGCGCGGCCGGGGCGCCGGCGATCGGCGAGGTCACGGGCGGGACGCCGCCGCCGAGGTCGACGGTGACGGGCGTGTCGAGGCCGCCTTCGCTCTTCGTAGAGTAGGCGACCGCGAGGTGATCGCCGGCGCGCGCGATGGCGGCAACGCTCGCTTCGGGCGGCGCGATGACGGTCGCCTGCGCCGTCCCGTCTGTGCCGACGAGCACCGCGGCGAGGCCGTCGGCGCTCATGACGAGAAAGTGCGCGCCGCCACCATCGGCCGGCAGCGCGAGCCCGTTGCGCACCATCGTGCCGAACGACGCGCCCTGCGTTTGCCTTCCGCCGGAGACTGCCGCCGAGATGACGCTGCCGCCCGGGACGACGCTGCCGGCCGGCGCGAGGCCCACGGCTTTCAGCGCGTTTTTCTCGTCGGCGAGGAGCGTCCACACGACGTCGCCGCTCGCGACGGCCGCGACGACTTCGATCTGTCCGTGGCGGCCGGACGCTTCGTAGAGCGGGTTCGCGTGAGCGCCGTTGCGCGCAGTGTATCCGCGCACGGAGGCGGTGACGGCGTCCGCCGGCACGGTCTGCGTCGCGTCCTCGCCCGGCAGCACGCAGTCGCCGCAGGTGAGCGTATAAAGGACAGCATCGGCTTGCGCGCTTGCGGCGACGGCGATCGAGCTCACGCTCAGGCCAGGGCGAGGGGGCGGGCCGGGCTCGTGCGGCTGCGGCTGCGGCTCGGGCGGACGGCTCGGCTCGGCGCCTTGCTGCTGCTGCGTCGGCTCCGTGGTCTTCGTGGCGTTCGTCGGGACGGGACCGCAGGCAGCGACGGCAATCAGGAGAAGCACTGGGGTTTTCATGGCGCCGCGCATCCATTTTCCTGACAGGGCCGTCAAGCGAGATCGTCAGCCGCCAATACCCACAATGTCACGTGATCAGTGCCCGCAAGGTATGGCGAAGCCCCTGTTCGTCAAAGGGCTTATCGAGGCGTTGATTCGGAACCCGCGACAGAAATTCGCGGGCGCGCTGAGTGAAGGCGCCTCCAGTAATGAAGATCATTCGCTGCGCGCTCGCGGCATCGACTCTTGCTAGCGCTTCGTAAAGATCCATCCCGTTCATCTCGGGCATCATGACGTCGCACAAAATGATGTCGTATCGCTCGCCGGCAACCACGCGTGCGAGTGCTTCCTTGGCAGAGGTCATCACTTCTACATCGTGGTCCTGGGAGATCACCCTATGCAGCGCCTTGCCGAGAGCTGGTTCGTCGTCGACCACAAGAATCCTGCCTCTTCTCCCCGTCGGTATGATGGTCTTCGCGAAGGGCACGTCCCCTTCGCCCGCCGAGGCTGGCAGCACGATGCGAAATACCGTTCCAACGGACACGCGGCTCTCGACCTGAATCTCGCCGCCCATCGCGGTAATCAGATTTCGGCAAATCGAGAGCCCCAGGCCGGTACCAACCCCGACCGGTTTGGTGGTGAAAAATGGCTCGAAAATCCGGCTCACGACGTCTGGTGGAATCCCGGTCCCGGTGTCTCGGATCTCGACGACGACCTTCCCGCTCGGGTCGAGTTTGGTCGTGATGCGGATTTCGTTCTTGTTGGCGTTTCCCTCGGGGATGGCCTGGGCTGCGTTGACCACCAAGTTCATGAAGACCTGCCCAAGCCGAGACTCGTTCGCGTCAACCATCGGGACCACGCCGTAGTCTTTGACCAGGCGCGCGCGAAAACGGATCTCGTTCCAAGTCATCCGCAACGTAGACTCCATCACGAGCTGAACATCGACGGGGCCTCGCTTGTCTTCGTCGGCACGCGAGAACAGCTTGAGATCTCGCACCACCATGCGAATACGCTCCGCGGCTTCTTGTGCGTCTGATAACGCCTCGCGCAACCCCAGCGCGTCAGTGCCCGCGTCAGCGATAGCCTTGGCCGCAAAGCCGAGGTTGGCGATGAGCACGGCGAGCGGATTGTTGATCTCGTGCGCGACACCGGCAGCAAGCGTACCAACCGACACCATGCGGTCGGCGACCATCAGCTGCGCTTGCGCAGACTTTGCGGCGGTGACATCGCGGAAGACTGCAACGCCTCCGCCTTCGAGCCCCTCACCACGGAGTGGTCGTGCGTTGGCATTGAGCCACACGCCGTCCGGCGCTGTTTCGGGACGGACGAAGATCTCGGCGCCGTCGATGGACTCACCACGCATCGCTCGCGTAAGTGGCAGCTCCTCGAGCGAGATGGGGGTGGTCTTGTCCGCGCGAAACAGGCCAATTCTCTGCGACTCGACTTCGGCCATTTCTGCGATCGGAGGACCCATCTTCATCAGCAGACTTGCCGCTGTATTCCAATGAATGAAGTTGCCGTTGCGGTCGGGCGACCAATATTCCGTCGCCGACACTGTCGAGGATCGAACGCAGCATCGCCGTGCTTGCCAACGCGGCCTTCTCGGCCGCGCGCACTTCCTGATCTGATTTTCGCCGCGCGAGTCGCTCGGCGTGATCGCGAAGCTCGCGTTCGATCGCGGGGCCCAAGCGCGCGAGCTTGTCCTTGAGCACGTAGTCATGAGCCCCTTTGCGCATGGCTTCTACCGCGGCTTCTTCACCGACGGTCCCAGACACGATGATAAACGGGACGTCGAGTGCGATCTCTCTTACCAGGTTGAGCGCCGTCGGCGCATTCAAGGCAGGCAATGACCAATCGCAAATAATCAGGTCCCACGCTCGACCAGTCAGCGCCGTACGCAAGGCGGCTACGTCTTGCACGCGCTCGAATTGGAGCGGGTCGCGAATGCGCCGAACTTCGTTGATGACCAGCTTGGCGTCGGTCTCGGAGTCTTCGATCAAGAGGATGCGTAGTGGTTCAGTCATCGCGCCTCCATTCATGGCGTCCGAGGCGGCGGAGCCGGCTGGTTCAGCAGCAGCCAGAAGAGCCCGAGCGTCTTCGCGGCATCGACGAACTCCGCGAAATCGACAGGCTTGCGCACATAGGCGTTGGCTCCGGAAGAGTAACTCCTCGCGAGGTCCTCGTCCTCCTTGGACGCGGTCAGGACCACGACAGGCAGATGCTTGGTATTCTCGTCGCCACGAATGCGTCGCAGGACTTCTAGACCGTCGACCTTGGGCAGCTTCAGGTCGAGGAGTACGGCCGCGGGAAGGATGCTCGTATCCCGTCCGGCGTATTGGCCGGTTGCAAAGAGGTAATCGAGCGCCTCGGCGCCATCGCGAACAACGACGACCTGATTCGCGAGGTTGCACTTCTCGAACGCGCGCAGCGTCAGCTTCTCGTCGGTCGGATTGTCTTCGACGAGTAGCAATACAATATTCATGAGGCAGACCTCTTCAGCTGAGGAACGGTGAAATGAAAAGTCGCGCCGCCGCCAACGCGACCTTCGGCCCAGATGCGCCCTCCGCTTCGATGAAGGATTCTCTTGGCGGTGGCCAGTCCGATTCCGGTACCCGGGAACTCCCGGGCAGAGTGAAGTCTCTGGAAGGGCCCAAACAGCTTGTCAGCGTAGGCCATGTCGAAGCCCGCGCCGTTGTCCCGCACGAAGCAAGACACGCCGCCGCCGTCCTCCAAGGTGCCGAGCTCGACCCGCGGCTGCGCCACGTCTCTCGTGAACTTCCAGGCGTTGCCAAAAAGGTTCTCGAGCATCGCGCGCGCGAGACGCTTGTCGATGAATCCCTGGATACCGTCCTCGATGACAACCTCGAGGCGACGTTGAGGCTCCGTTGCAGCCAACTCGGTCGCCACGGCCCGCGCGAGGCTTGTCAGGTCCACCGATTCGGGCTTCAGCTCGGCTCTCGAAACCCGCGCCAACGCAAGCATCGCGTCGATCAGCTGGCCCATCCTCACAGCGTTCGAGTGGATCTCGCGCAGGCAGTCGATCCCGTCCGCATCGAGCTTCTCCTTGTACTCCTCGAGAAGCACCGTCGCGAACCCATTCATCCCGCGTAGCGGCGCTCTGAGATCATGGGCCACCGAGTAGCTGAAGGCCTCGAGCTCGCTGTTCGAGCTGAGCACCTCCGCGTTGAGTGACCGAAGCGTCGCAGCCTGAGCGGACAACTGCGCCCGTTGCTCGGCAAGCTCGTCGTTCTTCCTCACGAGCTCCGCCCGTTGCCGTTCGAGGTCGGCCATCATCCGGCCCTGCTCCGCCAGCGTGGCCTTGACGTTTGCGTAGAGGCCGGCGTTCTCGAGCGAGATCGCCATCTGGCCGGTCAGGACGTCGACCAAAGCGCGCCGATCTGCCGTGAACACGTCGCGACCAAGCTTGTTCTCCAGATAGAGGACGCCAGCCGTTCGACCTTGATGCAGGAGAGGGACGCATAGAATCGACTTTGGCTGAACGGCGAGGATGTAGGGATCGTGGCCGAAGCGCGGATCCCGCGCCGGGTCATCGACCGTGACGGGCGCCTGGGTGCGCACCACGTAGTGGACCACAGACAAGGGCGCTGCTTCGTGGCCCCTCGAATCGCGGTCGGCGCTGGTGATCACGCGTACGTTGCTTTCGGCGAGAACGGCGTCGGCCTCGATCTGCCACCTCCCTTCCCGATCTCGGAGAAGAAGACCGCGGTCAGCTCCCGCGCTCTCCATCACGATGCTCATCATCGTCTGGATCAGGTCCTCGAGCTCGATCTTCCCGGAGATGGCGCGCGAGGCTTTGTGCGCCGACAAGAGATCGAGCTCGGCCGGCGCGTAGTCCGTGCCTCCGCGCGACCCGAGCGAGAGTCCCTCGAACTCCGCCTCGAGCATCGCGACCTTTCTCGTTGCACCCCAAAGCTGGTAGCCGTAGTGCGCTTCGCGCAAGTCGGCCTTCGCGTAGCTCCCGCGCTTCCTCTCCAGCCAGTAGCGGCCTTTCAGCTCGCGGGCGACGGCTGCGACGTTCACGAAGTGCCCTTCTTCGGCCGACTGGATGGCGCGGTCATACCAGCCGAGGGCGTCGTCGAGGGTGCCGCCCTCGACTCGAAGCCTCTCGGCAACGATGAGGCAATACTTGTGGAGGTAGTTGTCCGGGCAGTGGTCGGCCCATTGCTTCATTTGTGCTTCGTACTTGCGAAAGAGGACCCAAAGCCTCGCGCGATCCGCCGTGTCTCCGATGATGTTCTGAGCGGCAGCCAGCATCAGGCAACTGTAGAAGTACGCCTCGGGAACTTTGACCTGTCCTGGCACCCCTTCGGCGACCACCTCTGCCTTGGTGATCACGCGCGCTCCTTCTTCGAAGCAGCGATGGATATAGAGGCTGCGGATCTTGACCGCGTAGAACCAGGCCTCGACGATCGAGAGATGTCCGAGCGTTTCGTGAAACCTCTCTTCGTCGAGGTGCTCGCAATCGAAGCTGTTGGCAGCGCGCGTGCGTCCCTGCAGGTTCAGCAGCGCACAGTAGCCACCAGGCAGGAAGAAGCTGTTCAGCCCGACGGTGGCTTTGTCTTTCAGGAACTGAAGATATTTGTCCGCCTCGACCTTCACCTCGTCGCAATGGACGCCGGCGATGATGAGGTTCGAGATGACGTTCGCCGCGCCGTAGACGGCATACGTCCAGTCGCCGGCCTCGACGCTGAACAAGTATCCCTTGCGCATCGCCTCGGTCGACTCTGAAACATGCTTCGTCCAGTGGTTGATGAAGATGCCGAAGAGGAAGTAGATCTTTCCGCGCATCTCGAGGTTCTCGTATCGATCGGCCAGCGTCAGCGCGACTTGGTGTCGGCTCTCACGCTGTTCCACCGGCAGCATCCCATTTTCTTCCTGACACGCGCGCGGACTGGCTCTCGAATTGTGCCGTCGGGTGAAACGGATTGGAGATGTGCTTCAAAGAGAGAATCGATC
>JADLHZ010000134.1 GCA_020848545.1 Deltaproteobacteria bacterium | reverse complement strand
TCCTGCATCGCATCGTCTCCATGCTCGTCAAGATGACCTCGTAGCGCACTCCCAAAAAACCGGCGACGGCGACGGCGACGTCAACGCCTACGGCTACGAGCAATCTTCATGCGGTCGAAGGACTAGCCAGACAGATGCTGCAGCTCATCGTCATCGCCTGGCGCAATGTGTGGCGGAACGCGCGGCGTTCGCTGATCACGATGATCACGCTGAGCCTCGGGGTGGCGGGGCTCGTCGGCCTCAACAGCTACCGCCAAGTGGCCTTCGACATGATCCTTCACGACGTGACGGCCGGCCTGATCGGTCACATCCAAGTGCATGGCCTCGGCTACCAGGAAGCGCCGGCGGTGACGACCGTGGTGAAACACCCGGTGCAAGTGGAAGCGGCGCTGCGTGGCGCGCTGCCCGGAGCGCTGGTCGAGCGGCGGGTGATCGGGGCTGGCCTCGCGGGCGCCGGTGATCGATCGGCGCCGGTGATGATGCTCGGGCTCGAGCCAGGCCCGTCGCACTTGTATCGCGTCGTCGAAGGAGAGCTCCTTTCTGCGGCGCGCACGGTGCTCGTCGGCAAGGAGCTCGCGCGCGATCTCGAGGTCGGGGTCGGCCAAGAGGTCGTGCTCGTCAGCCAGGCTGCCGACGGCTCGGTCGCCAACGACCGCTACCGCGTCGGCGGTATCTTCGTGTCGAGCAGCGCCGAGCTCGACGCGGCGGCGGTGGCGCTGCCGCTCGCCGAGGCGCAGAGCTTCTTTGCGCTCGGCGAAGGCGTGCACCAAATCGTCGTGCGGCTCCCGACCGAGCGCGACGACGTCTCCGCCGAAGTCTCTGCAGTCCGCACCGCGCTCGACCTGAAGACGCTCGAGGCGTTGTCGTGGAGCGAGATCCTTCCGGAGATGACGCAGACCATCGAGAGCAAGAAGAAGAGCAAGGGCGTCCTCGACTTCGTCATCTTCCTCATCGTCGGGCTCGGCGTGCTCAACGCGATGACGATGGCGGTCTTCGAGCGCACCCACGAGCTCGGCGTGCTCGCGTCCCTCGGCACGCGCCCGCGCCGCCTGCTCGCGATGGTGCTGCTCGAGGCGTTCTGGCAGGCGGCGATCGGCTTCGCGCTCGGCGTCGTGATCGCGACCGCCACGCTCTACGCCGTGGGGACGGTGGATCTCGGCACGATCATGCAAGGCGACATCATGGGCGTCCGCATGCCGAGCCGCATGGTGCTGCGCCTCTACCCGGAGACCTTGATCGGCGCCGCCTTCACCTCGTTTCTCACGGCGCTTCTCGGCGCGCTGATCCCGGCCGCGCGCGCCGCACGCTTGAAGCCGGTCGAAGCCTTGAGGCACGCATGAGCACGGCGCTGACATCCGCGCTCGCGCTCGGCTGGCGCAACATCTGGCGCAACCGCCGGCGCACAGTCATCAGCATGAGCGCCATCGGCGTCGGGCTCGTGCTCGTCATCTTCTACTCCGGGCTCGTCGGCGGCATGGCGCAAGACGCAAAGAATCAGCTCGACAGCGCGGGCATCGGGCACGTCGAGATCTTCGCGCGCGGCTTTCGCGACAAGCGTGATGTCGCGGTGGCGATGGAAGACGCGTCCGGCTGGCGCGAGAAGCTCCGCCTGCCGCCCGGGGCGCAAGTCGGCGCCCGCGTCCTCGCTCGCGGGCTTGCGACCAGCGCGCGCGGCAACGAGCCGGTGAGCGTTCTCGGGGTCGAGTGGGACAACGAGCCGAAGCTGTCGGCGCACTTGCAGCACATCAGCGCCGGCGCCCTGCCCGCGCCGGACGACGTCCACGGCGTGCTCATCGGCGAGCAGCTCGCCGAGCGCCTGGCGTTGCAGGTCGGCGCGAAACTCCGCTTGATGGTGCAGCGGGCAGACGCCGAGATGGGCGCCGACTTGTTCCGCGTGCGCGGCGTGTTTCACTCGATCTCGCCGGCGATCGCGCAGCGACAAGTCTACGTCTCGAAGGCGGCCGCGCGTGAGCTCTTGGGCCTCTCAGAAGCGTCGCATCAGCTCGTCGTGCAGATCGACGATCCGGACGCGGCCGACGCCTTGGCAAAAGAGCTGAACACGGCGCTCGGCGCTCGCTTCGAGGCGCTCAGCTGGGGCGAGCTCTTGCCGGTGCTCAAGCGCCTGGAGGCTTACACGGGAAGCATCACCCTCGCGCTCGCGACCTTCGTCTATTTCTTGGTCGGGCTCGGCATCTTGAACACGATGCTGATGTCGGTGCTCGAACGAACGCGCGAGTTCGGCGTGCTGATGGCGCTCGGTACGCGACCGTCGCGGGTGCTGCACCTCGTGCTCGCCGAGTCGTTTTGGATCGCCACGCTGAGCGCGGCGGGAGGTGCGCTGACGGGCGGCCTGCTCGCTTGGTATTTTTCCCACGCCGGGATCAACTTCGTCCCCGGGACGGAGTCTTACCAGTTCGAGGGCGCGACCATCTCGTCGCTGATCAAGACCCGCTTCAGCCCGGCCGAGATCGCGCGCGCGACGGCGTTCGTCTACGTCATGACGCTCATCGTCGGTCTCTACCCGGCCTCGCGGATCACGCGCCTCTTACCGGCCGAGGCGCTGCGCAAGACCTGAGAAGGAAGAGCACACCATGCCCGTCATCGAAGTCGACAACGTCACCCGCGTCTACGCCGAGAAGGGACAGACGCCGTCCCACGCGCTGCGCGGCGTGACGCTCGCCGTCGAGCGCGGCGAGTTCATGGCGTTCGCCGGCCCGAGCGGCTCCGGCAAAACGACGCTGCTCAATCTGATCGGCGGGCTCGACGCGCCATCGTCGGGTGAGGTGCGCGTCGACGGCGTGGCGCTCTCGGGCTTGTCGCGCAAGGCGCTCGCGGATCTGCGCCGCGATCGCATCGGCTTCGTGTTTCAGTCGTACAATCTGGTGCCGGTGCTCACCGCCGCCGAGAACGCGGGCTACGTGCTCGAGCTGAAGGGCGTCAGCGCAAAGGAGCGGCGCGACAAGGTCAAGGCGATCTTCGAGCGCATGGGCCTCTCGCCCTTTCTCGATTCTCGGCCCCTGAAAATGAGCGGCGGGCAGCAGCAGCGGGTCGCGGTCGCGCGCGCGATTGTGTCGCAACCCGCGGTGGTGCTCGCGGACGAGCCGACGGCCAACCTCGATCAAGCGACCGGCGCCGCGCTGATGGACCTGATGCGTGAGCTCAACCGCGAGCGTGGCATCACCTTCATCTTCTCTTCTCACGATCCGATGGTGCTCGAGCGGGCAGATCGCCTCGTCCGCTTGGTCGACGGTCTGGTAGTGACGGATGAGAAGCGCGCTCGTTGACACGCTGCGCTCCAGGACTTCGCGTTCCTGGATCGTGGCCCTGGCGTTGCTCGTCCTGTGGGCGAACGACGCCGTGGCCAAAGAGCTCGTCCACACCGACAGCGGCGTCGTGCTCGAGACGAGCACGTTCTACAAGACGCTGCTCTCGGCGTTCGTCGTGCAGCCAGAGACCGTCACGAGCACCCGCGACTTGGCGCGGCTGCTGCGCGAAGTCGCGACGGTCGCCGGCGCGCCGCTGCCCGAGGCCTCGCTCTTCCCCGCCGCCGGTGCGATCAACGGTCACATCGGTCGCCTCTCGGCGCGGCTGCGCGTCAAGGAATGGGTCGAGGTCGAGGTGGCGTGGCAGCTCGCCTTGTCGCTCGCGTCGGATCCGGTCTTCAGCAGCGCCAACACGCTCGGCACGACGGTCGGCGGCATCGGCCAAGGCGCGCAGCGCAGGCTCTTCGAGCTCTCCGGAACGCTCGCCTCGGGCGCCAGCGCCAGGCTCGATCACAACCTCGACCGGCTCGCCGTCAAGATCGCGCTCCCTTTTGGCGATCTCATCGTCGGCCGGCAGGTGCTGTCGTGGGGTACCGGACGGATATGGAACCCGACCGATGTATTGTCGCCCTTTCCGCCGACGGCGATCGATCGCGAGGTGCGGCGCGGCTTCGACGCCGTGCGCCTGTTGGTCGCGATCGGCGACGTGACCCAGCTCGATCTGCTCTACCTGCCGCAGCTGGTGCCGGCCGAGATGGGCGCCGTCGCCCGCTTTCGCACCAACACGGGCGATTGGGACTGGTCGCTGTCGTTCGGCAAGTACGTGCGTGACCTCGTCATCGGGGCGGATCTCGCGGGTGACCTCGGCCCTGTTTCTATCCACGCCGAAGGGGCCTACACCATCGAGCTCGCGGGGCTCGGCGCCGGAGCGGTCAACGTCGGCGAGCATTTCTTTCGCGGCGTCGTCGGCGCCGAGGTGAAGCCGAGCGAGAAGCTCATGTTGGCCTTGGAATATTCCTACAATGGCTACGGCACGACCGATGCGGCACGCTACGCGACCGTGCTCGCATCAGCACGCGTCGTGCGCGGGGAGATCTTCGGCGCCGGCGCCCATCAAGCCGCGCTCGCGATGAGCGTGCTCGCGCACGATCTACTCTCTCTGCAGCTCGCGATGCTCGTGAACCTCACCGACCCGAGCATGCTCTTCATCCCCTCGCTCGAGTTTTCGCTGACCCAGACGGTTCTCATGCGTGCGGGCGCCTACGTTCCCCTCGGCCGCGGCCCAGATCCGTTCGTCTTTCGCCGTCTCCGTGCGAACGATGTGCTCAGCGGCTCCGACGCCTATCGTCAGACGACGGCGAGCCGCGGTCTGCAAAGTGAATACGGCAGCGCCTCGTTTGGCGCGTTCTTGCAGGTCGGCGTCTACCTTCCCTGATCCGCGCTCACGCATTGGCGAAGCGCTCTTGCGAGCGACAGACGCGCATGCTGCTGACATCGCCGAGCCGCGTCGCCGCGCCAGCGATGCTTGTTTAAACGCAGTGCAATTTCCTCCGGCGTCAACGCCAAGAGCTGGCAATCTCGAGCAACGCCGAAAGTGCCGATCGCTTGCTTCAGTCCCTCGTGCGCGCCGCTGATCACGACTCGCACGCCGTCAAGACCGCGAGCCACGAGCGACTTGAAGCACAGGGATGACGTCCTCGGACGTCAGCGAAGCTGCACGACCAAGATAGCTTGCGTGATGCCCTCGGCGCTACCATCGAAGTACTGAACGCGCGCGAGCACGGCGAGGCGACCCTCGGGGCTCAACCCGGAGCGCAAGCCGTCGGCGCCGCCGGAACCATTCTGAAACTCGAAGTCGCGGATCTTGAGCAAGCGATCCGACCACGGCACGAGATCGCCGGTGCGCAAGACGAGGCGCGGCTCTTCCGTCACAGGATCGGTGATGAAGAGCGCGAGATCGTTCTCACCGGCGGTGACGGCGGGACCGCTGAGCGTCGCGTAGAACGCGATCTGATCGCGGGCGTTCATCGACGGCGCCGTGGCGTGCAACTCGGCCGGGTTTGGGCTCAGCGTTTGCACGAACGTGCCGGGTGGCTCGGACGGCACTTGCACACCGGCGGAGATTACGCGTTGCACGCCGGTCGGGCGCCAGCGCAAGAGCGAGAGCGTGCCGTCGAGGCGCGCGGGCAACGCGCGGACGCGGTGTTCGTTCATGACGGCGCCCGTCGGGTAGATGCGCCCGGGCGGCCGCGGCCCGGGACCGCACGGGCATTGATTGCACGCGGTGAGCGCTTCGGTGCGCGAGTAACAGTGCTGCTCGGGCGCGCGCGGCTGCACCGCGGGCGTACAGGTGAAGTGAACGCGCTCGCCGGACTCGAGCAGGACACCAGAGGTCTCGTCTTGCCAGGGCGTGGGATTGATCTGGAACTTGTAATACGTGCCTTCGAACCAGAAATACGCACTCTCGGCGCAACCGTCCTGATCGCCTTCGTAGGCGTAGGTGTAGATGAACTCGTCGACGCTGATCGCGCTGAAGTCGCGAATCGCACGATTCCATGGTGTCGTCTGCGGGAAGCCTAGGACCCCAGGTGACGTCACGTCTTGGCGCGCGACGGTGTTGCCGTCCCAGATGAAGAGCGGGTTCGGATAGTACTGCATCGGCCACAGCCACGCGGCGCCGTCCATCGTGAGCACGCCTTGCGCTTCGTCGAGCGACGCGTTCTCGCCAGGGCCGCTCGGGAACGCGCCTTCGCGCAAGAGCACACTCGAAGCCGTGGGCGTCGCGATGACGATCCCTCGATCGCTGCCGCTGATCGTGCTGCCGCCCTCGAACGTGCCGAGCAGGAGCGCGCGGCCGATGGGATCGGCGACGTCGGCGGCGAGCAGGCGATCGGTGCGGAAGTGGGTGCCAAAGCCCACGCCGTCGGGCGTCGTGTTCATCGGCAGAAACATCGCGGCCTGGCCGTCCGAGCCGGCGAGGTGCGAATACAGCGCACTGCGATTGCCGCTGAAGTCGGCACGGAAGACGACTTGGTTGCCGGCAAAGTACGGCGAGCAGATCTTCTCAGCATAGTCCGTGGTCGCGGCCGAGGTGAACAACTGGTGCGGCGTGGCGTCGAGGGGCGCGCCGAGCGTGCGGGTGTGAACGCGGAGCGAGATACCTTCGGTGTCCGTCGTCAAGCGCTCCAAGACGCGCTCGACCGTGTGATACGCGACTTGCTCGTCGGCCCCCATGATCGGGACCGAGAGCCCACACCAGCGGCGAAAACCACCGCCGGTCGCCGCGGACCACGTGTCGACCGTGAACGCAAGCCAGCTGTAGTCGACGTATGCACGCGTCGCGACGCCGGTGGGTCCGGTCGCGCTCGTCGTTCCGGTCGTTCCGGTCGTTCCGGTCGTTCCGGTCGTTCCGGTCGTTCCGGTCGTTCCGGTCGTTCCGGTCGTTCCGGTCGCAGCCGTCGGTCCCGGCTCGCCCGTCGGTCCGCTGACGCCGGTCGGCGCACTCTCTCCGGTCGCAGCGCTCGGCCCCGCGGTTTGCGGCGATCCCGCGGCGACGGCGCCCGCATCGTCGGCCCCTTCCTCCATCGGCGCAGGCGGCGGCGACCCCGCCGTCCGACAAGCGATCAAGGCGGTCGACGCGATGAACGTGACGAGGCGCATCTCCGACCCTAGTATCGAGCGCAGGCCCATGAGCGTTGCGCTTCTCATCAGAACGACCGTCGCTCGTTGGCACGTGGACCTCGCCGACCACTACCGCAGGGTAGAACATCACCAGGACGTTCACCGCTGACGGCAAGGTGACGGACACAGCAACCGCAGAGGCCACTGGCAAAGAGCAGCTGATGCACACCGCGAGGACTCGAAGGCGTGATGCTCGGCTTGCCAACTGCATGCACATGCATGTAGAACAGTGCATGCGCACCACCATCGAGCTGAAGGAAGCACAGCGTGCGGAGTTGTTGAAGTTGGCAGCGCAGCGCGGCGAAAAGGGATTTTCGTCCATCATTGGTGAGGCGATCGACCTCTACCTGGCCCAATTCCGATCGCGCCGCGATGCCGTCCAGCGCGCGCTGGCTGCCGAAGGAATGCTCTCTGAAGCGGAAGGAGAGGCGCTCTCCGTTTCTGCGGCCAAGCTTCGGGAGAAGTGGCGATGATCATCGCTGACACCGACGTGCTCATCGACTACCTCCGCGGCCACGGCGAGGCCAAACGGGTCGCCTTGGAGCTAACGACGCGGTCCTTCGCGACGACGTCGATCACAGAGTTCGAGCTTCGCTCGGGTGCACACTCCAAGAAGCAACGGACGGGCGTCGACCTTCTCCTGGAGGCGATGACGATTCTGTCATTCGGTCCAGACGAAGCACAGAAGGCCGCGGAGATCAGACAGACTCTCGAAGCTGCTGGCGAGCCGATTGGCATGGCCGACTATATGATTGCCGCGGTTTGTCTCGTGCAGAACGGAACGCTCTTGACGCGTAACAAGCGTCATTTCGAACGCGTCAAGGGGCTTCACATCAGCGGGGATTATCGGCGCTGAAGCAGCTCTTCAGCGAACGGCGGATGAGCGCTTCCACCGCGGGAGCGAGCCAGACGTTGGCGCCGAGAAGACGAAATCATACAGCGTTTGACTGCTACAGAAGCCGCGCGAGCTCGAAAGGCCGCGGCCGCCAACACTCGCGCTTGGGTTCGACCTCGATCGGGGTGTCTCGAACGACTTGCGACAGCTGCTCCATCAAGACTCACCGGAAACGCGCAGCGAAAGCGGACAAAACTTTTTACGGTGTTATGGTCGCGGCATGACCTTCGTCCTCTTTTCGTCTTTGCTGCTCTCAGCGCCCGCCGATCTCGCCTACGGCAGTGGCGCGCTCGATCTGGCGAAGTTGAAGTCGGTGCCGGACGCGACGTTGCAGCAACAGGTGCTGGCGTGCGCCAAAGGGTACAAAGTGGAGCAGATCCTGCGCGACACGACCGTGCTTTGGTCGAAGAGCGATCCGGCGACCGACACACTCGCGAGCGTGACCCGGCCCGAACGGATCGCGCTGTTGTCGATCCTCGGCCGGAAAATGGTCGGCTCGGAGGTGGACGTCCTGGCGCCCGACGGCGACGGCTTCGTGCCGGTGAGCGTGTACTGGGACAGCGAGGCGAAGGTTTTGATCAAGACCGGCGCCGCTGTGAAGGAGTTGCTCACGCCGACGACAGCCGACGCGTTGAAGAAGACCTACGGCGTCGGCGAGCTCATCGACGGCGACCAGAAGTGGGATCCGCTGGCGTACGCCGCTGTTGGCCAAGCGCTGGCGACGCTGAACCAGGCGGAGCTCGCGTTGGTGAAAGGTCTACCGTTTCGCCGCATGAAGAACGGCGGCCAGCATCGCGCGCTCTACCAACGTGGTGACGACTCGAACTGGGTGAACGTCTTCGATCAGGCATTCCTCTTCGACAAAGAGCAGTTCATGGGCTCGGTTGACGCGCCGAAGAGCGATTCCGCCGGCGTCGTCCTGCACGAGATCGGCCACGCGATCTCGGACGCCCGGATGCGCGAAGCGGGCATCGCCAACAAGGTGCTGTCCGACGACTACAACAAGAGGAAGGGTGAGCCCGGCTCCGACGATCGCTTCAAGAAAGCAGACGCGGCGGTGCGCAAGCTGCTGGCCGTCGACGCCGCCAACAAAGGACCGGGCCGGCCGGCCGAGCGCGCGCTGGCGGCGGTGCTCGATCCGAAGAAGTCGCCGACGCCCTACGGCAAGAAGTCGGCGAACGAGAGCTTCGCCGAGTGCTTTCGGATCTACAAGCTCGATCCCGACGCGATGAAGCGCGTGTCGGCCGCCGCGCACGACTGGTTCAAGTCTGGCGCCTACGTGCAGATCGCTGCGAAGCCCCTCGACTGATGCCCCGCGCGCTGCCGATCGGGATCGCTTCTTCGCGCGTGGGACCGCGGTGAGCCTTTAGCGCAAGAACGGCTGAAACGCCGCCGCTCTCCGCCCGTCAGCGCACGACGTTCCCCTCGGCCGCGGCCGAACGCCGTGTCGGATCCTGACCGGGCGTGGTATGATGGTTGGTATGAAAAAAGCGAAAATTGCGATCAGTTTGCCCGCGTCGCTTGTGCTCCAAGTAAGAAAGGCAGTCCGCACCGGGCGCGCGAGCAACGTCAGCGCCTATGTCGCAAAGGCGCTGGAAGAAAAGACCAAGCTCGATCAGCTTGCTGAGCTGCTCGACGTCATGCTGATGGAGAGCGGCGGGCCGTTGAGTCCAGCAGAGCGCAAAGCGGCAGACCTCGCCCTGGGCGTCAGCAAAAAACGGGACCGCAGGAAGCCCGACAACAAGAAGCCTGAGAACAAAAAACGAGCTGCCGCATGAGCGGGCTCACGCTCGACTCGGGAGCGCTCATCGCTTTCGAACGAAACGATCGGCGCGTTGTTGCCATCATGGCTCGGGCCTTAGAGCACTCGCTCAAACTGGTCGTTCCCTCAGGTGTGGTCGGCCAATGCTGGCGCGATGGACGACGGCAAGCACGCTTAGCTCGCCTCTTGGGATCAGAGGTTATTGAAGTGGTCCCTTTGAATGATCACCTCGCGCGCGCTTCTGGCCAACTTTGTGGAGTTTCAAGAACAAACGATGTCATCGACGCTTCGGTTGTGGTGTGCGCTCGTGAGCGAGGCCACGCTGTCGCCACGTCGGATGCGGACGACCTTCGCCGGCTCGATCCCAAATTGAGGCTGGTTGTCGTTTAGCGACGTCCTTCACGGTCAATGGTGCCGTCGTCAGGGGCACGAGCATCACTGTGTCGCCGACGAGCACCACGGCCTACGCGCTCAGCGCGACCGGCCTGGGCGGCATCGCCAGCCAATCGCTCGTCGTCACCGTCGCCGCGATCGCCGGGCGTTGGCTGCACACGAGCGGAAACCATATCTACAAGGCAGACAATACGATCTGGATGGGCCGCGGCGCGAACCTGCGCGACACGCGCTCCTGCGGCCACTTCGCGGGCGATCAAGCTTCGAAGATCGCCGAGGTGAAACATCGCATCGACGTGCTCGTGGACGACTGGCACGCGAACTTCATCCGGCTGGCGTTCGAGACGCGCCCGGACCTGGGCGTCGGAGGCAACCCGACGCACTTCGGCACGCTGCTGCGCGACGAGATCCGAAAGTTCCAATGACGTGCCGGGGATGGGTCATACTCACCCAGGGCTAATGTTTTTCCCCGAACCCACGAAACAGCCAGTGATGGAAACCACAGCTCCCGCCAAGGTCGAAACGAAGATGCCACTCCCCGTCGGCCAAGCGCTGGCGGCCATGACGCGGTCCGGGGCCGGGTACAGCCACAGGCCGAACGTACGCGACGCCGTGCGCGACGCCTGTGCCTCGGCCCTGCAGCCGCTCGACGGGACGCCGCCCGACATCGTGCTCTTGTTTTCGACCACCGGCTACGACCCGCGAGCCGTCGTCGACGAGGTGCGCACCCACATCGGCACCTCCGTCCTCGTCGGCTGCTCCGGCGAAGGCGTCATCGCCCGTGGTGTCGCGGACGAAGGCAAGCGCGCGCTCTGCGTCATGGCGATCGCTTCGCGCACGCTTCGCTTTCAAAGCATCGCCTCCACCGAGTACGGGATCGAGCCCGTCCGAAGCGCGGAGACGCTCGCAACGCAGATCCTCGCGCAAGGAGCGACAGATATCCGCGGAGTGATCCTGTTCGCGGACGGCCTGCAGGGCAACTGCAACGCGTTCCTGCGCACACTCGAAGCGCGGCTCCCGCCCGGGACGATCCTATGCGGCGGCACGGCCGGTGACGCGATGGCTTTCGAGCGCACGCACCAGTATCACGGCGACAAGGCCCATGGTGATACGGTCTCGTCGGGCGCCGTCACCGGTCTGGTCATTCGCGGGGCCGCAAAGGTCCGAGTCGAGACGAGCCACGGCTGTCTCCCGATCGGGACCGAGCGGCAAATCACCAAGGCCGACGCCGGCTGGCTGCGCGAGATCGACGGCCGTCGCGCCTGGGATGTCTTCCGCGAGTACCTCGACGGCGATCCCCAGGACCTCAACGCCGAAGGCATCGTTCACCTTTGCATCGGCGAGCCACTGTCCGCGGGCGCCACGAGCGACCACGACGAGTTCGTCATTCACACCCCCTTGAAGCTCGACAAAGACACCGGCGCGCTCTTCTTCCCTGGCGGCGGCATCGCGGAAGGCACCCGCGTCCGGCTCACACGACGAGACCCATCGCAGATCGTGTCCTCGTCGCGCGCTTGCGTCAAACGCTTGCTCGCGCATTCACGGCGCCCACCGGCGTTCGTGCTGCAGTTCGATTGCGCCGGGCGTGGGCGAATTCTCTTCGGAAGCGCAACGCGCGACGTCGTCGTGGCGCCGATGCAAGCGGAGGCCCCGGAAACGACGTGGGCCGGCTTCTTCACTTACGGCGAGATCGCCCCGGTTGGCGGTCGGCCTTTCTACCACAACTACACCGCCGTCCTCTGCGGCGTCTTCGACGAGGAGTGAAGGTGTCCGGAAGCCCGGATCCCGGCGAGATCGCGCGCCTACAACGGGAGAACGCCGCTCTCAACGAGCAGGTGAAGCTCCTCGTTCGCCTCGAGCAACGCTTGTTCCGAGCGCAGAATCAGCTGAGCCTCAACAACGATCGGCTTCGGCTGGTCACAGAATTCTCGCTCTCGGCGACCGGTGAAGGGCGAGTCACGGCGATTCTCTCGCTGCTCAACGACCTGCTGCACGAGACATTCTCACTCGACGAGGCTCACCTCATCGTCGACGAGTTCTCCGACGGCCAATGGGATCTCACCCACAACGCCGAGCTTTCACATTGCACGCGCGTGGCCACGTCGGATCTCTGGGAGCGCGTCAAGGCGGTCGAAGGAGCCTCGTTCGTCGAGGCGAGCCAGGCGGAGCTCGCGCGGCTCGTCCACACAAACGTGTCGAACGAAGGCTATCATGCGCTTCTGCCCGTCCGTCTCCAAGGCGTCACGATGGCGGTCTTCTCGATGCTCGGCGCCCCCCGCGTCAGCCTCTCGATCGAGGCCGAATGCGCGTTCGCGCGCGTCATCGTCAGTCACGCCGAGCGGGCCATCGAGAACACGGTGCTGACGTCGCGCTTGCGCGATCGCACGCGAGAGCTCGCCGACACGAACCAGCGCTTGAGCGACAGCCTCAAACACCTTCAGCAGACTCAAGAGCAGCTCGCCCACGCCAGCAAGATGGAGGCGATCGGGCTCCTTGCCGGCGGCATCGCCCACGACTTCAACAACTTGATGTCGGTCATGCTGACGAACGCGACCTTCGTGCGCGAGGGGCTCGGCCGCAATTCGAAGTTCGCGCCCGACCTCGACGATGCCATCACCGCCGGGCAGCGCGCGGCGCAAATCACGCGGCAGCTGCTGACGATGTCGAGGAAGCATGTCCCGAAACAGGAGCGCTTCGAGCTCTTTGCGACGATCGAGCTCCTGACGCGCGTCTTGCGCCGTACCATCGGCGAGAACATCGACCTGCACCTAGCGCCCTGTACGACCCCTTACGTCGTCAGCGCGGATCGGACCCAGATCGAGCAGGTCATTCTGAACCTCGTCGTCAACGCGCGCGACGCGATGCCGAACGGCGGCACGATCCAAATTGGCCTCCGCCATGCCGCCGCTGCGGACCTGCATCGCGCGGGAATCAACGATCCGGCGGCCCGCTTCGTCGTCGTGCAGGTGTCGGACACCGGCGTTGGCATGGACCGCACGACCGCGGCGCGCATCTTCGAGCCGTTCTTTTCGACGAAGGCGCAAGGTCACGGCACGGGGCTTGGCCTCGCCGTCGCGTATGGCGCCGTACAACAAGCGAGCGGACACATCTTCGTCGACACCGAGGTCGCCAAGGGCTCCACCTTCACGATTCTTCTGCCGCGGGTCGACGAGGGAGCGGTCACCGACGCGATCACCACGAACAAAGCGCCGGCGAAGACGATCTTGGTGGTCGATGACGAGGACGGCATTCGCCGCGTGGTGAACCGCGTGCTCACCGGCGCGGGGTACACGGTCGTCGAAGCGCCAGACGGGCTCGCCGCGCTCGATGTCGCCGCGCGCACCGACGCCATCGACCTGCTCGTCTCCGACCTCGGCATGCCGCGCATGGGCGGGGTCGATCTGGCGCGGCAGCTGATGCGCGCCCGGCCAGGACTGTCGGTGCTCTTCATGACCGGCCATTCGGCGGAAACGGGCGAGGCCTCGGCCATCGCGCCGTGCATGGCGAAGCCGTTCACTCACGTGGATCTGCTCGACGCGGTCAACGAGCGCTTCGCGGCGCATGCGACCCACGTGCTGCGCAAGGACTGACGCCCACGACGCGAGGGCGTTATTGCTGCCCCGCGCGCCAGAGTGTGTACAGGAGCCCCTTGGCAGCTCGAGTCGAGCCAAGACCCGTGAGGTGGCCGGAGTTGCCCACATAGGGATCGCAAATGACGGCGACGCCGTTGCGGGAGCACAACGCGCCGGTCGCGTCGTGGCTCTCGAGGTCTTGCAGATCGAAGACGAACCCATTCGCGCCGTACTCGTCGCGCATGAATCGACCGAGCTCGGCGCGCAGATCGTTTCCGGCGCTGTTCCAGTAGTTCATCAGCGGCGGCGTGACGTGCACGATGCGCAAGCCGGGATGAGCGGCGCTCACCGCCTGCATGGTGGCGCGGTAGGACGCCTCGAGCGCCAAAGCCTGTGGCATCGACTGCACGCTGCTGCCGCCGCCAAAGTCGATGTAGCAAAACTTGAAGACCGCTACTCGCACCGCGGCGCCGAAGGCCTGCGTGACGATGATGCTCTCGAAAGAGTCGAGCTTGCTCACCGGGTCGCCGTTGTCGCCACCGGTCGTGTGCGCCAGGGTGAGGGTCGAGAAGTCGGCTGGGGTGTTCGCCTCGGCGAAGGTGAAGCCGAGCGCCTCGGCGCCGCCGCCCTGCGAATCGTCCGTCCAAAACCCCATGATGTTTTCGCCGACCGAGTGGTGATGAAAGAGAACCTTGATCGTCTTGATGCTCTCTTTTTCACCGGCTCCCAAGGCGTCGAACGCGGCGACGGCCTCTCGCCCGTAGACGCCGTAGCCGGATGGTCCGCTGCCCCCGCTGGCCCCGCTGGCCCCGCTGGCCCCGCTCACGCCGCTCACGCCGCTCACGCCGGTCGCAGACGTTGCCCCCGTCGCCCCGCTCGAGCCGGCCGCGGCGCCGCTTGCCGTCGTCGCCGGATCGCTCGGCAGCGAGCTCGAATCGTTGACGCCGCCCGTGCCTGAGGAATTTGCGCCGCCAACCGTGCTCGGTGGCCCGAACGAGCCGACGCACGCCGTTGCGGCGCCGACCGCGAGAAGTGCCACGAGCCGAATCGGTCTGTCACGCACGAGTCACCTAATACTAGATATCTATATCTATTATCGGCAAAATGTCGATCCGGAGGTGCGCGGATGTTCGATTTCTTGCTCGATGAAGGGCAAAAGCGG
Source organism: Deltaproteobacteria bacterium (assembly GCA_020848545.1). Classification (GTDB taxonomy): domain Bacteria; phylum Myxococcota; class JADLHZ01; order JADLHZ01; family JADLHZ01; genus JADLHZ01. Next base: position 31,231 of record JADLHZ010000134.1, on the reverse strand, counting down.
CTTCGTGATGACGTCCGCGAGCTCGTCAAGGCGGTTCCTCGCCAGCTGATCCTCGACATGGACGCCGACCGCGTGCAGTTTCCTCGAGATTTCGTCCGCGAGGCAGGCCGTAAGAACCTGCTCGGCTGCCGCTACCCAAAAGCGCTCGGCGGTCGCGGGCTCGACTGGGTGAGCACCGCCATGCTCATGGAGGAGGTCGGCACGCTCGGCTATATCTTCGCGTGCGTCTTCGGTGTGGGCGCCGAGCTCGTCTGCGACGCCATCGTGCTGCACGGAACCGACGCGCAAAAGAACGAATACGTGCGGCCCTTGCTCGCCGGCGATCGCTTCGCGGCCGAGTGTCTCACCGAGCCGCGCGGTGGCTCGGACTTCTTCGGCACCGCGACGCGCGCCGAAGACAAGGGAGACTACTTCTTGCTCAATGGCCAGAAGCGCTTCATCGTCGGCGGGACCGAGGCGGACTTCTTCCTCGTTTACGCACGCACCGACCCGGCCGCAGCGCCTCACGAAGGTATCTCGTGCTTCATCGTCGATCGCAGCCCTGGCGTCGAGACGAAGTACCTCTACGGCCTCATGGGCTGTCGCGGCGGCGGCGCGAGCCGGGTCGCGTTCCGTGACGTGCGCGTGCCGAGACGCAACCTGCTTGGCACCCTGAATGGCGGCCGCGCCGTGTTCAACACGATGATGATCCCGGAGCGGCTCGGCACCGCGGCGATGACCATAGGCGCGGCGCGGCCTGCGCTCGAGATCGCCACAGACTACACCGCGAGACGAAAGGCCTTCGGCCAGACGTTGAGCCAATTCCAGGGCGTCAGCTTCCAGATCGCCGACGCTGCCACCTTGCTCGACGCTTCGCGTGCCTCCGTCTACACGACCTGTCGCGCGGTGCAGGCCTGCCTCCCGGAAGGTCAAACGCGCCGGCTCGTGTCGGAGACGAAGAAGTTCGTCACCGAGGCGTGTCAGCGCGCGGTCGATCACGCGCTGCAGGTGATGGGCGGCATCGGCTACACGAACGTCTATCCGATCGAGCGCATCTATCGCGACCTGCGCCTCGCGTCGATCTGGACCGGCACGAGCGAGGTGATGAGCCTGATCACCGCGGGCGAGTGGTACCGGGAGCGCAGCGCGGCGAGGCAGCAGCGCGCGACGCGAGACCTTGAAGCCGACGCGTTCGCCTCCGACCAAGTCGAAGAAAAAGTTTTCGAGTGATCAGCCGTCGAGCGGCGCCAAGCGGCAGGTGAATTGCCTGGTGTTGGCGCCCCGGCGCTGGCGCTTGGCGTCGAAGCAAAGGCGCGTGCTCGACGGCATGCCGATACCGCCGTCATGAAGAGAGAGCTCTCGCTCGTCCTGGTCCTGCTCGCGCCCGCGCTGTCCGGCTGCGAAGACAGCTGGCTCGATCGGCTGTGGAAGCGCTTGACCCATGAGCCCGGGCCGGCGGTGGAGACCGCTGTACATCCCGCCGCGCTCGAGGTCGCGGGCGTCGTCATCTCAGACGCCCGCGTGCAGGCGGCGCTCGACCTCGTCGTGCGCTTCGGCTTGGTCCAGGATCGCGATCGCCCACAGTACACGATCCCCGACGTGCTCGTGCTCGGCCAGAGGACCACATGCGGTGAGCTGCCGCCCGCGACGATGCGCGCCGAGCTGTCGGCGCTCGGCACCGAGACGGCGGTCGCCGGCGAATACGAAAACCCGCTGATGTGGACGGGACAGTTGGCAGCGGCGCTGGCCGTGCGCCAGCGGCGGCAGGAGCGTCCCGAAGAACAGGCGCTCCTCGGCGGAATTTTGGATCGCATGAGCGCGCTCGCGCATCGCACCGCCGAGCCGGGCTACCTCGTGCGAATGGACGGCCAAAGCCGCTGGCGCGAAAACACCGGGCCCGATCCCGACTTCGCCTGTTTCTTCCCCAACGGCTATTGCACCACGCTCGCCGCGCTGCCGAACGCGTCGCCGCCCTATGCCGACGAGCAGCAGTGGCAGAACCGGCCCGTGCGCTTCTGGGAGCCGAGCCAGGATGAATTCACGGGCGTGCTCTTGGCGACGAGCTTCGTCTATCACCTGGTGCCCGACGCAGGTTTGCGCGCCAAAGCCAAGGCGCTCATGGCCGACGTCGGCGGCTACCTGCGCCGGCACGCCTACTTGATCGAGCGCCCCTGCCCGGACGGCGGCATCAGCTGGCGCGGCGCTCACGTGGTGCTCGACGCCTATCTTTGGGAGCGCGTGATGGAGTCGATGGGGCTCGGTTTCTTCGACCCGCGCTTTCCGACGCCCACAGAATATTGCGCGCGCAATCGCTTGGCGCCGCTGGACGATGCGCTGTTGCCGTGCGAAGCGCCGATGTACTCCACCTATCGAACCGAGATGCGCTGGGTCCTCAGCGCGATTCAGATCCCGATCGCCGGCTGCGCGCACGCGCTCTTCGAGATCGCGCGCGCCGGGCTGTCTCTGCCGTTCGTAACGGCCAACGGACCCGGAGTCGAGCTGATGGCGATCTCGATGCTCGCGCTCGCGCCGTTCGACAAGGACGGCACGATCGCGGCCGAGTACCAGAGCTGGTACCGCGGCGTGCACGCGAATACGCCCGAGCGGACGACGCCGCTCGACACGGCGATCCTCGCCTACTTCGGCGGCGCGCTGCGTGCCGAGGACACGCCGCTCATCGCCAAGATGGCGAGTCGCGAGATCTTCGACGGCGTCGCGCTGCCGCCGGAAGGGGACGCCCAGATCGTCTACAGTGTGGTGTGGAATCTCGTGCTTCCGGCGGTGCTGCTCGGCGAGGCGATGAACCATCCGTTCGTGGCGCCGATCGCGGCAGAGGCGCTGCCGCGGGGGAACTGAGGGCGGGTCGAGCCTGCCCCGCGCGTCGTACATCTGAGCGAAGCCCTACGAGTCCGAGCGTGGCGCGTAGACGCGTCGAGCGCCTCGCGCAGCTTCACGATATGAAGGATTGCTCACATTGACAGGTCGCGTGCTTGTTGTAGCGATAAACGCTGGTCGCTAAATTCCGACTCCGACAACGTTAGGAGACCTTCCGTGTCGATTCGCGATGCCTCACGTTCACTCAGCATGCTCGCCATCGTCGTCTTCGCGGCCTGCTCGGCTCCTGCGCTGACCGGTTCCCAAACCGGGGCTGCAGACACCGAGCCGGCTCAGATCATAGGACCGCCGGGACCGCCAGGACAGCAGGGCGGAATCGGCGCCGACGGCCCGGCTGGGGAGCAAGGTCCTCCGGGCGAGCAAGGTCCTCCGGGCGAGCAGGTTCCGCCGAAGGAGGCCGCCGACCTCGCCGCGCCGTCGGGTCTGCGTTTTCGGGCAGCGCCGTGGCGGGGCATCGGGAAGTTCGAGCTCGTTTGGCGCGCAGTGCCAGGCGCCCTCGGCTACGAGGTCACGACGCATCTCGGCTCGACGCGCCGGAGCGAACGCACGGTCGACCACGCGCTGGCGATCGACCCAAGCAGCGACACCGGCGTTTGGACTTTCGAGGTCGCGTCGCTCACCGCGGCCGGAGAAGCCGGTCGCTCGGTCGCGACCCTCCGGATCGACACGACCATCCGGTACCTCTTCCTCCAGGCCAAAAGTCACGACCTCGACCTCTTCGGCATCGAGTCTCGCGGCGCGCCGTTCGACACCCGGACGACGCTCTGGGATGACACGGGCGAGCGGCCCGACAGTCCGCGTGCGTCCCCCGACGGCACGCGGCTGGCTTTCACCACGTGGAACGAGGCCGGCAGCACGCTGCGGGTCCGCGACTTCGCAACAGGCCAAGTGAGCGACCTTGGCGTCTTTCCCAACTACGCCCTCTTGCAGGACTGGTCACCCGACGGCGCGTTCGTTGCGATTACCGTACACGACTATGCGAACCGCGACTTCAGGCTCGAGATCGTTGATGCGCAGACCGGCGCTCGGGCGAGGAGCGTCGCGGGGCGAATCTCGATGGCGACGTACTCCACAGCCGCCGCCGCGTGGTCCCAGAGCGGTCGTTTCCTCGCTTACCGTCGCGACGAGCTCGGCGTGCCGGCAAGCATGGTCTTCGAGATCCTCGACGTCGAGACCGGAGAACGCACTGCCTTGCCCGAGGTCACGGCGAGCTCGAACCGAGTGCTATGGAACCCGCGCTGGGACGTCCTGGCTCTCGGTGGCAAGGACGGGGCCTGGCTCTATGACGCGGTGTCGGGCGCACTCTCGAACGTCGCCCCGACACGCATGAACGGGTTGCCGGTGTGGGCGCCGGACGGCTTGAAGGTCGCATGGATCGCCGAGTGGGATGATGCCGTGGGCGGCACCACCTGGCGGACGGTGCGAACGGCGTCGCTCGACGGCGCGCATGTTCTCGACATCGCCAAGGACACAGACGACGAGTTGTTCCGAGGCCGGCCGACGTGGTCTCACGACAGCCGCTACGTGCACACGACCGTTACCCATAGCTCAGGAAACAAAGGAGCGGTCGTTCGCATCGCGGCGACCGGTAACGGAGTCTCACGCTTCTTCGAGTCCGGCCTGTGGACACCAGGATTCGCCACCTCCCCGACATCCCCGACGCTGGCCGCGGCGCGCTGGACGGCGACTCGCGCCAAGGAGATCGCGCTCGTCGACCCCGAGACCGGAAACGAGCAGGTGATCTTCACCGAGCCTGACCCGGATGTCGAGATCCTCCTGCAGGGGTGGTCGTGGGACGGAACCCAGCTCGCCGCATTGCGCGGGACGTATCAAACCAACTATTCGGCGATGCTTCTCTCGCCAACCGGAGCGATCCAGGATCTCAGCGGTGGAACCCCCGTGGCGGGCTGGGACCGGTTCTTCGGATGGCTCTCGCTCGGAGCCCAGGCGACCGCGATCCCAAGGTGATCCCCGCGACGTCGGCGCTTCGTGTCGTTCATGCTCGAAACGAGCAACGCGCAGAGCGTACGCACCGACAACCCCTGTGCCTTTGTTCCAACAGGAGTTGTGGACGATGAGTCTGACTTTTGGTCGTTTGTCGAAAACCCAGCAGGCGTTCATCCAGACGCGGCTGGATGCCGCCGGCGTCAAGGTGGACGTTGACCGCCCTCGCACGAAGCTGATGCAAAAGCTGGACGAAGCGATCGCTGAGAACACGCATGACGACCGCATGAGTCACAAAGACGCCCGCGAGGCGATCCGAGACTTCCTAGCAGTCGACAGCCGCGCCCTCGGCCGTTCTGCGACCTATCCGAGCTCGGTGCGGGCTTTGCTGGCGGCCGATGACGTGCGCCGGGAGCGGGTGTTCGGGCGCGCATTTGGGGGGCGCCCGCCCGCGGGCACTCACCGCGCGATCGGCGAGATAGAGTGTTACCGCCCGTATACTCATTTCACGGTCGAGGTGGACCAAATCGACGACAGGTCCGGCAAGATCGTCGACTATCGACAGGTCGTCGTCGACTTCGGTGGTAACCCCGTGCGCGTGCGTGTCGACGAGATCGCCGCAGGCGCAGAGGAGAACACCAAGGTGCGCCGCGAGCTACTTTGCGTGAAGAACGGCAAGTACGAGGTCCGGCGCGCCGCTGTTCCGGCGAAAGTCCTCACTGAGCACAACAAGCATGAGCTCGACTCCAGCGCTGGCCAGCGCTTCTTCAGGGTGTTCTACGCTGACAAGGAGATCTTCGTCGTTTACGAACGTGCCGAGCGCTCGGTGACTGCCTATCTCGCCAACGGCGTCTACCTTGCTCATGACTTTTGAGCTCACGGGAGCGCGTCGACGCGTTGAGCAAGTCTGACGAGGGAGTCAAGGCGAGCAGGCAGATCAACGCCGCTCGAGCCATCGGATCCGACCGTTGCGCGCGATGTGCACGACGAAGTGCTGCATACCGATGAAGTGGCCGTCGTCGGCGAGGCTGTTCGGCCGCAAGTCGTGCAGATCGATCGCCGCCCTGACTTGGCGCTTCGGTCCGCCGCGCCGCGCAAACCCGGACAGCCCGAGGGCGATGCCGATCGTGATGCAGACGATCATGACGACGACGACGATGACGCCCACTCGACCGCCAAGGCGAGTGACCAGCAGCATGCCCGAGAGCCGCGCGCGCAGAGGATCGCCGGGGACGAGGCGCGTTCGCACGAGCAGCGCGATCAACGTGGCGATCAAGTAGCCGAGGATCGGCACGGGCAGGAGCACGGCGCTCACGCCGATGGTGAACGGGATCAGGATCCCAAGAAGCAGGAAGAGGCCCTGAAAAAGGATGCCGAGGCCGAGCGCGACGAAGCCGAGGACACGCACGCGGCGAGCTTACTTGCGCGTGGACGAGAGATCCATCGCCAGCACCGTGTTCGAGACGATCGAGACAAGGGCGGTTGTCTCGCTCTGTCGCCCCTCCTTGCCGGTCGGCGCGGCGAATCGCCAGGAACGGTCCGGCGGCGAAACTTGGACTGGAGGAACCCCTATGACCACCCGCCGCTGTCTCGCACTGTGCTTGACTCTCGCCGCATGCCAACCAAGCGCACAGAGTTCCACGCCTGTCGTGCTCAGCGGACAAACGGGCGCCACCGGATCCGGCAGCGGAAACCCGCCAGCCGAGCCAGCGCCAACGGGATCGACGGGCGCCACTGGACCGAGCTGCGCCGCGATGGAGCTGCCCTACGACGGTGTCGACAACGACTGTGACGCCGCGACCAAAGACGACGATCTCGACAACGACGGCGTGCCAAAAGCCAGCGACTGCAATGACAACGAAGCGGCCGTGAGCTCGACCATCGTCGGCTACGCGGACGATGACAGCGACGGCTTTGGCGCCGGCCCGGCCGTCTCGCTTTGCGCGACAACGCCGCCGCCGGGCTATGCGGCGACCGACCAAGACTGCGCGCCCGGCGACCCGGCGGTCCACGCGACGATCCCTGGGTACCGAGACAACGACGGCGACGGGATCGCCGGCACGCTCGAGAACGTCTGTGCGCTTTCGCTCCCCGGCGGCTTCAGCGCGACCGGGCCCGACTGCAACGACACCGACCCGAGCGTAGGGACGGGCTCCTCTTACTACGACTGGCCGGACGACGGCATCGATCAAGACTGCGTCGGCGGAGATGTGAAGGTGTTGAGCCTCGCGAACGTCGTCTTCGTCGACAAAGGCGCCGCCAGCTGCGCCGACGGCGGTCCAGGCACCGCAGGCGCGCCAAAGTGCACGATCGGCGCTGCGATCACCTCGGCGCCGACGGGCGCGACGGTCGCCGTCGCCGCGAACGCAAGCTCATACAACGAGGCGCTGGACATCCAAAAAGACCTCGCGATCATCGGCGGCTACACTCCGAACTTCGTGTCGCACAGCCGCATCGCGTCGACCACGATCGGCGTGCTCGGAGCAGGACCGCTGACCGCGGCTGGCGCGGCGCGCATTCGCGTGGGCGATGCGGCGGTGGCAAATGTGCAAGCGCACCTCGGCAACTTCAACGCGACCATGGCGAGCCCGGCCGGGCAAGTCCTCGCGATCGACCATGGCGCCGCGGCGTACCTTCGCGAGCTCACGCTCACGGTAGGCGGCAACGGCAACGCGTCTGCCACCACCGTCTTAGGTGGTGCTTACCTCGACGCGACCGACTGTGCCTTCTACGGGTCGACGGCTGGAAACAGCGGCGGCGGCGCGACCGTCTTCCTCAGCCAGGCCGAGGCGACGATCGCCCGCAGCCGGATCTTCGGCGGCCACGTTCTGATGAACAAGTCAGCCAGCGCGCTCTCGCTCGTCAATGCCTCCGTAGCGTTCGTCATGTCGTCGCTGCTGGTCGCGCCGACGATCACCGCGCCGGCGACGAGCCACGCCGTGAGCTCGGCGTCGGAGAGCAAGCTGCACGCCGCGAACAACACCATCGTCGGCGTCGCCGGCACCGAGCCGATCGTCAGGCTGTATGACGGCGAGAACCGCGTGGTCAGCAACATCTTCCACGCGACCGACGTGAATACCCGCGGCATCGAGGTTGGCGACACCACCGGCAACGGCGCCCCGCTCTTGCTCGAGACGAACCTCTTCTCATTGGCGGGCACGCAGATTCTGCGCTCGATTCACCCCCCGAGCTCACCCGTCTACGTCACGACGAGCGCCGATCTCAACGCGTGCGCGAGCGTGTGGGATCTCTGCGCCACTTCCGCCGGGAACATCGTGGCCCCGGCGACGTTTGCCGAGACGACGAACTACACGCTCGCCCTCGGCTCGCCCGCGATCGACGCCGGGCTGGACGCCGCGACGAGGTTCGTCACGTCTGGGCTGCACCGGCGCGACTTGCTCGGAAAATTCCGCCCGGCGAACGCCATCGACATCGGCGCCACGGAGCGCTGAGCTCGTCGAGACTTCACAACCTCACACGCGTGAACCGGCGCGCTGCAGCTCGACCTCGGCCCAGACGGCTTCGAGCGACAGCGGCGCAAAATTCGCTGCCCCGAAGTGCTTGGCGCAGAGCTTATACACTGCGCGGTTGACGGGGACAGCGAGGCCAGCGCGATCGGCCAGGTCGAGGAGGTAGCCGTTGATCGTCTCGAGCTCGCTCTCGCGCGAATGACGCTGCAACACGTCTTGGGCCATCGAGCTCATCACCATCTTCTTCACGTTCTTCTTGAACGCACCCTTGGTGAGCACCGGCGGCAAGTTCGCGCCCGCCCACATGAGCGCCCACCGCGGCATGCCGCCGATGCGGCTCTCCTTGTACCCGGCCGCCTCGACGATGGTGACGCCCTCCCAGAGGAGTTGGGTCAAGAGGAGCTGAAACAGGCTCGGGTTCGAAATGGGCGTGAGCGGATGGCCGATGAGCGCTTGCAGCGAGTTCGTGAGGTTGACCACCATCTTCGAATGGACGGCGTCCTGAAAGCGCGGCGTGTACACCGTCTCGACGCCCCGCGAGAGCGTTGACGCGACCTCGCGGGCCTCGGCGGCGAGTGATCCGTCCGGCGTACCGACGACGAGCGGGCCTTTCTTCTGGTAGCCAACGACGCCCGGCGCATCGATCCAGGCGTTGTAACCGACGACGCCGTAGAGCGCGCGCTTGCAGTGCTTCGGGACGATCTGCTGATTGCCGATCCCGTTCTGCAGCGCGAGCACGAGGACGTCCTTGCCGAAGCGACCGGTGACGAGCGGCGCCACCTTGTCGAGGCTATAGGTCTTTACCGCCAGCACCACGAGATCGGGCGCGGCCACCTCCGCCAGATCGCTGACGGCTTTCACCGGCGCCGGCGCCCGCGCCGTTTCGCCGTGGAGGTAGAGCGCGAGACCCGCGCTGCTCAGCTCGGCCGCGACCTTCGGCAAGTCGAAGAAGGTGACGTCGAGGCCGCCCTCTTTCAGCCACCCGCCGACCGACAACCCCACCGCTCCCGAACCGATGATCAAGACCCGCTGCATTTCACTGTCCTATGTCGAAGCCGTCGATCGGCAAGTCGAAACAAGCGCTCATGCTCTGCGCGTAGCGAAACTGAAACGGGTGCGGCTCGATGCGCAGGCTGCGCAGGGTCTCGGCGTCCTTACCAGCGCCGAGCTCGAGCCACTGCCGCGGCGAGGGGCTGTTCGGCGCGAGCAGCGTGCGCATGTACTTCGTCACGTTGAAGCGCCCGAAGAAGCAGGTGCGCGCCTTCAAGATGCGATCGTCGAGCTTGCTGTAGAGGTGGCCGCGCACGTCGAAGAGGGTCGCTTTGCCGCTCGTCGGCACCCTGAGCGTGAAGTAGGGCGCGCCGTCATCGCCCTTCGCGACTGTCGTGCAGACGCCGTTTGTGCTCTCGATGTCGATCGCCTGAGTGAGCTTCGGCAGGCCCCACAGTTTATTGCCGCGCAGCTGATTCTCGCGCGACGTCACCGGCATGCCGAAAACGTAATAGCCGAAGCGTTTGAACGCGTCGCTCACGAGCATGGGCAAGACCGGCGGTGAGAACGAGGCGTTCGCCATCACCGGAATGCTCATCGCGATCTCGTTGTACGGCCAGACGCGCATCACGTGGCGGTACTCGTAGCACGAGAAGATGACGAGCGTGCGGCCGCGCGGCATGCGCACGGGCTTGATCAACGGGTGCGGCATGAGGCGCTCGGCGGCGGCGTAGTCGCAGAAGAAGATGCCGATGGAGCAGCCGACGTCCGCATAGAACGTGGGGAACGGATACGTCTTGGTCACGCCGCCCTCGAGCTCCAAAGTGTGGGGCCGCAGGGCAAAGCGACGAAAAAACGTGTCGCGAAAGAAGCTGTCGTTGTCCGGGCTGTCGCTGCGCACTGTTCGCGTCGGTTCCATCCGATCAACCTGCCGGCGCGCGCGCGGAGAGACAAGAATATCACCTGGGACGAGCTCTGTTTTTCTGGCCGGGAAGACGGTCCGATTATAGATCTCGCGGATGGACGAACCGAAGATCAAGGGCGCTGCAATCGCCACGTATCACGCCGCCATCGTCGCGCGAAAAGGAAAAGCCGAGTTCGACGCCTACTTTGCCGCGTTGACTGAACCACACCGCGCCATGCTGTCCGCCGGTGCGATCGCGTCGGCATGGTACCCGGAGACTTTGCTGATCGATAGCATCGACACGAGCGTGACCCGGTGGGGCGCCGAGGACACTTACAGGCTTGCCTATGAGCAGCAGAAGCGGCTGATTCGCACCGCGCACTCGTGGCTCGCGCGCTTGTTTGGACCGAAGGCGATCGCCCGCGCGTCGTCGTCCGCCTGGAAGATGTATAGGAACACTGGGCGCCTCCGCGCCGAGAACCGCGAGCGCGAGCTCAGCCTGATCATCGAAGAGCACATCCATTGTTGTCGGCCGCATTATCCCGAGATGTTCGCGTGGGCGGTGAGCGCCGTGATGGAAGCGACTGGCAAGGCGCCCCAATTCCGTATCCTCCGCCGACCGCCGCAGACCGCTGAGATCATCTTCTCGTGGAGCCATTCATGACGCGATGAGGTCGCACCCTGGTTGACGGCGCGCCCACGGTGTCTATCCTCGCCCCATGCGCATGCACACGCGGCGGTTGACGCTGCATTATCCCGGCCTCCCGCCCGCGCTCGAAGGTTTCAAGATCGCCCAAGTCAGCGACATTCACGTCGGCTGGTGTGTACCGGCGAATGATCTCGAGGCTGTCGTCGACGCCGTGCACGCAGAGTCGCCGGACGTCTTCACGATCACCGGCGACATCATCGACGACATCTCGCAGCTCGATCGCACGATGGAGGTGCTGTCGGCCGTGAAGGCGAAGCACGGCTCGTTCGCCTGCGTCGGCAACCACGAATACTACGCTGGCATGCGCGCCATTCGCCGCGCCTACGACGCTTCATCGATCGCGCTGCTCGAAGACGACGCGACGACGCTGCGGGTCGGCGACGCCACGCTCGAGGTCAGCGGCGTGACCTATCCGCTCGGGCGCATGGGCGCGATGACGGCGGGCACTCGCTTTCCGACTTTGGCCGAGCGCGCGCTCGTCGAGAACGGAGAAGGCGGCGACTTTCGCCTGCACCTCGCGCATCACCCGCACGCGTTCGACGCGGCGGCCGAGCGCGGCGCCAACCTGGTGCTCGCCGGCCACACCCACGGCGGCCAGGTCGGCGTGGGCGGGCGCAGCCTGTTTTCACCCTTCTTTCGCTATTGCCGCGGGCTCTACGGAAACGATCGCAGCAAGCTCTTCGTTCACTCGGGCACTGGGCACTGGATGCCGGTGCGCGTCGGGTGCCCGGCGGAGATCGCGCTCGTCACGCTCTCCGGGGCCGCCGCCTAGTCTTCGCGCTTGTCGGCGTCGAAGCCGGGATCGTCGCCCTCGATCGGCTCCTTCGGCCCGAGCACCGGGCTCGGCTCTTCCAGGCGCACGTCGATGAGCGCGAGCACCCAGGCGCCGAGCTCGCGCAGCTGCAGCTTGAACGGGGCCGAGTAGCTCGGGCTGTCGGCGGCGAGACCGTAGGCGTCGAGGCCGAGCTTCTTGCAGATGTAGACCGCGCGCGACAAGTGGAAGCGCTGCGTGATGACGACGAGCGACTTGACGCCGTAGATCTCTCGCGCGCGGTAGCAAGAGTCGTAGGTGCGCCAGCCGGCGTTGTCGAGCACGAGCTCTTGCGGGTTGGCGCCGATGGCGATCGCCGAGCGCTGCATCGCCGCCACCTCGTTGTAGTGCGACTCTCGGTTGTCGCCCGAGAGCAACAGCTTCTGCACGCGGCCCGCGCGCAAGAGCAGCACGGCGACGTCGATGCGATCTTGGAGCACCGGCGATGGCTGTTTGTTCGGCCGCACGCTGGCGCCGAGCACGAGCCCGACCGGCATCTCCGGCAGCTCGGCGACCTGCGAGAACAAGCGGTCCTGCACGCTGAAGTAGGCGACGGCGACGAGCGCCGAGGTCAACGCCAACGCGAGCACGACGAGCAGCAAGAGACCGAGGAGCGCGGTGCGCATCGGCTAGCCTGCGCCTTGCGTGTCGAGAGACTTTGGCGCGGCGATGACGATCGGCGCCGCGAAGCCGAGCGGCAAGCGGTCGGTCAGTGCGGCGAGAAAGACGATCGCCGCGACGTCGACGAGCATAGCGTAGACGAGCGTCAGGATCGGCGCGACGACGAGCACGCTCTGCCCCTGCCCTTCCACTTCGGCCAGCACGCTCGCGCCGGTCGAGACGAAGTCGACAAAGGCGATCGTCATCGTGAGCGCGCCGAGGACGCAGAGCAAGACCGAGAAGCGCTGTCGCGTCTCGAGCTCGGCTGACGCGACGAGGCGCCACGCCCGTGGCCAAGCGGCGAAGAGGCCGTCGCCGTCGACGACGCCGAGCACGAACGCGAAGTTGCCGAAGGCCGACGCCGCGAGCCAGGTGACTGCAACGCCCGCAGTGAACGCCGCGGCGACGAACGCTCCGAACCCGCCGTGGCTCGCGCTCACGAGCGGCCCAAGCTGAAGGAGCAGCGCGAGCACGGAAAAACCCAAGACGTCGAGGATGAAAAGCGTCAGCATCGCCGCGGCACCGGGAGCGAAACCGTCCGCGCCCTCGAGAATCACGCCGCGCGTGCTCGTCTTTCGCGCGCCAAGAAAGATCGCCGCGATCGCGCCGACCCGGGCGATGACCCGCAGCGCCAGGTACGCGGCGACGCCAGCAATGAGGACGAGCGCGCTCCCCGACCACGCCTCGGGTGCGAAGGGCGTGGCGGCGATCCACCCGAACGCGACGCTCTGGCCGAGCGCGAAGAGCGTGGCACCGAGCACCTCGAGCGCGACGCGGGCGCCGAGCACGCGCGCCTCGCTGCGCATGAGGAGCATCGCAGACAGGAGCGTGACGTGCAGCTTCGGCGGGCGCATCAGGTGGCCTTCCTTGTAGAAGGCCTCACAGAAGCGATCAATCGATCTTGCGATAGACCCCGACGACGACGCCCAAGATCTGCGTCTCGCGAAAGTCCTCGCGGCGCACGTAGATGGGACGCAAGCGCGCGTTCGCGGGTTGAAAGCGGATGCGATCGCCCTCGGGGAAGAAGCGCTTCACCGTCGCCTCGTCTTCGATCAGCGCGACGACGATGTCGCCCGCGTCGGCGTGCAGCTGCTTCTTCACGAAGATGTAGTCGCCGTCGAAGATGCCGTCGTCGATCATCGAATCGCCGGTGACCTTGAGCGCGAACACCTGCTTCGTCGTGCCGCCGAGGAAGAACGAATCGACCTTCACGCTCCCGGTGCGGTTCTCCTGCGCCAAGATTGGCGCGCCGGCCGCCACCTTGCCGAGCAACGGGATCTCGACGACGTCCGAGGTGGCGCTGAAGTCGAGCCGGGTGACGTTGTTCGGCGTGTCGTCGTCGCTCACGTCTTGCATCACCGGCACGAGCGCGCGGCTCTTCTGCCCGTCGCGCTTCAAGAAGCCCTTCTTCTCGAGCGCCTTTAGGTGGTCGCTCACGCCGTTCGTCGAGCGAATGCCGAGGAACTCGCCGATCTCGCGGATGGTCGGCGGATAGCCCACGTCCTCGACCCGGCTCTGGATGAACGAGAGCACTGCCTTCTGGCGATCCGTCAGTTTATGGGCGTCCGTTCTCGTCATTTGTTAGATCCCGAGTTGTGCACACCTGAATGAGTGTACAGTCCCTTCTACCTGAACATTTATACCGGGCGCAAGTTTTCAGATCCGATCCGCCCGCGGCGCGTCTGGAGTTTTCGCCGCCCTGTGCTACCGAGCGCGCATGGAATTCGATGCCGTCGTCATTGGTGCCGGTCCCGGTGGCTACCCCTGCGCGATCCGTCTCGCCCAGCTCGGCAAGAAGGTCGCGATCGTCGAAGAAGACAAGGTCGGCGGCGTTTGCCTGAACGTCGGCTGCATCCCGTCAAAAGCGATGATCCAAGCCGCGCACCGCTTCTCCGACGCGCAGCACAGCGAGAAGATGGGCGTCAAAGCGAGCGGCGTCAGCTTCGACATGGCGGCGATGCAGGCGTGGAAGAACGAGCAGGTCGTCGGCAAGCTGGTCGGCGGCATCCGCCAGCTCTTGAAGGGCAACGGCGTGCACTCGATCTCGGGCCGGGCCGAATTCAAGAGCGCAACCGAGCTCGTCGTGAAGAACGGCAGCGACGTCCTCGAGATCAGCGCCAAGGACATCGTCATCGCCACCGGCTCTGCGCCGATCGACATCCCGGCGTTCAAGATCGACGGCAAGACGATCATGGGCTCGACCGAGATCTTGGATCTCGACCACGTGCCCGAGAAGGTCGTCGTGCTCGGCGGCGGCTACATCGGCCTCGAGCTCGGTAGCGCCCTCGCGCACCTCGGAAGCAAAGTGACCGTCGTCGAAATGCTGCCGCGCTTGCTCGCCGGCTTCGACGCGGACGTCGTGCAGGTGGTGCAGCGGCGCATGAAGCAGAACGGCGTCGACTTCCGGCTCGAGACGAAGGCCGAAGAGATCGTCGACGGCGGCGGCGGCTTGCGCGTGTCGAAGGGCGGCGCCACCGAGATCCTGCCCTTCGACGTGCTCGCGGTGACGGTCGGCAGAAGGCCACGCGGCAAAGAGCTCGGCCTCGAGCGCTTCGGCGTGAAGGTGGACAGTAAGGGCTTCATCGAGGTCGACGCGCAGCTGAAGACGAGTCATCCGCACATCTACGCGATCGGCGACGTCGCTGGGCAGCCGATGCTCGCGCACAAGGCCACGCGCGACGGTGAAGTGGCGGCCGAGGTGATCGCCGGTCACAAGCACGCGAGCGTGCAGAACAAGACGGTGCCGGCCGTCGTCTTCACCGATCCCGAGCTGGCGTCGGCGGGCATGAGCGAAGCGGAAGCCACCGCCGCCGGCCGCAAGTTCGAGGTCGGCAAGTTCCCCTTCGTCGCGCTCGGCCGTGCGCTCGCCGGCGGCACTACCGACGGCTTCACCAAGATCGTCTTCGACGCGAGCTCGCGGGTCGTCCTCGGCGTGCACATCGTGGGACCGCACGCGACGGACCTCATCAGCGAAGCGGCGCTCGCGATCGAGATGGGCGCGACGATGGAAGATCTCGCGCTCACGATCCATCCGCACCCGACGCTCGGCGAGATCATGCTCGAAGCGAGCAAGGTGGGCCTCGGCGAAGCGGTGCACGTGTTGCCGCAGCGAAAAGCAGCCTCTTAGACGCTCGCCGGCCGCGCCGCCGCGAAACGGCACGACTATTCTTTGACGTCGATGATGGGACCGGTCGGCCGCTCGAAGGGCTTCTGCTCCGGCGGCGGCGGCGGCGGGCCGAAAGTAAAGACCCGCAAGCGACCATCGGCGATGCGCCGTGCGATCCAGCGGCGAAGGAGCGCCGCGATCGGGCGCCGTGTCTGCGGCAGCAAGAAGAAGAAGCCAACAAAGTCCGAGAGCACGCCTGGCGTCACGAGCAGCACCGCGCCGACGAGCACGAGCAAGCCGCTGATGAGCCCATCCTCCGGCACGCGCCCTTCGGCGAGCGCAAGCTGCCACTCGGAGAGCACGCGCCGCCCCTGACTCTTCGCCAGCCACGCGCCGAGAAAACCGGCGGCGACCGTCAACGCGACCGTCGGCCAGAAGCCGATCTCGACGCCGATGCGGATCAGCAAGAACAGCTCGACGAACGGCAGCGCGGTGAACAGGAGAAAGAGCCAACCCATCGCGCTTCATGATGCGCCGCGAAATGGGCTTGCGCTAGTGCCCCAGCGACGAAAAGGGACCGGGGAGCGTTTTCGCCTTACGAGCGACGCCTTGGCAGGAGTGACAAGCGTGCTTGCGGCCTATCCGGACGGCGCTATACCCGGGCATGTCCCTCTAGGAGGACTTTCCATGGTGCCAACGCGAACCGTTCCTGGTGCGCCGATCGTGACGACTTCGACGCCGAGCGCGACGCCGCCCGCGCCGGCGACCTCGCCGTTGCCCGACGCCGCGCCGCTGCGCGACGATGTCAAAGGCGCGCACAAGCCCGCTCAAAAGGCGCCCCTCGCTGACAAAGGTGCGGGCGTTGCAGATGGGTTCGTCGCGAAAACACGCGATGCCGACGCCGCGACCGACGCCGCCAAGCCGTTCGGCGAATATGCCCTCCCGAGCTCGGAGCAAACGATCGTCGGTCAGCCACAAGATGACACCGACGCGCTACAATTCGGTCTCGTCAGCGCCGTCGTCGACGTCGTCAAAGGGCTCGTCGTCGAAGAAGGCGTGCAGTGGATGAGGGATCGCGGCGCGCACCTCGAAGCGCACCCGCAGGACGGCGTCTTCACCGCGCTCGTCGGCGACGCGTTCAAGAACCAGCTCGGCCCGGCGCTCGCCGAAACGATGCAAGCGAGCCCATTTCGCGCTCAGATCGCCGAGCGTTACGGCGAGGCCGCGGCGCGCCTCACCGATGGCGCCCGCGGGATGGCCGCCGACTTCATGCTCAACCAAGGTCTGCTCGGCACGAGCGACGCAGCGCCGGCGAAGTTGTTCGGCAACTGCGTCGCTGCCTCCCTCGGCATCCCGGCGGCGCAAGCCCAAGCGATGGTCGGCGCCTCGCTGCGCAAGATGGGCCTCGACGGCGGCCTCGGCAAATCGCTGAGCTTCACCGGCGCGGGCGGCGCGCCCGACGTCAGCAAGATCGGCGCGCTCCTCGGCGCCAAGGGCCCGGGCGTCCTCGAAGCGAGCCTCGAGTACTTCATCGCGCACGCCGGCCGCATCCTGAAGGGCGACGGCGCCAAAGATCTCGAGCAGATGTCTAAACAACTGAGCGCACTGAAGGAGGAGAAGAAGGGCCTCATCGGCGCGCTGCTCGCCAAAGAGGGATCCGTGCTCGGGTTGCAGCTGAGCGGCAAGGAAGCCTCGGACAAGGCGAAGGCCGCGCAGGAGTGCGCGCAAGCGTGGCAGCTCGTCGGCAGCATCTTCGCGCTCATCGTCGTCATCGTCGTCGCCATTGTCGTCACCGTCTTCAGCTGCGGTACCGCGGCGCCCGCGGCTGCGCTCGCGGTCGGCGCGACGGCGTCGGCGACGGTGGGAGCGGTCGTCATCGCGGCGGCGCTCGCGATCTCAATCGAAGTCGCGACCGTGCTCGCGGCGCTCGTCGTCATTTGCACTATCGTCGTCGCCGTCATTACCTTCGTCATGACGATCCCGCAGCTCATTCAAGCGGTCGCCATGGTGCTCGAAGCGCTCGGCATGGAGGGCGCGGCGCAATCGCTCAAGGACGCGGCGGCAGCGTTTCAGAAGTTCATGGACGAGTCCGGGCTCGGCACCGCGCTGATGGTGATCTCGATCATCTGCACGATCTATTGCGCGGTCATCTCGTTCGCGGTCGCTGGCGCCAGCGTGGCGGCGACGACCGCCGCGGAGGCCGCCGAGGCCGGCTTCCAGGTCGCCGGCGAGGCGCTCGCCGAGGCGACGGCGGAGGCGTTCGCGGAGTATTCCACGATGGCGGTCGTCACGACCTGCGTCGAAGCCGGCGGCCTCTTATTGCAGGGGACGGCCAAGATTGTCGCCAGCTTCGCGATGCGCGACATGGCCAGAATGCAGCACGAGGTCGAGCTCTTGCGCGCCCAGCTCGCCGAGGTCGAGCTCGAGATCAAGCAGCTCGTGCACCGCATGGACACGAAGAAGACCGAAGAGGAAGAGATCAAAGAGGACGTCTCGGATCACCACGACATGGAGCAGCGCATCACCGAGAACCTGAACAAGGCCGCCGACTCGTACGCGCAGATCCTGAGCGTGACGAACTTTTTGTCGTAGGTTGTCAGTGCTTCGACCGCATGAACCTTGCTCGTAGCCGTCGCCGATCGAGTAGATACTCGTGCTGCATTGAAGTTCGTCTCGAGCAATGAGCTCGAAACGGCTTTCGTCTCGCCTCGAATCCAATACTTGCGCCTGCGTACGACCGCTGCAAAATCCCCGCGTGCGCAACCTCGACTCGCCGGAATGGCTCGCCTACGAACGGCCGATCGTCGCAAAAGCCAAAGCCGGAAACCACCGCGCGTTCGGCTCGCTCTACGACGCGTTCGCGGCGCGCTTGCTCGCGATCTACACGCTGATGCTTCGCAACTCGGCGCAGGCAGAGGACGTCGTCGCCGAGACCTTCCAAACCGGCTGGGCGAAGATCGCGTCCTTCCTCTCGGAGCGCAGCATCTTCTTCTGGCTGCGCAAGATCGGCAAGAACCGCATCGTCGACCTGAAGCGGCACGAGGAGATCGCGCCGAGCGTGGACAATGGCTGGGAAGAGATGCTCGAGCCCATCGAGCTCGACATGGAAGGCATGATCGATCTGCCACGCTTGCAGGCGCAAGTGCATGCGGTGTTTGCGAAGCTGAGCGAGAGTCATCGGCGCGCGTTGGTTCTGCGCTACGTCGATCAGCTGAGCGGCGCCGAGTGCGCGGCGGCGCTGGCGATGACCGCCGGCGCGTTCTACACGATGCTCTCGCGCGCGCACGATGCGTTTCACGAGCTCTGGGTCGTGCGCGCAGCATGAGCGACGAATCGGAGCCGACGCCAAAGGAGCTCGAAGCCGCCCAAGCGCTCTCGGACTACCTCGACGGCAAGCTCGATGAAGAACGCGCGCCGGCGCTCGATCAGCGCACGAAGAACACCGCAGATTTCTTGCGAATGGCGTTGCACAGCCCGAGCGCGGAGCGCGTGGAGGCGGTGAAGGCGCGGCTGCATCTGCGGCGCAAGGCACGATGGTCGCGCCGCATCGGTCTCGCGGCGGCGGTGACGGCGATGGTGCTCGTCGTGTGGTTCGTGGCGCGGCCGCTGCCTTTGCCGGAGCCTGGACCCGACGTCGTGAGTGCCGGCCTCGACGCGGCAAAGAAAGGCGATCCGAAGGCGGTCGATCTCGCGATGTCCGGGTACCGGGGCAAGCTCGTGAAGATCGGGTTATTGAAGGGCGCCGAAGACGTGCACACGCGCGCGGACGCAGCGATCGCGGCCGGGGATTTTCCTGCGGCGCGCGAGGCGCTGAGCACGCTGCAGGGGCGGGGCGGGGCCATCGAGCGCGACGCTTGGTTCCGCTTGGCGACGGTGGAGCTGCGGGCCGGGCGTACGGATGCGGCGATCGCGAACGCAGAGCGCGGCCTGAGCATGGGCAGACGCATGGACATGTTCACGGTGAACTTGTTGCTCGCGCGCGCCGCTGCCTACGAGGCTCGTGGCGATGCGCGGGCGGCGGCCAAAGATCTCGGCGACGTGATGGACATCTATGAGGCGCTGCTCGATCGCGCCTTGGACGGCAAGTGAGAAGTAAGGTGGGGACCTTAGATGATCTAAGCCCCCCGGGGTTATTCGTCTAAGGGGGTGGCCTTAGATGATCCAAGGCCCAAGGGTGAGTCATCTAAGGCATCGGGGTGAGTCATCTAAGGGGCGGGGGTTAGACGTCTAACCCCCACGCCTGAGATCATCTAACCCCACCCCCTTCTATCGACGGCGATCACCCGCTGAAAAAAATCGCCACCGCGCGCGTAAGGTTTTCGACGCTCATCCGTCTAGGTGCTGTCCGAATGGTTCGGACAACAACATAGGAGGCCTTATGGCCACGAAGATGGATTTGGAAGCGTTCGAGAAAGAAACCCAAGACATGCGAGAGGCGATCCGCAAGATCGCAAACCGCAAACGGCCCCAGGGGGTGGCCGCCGTCACCCATGACGAGCGGCTCCACTTCATCCCGCCGCGAGACGATTTCGAAGTTCTCGTCCCGACGCTCTGCGAGCTGGTGGAAAAGACCGGGGTGCGGCTGCCGAAATACGAGATCGCCGCGATGGAGCAGTCGCTGGCCGTGGTCGAGATCCTGCAGCCGTTGCTCGACGAGATCCGGCGCGGCATCGGCAGCCTCGAAGGCGCGGTGCAGGACACGATCGATCTGCACAGAAGTGAAGCCTACCGCGTCTTCGTGAAGTACTACTCGGCGCTCGCTGGCGTGGCGAACCAGGAAGGCGATTGGCAGGCGCGGTACGACGAGCTCATCACGCTCTTCAAGCTCGGCAAGCGCAAGCCGAAGACGGATGAGCCGCAGAAGCCCGAGGGAGCGACGCCGAAGAACGAGGACGTCGAAGCGCCGGCGGCGCCACTGGAGAAGGTGGGTTGAGGATGAGCCACTGACAATGAGCCGTGGCCGTGGTCGGACGATGGTTCGATCACGGTCACGGCGCGGCGGCGGCGTCATCGTCGGCGCGCACGCGCTGAACGGCTCGCTTGTTCGCCGCTTGTTGCGCCACCTGTTGCGCCGCCTGCATCTGCACGATCGCCGCCTGCAGCGCGTCGATCGACTTCGTCAGCTTGCCGAGCGTTCCCTGTAGGTCCGCGTTCTGCGCGATGAGCCGCGCGCGCTCCGCTTTGATCGCGTCGATTTCGTCGTGGGCCGCGGCGATCTTCAGATCCTTCTCGACCAAGCGCGAGAGCAGCTCGTCGACGCGCTTCTGCAGCATCTTCGTCTGCTCTTCGGAAGCGCGCCGCTCGCCCTCGGCCCGCGATCGCTCCTCGTCCGAGCGCAGCGTGGCTTCCATCGCCATGGTCGCCGCTTGCACCGCCGCGAGCCGCTCGCCGTCGGCCGTGCGCCGCGCCGTCTCCGAGCGCTCCTTGTCTTCGAACGCCTTGCGCACTTGCTCGGACGCCTCGACGCTCATCTCTTCGATCGTCGCGCGCATTTGCTCTTTGTCCCGCTGCGAGCTCGTCGCGATCGTTTCGATCTTCTCGTTCGCCTCGGCGCGCAGGATCTCTTCCCGGCGCTCGTAAGCCATGACCAAGAAGAACGCGCCGAGGCCGATCACCGTCATCACGAGGGCGGCGAGGATCGGCTTGAACCACAACGAGTGCGCGAACTGCTCGAGCGCCGTGTACTCGTGCGCGAGCACCAATTGCTCGGCTTGGAAGCGGCGGAGATCCTCGGCGAGGGCGTCGGCCGACGGATAGCGCGCGTCCGGCTGCATGTGCATCGCCTTGTCGATGATCGACGCCAGCGGCGGCGGACAGTCGTGCAGCTCCACGCGATGGCCGCGCTTCACGTTGTCCAAGATCTCGTCGACCGTCTCGCCGTCGAAGGGGCGGCGACCGGTGATCAGAAAGTGCAGCGTGGCGCCGAGCGTGAAGATGTCGACGCGGTGATCGTGGCCGTCTTGCTCGCGTTGCTCCGGCGGCGCGAAGCCAGGCGTGCCCCACGACGCGAGCGTCAGGGTGCCCTCTTCTTTCATCTCGGCGGCGTCCAAGATCGCCTCGCGACCGTGCTCGGGGCGCGTACGCTTCGCGGTCGTCCAATCGATGAGCGTGGCCGAGCCCTTGCCGACGATGATGTTGTACGGCGAAAGATCGCGGTGCACGATGCCGCTTCGGTGCGCGTAGGCGACGGCGTCGACGATGCTGGCGAACGCCGGCAAGAGCTCCAAACGATCTTGCAGCGTGGCACGCTTTCGGATGGCGTCGCTCAAGTTGTCGCCCTCGACGAGCTCGGTCGTGTAGAACGCTTCACCGTCCTTCCACTCGCCGGCTTCGAGCACCGTCACGATCGACGGGTGCGAGAGCTTCGCCAAGATGTGCGCTTCGCGTTGCAGGCACGCTTGCAAGAGCTGGCGCTTCTGAATGTCCGGCTCGTCGAGCTCGCTCGGCAGACCTTTGATCACGACCTTGCGCCCGAGGCGGCGATCGACGGCGGTCCACGTCTGGTACATACCGCCGCGCTTGAACGCGACCTTGTCCCGGTACAATGCGGGATCGATCACCGTCGCTTGCTTGGCCTGATCGTCGCGCTGCGTGAGCATGACGTCCGGGTCCAGCGTGATCGCGGCGTTCGTGCAGCGCGGGCAGCGCCGCAGGTGATGCCAAAAGTCCGTGCCGGGATCGCCTTGCAGCGCGACGTGGAGCTCCGCGAGCGGCAGGCAGCGATCGGCCGGCTTTTCTTTGCGCTCGTCGGGCTCAGGCTCGTGCGGCGCATGCGCCTCTGGCGACATACGTCCGAGCGTAAACGATGGTTCGTCGAGGAGCACGCCCTTGTCGGTCCCAAACTCGATGCGATCGTCGTCGATTGCCATGGCGTCCTAGCGGCCGGCGCCTTCAGCTTGCATCAAGCGCTCGAGCCAGAAGTCGAGCTTCTGTCGCGCGCCGCGCACGAGCTCTTTGGCTGCGACCGCGCTGTCGAGGCCCAAGCGCTCGCGGATGTCTTCGTACAACGCGCGCGTCTGCTCGCGGCGCTTGCCGTCTTCGGTCTGGTTCGACTTGCCTTCCCAGTACAAGACGACCGCCGTGCGTTGGCGATCGTCCAAGTGCTTGACCGCTTCCTCGAGCAAGGTGTGCTCGAGCTTTTGCCGCTGCATGCGGATGAGCTTCTCGAGCGGCAGCGACTGCGACGCCGCCTTGTTGTCGATGATCTCAGCGCCGCGCTCGTCGTTCGGGAGCAGGCCCGAGACGGAGAGCTTGTTCAAGCGGTTCAAGATCTCCCACTTCGACAGCTTGCGCAGCCAGCCTTCGAAGCTCGGGCGGCGGCCGGCGGCGCGCTCTTCGACGGCCCGGCGGGTGAACTCGGCGAGGTTCTTGTAGTTCTCGCGTTCGAGCCGCGCGACCACGCACAGGGCGACGCTCGCGGCCTCGTCTTCTGGCAGCCACGAACGCGCGCTGAAGCGATCGATGTGGCCGAGAACGAGCGACAGGAGCGCCGAGAACTCGCGCTTCTTTTCGGCGCTCGCCTGCGGGGCGCTCACCACCTTGAGGATGCGGGCTTCACATTCCATTTCGAAGGCATCGGACCAGGCTGTCTTATGCATACGGGTGTTGTAACTCCGCGTAGACAAAAAAGATCATGCTTTTTTCGTGCAATTTTTCACGCAATTTCATAGAGGCAGATCACTTACACTGTACATAAACGTCGCAAGGTGTAGTCTGACACCCCTGATTTTCGCCGCGATGTGCATGTTACGGACACCAATGGAGGTAAGGACTATGTTCGCACGTCTCACCATGAGCTCGCTCTTCCTTTTCGGCGCCCTCGTCCTCGGTGCGAGCGCATGCACCAAAGCGACCGAAGAAAAGCCAGTGGCTGCCGCGCCCAAAGCCACGACCGATGATCGTTCAACGCAGGACAAAGAAAAGGACACGATCAACGCCGCCGCCGCCATGGACATGCCGAACAACTTCACCTTCACCGCGGTCCAGTTCGGCTATGACTCTTGCGACCTCGATGCCACGTCGCGCGCCGAGCTCGACCAAGCCGCCAAGTACCTGCAAGAGAACAAGACGCTGCACGTGACGATCGCTGGCCACGCCGATGAGCGCGGCACCGCCGAGTACAACTTGGCTCTCGGCGAGAAACGCGCCGCCGCCGTCCGCAAGTACCTCTCGACGATGGGCGTGTCGTCGGAGCGCTTGGCCACCATCTCGTTCGGCGAGCTGCAGCCCGTCGCGAACGGTCAGAGCGAGGACGCCTTCGCCAAGAACCGCCGCGCCGACTTCAAAGTCGACAATACGAATAAGCGCTGATCTCCGGCGCGTGGCCCCGGCCGAGAGAGTGCGCTACACTCTCGAAATCATGGCCCGCGGCCTCCTCTTCACTTTCCTTCTGCTCGCCGCCTGCCAACGACAGGTGCCGTCGAGCCAAGTCCAGCTGAACGCCGAGTGCGACGCCAACCGGCGCTGCGCCAACGATCTCGTCTGCGTGAATGGTCGCTGTCAGGAGCCGAGCCAGGGGGTGCAAGCCGGCGTGACCCTCGGTGGCGGAACGACGAGCAACGAGCGCTTTCGTTTGCAGCTGAAGATTCAGGCCTTGCCGGCCGTGGCGGACAAGCCGTGATCGCCTGGCTCGCGGCGTTGGCGCTCGGCGCGACACCGCAGGAGCCGAGCCTTCAGCTCGTCCTCACAGGCTACCTCGAGACCACAGCCGGGGCACCGGTCAACGACGTCGTCGACATGCGCTTTACCGTCTACGCCGGCGGCCAACGACAGGGCGGCTGGCAAGAAGACCGTCCCGCCGTCCGTGTGCGTGTGGGCCGCTTCGACGTCAGCCTCAGCGACTTGCCGATGCAACTCTTCTCCGGTGGCGAGCGCATGGCGATCGGCGTCGAGATCGACGGCACGCCCACGATGTTTTACCCGCTCGCCGACGCCGCGATCGCAGAGTGGGCTGCGCTCGCAGGGACGGCCCGCGCTGCCGGCAACACCACCGCCGCAAGG
Source organism: Deltaproteobacteria bacterium (assembly GCA_020848545.1). GTDB lineage: Bacteria > Myxococcota > JADLHZ01 > JADLHZ01 > JADLHZ01 > JADLHZ01. Next base: position 6,763 of record JADLHZ010000134.1, on the reverse strand, counting down.
CCTGAAGCGTTCTTCGGCGCGGCGGCGTGCGCGAGCGGCGTCATCCGGGGCCTCGACAGCAGCGGCGCTCCCATCTGCGAAGCGGCCGGCGTCGGCCCGCGGGGCCCTGACGGCGCGAAGGGATCGACCGGCCCGAAAGGTGAGACGGGCGCGACCGGGAGCACCGGCGCGACCGGCGCCACGGGCGATCCGGGCACGACGGGCAACACCGGGAACACCGGGGCCACGGGCTCGACCGGCGCGATACGACCACTGGTGATCACGGCGCTCTCTCGCTTCGGCCCGAACACCGACGTCTATTGCACGACCGATGGCGCGGCCGGCTCGCCCTCCGTGGGATTTCCGATCGACTCCGAGTGCTACGTCTACATAAGCGGGGTGCGGTGCCACGCGGCCCAGGGACAGTACATCACGCCCTTCAACCAAGCGATCAACAACGGCAACGCGGTCGACGGCGGCGGCTTTCGCTGCGACGCCTCGCCGTGCGGCGGCACCGTCAACCAGGTGAGGGTCATATGCGCGCGGCAATGATCGCGATCCTGGCGCAGCTGGTTGCGCTCCCAGCGATCGCGGCGCCGCTCTTCGCCGTCGCCGGCAAGCTCGAGACGCGTGACGGCGCCGTCGTCACCGGCACGTTCAATGTCGAGTTCAAGATCACCGAAGACGGCGCCGTCAGCTCCGCGTGGGCCGGCGAAACGCAGGCCATAGAATTTCGCGATGGCGCTTTCGCGACGACGATCGGCAAAGCTGGAGACATCCCGCGCGCGATCTTCGCGAGCGGCTCGGCCCTCGGGCTCTCCCTCGCGATCGACGGCAGCTCGGCTCTCGTCCTGCCGTTCACCTCTGCCGCGCGCGCGGCCTACGCCGAAGAAAGCAAGACGGCCGAGATGTTCGGCGAAGCCAAAGCCGCGCAGATCGACGCGTTCTTCTCGGCGGCGCCGTGCCCGAGCGGATCGGCGATCAGCGGGCTCTACGCGAGCGGCGCGCCGGTCTGCGCCCCGGTGAGCGCCGGCAGCATGGGCGCGACAGGCAGCGCCGGGCAAACGGGCGCCACCGGCGCGACCGGCAGCACCGGGGCCACTGGCGGCACCGGCGCGAAGGGCGCCAGCGGGAGCACCGGCGGAACAGGAGCGACTGGCCTCAACGGCAACGCCGGCAACTCGACGCCGACGGCGGTGTTCTTTTACCGCACCGCCTCGAACACTTCGACCACGCCGTTCGGCACGATGCAGTGGCAGGCGTTCTGCACTGTCAGCGGCAGCTACGCCGGGACCACGACCAGCGACTGGCGCGGCTACCCGATCGCCGGAACATGCGAGATGGTCGGCACCTGCACCGGGCTCACCAAAGAGGTGGTCAACAACAACAACAGCAGCTTCATCACGCCGACGGATACGACGCCGCTCGACGTCGCCGCGCCCTTCGGCGGTGGCATTCGCTGCAAGGTCACCGGCTGTCCGACCACCGGGAATACGACCGTGCGCGTGTGGGTGACCTGCGCGTCGCCGCAGTGATCGGTCAGTGATCCGTCAGTGCGCGGCTGTCACCAGTCGGCGCAGAGCACGCTCGTCTTGATGTCCATGTTGCCAGTGCCGTCGCAGTTGTTGACGCTGCAGGTGTAGCCGCCACCTGGGCCCGCGGTCGATTGCGGCCGCGTCATGCCCCCGGCGCTGCGGAAAGTGCCGGTGAGGCGCGACAGCATGCACGTCGTCGAATCGCAATAGCCCAAGATCGGGTAGAAGCCGCTCGGACAGTTGACGGACCAGCCCCAGCTGCGCGGCTGCGTCGAGGGCTGCGTATGGATCACGCTCACCCAGCGATACGCGATCGTCGGCGCGTTCGGCCCGACAGCGCCTTGGTTGCCTTGGCTGCCGCTCGCGCCTGTCGCCCCGGTGGCGCCGGTGCTGCCGGTCGCGCCGGTGCTCCCAGTTGCACCGACGGATCCTTGATCTCCATTCGGACCCGAAAAACCCTGCGGACCCATGGTGCCGCCGGCGGTGACGCACATCGGAGCGCCGTTGGCGAGCAGACCTGCGTGGTATTCGCCGATCGCGCAAGGTGGCGCGCCGAAGAAGGCGCTCAAGGTCGTCGCCGGCACGTTCCCGAGCGAAGCCGCTTGCTCGGAGCGCTCGGCGATCATCGCATGCGCCACGTCAGCGAGCGGAAACAACACCTCTGACGAGCCGTCGATCTGCACCGCGAGATGCACCGGATCGCCGTTGCCGAAGAACGCGCTCGGCAGTGGCTGGGTGTCGCCGATGATCACCGAGAACGCGCCGGCGTCGACACGCACGATCTTCACTTGGCTCTCGCTGAGCAGCGCCTTGTTCGCGGAGTCTTTGAGGTTGAACGTCATCTGCACGTTGCCGTCGACGGGGACGCCGTCCTGATCGCGCAGCTCGCCTTGCAACATGAAGCGCGCGCCGGCCTGCGCTGGAGCGGCGATCGTCGAAAGGCCGAAGCACACGAGCAGGAGGCGCATCGCCATAGAGTCTACGATTCCCGGCGCAAACGCGCTACACTTGGACTTCGATGCCGCGCGCGACCCTCAAAGGGGTAGGACTGTGCCTCACAGCGGCGGCATGTGTCTCCTTCGGTCAGGTCACGCCGCGGACGAAAGAGGTCGCGCTCCTCGACGTCAATGAGATGACCGACACGGGCACCGGACAAACGGGCCCGACCGGCGCGAGCGACACCACCGTGACGGTCGGCGGCACGGTCAGCGGCCTCGCCGGCAGCGGCCTCACGCTGACGCTCACGCCCTCCGATCAAACGCTGCCGATCATGATGAACGGCGCCTTCGTCTTCCCGACCGCAATCGCGATCGGCGCAAAGTACACGGTCGCCGTCAGCGCGCAGCCGACCGGGCTCGCGCAGTACTGCTCGGTGACCGGCAGCACAGGCACCGCCGGCGTCAACGTGACGAGCGTGTCAGTGACGTGCGCGACGCGCGTCTTCACGATCGGCGGCACGGCGGCGAGCGTGCTCGGCAGCGGCCTCCAGCTCACGCTGAACGGCGGCAGCGCGCTTCCAGTGACGAACGGCAGCTTCACGTTCACGACGCCGCTGCTCGACGGCACGGGTTACACCGTCGCGGTTGGCACGCCGCCGATGAGCCCACAGCAGGACTGCATCATCACCGGCGGCATCGGCACGCTGATGGGCGCGAACGTCACGACGATCGCGGTCGACTGCGGCGGCCCCGTGGGCGTCTGCCGGTCCGCGGCGGGACCCTGCGACGCGGCCGAGTCGTACGCAGGCGGCGTCTGTCCCGCGGACGCCAAGCTCAGCGGCACCGAGTGTCGCGCCGCAGGCTGCCCGGGTGATCCGCCGGAAGTCTGTGACGGCGCGAGCAACAGCTGCCCAGCGCCGAGCGGCGTGCTCCATCAAACGCAGTTCGTCGGCGGCAGCACCTTCGGAACCTTGGCGTTCAGCGGCAAAAATTCGCACACGCGTTCGCTCGCGTTGCCGACGAATGCGCAGGTGAGCGCCGCGACCGTGCGCCTCGTCGGGGTGAGCAAGTCGCCGCCCTATGCGCCCACGCCTCAGCTGACGAACTATGCCCTCGCCAACCCCGACCGCGCGACCGGCTTGTTCTACCGGCGCAGCGAGGAAGGCGTTCGCTTCTTCCATACGAGGTTCGACACGGCGCCGGCGCAGGAAGTGAGCTGGGCCGGCGTGCGCGGGCCCGACGGAGTCTCAGGCTGCACCGGCCTCGGCTACACGCTCGGCCTGGCGGGCGACGAGACGAACTTCTTCCGAGTCACGAACACCGTCGCTTCGAATGACATGAGCATCGTCCGCGGCGATACGCTCGGGGGCAGCTGCGCGACGATCCGCGACACCCTCACGAACATCGACGACACGCCGAAGCTGTCGGACACGACCGGCATCTTCGGCCTCGCCGCGACGACCGGCTCCTTGTACTTCATCGGCGGATCGGCGGGCGGCCTCGGGTACCTCGAGCGCTGGAACAAGCTCGCGACCCCGACCTTGGCCGCTTCGACGACACTCGCCGGCGCCGAGCTGCTCTCGGGCCTCACCTATGCCGAGACCGGCCCTGTCCCGATCACGCCGAGCGGCACCGTCGACTGTTCGGCGGGTTGCCTGTTCGCGAACCGCTACAAGGAGTCGGCGCCGACATCGACGAACGACGTCGTCATCATCGATCCCATCTCGCACGCGTCGCTCGGCGAGATGAACTTCACGAACAACGTGATCCGCCACGCCGGCATCATGGTGAGCCGCACGGCCCCGAACGGCGATGTCGGCGACGCGGTCGTTTGGATCGGCTACTTCGCCAGCGCGACGATCGACATTTATGCGTATTTTCCGCGCTATCCGCGCAGCGTAACGATCGATGTCGGAACCATCGACAGCTCGCCAGAGTACTCCGTCGCACAGCTGCTCAATACGCCGCAGCAGACCGCCACGCTGACGGCGCCGATCAGCGCGGCGATCGCCGGCGGATGCACGTGCAGCGGTTGCGCCCTGACGGTGAACGGCTGCGAAGTGCCGGTGGTGTTCGCGGCGGGCACCGTCGGCTCGATCACCTATTCGCAGCTCGACGTCACCTACACGTGCGGGCCGTAGCTTCAGCCGCCGAGCTGCAGCTGCAGCGACTCCCACGTTTGATAGAGCGCCTCGATCCTCTGGCGCCGCGCATCGAAGCCCCTCGACACCTCCGCCGCGCGCGCCGAGTCCTTGTAGAAGTCAGGGGACGCGAGCAGCGCTTCGTCGTCTTTCTGCGCCGCTTCGAGCGCGGCGATCTCTGCCTCGGCTTTGGCGATCGCTTCCTTCACCGGCTTCTCGCGCGCGGACTTCTGCTGCCGCTCCTGCGCCTCGCGCTGGCGGCGTTGCTTCGGCGTCTCTTCGCCGCTCTCGTCACGCTCAGCGGCAGGCGCTGCCTCGGCTTCGATCTCGAGCCGGCGCGTGCGCAGCGCGTAGAGGTACGCGTCGAAGTCGCCGGGGAAGGTCTCGAGGCGACCGTCCTCGACCTGCCAGATCTTCGTCGCCAGCTGCCGCACGAAGCTCTCGTTGTGTGAGACGAAGAGCATCGTGCCCGTGTACGTCGCGAGCGCGCCGATCAACGCCTCGGACGAGTCGAGATCCAAGTGGTTCGTCGGCTCGTCGAGCAAGAGGAAGTTCGACGGCACGAGGAGCAGCTTCGCCAACGCGACGCGCGCGCGCTCGCCGCCCGAGAGCACCGAGATCGACTTGTCGATGTCGTCGCCCGAGAACATGAACGCACCGGCCACCTGCCGCACGCGCGCGGGCGAGGCGTCGGGCAACGCCGCGTCGAGCTCTTCGAAGATCGTGCGCTTCATGTCGAGCTTATCGCCGTGGTGCTGCGCGTAGTACGCGAGCGCGACACGCTGGCCGACGCTGATCGAGCCGGCGTCGAGCGCGAGCTCGTTGGCGACGAGCTTCAACAACGTCGTCTTGCCGGCGCCGTTCTTGCCGACGATGGCGATGCGATCGCCGCGCTGCACGAGCGCCGTCGCGTCCTCGTAGATCGCGCGCGTGCCGAAGCGCTTGGTCACGTGCTCGATCTTCAGCACCTCGCGCGCCGACGGCTCGACCTCGGGGAAGCGGAAGCGCAGCGTGCGGTTCACCGCCATCTCTTGCACGGTCTCGAGCTTGTCGAGCTGCTTCTGCCGACTCTGCGCTTGCTTCGCCTTCGTGGCCTTGGCGCCGAAGCGATCGATGAACGCCTGGAGCTCGGCGCGCTTCTCGAGGTTGGCCTCGCGCGCGGCCTCGTTCTGCAAGCGGCGCAGCTCGCGGGCTTCTTCGTAGCTGTTGTAGTCGCCCGTGTGCTGATGGACGCCGCCGGGCTCGATGGCGACGACGCGCTTGATGTGGCGATTCAAGAACTCGCGATCGTGGCTGATCAAGACGAGCGCCGAGCGTGATCGCACGAGGAAAGCGTCGAACCACTCGAGCGTCGGCAGATCCAAGTGGTTTGTGGGCTCGTCGAGCAGCAAGAGATCCGGCTGCTGCAAGAGGAGCCCGGCGAGGGCGGCCCGCATGCGCCAGCCGCCGGAGAACTCGCCGAGCGGACGCGCGAAGTCCTGGTTCGTGAAGCCGAGGCCGCTCAGGATCTGCTGCGCGCGGTGCGGGCCGAACTGCGCCTCGAAGTCGCTGAGCTCGTGGCTCAGGTCGGCGAGCTGCTGCGAGAGCTCGAGCTGCTCGGCTTCGACCGTCGTTTGCGCGAGCCCCTGCTCGACCGTACGCAGCTGCGATTGCAAGGCGCCGCGCTGCGGCACTGACGCAAGGACGCTCTCGAGCAAGGTGCCTGTGCTGCTACCGGCGATCTCTTGCGGCAAGTAGCCGATGCGGGCGCCTTTTTGGAGCTGCACGCCGCCGCTGTCCGGCGGCATGACGCCGGCGATCAGCTTCATCATCGTCGACTTGCCGGCGCCGTTCGGCCCGACGAAGCCGACGCGATCGCCGGCCGAGATCGGGAACGAGACGTCGGCGAGCAGCTGGCGCGCGCCAAACGCCAAGGACAGATCGCGGACGAGCAGCAAGGACATCGCGGGTCGCTCTCGCTCGATTTTCGGAAAACTGCCAGCGGCCGCACGGTATTTTGCGTTGTTCGCGCGGAGCTGCGCCAGAGAGCGCACCCTTCAGGCGAGCAGGCTGTTGAAAAATGTTAGCTCGCCGCCCTTGGCCCTGACCTGCTTAGCCCTGACCCGGTCCATGGCCCTGGCCTCCCGCGCCCTGGCCGCGCACGCGACCCTGACCGTGTCCATGACCGCGC
>JADLHZ010000133.1 GCA_020848545.1 Deltaproteobacteria bacterium | reverse complement strand
TCGCAGCGTGAGAAAGTTTCTGGCCGCCGCGTCTCTCGTTCCGCCAGCAGCGCCGCTTCGGCGACGACGAAGTAGATCGAGAAAAACTATCCGGTGACTATCGATTCAGCCCGAGCGCCGACACGAGGCGAGGAGCGCAGCCCATCGCTGCTGAGGGATCCGGTTGGCGAGCGCCTTGAGTTTTTTGCGAAACGCGGCCAGGAGCGCGCCGCTGATGACGGCAGCAAGCAGCGCGGCGAAGATGAGCGCTTCGACGACGTGGCGCTTGCGGCTCGGGATCTGCTCGAGCCGGTAGTGCTGCTTCCACTCTTTGAAGAGCAGCTCGATCTGCCAACGGGCCGCGTAGACGGCGCGCACATCTTCGGCGGCGAGCTTATCGACTGGCACGTTGGTCACGTAGAGGTGATGCGCGCCGGTGCGCTCGTCGCGAACGCCGACGACGCGCAGCAGTTGAGTGTCGCGGTGAGTCTTGCCGCCGTAGCTGCGGCGAGGGAAGTGCACTTCGACGACCACGTCCAGCAGTTCGCGGTGCAGGCCGGCGATGACATCTTGAAGCCGCTTGCCAACGACATGCCGCGCGCGGCCACGGTGCGTGCGATTGGACGCGACGATGACGGGATTGCAGTGGCCCTTCAGCCGCGTGAGGAAGAAGCCACCGCAGCGGTCGATGCAAGCAAAGAGCTGGTAGCGAAAGTAGCCGAGGTCGAAGATGAGCAATCGGTCTTTGACCCAACCTCCGGCGCGTAGAACGGGGCCGTCGTGCTGGCGCTCGCTGGTGATCTTGACCGAGCGGCAACCGGCAGTGCGGACGCTCATGACCGTGTGAAGCTTCAGCGCAGCCTTGGTGTGATTCGTGCGGCAGGCCGGGAAGCTGCGCTCGAGCAACTCGTGCAAGCGCACGACCGTCGAGTCGGTGAGCAGCACGTCCTCGAAGACGCCGAGCGCTCCCTGCAATGCGCGCTCGGCCCCGGCTGTCGCTGCCAGCGCGTGCGCGAACGCCAGGCGGAGCATCTTGGCGAAGCCCGCGTTGAAGCGGTTGAAGAAGCTCGACTCTTCGATGCGCCGACCCGACGCTCGCTCGTACGCGCGTCGCATACCGGCCAGCGAACGTGATCGACCGCCGATGCCGAGCACGACGGTCCAGAACAGCATTGCCGGATCGACCTTGCGCCTGCGACGCGTCGCGCCCGTCTGCCGCGCCAGCGCGTTCAGTACTTTCGTCGGGAAGAGCTTGCGTAGGTGCTGTCGGATCGGAATAGACTTCGGTCGGGCCATTGTTCTCCCACGTTTTTCTTCAGGTGTCGCAACCCGAGAGAAGCGCAGAGCAATGGCCTTTTTTCAACCTTCAGCCGTCCTTAAGCGAACACGCATGGACCCGAGAGATTCTCTCATCGACATCAACCTCACTGACGGGCCGAGGCTCTTGGCTTTTCGACCGGAATCGGATCGCGAGGAATCGGATCGCAAGGTATCGGATCGCGACGCCGCGACCGACGCGACGCTCTATGTCTACGAAGAGCAAGCGGACAAGTCGTGGTCGACGCGGCGAATCGGTGTGGTTGGTCGATATTTCCTACATCGTCGCTTTTTGCCTTAAATGCAGTGTTGTTGACGGGACGCTACCGTTGATTCGTGCGCGTGCTTCGGAGATGGCACCCGATGAACGCTTCGCGCACGTTAGGGGCGCTGCCAAACGACGCTCAGGGTTGAACGTTCGGCGCTTCGAAGACGAAGAGCCGATCCCAGCCGCTCACGAACGCAAAGCGACTTCCGCAGCGCGTGAACGCACGAAACGACCCGGATCCGGCAAACGACGAAGGAAAGATCTGTTCCCCCGTGAGCTCCAGCGTCGTCGTCGAGAATGCCGCGAGGCTGGCGGGGTTCCCGTTGTCCAGAAAGAAGATCCGAGCCGTCGGTGGGTCCGCGGCGATGCTACCGAAGCGCATGAGCGACGCCACCCACTTTGGCACCGAGGGATCGATGATGTCGCCTGCGGCGCTGAACAGCCGCCCCGCGAGCAAGACGAGATCGGATGTGGGTTGTTGCACGCCCAAGGTCGTGTCGGCGATGCTGATGCCACTCGCCGTGATGCTGGCACGCCTCATCGCCCGACTCACCGCCACGTAGGCCGTTTGCTCGTCGCTCGAGAGCGCCAAGGCTGACCCTCCGAGTTGGCCCATGGCCACGGCGCTCGGGCGTGCGACGGCGCCGTCATAGATCGTGGCGCCGTAGCTCGGGTTCGCTGCATAGCCGTCGGTCGCCACGACCAAGAGCGCCTGATCCGAAAGCACGAGCATGCGCGCCGTTCGATACGGCGAACCGCCGCTCGCCGCGCCGATGGTCAGCTCCAGGTCGACGGACGTCGACGCAACGGCGAAACGGCGAATGACGTTCGATCCCGCCAAAGACACGAAGAGGTGCTGGCCGTCCGCCGAAAGGATCATCTTGTCGGGCTCGGCGCCCACGTCGTAGCTCGCGAGGATGCCACCGTTGGCGGCGTCGAGACGAACGAGCATATTGCCAGCGACGCCGGCCTTGCTGGGCAACGTCGCATAGAGCGCGCCGGCGGCGGGCTCATAGAGGAGAGCGTTCGCGGCGAGCGGAGCATAAGTCATCACGGACAGCGCGTTCGACACCTGATCGCCGGTGCTCACGGTCACCGGCAGCAAGGCGAGCGTGGACAGCATCGAAGATGGCAAGGACGCGCTCAAGGCAGTGATCTTGTTACCGCTGATGCCGAGCTCGGTCGGAAGCGCCACGCCGCCCACTTGGATCACGGACGTACAGGCGAAGTTCGTGCCGCTGACGTTCAGCTTGGTCGCGCCAGATCCTACCGCAATCTGCGAGGGATCGACGTAACTCACGCTCAGCGGCCCGCTCGGCAAACGTGCGTGCACGGTGACGGTGTCGAGCGCGCTGGACGTCACATCGCCGCCGTCTGTCGGGGTGACGATCAGGACAAGGCCGATCACGTAGTCGCCGTCTTTATCCGTCACGAGCACTACCTCTCGCTCGTCGCCGGCGATGACCGGTCTGATTTTCGGGGCGCTGCCCACGGGCGAGGACAAGATGCTCCACTGAAAGGTCACCGTCCCGCCGGCGGTTTCGGCGGTGCTTTTGACGCCGCTCACGATCGTGGGCACGCAGGTCGAAATGGTCTGATCGTTGCCCGCGTTCGCGATCGCCTTTGCAACCTGCGGCCCCGATATGGATGGAGGTGTATTCGTTCGTGACGTGGGCGGTGATGTGGACGGCCCGCAGCCATGGAGCACGGCCCAGACGAGGAACACGGCGCATTCTCTTGCGGTCATCACCGAAGCTCCCATCAGTTCGGACACATCGGCGCAAACCCGCCGCACGCCGATCCCGTCACCGCGCACGCGCCCACCGAAATCAGCTGGTCGTCGAGGCCGGCGGTGCTCAGACCGTTTTGCCAATTCGCTGCGCCGGCATCTACGCTGAGCGTGACGTTGCTGCCGGCCGAGACGACGAGGCCTTTGGCCGCGCTCAGCGCCGGCGCGTTCGCGTAACAGTAAAAGCTGTTGGCCGGCCCCGCGCATCCGAGCGCACCGAAGCTGATGCTCACGCTCGTGGGCCCCGTGACTCCGGCCACGTCGAGGCCCATTTGGTGCTGCGTGTTGCTGAAGAGGCTGTTGCCTTCGAAAACGAAGTCCGCCGGCCAGCCCGCGTCCGAGTGCGCAAAGAAGCCGCCGATGAGCTGCCCGGCGCGCGGCGTGGTGGCAGCGTTGTGGCGCAACTCGTTGCCGGTGAGCCGCACGTGCCACGCAGGCGACAGATGCTCGATGAGCATGGCTGTATCCGTTGCGTCGCGCAGCGTGCTGCCGCTCAACGCAACGGCGGAGCTCGTGGTGCCAGCGAGCCAAACCGCGTGTGCGCTGCCGATGAACGTGGTCGCGTTGACGCGGAGGCTGATGGGGTCCGCGCCAACCCGGACCCCGGAGTCGTCCACGCGCAAGTTGGCGCCGCCATTGTTTGTAAACGTGCATCCCGACACCCCCACGACGCCGGGGCTCCCGCTCGGACCAAATGGGTTCTGCACGCGCAAGCCCGGGCCAACGTTGTCGTGAACGTTCGCGCCAGCGAGCGTCAGCGACGACGCGTTGTACGGCACGCTCGAGGGTGACGTGCCGACGATGATGCCTTCGGCGCCGTTGCCGGCGATCTCCACGCCTGACGGCCCGCTGCCGCCAATGGCGAGCGTTCCTCCTGCGAGCGCGATCCCGGCGCCGGTGTTGTCGGTGATCGCGCTTCCGCCTGCGAACGAGACGACGCCGCCGCGTTGATCGAGGCCGACGCCGTTCGCGCTGAGCACGCATGGCGAGCACGACGTGGACCCGCCGATGACGTAGAGGCCCGCTTCGCTCGCACCGGTGATCGTCACGTCTTCGAGTTGGAGCCCCGAAAGCTGATGAAATATTCCCCGTGTGCCGCCGGAGATCCGTGTGCGAACAACCGTGCTGGCGACAAACGCCGTCTGCGCCATCCCCCAGCCAAGGAAGTTGCGCACGACACTATCTTTGATGACTGCGCCACAAGAGGCGTCCGCTGCGATCGCGTGGTCGACGCGATTGCTGCCGTCGATCACGACGTTGTCGAGCGTGAACACTGGGGAGGCGGAATGATGCCGGTGACGTTGCAGAGCGACGTAATGCCCCGGAAGTACGACGGCGTGTTGGCGTCGAAGACGACGGCGAACTGTCGCAAGGTGGCGCCCATGTCCAGCGTGAGCGAGGAGGACGGCGCTAGCACGTACTTTCCCGGCGCGGTGCCGGCGGGCTCGTCCGTCGTCAAGGTGACGCCGCCAGAGATGAAGAAGCCCGATTCGCCGGTGGTGGCCGCACCGAAGGTCATCGGGGCGACGCCCGCGCCTGTCGCGATCACGGAAATATCCTTGAATTTGGCGCGCGCGTTGGAGGCAGCCAACATCGCCGCCGCGATGGTTTTGAAGCGGCACTTCGCCGGGCTCTCGGCGCCGGTTGCACTGAACTTCGTCTGGTCGGGGTTGTTGGTGCTGCCGGCGGCGGCGTCGACGTAGAAGCTCGGACCATTGGTATTTGGGCACTGACAAAACGCGCCCGAGCCGGCGGAGCCGGAGCAGCGCAGGCCGACCTCCTCGCAGCGCATCTTCTCGCGCCAGATCTGACAGCCGGCGTCGGTCACGCACTCATCCATGGCGCTCGTGAGCACGTCGCACCCGAGAGCGCCGAGCATCGGACAACCGCCGCCGCGCTGCACCGGCAGCGGCACGCCGAATCCTGCCAGCGTTGCGGGCGGACAGCCGCAGCTGCTTTGCGCGCTCGGTGGGTTCACGCAGACGAGAGGCGGCGCACAGGTGGTCCGCATCGGCTTGATGCAACCTTCTTCGTTCGCCGCGCAGCCAAAAATCGCGCCGTCGTCGTCACAGGCGGACCAAGCAGCGGAGCAGCCCGGATCGTCGGTGCACGGACAGTAGGCGGTGTCGTCATCGCGTTCGATGCATGCGCCTTCGAGGCAGGCGTGACCGCTGCTCGGATAGCTGCCGCACCCGTCTTCGTCGGGCGTACACACGACGAGGGTGCCATCCTCCGCGCACTCCGAGGCGCCGGTAGTACAAGCGGCGTCTGAGCAGGACTCCCGCTGCTCTGCCGGCGGTGCGCAGGCCGACCAGCCGAGCATGACGATCGCCGCGACCGACCTCCGCATGGTCCCCCCTGCAACGAGCCTGCACGATATCGCAAAGGTTTGCCACGGGAGGAGTCCAGCAGAGACTTCGCCTCTTACGTCCGTAGCGTCGCGCTGTGCTCGGCCGCCAGCACGAAACGGCGCGCTCGAGTAGCAGCACGTTCGCCAGCGAGCGCCTTGCGCAAGAGCCACCCCGAGGCGGCCGCACACAGTGCTACACGCGCAGCATCCGAACAGGAGGCGGCCGCGCTTTTCGGTGTCAGCCAACGCGCTTTCCCGCCCGCGCCGCCGCACCGGTAGATATCGCCCATCAACGACGCGCGGCCGCCGCGTTCGAAGCGCGACGCTTGCACCGCGTTGCCGCCGAGCTTGCGCGCGAACGCTTTCAGCTCGTCGTTCGCCGCCTGCACGTTCGTCGTGATCTCCACGCGATGCATGCCGAGCACCTTGCACTTGTCGGTCTCGGCCTCGCCGACCAAGCGCACTTCCTCGACGGCGACGACGGGCGCGGTTGCTCCCGGTCATCGCATGAAAAACCAACGCGGGTTCAGTCTCATCGAAATCATGATCGCCCTGGCCATCATCGCTTTGATCACGGGCGTCATCGGATCCGAGATTTACAAGCAGTACGAGCGGGCAAAGATCGAAACAGCGAAGATCCAAGTTCGGCAAATCGACGAAGCGGTAGAGCTCCATAGGCTCTCGCACCGGAAATATCCGTCGGCGACGGTAGGTTTGGCGGAGGTGGACTTCAAGGGCAACAAGCGCGTGCCGCGTGATCCGTGGGATCACGACTATGCGTATGCGGTGCCGGGCGAACACAATCGAGACCGCTTCGATGTGTCGAGCCACGGACCCGACGAGACGCGAGGATCCAAAGACGACATCGGCAATTGGGATTCGGACGACGGCGAAAAATGGCGCGCGAAGGTTGGCAAGACGAGCGATAACGCACGCATGATGCCATTGTTGCTGACGCTTGCTTTCGCTGCCTCTCCAACCAAGGTCCCCGCGCCGCCCGCCCCCATGCGTTGGGAGCAGAAATGCGAGGCCTACTCCGCGTTCGCGATGTGGCGCGACAAGATCACCGAGCGAGGACTCGAAGGCTGGGAGCTCGTCTCCGCGTTCGTGACCTCCGAGGTGAAAGCGACGACCGAGCGCTATGGCGGGGGACAGGCCGTCGCATCGCCGATCGCGGAAGTGTACTATTATGCTTGCTTCAAGCGCGCCCTTGCCGCTGGCGACACCGATCGCGCAAAGCCCTGATCGCGGCGCCTAGCGTTCAAACGCTGCGCGTCGTGGTGAGACGACAGTTGATCGCGTTTGGCCTTTGATGAGGGTCTCTCGCGCGGGCAGCGCCGATGATGGGCGCCATGATTCGCATCAACACGCGCTTCGCGGCGCTACCGTCGCCGATCGTTGCCGCCGTCCCGCACGCAGCCCCAGTCGATCGCATGGACCCGAGCTCGACG
>JADLHZ010000132.1 GCA_020848545.1 Deltaproteobacteria bacterium | reverse complement strand
GACGAAAACCGTTTCGAGCTCATTGCTCGAGGCGAACTTCAATGCAGCACGAGTATTTACTCGATCGGCGACGGCGACGGCGACGTCAACGCCTACGAACAACATTCATGCGGTCGAAGGACTAGAGCGCATGGAAGGCCCCTAACGGGGAAACACGCGGACCGCCTCGCCGCCGAAGAAGTCAAAGCCGACGATGCGCCCGTGCGCGACGTCGACGAAGCCGATCGGGACTGACTCGACTGGCGCGGTCACCGGCACGCCCAGATGGCGCGCGAGAAAGCCCGCGAGATCACCGGCGCCGCGGCCGTGCGCGGTCTCGCAGCTCAGCAGCCACACACGCGCTTTGCGGCGCAAGCGGGCGCGGAGTCTCGCCGCGATGTCGGCGTCGGTCGTGTCGAGCGTCTGGTGATCGAACATTCCAGGAGCCGTGAGCGCGAGGAGCGTCGCGGAGCCGTGACCGGCGATCACGAGCTCGTCCACACCCTCGGGCGCGTAGGCGTGGAGCGCGCTCGCCATCTCGGCGTCGCTCGCGCTGTCGAAATAGATCACGCGGTGGCTCGCGAGCAGCGGCGCCACGACGCCCTCACCGAGGGCCATGAAGGCGCCGTTCCAATCGCTCTCGGGCGCGCTGATGGCGACGACAGGGCGCGGATCGCTGGCGGGCGCCTCGCGATCGGCCAGGAGGCGCTCGAGCATCGCCACGTCGACGAGGCGCTCGGCGTGGCGAATGCCGGCGCGGGCCGTGCGCGCCGAGAGCGCCGCAAAGCGCGCCGGCTCCTCGCGTTGCATGCGCTCGAGCTCGGCGGCGATGGCGGTCGGCTCTTCGCCCACGCGGGCGCAGCGGCGGCGCAAGAGCTCGGGCTCGAGCACATAGGTCTCGAGGTGCTGCGCGAGCAGCTCGCGATCGAAGCGCGCAAACGGGAAGCACGGCTGCAAGCAACCGAGCGTGAAAAGCAAAAGCTCGCGGCGCTCGCGCATCGCCGGCGGCAGCGAAAAGAAGGTCGCGGGATCGGCCTGCACTGCGGCCTTGGCGAGATCGAGATCGGCGGCCGCGGCTCCACAGGCGCGGGTCATGGCCGATGTGTCGCCGCTATAGACGGCGACAGCGGCTACGTCCGGCCGCGCCCGCATCGCTGGAGACAACGCCCAAAAGCCGCCGCGCTCCGCCGCGCGCTTGGCCAGGCGCACGGCGTCGACCGGGCGTCCCACCGGCCGGCCCGATGCGCGGGGCGCCGCCAGGGCTCGGCGCAGATCGGCGCTCGTCGCCGCGTCGAGCGCGTACACCTGCGGCAGCGCTTCGAGGACATCGGCTTCGTCCGCCTCGAGCACGTCGTCCGCCTTCGCTGCGGCGATCGCCGCTCGCACCGCGCGCTCTGCCGGCTGCGCCGCTGACAGGGTCAAAGCTCGTTGCACTTTTCGCACGCTCACGAACCACCTCCACAGAGGTCTTCGCGGTTTCTTCGCCGGCGGCCTTCGCGTGCACCGTGCTCGTTAGAAACGCGGGCCCGCCGCATGTGTCAGACGCATGTGTCCACGGCAAAACCGGAGAAAAAGATCTGGATTCTTGCGGGCCCGCACCCGGCACGACCGCTGCTCAATAGGCCCGCATGGAAAACACCATCTTCGAAATCTTGAATCGCGTCGAACAGGGTCAGCTGTCGCTCGGCGAAGCGGCCGAAGCGCTCGGGCTGCATCGCAGCACGGTGTGGCGCAAGCTCGTGCGCGTGCGGCGGGCCGGCGCGGCGGGGCTCGATCATCAGCTGCGCGGACGGCCGTCGAATCGCCGCTTGCCGGAGACGATCCGCGCGCAGGCGATCGCGCTCTGCCGGGGCTGGCTCGCGCGTGAAGCGCTCGCCGTGACCGCGCTCCGCCGCCGCCTCGCCGAGCACGCGATCGCTGTCTCCTATCCCACCCTCACGCGCTGGCTGCAGAGCGAAGCGCTGATCGCGGCACCAGAGCGCCGCGAGCGCGTCGCCGGCCGCCTGGTCCTCGTCCGCCGCGAGGTCGGGCGCATCGTGATCGGCGACGAAGCCACGGGGATGGAGCTGGCCACCGCCGACGGCGTCGACCTCGAGGCGGTGAAGCGCGCGCTCCACGGCTTGCTCGCCCGGCACGGCCTGCCGACGAAGGTCGGCCTGTCTGAGCACCTGCTGACTCCGAAGGAGAAGCGCGCGATGAAGCAGCTCGGCGATCGCCTCGGCGTGGCGATCGTGACGAGCGATCAGCCGCTGCGACCCGTGGCCGCAGCCGACCGCTCGGCCTTCGTGCCGCTCATCGGCGACAGGTGGGCCGCGCTGCTCAGCGATAGCGATCGAGATCGATCCCAAAGCGCTCGCACCAGCGATAGATCTGCTTTCGCGTCCGCGCGTAGTGCTTGCTGAGCCTCACGACGTTGCCCTTGTGGGCGATGACGGCCGCTTCGAACGCCGCTTTGTCTTCGGGCTCGGGTGCGGCCTCGGTTGCGGTCTCGGGCGCCGCCACCGTCGCCGCCGGCGCTGTGAGCTCGCCGAGCGCCTCGGCGTCGATGCGGGCTTCGTTCTTGTGCTCGACGAGCAAGCGGTCGACCAACTGGCGCAGCTCGCGCACGTTCCGCGGCCACGCGTGCCGCATCAGCCGCTCGATCGCCTCGGCGGAAAACGGCGGCGCATCCGAAGAACGACGAAAGTGCTCCACGAGCCACGGCACGTCGATGCGGCGCTCGCGCAATGGCGGCATGACCACGACGGCGCCGGCGAGCCGCGCATAGAGGTCGCCGCGAAACGAGCCGGCCTCGACCATCGCCTCGAGCGAGCGATGCGTGGCAGCGATGACCCGGGCGCTCGAGCGCTTCCTCTGCGTCGATCCCACCGGCGCGTAATCGCCGCCTTCGAGCACGCGCAAGAGCTTCGCTTGCAGCGCCGGCGACAGCTCGCCGATCTCGTCGAGGAACACAGTGCCGTCCTTGGCCTGCTCGAAGACGCCGGCATGGCGCTCGGTCGCGCCCGTGAATGCGCCGCGCTCGTGACCGAAGAGCGCCGACTCCGCCAGGCTCTCGGTGATCGCGGCGGCATTGACCGGCACGAGCGCGCCTTGGCGACCGCTCAGCGCGTGCAGGCGCGCCGCGGCGAGCTCCTTTCCGGTGCCACTCTCGCCGATGAGGAGCACGGTGAGCGCGCTCGGCGCCAGCCGCTCGATCGCCTCGCGGGCGCGCTGCAACGGCTCCGACACGCCGACGAGCAGCGGATCTTTCGGCGTCCTTGGCGGCGCTGGCGCCACGATGAGCAGCGACGCGCCAGCGCGCAGCAGCGACCCGGCGGCGAGCGGCGAGCGCGCGACCCGAGCGCCATCGACGAAGGTGCCGTTCTTGCTCGCGTGATCCTCCACGACGAGGCCGCTGCGCTCGCGGCGGATGGTGCAGTGCCGGCGAGAGAGGGCGCCGTCGCCGCCGAGCGTCTCCGTCGCCTCGCGCCCGATCTCGAGCGTCTCGGTGATCGGCACGCAGTGGCCGAGCGACAGCGCCGGCGACGCCACGACCACGAGCCCGAGCTCTCGCGCTGGCTGCCGCCGGCGCGCTGGACGGTCGGCGGCGAGGTCGGCGGTGGTGTCGGAGCTCATCTCGCTTCGACTTAACGCAAGCGCGGCGACGACACAAAATCCGGCTACGGCGCCTGACCCAGGTTCTGAAAAGTCACGTCGAGCTTCGGCCGAAGACTCGGGATCCCCAGACCGCTGGCCCAGCGCGTATATCCGGCCGAGCCCGAGTGCTTGGGCTCGATACAAGGTCCGCCGCTGCCGCAGTTGGCGTTCCAGTCATGCTTGAGCCGCCACTGCGGGTGCGAACGGGCGACCGACAAGCACCACTGAACCGTCGCGGTGACGTCGAAGACGTTGAGCCCGGCGCCGCCGTCGCTGACTTGCGTGGTCTCGCCGCCGGCGTCGAACGGCGTGCTGTAGTCGTTCGTCGGGGGCGTTTCCGTGCCTTCGTCCGGAACCGATCCGAAGGAGACGCTTTGCAGGCGCAGCGGCCCGTTCCAGGTGTACGGGGTGCCTGTCACCGAGGTGCGGAAGAGCGTGAGCTGTGCGCTGACGATCTTGGTCGGCGCTCCCCAGGGCACGTAGAACTCGATGAACGCGCGATATGCGCCAGCGCTGTTGTCGTCACCCACGCCGAGTATCGTCGCCGTCGTGTTCGCCGAGTATGCGCCGCCCAGGAAGCGGATGTGGCCGGCGGCCGTCGCCGCCGTGGCGCTCACAGTTTCCTGCGCGATGATGCGCATCTTCTGCGATACCGAGTATGGGGCGAGCGGAAGATGCGCGAGATCGGTGACGCCGGGATCCATCGTCCAGCTGACGACGGCGCCGTAGTTGAATGAGCTCGCGGGATTGAAAGTGTACGCGTAGCCGCCGTTCCCTCCGGGCGCTCCGGTCAGCGTCCCGCTGACCCCGCTCGGGCCGCCGGGGCCGATCACGTCCTCGAACACATGCAGCTTGCCGTCGAGGTTCGACAGCTGCTCGCTGAAGGTGAAGACGAGGTTGGCGTCCGGGTGCACGCCACGCTGAGGCGCAGTGTGCTCGGCGATGGGTACGTTCTCGGCGTAAGCGCTGGGCTCGGCGGGCCCGCTCAGCGCCGGCGCCGTCACGTCCGGCGGACCGGCGCGAAAGGTGAGTATCAGCGGGGCCGCGAGCGGCAGCGCGGGCGTTCCCGCGTCGGCAAGGGCGGTGGACAGAACCAGTGTGTAATCGCTGGCGTCGACCAGCGCCGGATTCGGTGTGCAAAGGAGTTGCGTCGCGTTGTTGGTCCACGCGAGGTCGCACGACTTCTGACCGCCGCCCACCAGCGTCAGCACCACGCTGCTCGGCGTTGCCGTCGCCGGGTTCATCCGCTCGCTGAAGGTGATCGCGATCGACTGGTTCGTCGGAAAGCTCTGTGAGCCGTTGACCGGCACGGTCGTGAGCACGCTCGGCGACGACAGGTTCGCCGTCGAAAACGAAAAACCGCCGGCCGCTTGCAAGCCGCGCGTGTCGATGCCGGTGACGAGCACCTGATACGCGGTGGATTCTATGAAGGACTCCGGCGGCGAGAACGAAAAGAGCGTGTCCCCGTCCGACGCGCTCGGCACGCCGAGCGTGTGTTGAGGCGCGGTCGTCACGACGATGGAGCTTGGGACCATCGCGTGGTTGAAGCGCACGCTGAGGGCGCTCGCCGCGGCCACCGACACGGCGCCGTTTGGCGGCACCGTCCCGACGATGGCAGGTGGATCGTTGAAGACGGCTGTTGGCGCGCCGGTCGTGAACGCGATCGCTTTCGCGCCAACGAGCGCGGCGCCCTCGACCCCGACTGCATCGAAGGCGATCGTATAGGTGGTCTCGGCCGCCCACTCGCCTTCCGGCGCGAACGTCACGTGCGTCCCGTCGTCCTGCCATCCGAAGGCGATGAGCGCGATCGGCGGATCGGCGGTGACAACGAGCGAGTCCTCGTTCATCGCTTGCGAGAAGTAGAGGTGCAGAGGATCGCCGACCGGCACGCCCTCGGCGCCGTCGCTCGGAGACGACAGCGCGAGCTGCGGGGCCGGCTTCGTGCCGGAGGAAAAGACGGCCCGAGTGAAGTTGAAGCAACCGCCAAGCATCAGGCTGGCGCATGCCAACAGCACTCTGTTCATGCGCTCGCCTTCAGGGTGCCGATCGCGTTCGCGGCGGCGAAGCGCGCGCGCCGGCCGGCCGGGTGTTGCGCCGCGGGATCGAGTTGCATCGCCTCCCGCAGCGCCGCCGCGGCTCCATCATACTCCAGGCGTTGGAGGTGAAGCTCGCCGAGCGCCGTCCATGCTTCGACGTCCTTCGGGCGCTCGGCGACCACGCGCTGATACGCGCGGATCGCCGCCAAGCCCTCGCCTTGGTGCGCGCGTGCCATCCCGAGCAACATCCACGCATCGGCGCTTCGTGGATCGCTTTCGACGGCGAGTGCAGCGGCGACTTCGGCGGCCGCCCAGCGCTTCGCCGACGCCAGGGCCGCCGCCAACCTTTGCAACTCCATGGTGGCCGCTCGGGTCTCTCCGGTACCAGTCATCACACCTTCTCCTGCGCGATCATCCGCGCGTATTCGCGATGATGGCGCCGCTCGTGTCGCTCATCTTCTTGAGGAGATTCGAGAGCAGCTCCATCGCCTTCTGCCGGCGATCCATCAGCATCTGCAGCTTGAGCGAGAGCTCCTCGGAGAGATCGCTCGTCGCTTGGATCTTGTCGTCCATGCGCTGAAGCTCGGCCTCGAAGCCCGCGAGATTGCCGGATTGGCGCGCGCCCTCGAGGGTGTCCGGCGGCGGCCCGAGATCGGCCGTGTCGGACGTGTCTTCAGTGGCCTCGACCGCCGGCGCCTTGGGAATCGGCGCCATGCCGCGGGCGAGCGTCGCGGCGAGCGGCTTGAACGTCGGCTTCGGCCAGGCGTCGAGCACTTCGTCTTGCCAGGTCGGTGGTTGTTCCGGAGGCGGCGGCACCGGCGGCGCCGTCAACGGGCAGCCGTTCTTGAATTCGTCGAAGGTCTCGGTTCCAGTCCACGCTCCGCCCGACGGCCAGCCCTCGCTGACCGCTTGGGTAAACCAGTTGGTGAGCGTGTCCTTGACGCCGACGTTGTAAGCGAACTCGTCGCCGTCGCCCGGCGGATCCCACGCGGCGAGCTCAGCCGCTCGACGCTCGGCGTACTGCTCGGGAAGCGCCAACATCGCCGCCAGCACCTGCGTCTGCCCGGGGAATGCCTCCTGCAGCTTGGCGATGAGCAGATCCAGCTTCTCGCCGAGCAGATGCGCCTGTTGGTTGTGAGCGGCGGCGTTCTCCCAGGCGCCGAGCTCGACCTCCCAATACATCTGCGTGACCAGAGACAACAGCTTGTGGCCGATGCCGCCGGCACCGGGGTGGAGCGCGGCCCACGGTGGCTGAGAGAGGAGCGCCGCAAACGCCGGGTCCTTGAACATCTCGTCGAGCATCGCGGCGATCTGTTCGGGTGACTTGCCCTCGAGGTCCGTACAATAGGTCTTGTCTGCGAGCGGTGGAGGCTGCGCAGCTTGCGCCGCGGCCTCCTTCTTGGCGGCGGAATCGGCCGCGAGCTGCTCCTTGAAACCCTCGACCATGCTCTTGTTGTGGTGCGACTCGCCGGATATCAGCCCAACCTGATAGATGGACGTCAGGAACTCCTCGAACTTCGCCTGCGTCGGATCAAAGGACTCCGGGAACGACTCGCCGTGCTTGTAGAAGCAGATCCAGAGCATGCCGACGTCGGCGGGATCGATTCCGTACTTGTCGGCGATCGCCTGCTGGATCTCGGTCGGACACGGCGGGACGTCTTGGATCTGGCTCGGCGGCGGTGCGTCCGTCGTCGACTCTGAGCCATCAACGGCGCTCGCGTCCGGCGGTGGATGCGTCGCCACGTCCGGCAAGGGATCCATCGGTTGCTCGAGCTGGGCGTTGCCGAAGGCGTCCCACTCGACGGCGCGCCAGGCCGCAAAATCCTCGAAGCTGTAGCTCGGATCGATCTTTCCGGCCGCGCGCAACGCGTCGTACTCTTGGTGCATCGCCGCATAGACCTCGGCCTTCTCGGCCTTCATCTTCGTCAGCTGCTCGCGCTGCGCCTTCTTCTTCTTGTTGTTCTCCTGCATCGTCGTCAGCGCCTCGCGCAGCTCATCGGTCGCTGCCCGCCCGCACTCCATCATGACGATCGCGATCAGCGAGTCGATGTCGACGAGCGACCAATCGATCCCGAGCTGACCCACGACCGCTGCCGCGTCGCTTCCCTGACGCAGCGCCGCCGTGATCTCGGGCAACACGCCGGCGACCGCTTTCTCGAGCGCGACCACCTCGGGGCCGGGGATCTCGACGTCTGATTGCATCCGGCGCGGTCCATTGGCGGCGTTGCGCTGGGCACGGAAGGTGTCTTCGAGCGCACGCGACACCTCGGCAAAGCGCGGGCCGAGCCGCCGCCGCACATCTTCCGGGAGCGGGCTCGTGCCGTCGCCCACGATCGCCGTCGCGAGGGCCCCACACTTCTTCTCCTGCGCCTCGAGCCACTTTTGGCGCTCGGCGCGCGAGGGGAACGCGAGCGTCTTCAGCTGCATGCCAAGGAGCGACGCGAGCGCGTCGGGATCGCCCGCCGCCTTGTCGGTGGCCGCCGAGGCGAGCGCGTTGCACAGGATGGTCTTCGTTTCGGCCCCGAGCGGCGCCTGCGTGCTCGCGCCTTCGAGCAACGCCGGATGCGCGAAGGCCTCGTCGGGAAACGGCAGGCCGTTCGGCTTGCCCATCAGCGGCTTGAGCGCGCTGAGCAGCGCGAGCGCCTCGGCGTTCGACATCGGCTTGACGGCCTCGGTGGTCAGCGCCGCGACGGGCTCGGCGTCGCCCCCCACACCGGCGACGAGCACGTCCTTAGGGGCAGCGATGGCCGCGGCCTTCACCTGCCGAGCGGCGTCGTTCTTCTCGACGCCCTTCGCCTCGTTGCGGTTGATCTGCTCGCTCTGCGTTGCCGCGCGCGGGTCCGTCGTTCCTACTCTCGATACCGACATGTGAGGGCTCCTGCCGAGAAGCTACTCCAACCAGAGCGCGGCGGGTTCGAGTCCACGCGTTGCATTCTTTATGGTGAGCGGTCGCTCCGAAAAGGATGCGTCACCGCCCTCTGCGGCGCATCTTTATGTGAATGCGAATGTGAACGTGACGAGGCGGGCATGAGCGACGACGAAGACGGCTGGGCGAAGGCGCAACCGGGCGCCAAAGGGAGCGGGCTCGGCATGAGCAAGGACCTCCTGCGCAAGGCTCGCGCCGTGAACCCCGATCTCGCCGCTCAAGGCTCGACCACCGAGCTCTTCGACAAGGTGCAAACAGCCAAGAGCTCGCCGGCAGCGGCCAAGAAACCGGCGGCCGCGGCCCGAGCGCCCGGCGACTTCTTCTCGACGTTCTACGATCAGAAAGAGCGCTACGAGACGACGCGAGCGCGCCTCCTCGAAGAGAAGGCCCGCGTCGATCGCGAGCTCGCGGCGCTCGCGCCCGACACCTGCCACGCCATCGTCGAGCTCGTACTAGCGAGCGACCCGAGCATCGCCAACCCGCAAACCCAGGAAATCCTACAGCGCGAGCAGGCGTTCCTCGCGCAGGTCGGCTTCTCGCATCGCAAAGTCGTCGATCGCCGTCTGCAAAAGAAATGAGACGTGTCCCGACGAGCCGCCGAGGCCCGCGGGCGCGTAGACTCGGTTGAGGAAGGAAGCTTCGTGCGCGCGCCGCTCCCCACCCACGTCGGCCCCTATCGCATCGACGCGCTCGTCGAGGATGACGGCCGCGCGCGCACTTACGAGGCCACCGACGAGCGTTTGAAGCGCCGCGTGACGATGAAGGTCCTCGGCGCCGCCGACGAGCGCGCGCGGACCCGCTTTCACCGCGAAGCACGGGTGCTGATGCGCGTCGAGCACCCGAACGTCGTGATGCTGCACGACTACACGGGCGAAGAAGAGGCCGAGCCCTACATCGTCACCGAGCGGCTGGAAGGCCTGCGCGCGAGCGAAGCCGTGCGTGCCAAAGGGGCGATCCCGGCAGAAGTGGCCGTGGCGATGGTCGCGCAGATCGCGCGCGGCCTCGCCGCCCTGCACGCAGAGGGTCTCGTTCACCGAGATATCGGCTTGCGCGCGATCGACCTCGAGCCGAGCGGCGTCGCCCTGCTCGCCGAGCTCGGCCTCGCCGCGGCGACGAATGCACGGAGCGACACGCTCGCCGCCACGGCGTCGACGCAAGCGACCGCCAACGCGCATGGGATCGCGCCCGAGCTGCTCGACGACGCGCCGGCCACGCCGGCGAGCGACGTTCACGCGCTGCTCGTCGCGCTCGCCCACGCGCTGCTCGGCTCGCCGCCGCTGAAGAGCGAGCACGCGGGCGCACTCCTCGAAGCGATCCGCGCGCGGCGCTTCGTGCGCCTCGCCGATCGGGGTGTACCCGCCCCGATCGCCCGGCTGGTCGACGCGACGCTGGCCGCCGCTCGCCCCGAGGACCGGCCGAGCGCCAGCGCCCTCGCCGAACAGCTCGAACGCTTCGCCGGCGGCGATCCCAAATCGATCGTGGCCGCGTGGCTCGCGCAGGAGAAGCTGATCGCGCGTTCGAGCGAGGAGGTGCGCACCGACACCGACGCGGCGCTCGCCGCGGGCGATGAACGGGCGGCGTTCGTGCTCGTCACCGGTGGCCGCTATGAGAACCTGCGCCCGCTCGGCCAGGGCGCGATGGGCACGGTTTTCGCGGGCCGCGACACTCGGCTGCAGCGCGACGTGGCGATCAAGCTGATCCGGGGCGACGCCGACGAGGAAGCGCGGATGCGCTTTCACCGCGAGGCGCGCGCACTCGGCCGCCTGCGCCACCCGGCGATCGTCGAAGTGCTCGACTATGGCGGACGCGACGCGCGCTTGCCTTATCTCGTGCTCGAGCTGATCGACGGCGTCACGTTGGATCGTTTGCTCAAGGTGAGCCTGCTGCCGCCCGACGTCGCGGCGTGCGTCGCGATCGCGATCGCTGAGGCGCTGGCGCTCGTGCACCAGAACGCGATCGTGCACAGAGACCTCAAGCCGCAGAACGTCTTCGTCGACCACGAGGGCCGCGTCGTGCTCGGCGACTTCGGAATCGCCCGCGGGCTCGAGCAGAAGACCGGGACCTTCGTGCGCGCGGATACCAAAGCGATAGGCAGCCCGCTCTTCGCTTCGCCCGAGCAGGTGCTGAACCCGGACTCCGTCGACGGCCGCTCGGACCTGTTCTCGCTCGGCGCGTTGATGCACGCACTCATCACCGGCGAGTCGCCGTTCGCCGCGGCGACACCGATGGATGTGCTGCGGCTCGTGACGAAGGGCGACCACGCGGCGCTGCCGGCGGCGATCGATCGAGATTACCGCGCGATCGTCGAGCGCTTGCTCGTGCCCGACATGAACATGCGTGCGGCCGACGCGGGCCCGATCGCGGCGGCGCTGCGCGAGTATCTGACCGCCGCGCGCGTCGTCGACCCGCGGGCGCACCTCGCGCGCTTTCTGCACGGCCAGAGCGAAGGCACACAGGTGACGCGCATCGCCGCCGCCCGGGGCGAGACCGCGGTGGCTCACGCGGCCGCCGGGGCGACGGCGTCGCTCACCGTTCCGGCGACTGTGCCGGCGACCGCGCCGACGCGCGCCGCGACGGAGGACGCAGCCTCGTCGCGCTGGCCCTTGTGGTTCGCGATCGCCGCCACCGCGACCGCCGTCGGCGCCGGCGCGGTGCTGCTCCCGCGCGTCCTGGCCAAGCGGCCACCGCCCCGCATCGAGGTCGCGACGCCTGCGCCGCCTTTGGCGCCGCTGCCCGAGCCCGGCGCCGGCGCCGGCGACGCGCTGCCGCTGCCCGAACCACCCCCGAACGACGCCGTACCGGCGCCCACGCCGCTGCCGGACGAAGCTCGCGATCGGCCGCGCCCACGCAAGCCGACCCCTGCCGCACCGGCACCCGCAACGCCCGCCCGCCGTGCGTTCGTGCAGTTCGTCGTCACCCCTTGGGCGAAGATCCTGATCGACGGCATCCCCTTCGGCACGACCCCGGTGTTTCACGAGACGGAGCTCGAGCCGGGGCGGCACGTCGTGCGCTTCGAGAACCCGAAGATGGTCACCAAAGAAATCGTCTTGCAGCTCGCGGCCGGCGAGCGGCGCGAGGTCCCCATACGCTTGGAGAAACCATGACCCTGCTGCTCGCCGTGCTGATCGCCGCCGCGCCGGCCGACCCTGACGAAGTGTCGCTCGCCGCCGGACGCAACGCCTACGAAAGCTACAAGTTCAAGCAAGCGATCAAGGAGCTCGACGCCTTGGTCGCAAGAAAGCCGAAGAGCGCGGCGATCCGACAAAGTGCCGAGCTGCTGCTCGCGTTCAGCTACTTCGTCGAGCGAAACGAGGCGCAAGCCAAGCAGGTGCTGCGCGAGCTGCTCGTCGAAAACCCGGACGTCACGATCGATCGCGACGCCCACAGCCCACCGTTGCTCGCCTTCTTCGACGAGGAGCGTGAGAGCTACATGAAGTCACTTGCCTCTGCGTCGGTCGTTGTGGCGCCGGTCCTCGAGCCGCCACGAACGACCGCCACGGCGCCGGTGGCCCCGCCGCAAAAGACGAGCCTCGGCGACCGCCACCCGTGGCTGCGCGTGCTCCCGCTCGGCATCGGCCACTTCGTGAACGCCGATCCCACCGGCGGCGCGTTCCTCGCGCTCGAGCTCGCGTGCGTCGGGCTCAATGTCGGCGGAGCGCTTTGGTTTGCCAGCCTGCGCAACAGCGATGGAACTTATCGCGATGGCGCCTTTGCCGCGCAGGTCCTCCAGAACGTCGGCGCGTTCGGCGTCATCGTGGTGGCGATCATCGAGATCGTCGACGCGTTCGCCTGGTCGCCGGCACGCGGTCGCGCGCGGCTGAACGCGCCCGTCGTCGATCTGGGCCCGCTCGGCGAATACACGCTGCGCTTCGTGGGCAACTGATGGCAAAGATCTCGATCGACACGCCAGTGGTTGCGCCCAACAGTGAGGAGGAGCGCCCGACGCTCGACCTCGACGTCGCGGCGGAGCTCTGCCGCGACGCCCTCTTGCAAGGCGGCGAACGCCGGGGAGCGCTCGCCGCGATCTGGTTGCAGCTGCCGGACGGGCAAGACAAAGCCGCGCTCGTGCGACGCATGGTCGCCGAAGCGAAGCCCGAAGATCGCGCCAAGCTGAGCGAGGCGGCTCGATCGATCCCCTGGCCGGAGCTCGCTGACGCGCTCGACTTCGCGATCGGCGAGCAGGTCGCGGTCCCGGGCAGCGGCGACAGTTACGATGCGTCGCGATCGCCCACCGACGCGCCTGGCGCTCCCTCCGATCCGAGTGGTGCGCCCACGGCGCCGGTGCTTCCGTCCGGAGCGACCGTCGCCACCCCGGGCGAGCCCGACACCGCACCGAAGCGCCTCGCCGCGGCGGCATGGGCGGCGCTCGCGCGGGCAGACAGCGAGCCGACGGCGTTCGTGTCGACGCTCGTGAGCCTGCCGGACGCCTTCGCCCGCGCGCCAGTGCTCGACGCCATGCTCGCGCATCGATCGCCCGAGGAGCTCGCGCGCGCCGACGCGGCGGCCAACTCTCTGGCACCGCAGACCGCGCGAGAGTTGCGCGCGGCGCTCGCCAGAAAACGCACGCGCGACGCGGCCACCGAGCGTCCGCTGCAGCGGCTCGAGCGCGAGATCCTGACGCGCTATCCGTCTGTCTGCGGCCGCTTCGGCATCGACGCCGCAGCGCTCGAGGAGTGGCGTCGCACCGGCGAGCCCCCCGCGGGCTACACCGCGATGCGCGACGCTTTCGACAAGACGAGCGAAGGCGCGCTCTTTCAGCCGCTCCTGAACCTCATCGGCTTTGGTCGCCTCGCCGGCAGCGACGCCGAGCCGCTGAAAAAAGACGAGCAGCTCCTCACCTCGCGCTGGGAAAAAAGCGCCGACGTCTCCGGCGCGATCCGCCTGGCGGACGACAAAGCCCAGTCCGTGGACGACGCCAAGAAAGCGGGCGCCGATCCCAAGCGCATCGCGGCGCTCGAAGCGGAAGCGCGCGCGGCGCGCGAGACGGCCGCGACCGTCGGACGCAACGTCGCCACCGTGCGCAAGACGCGCGTCACGCTCGCCGGCGGCGAAACGGCGCCCGAGGCCGCGCGCAAGAAGGCCGCGATCGCGTGCGCGCAAGCGGCGTCGCAGATCGCGCAGGTGGGCCAACTAAAGCAAGCGTCCGTCGCCACGTCCGATCTCGGCGATGCGACGGCGATCCCACCCGAGATCGCCGAAGCGCGTGGCCTCGTCGCTGACTCCCGCGCGCTCGATCCCAAGTGGAAGGACGATCCGACGAACCTCCGCGCCCAGAACGACGCCAACGATGCGGCGTTCGTGGTGCTCGACGAGCACGTCAACGGCCGCTCGGAGGCGCCGGGCGAGCCGAAGCGGGGCGGGCTGAAGGGCGACCCCGGCGCCGTGCCGGGATCGCTGGTGACGGACTGGGCCTGGGCGATGACCGACGCGATCGACGGATTAGAGACGGAAGCCGCGCGGCACGAGGGGCCGGTCGTCGGCGACAAGCGCCTGCGCCATGTGGAGGATCGTCTCGCTCACCTGCACGCGCAGCGCGCGACCGAGCTCTTTCGAAGCACCGCCGGCGCCGCGCGGGCAGCAGGACGCCCGAACGTCATCGCGTCCTTCGAGCAGCGCTTCGGCAAGCTCGACGAGCTGATGACGCGGATCAAGCGACTTGAGGAAGCCCTGGCGATTCCCGATCCACACCACCCAGAGCGCGTGCGCGAGCTCGAGGCCGGGCTACGCAAGCTGCGCGCCGATCGCGACGAGTTCCTCGTGCCCGCGAACCAGACGCGCTACGGCGGCATCCAGGAGCTCGCAAAAAAGGTCGTTAAACTCCGCCGCGAGGGCGCCAGCGCCGACGAGATCGCGCACGCCGAGAGCCTGCTCGAAGACGCGCAGAAGACCCGCGGCGGGCTCATCGCCGAGTACCTGGAAGCACGACGGGCCTGCGAAGCCGCCAAGGCCGGCGCCTCGCGTGACGAAACCGTGGCGCTCGATCTCGGCGACGCCTTGATGCACGCCGCCGGCGGGCCTGCGCACCCGAGTGCCGCGGAGCTCGAGCGCGCGGCAGAGGGCGACGTCGTCGCTGCGGACGATGCCGCGATGAAGCGCGGCGAGACCTACGCGCCGAGCGAGCGCATCGCGCAAGCCAAAGCCGCCCAAGAGCACGCGCAGCTCCAGGGGAGCGTCGACAGCGCACGGCTCGCCGCCTCGGCGGAGACGGGAAAGAACTGGCGCAACGCGGCCGACATCGCCGCCACGCGCCTCAGAGACGCCGAGGCCATGCTCGGCGCTTATGACGTGCAAATCAAAGCCCTCGAAGGCGACGTGGGTCGTGACGACCCGCAGCTCAAGGCCGTGCGGGCCAGCCGCAACGAGATGAAGGAGCTCATTTCTTCGCTCGAAAGCGAGCTCGACGACCTCGGCCGCGCGGCGGCTGTGCGCCGCGGCGGCGACACTCGCTTTGCCGCCGATCACACGAGCTTGAAGGACGCCGGCGGCCGCGCCCAGCAGGCGAGCTATTGGGACAACGATGCGATCGACAAGCGCGACCGCCATCTCAGAACGATCGCCGACCAGGCGGAAGTCGCCGGCGCGCTCTACGACGCGCTGCCCGCCGCGGAGCGACCGCGCTACGCCACCGTCATCGGCACGATGGATCTGAGCGGCGCCGACGCGGTCGTCGCCCAGAGCCGCGGGCGGGCGGCCCATCTTTTGGACCACGCGACGAAGATCGTCGGCGACGTCCCGCCCGGCGAGCGCAAGGAGTACACGGACAACCTCGGCAAGACCGCCGCGCGTGTGTTCATCGCCGGCGTCAACGCCAAGGCGAAGACGATCAAGGAGCAGCGGCTGCTCGCCGAGCTCCACGGCGCCGCCACGCGCGCCACCGCCGTCGACGGTGCCGAGGCAGGCCGCGCGACCCTCAAGGCGTTTCAGAAGGACTGCAAGGATCTCGGCCCTTTGATCGCGCTCGTCAGCGGCGAGATGAAAGAAGGCGCGCGCACCGGCGAGGCGCAGGCCGTCGCCGAAATCGACGGCACCTACGACGAGTACAAGAAGCTCGGCGTCACCTTCGGCCTCCTGCTCGGCTGGCTCGGCAAGGCGGTCGATCGGCATGGACCGGCCGCGCAGAAGCGCATCCGTGAAGCCTCGGAGCTGGCGCTGAAGCAGCTCGCGAGCTTCGAGGAGCAGTACAACAGCCTCGATGAAGCGACCCAAGCGCGAATCCTGAGCGCGCTGCGCGGACCCGGCACCGTCAGCGAGCGCGCCGAGGCGATCGCCTTAGCGCTCCGCATGGGGCAAAAGCTCGCCGGCAAGGAACCCGACTCCGTCGCCTGCCTGCTCATGGGCAAAGCCGTCTCGGCGCTCGCCGATGTCTCGAGCGTCCTCGGCGCCTATCGAGCCGGCGATGCCAACGTGAAGCAAAGCGCCGAAACGATCGCCCCGAACGGCGGCGCCTGGGACTCGGGCATGCTGAAGAACGCGCACGCCGGCCAGCCGCCGGCGGTGCGCGCGATCGTCGATCACTATGTAAAAGTCCACGACGACGCGACCCGCTACTGCAACGACCCGCTCGTGCAGTTCTTCACGCAGGTGCTCGACGAGATCGTGCTCGGCGGCGCCGCGTCGGCGATCGGCAAGCTGCGCTGGGTAAAGCGCCTCGGCCAGCTCATCGAGGAGGTCGAGGTGCTCGGCTCGGCGCGCGGCGTCTTGAACGCCATCGAGCGCCGCCTCGCGGCGATGCCGGGCCGGCTCGGGACCGTGCTGCGCCCGACCTTCCAGTTCGGCCGCGCCTACGGCCACACGCAGCTGATGAACGCAGCGAGCGAGCTGTGGCACAAGAGCGCCGCCGCTGTGTTCGGCGAGGACAGCTTCATGACCTTCCTCGCCGACACGGCGCTCCGCGTCGGCATGTACGGGCGCGAGGTGAAGGGCCTCGATATCGCCGAAAACATCGCCTGGAACAGCGGTCAATCGCTCGTCGAGCAAGTGATCCTGCCGCAGATCTTCGCCGGCAAGGACCTGGAGACGGCGAGGGCCTACAGCAACCAAGTGTTCATCTTCATGCAGGTGGCGGATGGCCAGCGGCGGATTCGCAAGGGCGCCAAGGGCTCCGCCGCAGACGATCGTGCCGCCATCATGTCCGAGCTCACACGCTCCGGGGTCAAGCTGCCCGAGGGCTTCGCCGCGAGCTACGAAGCGCTGCGCACGAAGTCGAACATCGACTCGGCCTCGCAAGGCGAGCGAGACTGGCCCCAGTTCCGAGAAGACGCCGTCAAGGCCGCCGGGAGCGACCCCGCCGCGCAAGAAGCCGTGCGCGCGTTCGTCACCTCCGAGGCCGTCAACGCCGCCGCCGCGCGCGCCCGCTTCGACGCGCCCTTCGCCGACCTGCGCACGCTCGACGCGGCGTCCGTCGCCAAGCGGATGGATGCGATCGCCGACGACCTCGTGAAGAAACACGTCGTCGACACCCGCGAGGAAGGTCTGCTCCATGCGCAGCAGGCGTTTCGGCTGAGCGTTCGCTCCGCGCAGGACACCCACCTCGATGAGCGGCGCGCGGCCGGCGCTTCGCGGCCGCAGCTCGCCGACGAAGCCAGGCTCGGCGGCGACGACGGCCGGCGCCTGTGCGCGCTCGCGGAGGCGAAGGTGCGCGCCGGCGCACTGACCCATGAAATCGTCGACGGCGCCGCGCGCGCCCGCGTCGAGTCCGAGCTGAGCGCGATCTTCGCCGACCCGCCTGCAGACGCCGCAGCGCGCATCGACGCCGCGCTCGCACACGCTCGGCCGGAAGAAGCCGCGCGCATCCGAGCGCACGCGCTGACCACGCTGGTCGAGGCCCGCGTCGACGCGTCGGGCACCGCGCCGGCGAGCGCCGAGCGAACGGCCTTGCGCAAAAGCGAATTCGAGCGCCTCGGATTTGCCGATGCCGGCGAGCGT
This sequence comes from Deltaproteobacteria bacterium, assembly GCA_020848545.1. GTDB lineage: Bacteria > Myxococcota > JADLHZ01 > JADLHZ01 > JADLHZ01 > JADLHZ01. Next base: position 26,912 of record JADLHZ010000132.1, on the reverse strand, counting down.
GCCCAGCGCGCGTTCGCCGACGAGACCGCTCAGCTGGCGTTCGACGGCCTTCCCGACACGGCCGAGATCCGCGGCCTGCGCTCGCAGGTCGCGACGCTCGCGCTCGAGCTCGGACAGCCGCTGACGCGCGACGCAGCCAAGCGCTACTTGGACGGCGTCGACGCGCTGCTCGCGAGCTCGCCCACCCTCGCGCGGGCGGTCCGCTCGCGCGAGGCCGTGCGACTCGCCGGGGCGATGGGCGACACGAACGTGCGCGGAACGGACGCGCCTGCTGCGCGCGCCGCGATCGCAAAGCAGGTCGAGACGCTGCGCGCCCTCGGCCTACCCGAGGGCGCCATCGCCGACGAACGCCGGAGCATGCAGACCCAGCTGGTCTATGAACGCGCGGCCGCCGCGCTCGAACACGCCGCGGACGAGCCGAAGGCGCAGCGCGCCGCGCTCGAGTCGGCGGCGAACGAGCTCGGCCTCACTCCGGCTGAAGCGCGCGATCTCGCCAGCCGTCACATCGCGGCCAAGGCGATGGAGGCGGTGCAACATGCGGCCCTCGGCGCCGTCGCCAAGAGCGGCGCCCAATGGGACAAGGGCCTCTTGCAAGAGCAGGCGAAGAAAGCCGTGGCGCAGGCGCTCGAGAAGAGCGGCCTCGGCAGCGACGAAGCACAGCGCTTTCTCGCAGGCGAGCCGGCGAAGACGCCGCCGCCCGACATCTCTCAAGCAGCGGGTGTCGACGCGGCCTACGCCGCGTTGCGCGAGGCGTATCCGGAAGAGACGCACACGATCTGGGTCGTCTACGAGGGCGATCCGCCGGGCTTGGAGCACCGCCGCGCCGCCGCGCACGACGAAGACGGAGTGCTCGTCGTCACGCCCGCGGAGCGACTCTCGTCAGAAGAGCTCGCTCGTTGCCGTCCGGTCGAGCTGATCGTGCGTGAAAATGCGCGCGGCGACGGCGCCACGACGGAGGAGGCATCGTTCCCGATCGCGCAGCCATGGGGAGAAAACGTCCGCTTCGTCGACATGGCGACGAAACCCCGCGGCGGGCCGCCACCGCCGACGGTCGGAGAGCCGACGAACCCGCAGAGCCCGGACGCCATCCGACACCAAGCGCCGGGCGCCGAGCGCCGCGCGGCCGACGCGGAGAAAACTCCGGCCGCGTCCCCGCAAGCCAAGCGCGCCGCTTCGACCACGAGCGACGCGACAGGCGACGCGCCGCCACTCGGCCGCGTGCGCTTGCACGCGCTTCCCGAGGGCGGCATCGACGTCATGCACGACGGCGCCGTGTGGCGGCTGACCCGCGATGCCAGTGGCGCCGCGGTTCTCCTCCATAAGACGCTCGGCGAGCGCCCCTACGATCTCGCCGTGGGCAAGGACGCGTTTGGCGGCGACGCCGCGGCTGCCGAGTATCAACGCGCGCTCAACGAAATCGCCGAGCGCGGCACCTCGGCCGCCCGCGACGCCGGTCTGCTGGAAAAGATCGTCACGCTCGGCGGGAGCGACCCGGAGCTCGCGCGCGAGGCGCTGCGCGTATTCAACGAGCGCCCCGGCGAAGTGCGCGGCGACCTCCTCGGGGTGCTCAGAGCCGGCGGCGCCGACATCGCAGCCAAGGTCCGTGCGCTCGCCGCCGAGATCGCTCCCGAGCACGGCGTCACGGCGGGCGGAGTGTGGGAAGACGGCGGCGGCAACGACGGCTTTGCGCTGGGTAAGCCCGCCGAACGTGGCATCGAGCCTCGGCCCCCGGACGCCGAGGTCCTGCGCCGGGCAGTCGAGAAAGCCCGCGCCGGCGAAGAGCTCAACGCTGACGAAGAAAGCGCGATGCTGAGGCACGTGGTCGAGCGCGCGCGACGGCCGATCGCCAAAGAGCTCGGCACGACCAAGATCCCGATCAGCGAGCAGGGCGGCTTCTGCCACCAGGCGAGCGCACGCGCCACGTTCGCCTTCGAGGACCTCGACATCCCCGGTGCGCGCGTCGTCTGGTGCAGCCCCGAGAGCTTCCTCGCCGATCGCGGCTTCAACCCGACGCCATTGTCGAAGAAAGCCGCCAGCCACGTCGATCACGGCTTTGCGATCATCGAGCTCCCGAACGGCAGGAAATACCTCGTCGATCCCACCTTCGGTCAGTACTTCTCACCCGAGTCGCGCGTCGGCGCCGAGCTCTTGCGCATGCGCGGCGGCAAGGAGCTGGCCGATGAGCTCATCGCGCAGGGCCACATCGAGCTCACCGACGCCACGGCCACGCTCTACTTGAACGCGTTCTCTCGCGGCTCCGATCCTGCGCGCAGCGGAAACCGGCTACAGGTCGTGCAGGCCGAGGGATTCGCGGACCGCTCCGTGCACGCGCCGTCGTTGGCGATGACCCGCCACGGGCTCGACGAGCCGCCGCGGCGCTTCGACACGTCTGCGCCGCCGGCCGGCCCGGCCGTTCGCGTCGACATCGAGCCGTTGCCGCCGCAAGTACCCCCCGAAGGGCCGCGGAACCGCACCGATGCCGACGTGGTCAAGATCGAGCTCGGCGTGCGCGATCGCGTGCGCTCCCTGCTCGGCAAGAGCTCTCGCGCCGTCGGCGACGACGTGAGCTTCACGGTCGATGGCACGAACAAGCGCGGCACCGTCGTCAAGATCGACGAGCGCGGCAAGACCGCCGTCGTCGCCGCCAACGACGGCAGCACCGCGACCGTACCTTTGTCGGAAGTGCGTTACCGCGAGGGCGGGCTCTCGCTCGATGACAACCCGCCTTGGGTCCAAAAACTCTACCAAGAGCGGCTGACCGATCTCCTGTCCGAGCCCACCCTCGCGTTCGCGAAGCTACTGGCAGAAGCACGCGAAAAATCGAAGGTGCACGAGGTCATGCTCATGCGCTTGCTCGCCCTCGGCGAGGGCGTCGACGTCATCAGCGCGATGCACGAGCACGCGATGAGCATGGACGCCGAGACCTTGCGCCGCTCGCTGTCGCCCGTGATCGTGCAGCACTTGAGCGGCTCGTGCGCGGCCGCCTGCTTTCAGATGTACTACACGCAGCGCCAGCTGATCCTCGGCGCGGCGCTCGGCGCGGGCGGAGAGGCCGAGATCGCGAAGGATCAAAAAGCGATCCTGCAAGCCGGAGGCTCCGGCTCCGACGCGCGCGGTCGCTCCGCCGCCATCGCTCCAGATCGTGCGCCCGCGGAGCCTGGGCTCTTCGATCCACGCGCCCATGACGCGATGAGCACCCTCGCGCTCGACGGAACCCACGAGGTCTACTCGCCCGAAGCGCTGCATCTGCCATCGCTGGGACCGGCGCTCGAGGCGACGTTCGCGCGCGATCCGTCGAGCCAAGTGCACTTGGCGCTCGAGGGTCCGGACGGCCGCGTCGAGCACGCGGTCGTTTCGCTCGAAGGCGATCGCGCCGTCGTCCGCGTCGGAGACGGCCGCTCCGAGCCGCTGCGCCTGAAGGCGGGCGAGCATGTGTTGAGGTGCGGCGATCGCCAAGTGCTGGGAATCGCCGTCCCGCGCGCGACGACGCTCCCGGCGATTTCGCACGGCATGGATCTGGAGAAGCAGGCGTTCTTTCAGCAGGCGATTTTGCAGACGACCGGCCAACACTTTCGCGCCGAAGGCCTCGGCGAATGGCAAGCGACACGCTTGCACGAACGAATGGAGGCGATGCTCGATGCCGGCCTGCCAGTGTTTCTCGCGGTCGAATTCGACGGCCTCGGCGGACATCAGCTCCTCGTGCAAGACAAGAAGCGCGAGGGAGGAAAGCTCAAGTTCCTCGTCTACGAACCGAACTGGGATCCCCGCGCCGGCAAAGAGAACCCGCGTTGGATGGCTGCCTCCGAGCTCGATCCGCAGCGCTCGGGAAAACTGACGCTCGGAAAGGGCAAGCCGATCCGCTTGCTCGTGCCCGAGACGCCGCCATTGCCTGCGACCCCGCACCTGTCGCCGCCCACGCGCGGAGAACCGGGCTTCGACCGCTTCGACCTCGCACGCGCGACCTTGGGTGAAGGCGACCAGCCACAGAGCCCCTATGCGCTGGCCTTCATGGACGTCGAAGCCTCTGCGACGCGCCTCGCCGCGAGCTCGAACCCGCTCGAGCGTGCCCACGGCGAAAGTGCGCTCCGCGTGCTCGACGCCATCGTCGCGCAGGCCGACTCCGCCACGGCCCGCTTCGCGCTCGCGGCCATCCCATGCGCAGGAACGGCCGTCTTGGCGCGGCTCGAGCAGATCCTCACCAACCCCGACGTCATCGCGCGCCGTACGGAAGCGAAGCTCGCCTACGACGCGCTGAGCCTGGTCACCGCCCGGCCCGACCTGGCGACGCCGTTGGGCGAACGCCTGTTCGCCGTGGCCGCGCGCTTGCTCGAGAGCGGCGCGACGGGACTCTCGCGCGAGCGCCTCTCGGAAGCGTTCGAGCTGCTCGCGGCTGACGTCGAGGTGTTCGGCGGCCAGAAAGAGATGGCGCGGGCGATCTTCGCTTGCACCGATCCCGTCGAGCTCGGTCAACGCATCGAAGCGCTGGTCAAGCGCGCGCATCTCGCCGGCAAGCTCGGCGTCCTCAAGGCGCGCGAGCAGGGCAAGAGCGAGGGCCGAGGGCCGGCCACGGTGCGCGCGAGCGAGCCCGGCGACGCCTGGGCCGCGCTGCCGCCGGCGCTCAGCGCCAATGTCCTCGGCAACGCGCGGGTGCGCGAAGCGATCGACGCGCTTCCAGAGCACGAGCGGCCAATCGTCGCCGATCTCGCCGCGCGAGCGCTCGCCACCGTGCTCCCGGTCACGAATGAGGTGGCGCGACGCTATACGCTCGCGGTCGTCGCCGCGTGCGGCCGTGCTCCGGAGTCGCGAAAGGCGATGCTCGCTTATCTCGCGCTCCCCGCCGACGCCCGCGCCGACTGCGGCCCGGCGCTCTTGCACTTCGCGTTGCTCGCGCGCGGCGAGCACGCGGGGCTCGTCGAGCGCATCGCCTCGCTGTCTTCGGAGGCGCGGCGAACGCTGGCGCCGACGCTGGCGGCGCTCGCGATCGCCCCGGAGCGGGTCCTTGGCACGTTGACGAGCGCCGGCATCGTTCAGCAGCTCGCGCCTTCGGCGACCACTCCGACCGAAGCGGGGCGCCAAGCGGAGGCCGTGTCCGAGCGCATGGCCTTCGCCGCGCGCGTGATCGAGGGGGCGCTCGAAGGAGCGCGCAAAGGAAAGCCCGAGCCGTTCTCCGACGCGGCGTTCGTGCGCTTTGTGGCGGCGGTCGATGCGGGCGCGCTCGGCGAGGGCGACTTTGCCGTTGCCAGCCGCATGCTCTTCGACGAGTGCAAGACGCCCGCCGCGCGCGCCGAGGCGATCGCCAACGCCGTGCGGCGCCACTCGGCAACGGGACAAATCGTCGAGCGACCAAAGCTCGAACGGCTCGGGACCGTCGATCGCGGCGCCTTCGCGCAATCGCTTGCGCCGGCGCTCGCGACCGCCGACACGGCGGCGCACGCGTTTGCGCCGGACGTTTCAGCGCGGCTCGAAGCGGTCTTCGGCCGACCGATCTCGCGCGCCGGGCTCGAGGCCGTGTTCTGTCCGAACATTCCGGGGTGGTCCGCGAGCGTCGAGAGCATCGAGACCTTCGGAGAGGGCGTCAGCTTTGCTGTGAACGTACGCGATGCGGACGGGAGACTCGTCGCGCGGATCAGCCGTGACGCGCGACGCGAGACCGATGGGCACCTGGTCGTGCGCAACGTGACCTTCGACGTCGACCCCGCCGCGCGCGCCGCCGGGCTGGGCACCGCCCTCTATGCGCAGGCAGCCTCGTTCTACGATCTCGTCACTGGCGGCGATCCGCGCACCGAGCTGCGGCTGCTCGCGGGCAACGACGTCGGCGTCTACGCCTGGGCGCGCGACGGCTTCGACTTCGCCGACGACGAGAGCCGACGGGCGGTGACGAACGCGTTCATTCGCTGGGTGGGAGAGCACAGTGAGGGCGGCGATGGTGAGCGCTACTTCAGCGAGGCCGAGGGCGACGCGCTGCTCGCGCGCATCGAGCTGTGCACGAAGCCGTGGGAGCTCGCGGCGATCGAGCTGCCGAACAAGCGCAAGTTGCCCTTTCCCGCCGGCACGAAGCGGGGTGTCAATCTCGACAACGTCCACGCGGGAAAAGCGTTCTTCTTGCTCGGGGCGCCCGGTTGGGAAGGCGTGCAGCGACCGCTGTCGCCCGAGCACAAGGCGTTCGAAGCGGCGCTTCAGCAAGCCAAGGAGGAGGAGTCGTGAGCACTTCGCGCGAAGGGATGGAGCCGGCGACGGGCAGCGACCGCGAGTTTCACGCCGAAAGGCTCGCCGAAGACGACGCGCGAGGAAAGGCGATCCTCGAGGCCTTCATCAAGAAGCAAAACCCGGCGCTGTATGCGCTGCTCACGGGCACGCCCGCGACGCAGGCTGCGGCGCCGGAGCCAGCGCCAACGCCAGCGATGGATGCCACACCAGAGGAGCTCGCTGCCGCGCGCGCATCGGCGATGAAGCTCCTGCAAACGCTGGAGCGCGCCATCGTCAAGAAACGCCCCGCCGCCGCCGCCGAGATCGCGGCCCTGCGAAAGCGCCTCGACGCGGCGAAGACGATCGCGGAAATCGATGGCGCGAAGATCGCGATCACCGGCCTCGGCGCAAAGAAGTAGGCGCCGCGCGAGCGGTCAGCGGCGCGAGGCTTCGCCGATCGTCCGCCGACACTCTTCGAGCAGCTTCTGCATCGTCTCGGTGATCGCCGTCGCGTCGGCGGCGATCTCTTCGTCGACGAGCGTCTTCAGCGCGCGCAAGGCTTTCACGCGCTCTTCGGGGCGAGCGACGTAGCCGCGCTCCCCCGGCTTCAGCTTCTTGTCGATCGCCGCCTGCAGCACGCGCAGCGCTTGGCGAAAGCTCTTGTAGCATTCATCGAGGGTCATCGCCGCCGCGGCCCCGCGGAGCGCGCTCGTGTCGTCCGGCCGAAGCTGGGCTTCCGCCTCCGACTGGCGCATGAGCATCTGGCGCTTGCGATCGTCGAACTGCTCGGAGGCGCTGCGCGGATCCTCCGCCGACTTCTTGGCGCCCAGCGCCCGCGCCATGGGGCTCGCCTTCGAGCCCTGATCCTTCGCTTTCGTCATCGCTTATCCTCGCCGAGCTCGCGCAAGGGCTCGGTCACTGGCGGGGCGGCCATGCAGACTTTGCTCGCTGTATGCTAGACGCGCGGGCAAATGGCAACGCCTGCGACCGTGCCGGCGATCGTGGCGGGGTGCACGAAGCACGCACACCGGGCCAGCAAAGATCACCAAGCCCATAGCGCCGCATCACCTGCCTCCGCAACGGAATGGCATTGCCTCAATCGGCCACCAGTCGCCTTCAAAAACGGAGAAGGCGCGGGCAACCTTGGCTATGTTCTGATGGTGCGCCTCTCAACGCGGCTCATCCTCGGTAACGTCTTCACGCTCTCGGCGATGGCGCTCGTCCTCGGGGTCTACTTCGTTCTCCAGCACCGGGCGGACGTGAGCGAACTCAACCACGCGCGCGACGAAACCATGAACCAGTCGGTTCGGGCGAAGGGTCAGCGCCGAGTCCGCATTCTCTCCGCGGTGACACGACATGTCGTCGAGCAGGCGCTCGTGGCGGGTGCTTCCGCGAACCTGCCGTTTCTCTCCGAGGTCATCGAAGCGACCGTCGCCAACGATCGAGACACAATCTACGGCATCATCATGGACACGCACGGAACCGCGATCGTCCATACGGACGCGTCGATGGTCGGACGGATGCTGGCCGACGGAGCGACCGCACACGCCGCGCGGAACACGGACAGTTCGACAGAGATCGTCGTCGACAACGTGCTCGACACATCGGCACCCATCTGGGTCAATGGCGTGCGCTGGGGAACCATCCGTTTCGGTGTGACGCTCGCCCCGCTCGACGAAGCGCTGGCGAGGAGCGCGCAGCACGTCGAAAGAATCGTGCGCCAGGGGCTGCTCGCGATGATCGCTGCTGCAGCCGTTTCGCTAGCCCTAGGCAGCGCCACCGGTGCCTGGATCGCTCGGCGTCTGCTGCATCCTTTGCGTGCCCTCGGCGCGGGAGTGCGCGCCGTGCGCCAGGGCGACTTCTCGACGGAGGTCGTTCCAGCCGGGAGCCCCGAGCTGCGCGAGCTCGCCGACGGCTTCAATGCCATGACCTCCGCGATTGCCAACCGCGAGCGTGCGATCGGCGAACAGCTCGAGGCGGTGGCACGCGCGTTGCGCAAGGAAGAAGAGACCAATCGCCTCAAGAGCAGCTTCATCGCCAACGTGTCCCACGAGCTTCGCACGCCGCTCAATGCCATCGTCAACGTGCCAAGCACCTTGCTCAGCGAGTTCGTCCGGACGCGAATTTGGCGCTGCGACCGCTGTGGCGACGCATTCGAGTCCGACGCCCCAGATCGCAATGAGGATGACGACGCGCAGCGCTGCCCTCAGTGTGAACAAGCGCTCGTGAGAGAAGAGCGATTCGTCAATTGCGGCGACGAGGAACGACAACGCCGCGCGCTCGTGCGCCTGGAACAATCGTCGCGGCACTTGCTCGCCCTCGTCAACGATCTGCTCGACTTCTCCAAGCTCGAAGCGGGCCGAATGACGCTGGCGCCGACCGAGCTGCGGGTGGACGACCTGCTCTCGAGCATAGAGCAGACGATGCGCGGACTTGCGGAAGCGAACGGGCACCGCCTCACCATCGAACGACTCGGCGGCCCGGCAACGATTCGTGCCGACGAGCTTCGCCTGCGCCAAGTGCTCATGAATCTCGTCGGCAACGCTATCAAGTTCACGCCCAAAGATGGCACGATCAACATCACGGCCGATGCGACGCTTCTCGCCGGCAAAGCAGCGGTGCTCTTCAGCGTGCTCGACAGCGGGCCAGGGATTGCGGCCGCCGATGTCGAGGTGGTCTTCGAGCGCTTTCGTCAGCTCGATGACGGTCACACGCGACAGCACGGTGGCACGGGCCTCGGTCTCGCCATCTCTCGCCAGATCGTCGAGCTCCACGGGGGGCGAATTTGGTGTGAACCGGCGGCCGGCAGAGGCGGTGTTTTTCGATTTGCGTTGCCCATCGTTGACGACCATACTCCGCTCCGGGCGACGTAGGCGATCGAGGACGGTCAGAGACATGGCGCTACGCAAGATCTCGGGGCGAACAGAGGACAAGGCGCGACTGGCGCAACGCCCGCGTGTGCTCTACGTCGAAGACGAAGACACGAACTGGGAGGTCGCAGAGCACGCTCTTCGGGGCGGCTACGACCTGATGCGTGCGCGAAACGCACAGGAGACCTTCGCCGCGCTCGAGCGCGAACGCTTCGATCTCGTCTTGATGGATATCCAACTGTCCGGGTCGGACCTTTCGGGTATCGACATTACGAAGGTGCTTCGGGGCATGCCGCTCGCCCGCGCCGCGACTTACGACGGAGTCCGCTTGCCGACGACGCCCATCGTCTTCGTGACCGCCTACGGCTCGCTCTACAGCCGCGAGCACCTGCTCGCGGCAGGCGGCACGGACATGGTCGCGAAGCCGGTGAGCTTTCCGGCGATGTCGTTACTCATGTCGCGACTCATCGCGCGGCGCGTGCAAGCCACTCTTTGAACGCCGTTGATCTGATGGCTGCACCAGCTCCAGGTCTGGAACGTCGCGAGCGGGTGTACGGCTTTAGACGGAGTCCCCGTCGCGCTGCTTCTGCGGAAGGTAGAGGCGCACCGTCGTGCCGACCCCGACCTTGCTCTCGAGCTCGAGGCGACCACCCGCCTGTACGAGCACGCGCTGACAGATCGAAAGGCCGAGCCCGGTCCCACCCGTGCTGCGCTTCGTGGTGAAGAACAGATCGCAGGCCTTGCTGCGCACCTCTTCGCTCATGCCGTCGCCAGTATCTGCGACGACGATCTCGATCTCGGCCGGAGCATCTTGGTTCTTGCGGGTGCGCTGGGTCGAAATCGTCAGCTGTCCGCCCCGGCTCATGGCGTGGCGCGCGTTGATGGCGAGATTGACGAGAACCTGCTCGAGCTCGCTCGGGTCGAGCACGACCGCAGCGTGATCGCAGCCGAGGTTGCAACAAAGCTCGACGTCATCGCCGAGCGTGCGCTTGAGGAGGCGCTCGACGTCGGCGACGACCTTGTCGACGTCGACCGGGCGCGGACCGTTCGCCTGGTGGCCCCCGAAGGCCAGCAGCGTCGCCGTCAGCTCGCTACCGCGGTTGGCGGCACGAATGATCTCTTCCAGATCCTCGCGGTGCCCGGCATCGATGGTCGGCGAGCGCAGAACGAGCTCCGCGCTGCTCATGATGACGCTCAAGGTGTTGTTGAAGTCGTGCGCGATGCCGCTGGCAAGTCGCCCGATGCTGTCGAGCCGCTGGGCATGGGCGACGGTCTCCTCCAGGCGTCGGCGCGCAGTGACGTCGCTCATGAAGCCTTCGATGGCAAGGAGCGCGCCGTGTCGATCATAGACTCCGTGCGCCACGTCGAGCACCCACCGGACCTCGCCGCCGCGGGTGACGATGCGGTACTCGTTGCTGCAGGCGCTGCGCGCCGCGAGGTTTGCTTGGCACTTCTCCCAGAGCGGGCCCGTGTCGTCAGGATGGATGATCGACCCGAGGCTCGCGACGCGGTTCTCGATGAGCTCGTCCGGTCGATAGCCGGTGAGCAATTCGCTTCCGTTCGTGATGAGCTCGGCCGTCCAGGCCTCGTCGTTACGGCATCGATACGCCATGCCGTTGAGGTGCTCGAGTATGGAGGCATACGCTCGCTCGCGGGCGAGCTGCTCGTCGGCTTCTGGACCCGGCGATGTCATCGTCTCAAATGCTAGCACGGCTCGAGGTCGCGGCCCACGTTGAACCGCTCCGGCGCTTCGCGTACTTATTGGGGATTGAACCCCATCAGCAGCGAAGCCATCATCGCCAGCATCGCGGATCACCTCTCCGTCGGGATCTGGGTCGCCCGCGCGCCGGGCGGAGAGCTCGTGTACTCGAACCGCGTCTTCGACGAAATCATGGGGATGTCTGCGCGGGACGACGTCACGGTCGGCGGCTACGCCGAGCCCTACGGCATCCGCGACCTCTCCGGCGCCAAGTACCCAGAAGAGCGCTTGCCGTTCGTGCAGGCGCTGCAGACTCGGCGCACGGTAGTGGTCGATGACATTGTCATCCACCGGCGGAACGGGACGCGGGTGAACATTCGCGCCGAGGCGAAGCCGATTTTCGACGAGGTCGGGGTGATCACCCACGTCGTCATTTGCTTCTCTGACGTCACCACGGAATTAGTGGCTCGGCGCGCCCAGGTCGAAACCGAGAAACGGCTCTTGGCCGCCCAGCGCCTGGAGTGGATCGGCACGCTCACCGCCGGCATCGCGCACGATTTCAACAACCTCCTCGCCGGCGTGCGCATGGTGGCCGCGCGGGTCCGGATGAAGAAACCGGAACCGCTCGTGGACGAGGCGTTCCTGCAGATCGACGAGATCGTTTCCTCCTCCGAACGCTTGACGCGGGCGCTGCTCGGGTTCGGTCGGCGAGGCCAGAACCTAGACCAGAGCGTGGAGCTTGCGCGCGTGGTGCGAACCGTCGCCGAGATCGTTCAGCGCACCGGGGTGACGAACCTCATGATCGTCCGCGAGCAAAGCGACGAGCCTTGCAACGTCAAGGGCGACTACTCGCAGATCGAGCAAGTCGTGATGAACCTGGTGCTGAACGCGCGCGACGCGATGCCCGAGGGTGGCGAGATCACCCTGCGGACGAGGCCGGTCGTCGTCGTCGATCCAGAGGGCGACCCTCCGCTCACTCCTGGGCGCTACGTGCTGCTCGAGGTCGCGGATCAGGGCCCTGGGATCCCAGTTGACCGGCGGGCGCAGGTCTTCGAGCCGTACTTCACAACGAAGGCCGAAAACGCGCGGGAAGGCGCAGGCCTCGGGTTGGCGACGGTGCAAAGCATCGTTCACGGCCACCACGGCGCCATCGTCATCGCCGACAACGCTCCGCGAGGAGCCGTTTTTCGGGTTTGGCTGCCCGCCTCGGAGCACAGGCCGGATACCGCGGCGCCCGGGCGAGGCGAGGCGAATGGCGAGGTCGTCGGAGGCTCGGGGGTGATCCTCATCGTCGAAGACAACCCTCATGTGCGCCGCGCCACCGGGAGGCTCGTGGAAGCGCTTGGCTACGAGGTCATCTTGGCCGCCTCGGGGGAGGAGGCGGTCGAGATCTTCCGCACGCGCAACGGGGTCATCGACGCGGTGTTGCTCGATATGACGATGCCGAAGCTCGGCGGCGGCGCGACTTACGGGGCGCTGCGCGCGATTGACCCGGGCGTCGCTGTCTGCGTCACCACCGGCTTCGCACGCAACGATGACGTGCAAGCGCTGCTCGACGCTGGTGTGCTCGAGTTCCTGCCGAAGCCGTACAGCGCGATCGCTCTCGCCTCGACGGTGCGCAGGCTCGTGAGCACAAGCCATGGCAGCCTCGCTCGAAGACGACGATGAGCTCGGTGCAGGTTCAAGAGATCAGGGCGCCGGCGCCAGCGGCCCCACGCGATACGCCGGCCCGCCGCTCGCGAACTGCTGCGTCTTCGGGCGCGGGTCGAGCTTGCCCCGCGCGTCGTACATCTGAGCGAAGCCATACGAGTCCGAGCGCGGCGCGTAGATTGTGGCCTGCGGGAACAGGTTCGCCCAGACGTTCGCCATGTTGACGTGCGAATAGGTGCCCTTGCCCGTCGAGCAGCTGCCGAGCACGATGTTGGCGCCGGGCGCGAGACCCTGGCGCGCGGCGTCGCGGCCGGAGCTCGTCCTGAACATCTCCCTCGGTGTCAGCCAACTGCCGTGGGCGAGCGCCATGCCCTCGGGATTTCCGTGCGCCACGACGAAAACGTCTTTGGCGGGGTTGTTCGCTTGGGCGGCGAGCGCGGCGTACGCCTCGTCCGGTGTCGTCACCTCTTGGTAGATGATCGGGCGTCCCGGAAAGTGCGCTTTGGCGTCGGCGTAGACGGTGTGAAAGGCGCCGTTGTGGTCGGAGCGTGCGACGATGAGCACGACGGGCTCGCCGTGATCGCGGTTCTTGATGGCGTCGAGCGCCTCGCGCAGCTCGGCGAGGGACGCAAAGCGCTCGAAGCAGGCAATGTTCGCCGCTTTGACCTCGGCCCGCAGCCGCTCGAAGCTTTCGGGCGTCAAGCCTTCGATCTCTTTCAAGATCGGAAAATTCTGCGCGCGAACCGGGTTCATCTGGCCGATGAGGATCCACGTCTGGATGTCGGTGACGGCGGCGGCTTTCGGGTATGGCGGATCGAAGCGACCGGCGTCGGTCATCGAGGTGACGAGGGCGATGAACTCAGGGTCCGACGCGTGCTCCTGCACGAGGGTGGCGCGGGTGGCGCTGTCGCTGACGAAATAGAGCTCGAAGTCTTTGCGGATCGCCGGATCGACCCGCGGACCTTGTCCGTACCATTTGTCGACGGCGCTCTTCTGCACGTCGGGATCGGCGAGCACCTCAGCACTGAAGGAGCGGACGTCGACCTCTGTCTCGGCGATGCAGGCGAGCGCAAAGCTCTTGTCGGCGAGCAGCGCGGGATCGATCTCCGCGGTGGCTTTGGGATCCTGACGAAGGCGCGCGAGCGCGACGTCTTTGCTGCTGATGCGGGGGTTTGCCGGCGGAGCGGTCGCCTGAGGCGGCGGGGGCGTCGACTGAGGCGGCGGCAGCGTGAGCCCGATGGGAGCGCTCGCCGCGGAGCTGAGATCGAGCTCGATGGTCGTCTTCCTGGCGTAAGAGTCATGGCCGACGAGCCCGGCGTCGGCCATCGACACCTTGACCGTTTGCCCTTTGAGCGGCTGCGAGGACTTGGCGCCTGCGGCCGTGAGGTCATCGCAGAAGAGCGCAAAGGCGACTTCGTCGACACCGGCGGGCCAGTTGGGATGCTCACCGCGCTGAATCGCCATCGACATCGCGACGAGCTGTCCGCTCGTCACCTCGACAGGGGCGCCGTCAGCGCGGGTGAGCACGAGCTTCCCCTTCGGGCCGAGCACGGCGGCGGCGTTGGCAAGCGCGACGGCGGCGAAGCGCTCCGATTGGACGTCTTTCTCGGCGCAATACGAGACTTTATCGGCGGTGATCGTGAGGCTGACCATGCGATCGCATACAGAGCTCGTGATCGTCTTGGCTCGAACCCGAGGACTGCTCGGAAGAATCGCAACGTGACGGGCGCAATGCGTCGGTCGGGCTGGCGATGTGCGTAGTCTAGCCTAGAACGAAAGCGCCGCCGGCGTTTCCGTCGCCACTTGGAAAGTCGTGTGGTCCTTGCCGTTCACCAAGGCGTCGATGATGCTCACGGCCCAAACGACGCCGTACGAGATCAAGAGGATGTTGGCGGCGAGGATGTAGGTGTTGGCGCGCTCGCGCGCGTTGACGGTGTCCGGTCGGTTGAGCGCGTAGCGGTTGCGCTCCATCGTCGAGAGGCCGATCATCGTGCCTCCGGCGGCGAGCACCCCGAGCGCGGCGGTGAGAAAGAGCGCGCCTTTGATCGGCTGCTTGTTGTAGAGCTGGCCCCACCCGGGAACGAGCGCGGAGCGAAAGCCGGCGCCCATGCGCGAGCGCGTCTCGATGGCGTCCGAGGAGATCGCCAAGAGGCCCTGGCGTTCGACTTCCACCTGGGCAGAGACGAGCACGTCGCCTTTTTCGGCGTCGACTTGGCGGACGGTGACGATGTAGCTCGCGCCGGCTTCGGTCACGGTGCCGAGCACCAGGCTCTGTGCGCCGAGGATCTTGCCGAACTCGGCGGCGCTCCCTTCGTCGACCACGCCGAGATCCTTGAGCCGATGCTCCTTCATGATCTGATCCATGCGCTCGCGCTCGACGATGACGAACCTCTTCTGTTCGGCGAGGGCGACGCTGAGGATCTCGGCGCAGAGCTGGCCGACCTTCTCCTTCTCGGCGTTCGGGCTCGCGTTCTTGAAGTAGGGAATCGCCGTGCGATGAAAATTGGCCTCGGGGTGACGAGCCGTGAAGCGCTTTGCGATGGCCGCGGCGAGCTCCTTCATCGCGCCCCGTGGCGTGTGATCCTGGGTGATCACTTCACCGTCGCGAGGCGGCGGCGCGGCGTCGCGCTCTTTTTCGTTGCGCGCGCGCGCTTTCGCCATGTCTGCTTCGAGCGGCTGCATCTCGCTCGCACGCGCCTCGCTGACCGACGCGCCGTTAGCTGGTGCCTCGGCCGCCGGCGGCGGGCTCAGCGGCGCCGCCACGGGCGTCGCGGAGGCGGGCGCCGGTCGCGCGACCGCCGGAGCTTCGACGGGTTTTGGCGCCGGTGCCACTGGGACCGGCTCGGCCGGGGCCTCCGCGGCGGGGCCCGTGTCGCCCGAGTGCGCCGCTCCCGGCTTTGCTTTCTTCACGGGCGGCTTGGGCTTTGCCTCCGGGCGGCCGATCTTCTTGGGCGAGACGGCCGCGGCGAGCGGCGCCGCCGCGAAGGTCAGCGTGCCGAGCGCGATGAGACACGAGCGGGCGTACATGGCGTCCTCCTCACAAGCTCAAGTGGATCGTTTGTCCGTCGACGCGCTTTCGGCTCAGCTTCGAAAACGCGGGCTTGGCGGCGATGTCGTCGAAGAGCACGTCGCAGAGGGCTTTGTCGTCGCCCTTGAAGACGACCTCGACGCTGAGCACGTTCCCTTCGAAGCCCGTCTCTTTGACCGACTCGAACTTGCCCGTCGCTTCGAGCGCCTTCAGCAACGGGCGCGCGTGCTTGGCGTAGTTGGTGACCTTGGCGAAGACGAGCGCGAAGCGCTCTCCGCGATCGACCCGCTGCTGCCACGCTTGCACGAGTTGCTGAATGAGCTTCTCCGTCAGCTCGCCGGCAACGGACTTGACGGCTTTGATGCGCGCCTGGTCCTCGTTGGCGCCGATGCCCTTGCCGTTGCGCTCGACGCTGGCGAGCACCGCGCCCGTCTTGGCGTCGATGGCGCGCAGGCTCACCTGCGAGGACGTATAATAGTTATTGTCGTTGAACTCGTTGAAGCCAGTGAGCTTGTCGTCCGCGCGCGCGGTGATGACGACCTCGGCGCCTTCGCGCTTGAGCTCGTCGGTTCGCGGCGTCGTCGTGCCTTTCTCCATCGCCTCGAGCTCGGCGAACATCGCCTGCGCGTTCGCTTGCAGCGCGCTCGCCTTGGCCTTGCCGACGACGTCGATGCCGTAGCGTAGGAGCGCTTCTTCGATGACCGGCAGCAGCGTCGGCGAGCCAATCGCCGTGGCGGCGCCGTCTCTTTTCGCGTAGCGCTCGGCCGCGAGCACGCTCAGCTTCGGATAGCCGACCTTCTTCAGCAAGGTCTGCATGCTCTTCAAATCTTCGGCGAGCGAGGCCGTCCGCACCTCGACCTCGAGGCTCACCCGGTAGAGCTCGCCGTCACGCTTCTCGGCGAGCACCCGCTGTTTTTCGATGTAGCCCTCTGAGCGGGTGATGATCTTGTCGCGCACGTTCAAGGAGAAGCTCGAGCCCTTGTCGTTGGCGCTCGCCTTCTCCTCGGCGGAAAACTCGCTTTGGACATAAGCGCCGATCACCTGCTCGATGGCGTTCTTCTGCGCGTTCTTGACGGCCTCGGCGCGTGCTTTGGCCACGTCCGCGCCTTCGATCGCCGCGATGCCTTCGACCGTGAGCTTCTTGCTGCTGAAGGCGCCGGCGGCGAACAGCGCGGGAACGAAGGCGAGCAGAATGAGCTTCATTGTTCCCTCGCGATGAAGCCGCCGCTCATCAGCTTCTGCTGGCCGCTGTTGTTGGTGAAGAGCACGTGCAGGCGACGCTTGGCCGCATCGGCCGCGATGCGCAGCCCGGTGTACGCGGTGTCCTTGTGCGCGCTTTCCTGGTCGGGGCACACGCTGGCGGTCGTCGAGTGCAGAACGTGAGCGCTCCAGCTTTCGGGAGTTTGACAGGCGCGCTCACAGAAGCGCAGGTTCAAGTCCCAGCGCGCGCCGACAGGTCCCGAAGCGCAAGTGGCGTCCACTTGCCACACGCCGCTCGGGTTCGCATCGGAGGACACCATGTCTAGGTCGGCGGGTGCGGCGACCTGGAACGATGAAGCAAGCGTCGCCATCCGCCAAGCGAGGGCGCGATCGGGGCCGAACAGGCTGCCAAAACCGAGCGCCCCGGCGGCGAGTCGCAACGAGGGTGAGGCCTTCGGACTCACTTGATCGGTGACTGAAGCGCCGAGCATGATGAACTGAGGTGTCGTGCCGGAGACGAGGTGCGAGGCGTGCCGGCCGCAGTAGTCGGGCATCGCCGGGTTGGTGGCGCAGAGGTCCGAAAAGTCCTCGAGGAACGCGCCGCTCAGGCGGGCGTGGGAGATGCTCGGCTGCGTGGCGTCCTGCGGGTTGACGATGAAGAGCAAGATGTCGCTGCCAACATAGTTGAAGTCGAAGGCGCCGAGCGGCAGCGTCGTCCCCGTGGGACCCGTGGGGCCCGCCGCCGCCGGCAGCGCCGGCACGACTGCGTTCCAGCTTTGTCCATGGTCGGGGGACTCGAGGACGTGGACGCTCCGGTGCTGATCATTCTTGAAAAGGAAGGCGACGTCGAGGCGCGCGTCCTTGGTCTTGATGACGATCCTGCCGTCTTCCGCGAGATCCTGGACCGGGTCGGATTCGCTGAGCAGCGGCGTGGCGGCGCTCCAAACCCATGATCCCCCCGCGACGGCGGGGTTGGCGTAGGTGCCACGTTTGTACTGGAGCGCTGTGGTCGATGGACCGGTGAACTGGCGGTAGAGGACGTGCACGTACGCGTTCGAGCCGTCGCTCGACCCGGCGAGCGCGCTCAGTCCGCCCATCCCACCCGCCAGGACGCTGCTCGAAAACGTCTGCCCGCCGTCGTTCGAGTAGTACACACTCCCGTCGTCGCCGAGCGCGGCGACGGCGTTATCCCGCGCATAGAGCCCGACGCGCGCCGACGTCATCCGGCTCGCGTTGATCGCGGCGTTGCCGACGGTGACGGGAGCGGAGAACGAACCGAGCCGCCACTTGGCGCCCGGCTCGCTCGTCAGGCCATTCGCGTCGATCGCCTTGACGCTGACGCAGAGCGCGCCCGGATCGTTCGTGAGCTGTGTGTTCGTGGTGCCGAACTTCTGCGGTGGCCCCGTGCAGGCGCTCTCGGTCGTGACCTGATAGGCCGCGGCTCCCGGCGAAGGCGACCAGCGATAGGCTGTCGCGCCGTCGAGCAGCAGCGGGGTCGGTTGCGGCACGAGGCTCGCTGCGCGGGCGAGCTTGAGGTGTTGGCCAGTCTGGTCGGTGTAGGCGATGACGGGGCTCGAGTTGTCGGCGCCGGTGATGACGGGGTTGACGCCCGCGTCTTGGTTGACGTCGACGGTGTTGACCCGCCAGACGAGCGTGACCGGCGTTGGCAGCAGGTGGCTCGCGACGGCGACGCCGAGGCCTTTGACAGCGCCGCCGCGCTTGAAGGCCATGAACAGGTTCGAGTGCCCGGCCCACCCCGACAGCGTCGAGCTCGCATCGGCCGCGAGCGGGTTGCCTCCTTCCAAGAGGCGGTCGAAGCCCGCCGGAGCGATCGCGTCAGGGTCCCCGAGCTTCTTCGTATCGGTGCGCGCCTTGACGAACACCTCGCCGGCTTGGCTGAGGGCGAGGACGTAGAACCAGGTGACGCCGCCGAGCGGCGAGCAGGCCAAGGTGGCAAAAGCGAGATCGCCCGGAGGCGACGAGTAAGTGAGGGCGCTCAGGTCTTCGTAGTCCGACGAGGGATCCCAGCGCTTGCCGTGGAAAGGCGAGCGCGCGGCGATGAAATGGCCGTCCGTTTTTCTTTTCCACACCGCGCGATCGATCATGTTCGCGTTGCACGCCGAGATGCGCAGGACGTCGGTGTCGAGCCACTGCGTGAACGGGGGCACCGGCGTTGGCTCCGCGACTGGCGCCCACCCGCCCTCGGGGTCGCTCTGCGTCGTCGCGTACACATGGTCCTGATACGAGCCCAGGAGCGGAAAGTCTCGACGGCCGAAGAGCAAGGTGCGCGAGTTCGGCGGCCCTGCGAGCGCGAGCGGAAGCCCGCGCTCTTCGGCCATCAACGCTTGTCCAAACGGCGAGCCGAGCTCCGGATCGGCCGCCGGGGGCAGGACGCGCTGGATGTTTTGCGGCGCCTGCCAGCTGCTGCCGTCGTCGTCCGAGACATATTCCACGAGGCGCGAGGTTCCTGCCGGCGCGGGGTTCGCGTCGTAGAGCACGGTGACGACGGAGACGCGCGCATCGATGACGCTCATGACGGCGCTGATGCGCCCGGGTGATGGCGTGCTCGATCCGACGACCGAGTAGCGCCAGGTGTCGCCGCCATCGGCCGACACGGCGAGGCGAGTGACGGCCTGGCGGACCGACCTCAGGTCTGACCCGAGGTCCGCGGTCGCCGTCGACGCCTCGTTGTAGAGCGCGTAGATCTTGCCGTCGCGGTAGACGACCTGCTGCGGCTCGATGACGCCGGAGCTCGCGGTGGCGACCTCTTTCAAGGTCCAGCCAACGCTCGTTTGGCCGAAGTCGGCATCGCCGGGGCCGGGCGTCGCCGTCACCGACGAGAGGCCCGCCAGATCAATCGCTTCGATCCACACCTTGTAGTCGTAAAAATTGTACAGACCGGTGCCATCGTTGTTGGGTCCGGTGATGACGGCGAAGGTGGAGCTGCCAGCGACGTCGACGACGCCGGTGTGCGCCGTCGGTCCGGTCGTGCCGATGGCGTCGACGCTCTCGAAGTGCAGCCGGTATTTGTCGATGTGGAGCTCCGTCGACGCCGTCCACGAGGCTTCGATCGCCTTGTTGTGCGACTTCAAATACGCGATGTTCACTTGGGTTGGGGGCACTGAGTCCTTGATCACTGTCGACAGCACCGGATCGCTCACGTTGCCGGCCGGATCGATCGCCCGCACCGCGAGGCGCATCGGCCCTTCTCCTGGCAGCGGACAGCCCGAGCGCGGCCAAGTGAAGGTATAGGCGATGCTCGACGCCCAATCGGTGGGGCCAGCGGCGCCAGCGCAGATCGAGTTGGCTTGGTCGATCGAGTACTTGAGCCCGGTCACGCCGCCGACGCCATCGTCGTACGCCGAGAGTGAGAAGGTGACGTCGGCATCGGCGCTGTAGCCCAAGGCATCGCTTCCGGTCGGCGTCAGCGACAGGCTCCCGGGCGGCACGGTGTCGAAGATGATGCAGATCGACGCCGCGCTCGCCGAGCTCGTCCCAGCGCCGTTTTGCGTCTCGACGTAGATCGTCTTGTTGCCGTCGCCGCTCGAGAGGGTGAACGGGACCGGGACCGCGGGGCCCGGGTACACCTGCCAACTTGCGTCGCTGAACAAGGCGTTCTCGCTCATGCGGTAGAAAGCGACGCTGCTCTGCGCGTCGGTCGACGTGAACTGAATCAGCGGCACCTGTGTGCGATGAAAGTCGTTGGCGACGCTCGCGTCGCAAGTCGCGTCCTGGGCTTTGCCATTGACGATGAGCGCGCTCGGCGCCGTCGGCGCGCTCGTGTCGAGCACGATCGTCGCTGGCATCGCCAAGGAGGTCTCGTTGCCGGCCTCGTCGCGCACCGAGACGTCGACGGACTTCGTTCCTTGCGTCGAGTCGCTGAAGACGACCGGCACGCTCGACACCGTATAGCTCTGCCAGACACCATTCGAGACGACGAGGCTCTGCGCATTCGTGCCGCTCACGCGGACCTCGCTCGCTCCCGAGGCGGTGACCGCGAGCGTCGCGCTCGTCGAGGTGGTGAAGACATCGCTGAAGGCGGCGCTCGTCAGCAGTGGCGGCTGGCGATCGACTTGGATGCTGCCGAACCCGACGGTCTGGTTTCCAGCCTTGTCGGTCACCTGAACCCACACGGCACGGTTTTGTTCGCCGCCGGCGGGCACCGGGAGCTGGAGCTTGCCGGCGCTGCAAGCGCCAAGCTCGGGTCCGGTGAAGGTCGGTGTGACGGGAAAGCTCGCGACGCTGTAAGCGGTCGCGCCGGAAAAATCAGAGCTGTTCGACACCCGGAGCTCGTGCGGATTGGCTTCACTCGCGTTGATGGTGACGCTGACGCAGCGATCTCTCGTGAGGGTCGTCGACGCGCCGCTCTTGTCCGTGCCGGTGAGCGTTACGACGACGCTCTGCGCGGGTGACGCGTCGACCGTGACGCTCGCCGCGTCAGTCAAAGTCAGCGTCTTTCCGGCGCCGTCTTTGACCCGAACGCTGATCCTCTGGGTGCCATCGCCCGGCGACAACGTATGCGCCGTTGGATCCTCGTAGGGCGAGTAGCTCTCGAAGCCGAAGGTGAGGCCGTTGACGATCTGCATCAGCGCCAGCCCAGAGCTCGGCGCGGCGTCGGTGAGCGCCAGATCGACGCTGACCGAGCTCGTCCAGCAGAACCCCGCCTGTACCGTGGGGCCGCCGCTCGGGCACACGATGCTCGCGCTCCCTGCGGGAGCCACTTGGTCGAGCAGGATGCTCTTGCGCACGATGCTCGAGGCGTTTCCCGCGTTGTCGAAGAAGCGCACGCTCACTTCGTAGCTGCCGTCGGGTGGCGTCGCCGAGCCGGGATCGAGATCTTGCGTCACCGCCGCGGCGATCGCGACGGGCGTCGTCATCGGGTCGGCGACCAAGGTGGCGCCGGCGGCGCCGTTCCACAGGCGGTACTGAGCGACGCCGCTCGTCGCGTCGGTGGCCGAGAGTGATGCCGTGATGGTGTCGTCGCCGGTGTAGGCCGCGCCGCCATCGAGCAGAAGCGCGCTCGCCGTGACGACCGGGGGCGTCACGTCGGCGATGATGCTCGTCGAGAACGAGCCGGTGACCGTCGTGCCGTTGTCGCTGCTGAACGTCACGGTCACGGACTTCGCTCCGTCATCCGCCGGCAAGGCGACGTTGCCAGTGAAGAAGACGTCGAGCCAGGTGGCGCTGCTGCCGCTGTTCACTGCAGGGATGCCGTCGCCCGCGGCCAACGTGTAGACGCCGGGCGCGTAGTAGTTGCTGCCGACCTTCCACGAGTGCACGTCGCTGCCGCTCAGCTTCATCACGACCGAGCCATTCGGAGCCTCGAGGAGCGAGATGCGCGCGCGGCGCCGCGTGCTCAGATCGCTGGCGGTGCCGGTGAGGTTCGAATACGCCGCGCCGCCTTCGAGCGCGAAGCTCCCCGACTGGCGCACGAGCACGATCGTCGCGGGGCTCGTCGACGAGCTCTGATTGGCGACGACCACTTGGTTCGCGAGGACTTGCGACGCGTAGTTCTCCTTCGCTACGCTCACGCTGTACGTACCGGCGGGGACGCCGCTGATCTCGAAGTCGCCGCTGCTCGCGCTCACCGCGGTGTAGGTCGTCGAGGCGATCGACACGACTGCCCCGGAGTTGTCGCCGCCGACTGCGCCCTGCAGCGTCACCTTGCCGGTGAGCTTGCCGCGCGCGATCGCCAGCTGCATCGCGTCGACGGCCGTTTGCACGCCGCCCCGGACGCTGACGCCGCTGATCGTCCGTGTGTCGAAGCCCGCCTTCGTCGCGCGCAGCGTGTAGCTGCCGGCGGCGACGCCGTCGATGACGAACGCGCCGCTGTCGTCGGTGGTCGCGGTCGAGGCCGTGTTGTCGAGGCTGACGGCGATGCCGCTGTTGGCCATCATGCCCGCGCCTTCGAGGGTCACGCTGCCGCTGATCGAGCCCGGGTTGGCGAGAAGCACGATCGGCGTCGCGCTCGCGGCGGTCGTCGTGCCGTTGACGACGACGAGGTTTGCCACGGTCTCGGACTTGTAGTTGCTGGCGCTGAGGCCGAGCGAATAGGTACCGGGCGCTAAGTAAATGTCGAAGCGCCCCGCGCTGCTCGTCGTCGTGCGCGTGCCCACGCCGACGACCTCGACAGTGATCCCCGAATGATCCTGCGCCGCGGCCGGCAGCGCCAGCTCCCCAGCTTTTTGCACCGTGCCGGTGATGTGCCCAACCTCGCCGGTGAGCACGCTCGGCACGGCTTCGAGCTCGACGGCGAGGTCGCGCGCCTCGCCGGCGCTCAGCAGCAGATCGCGGATCTGGCGCAAGTGGTTCGGATGCTTGACGTCGAGGGTGTACGCGCCTGGGATCAATTCGCCGAAGTTGAAGGCGCCGTCGTCGTCCGTCGTGAGCGGGCTGTTGACCGGAACGGTGGGCCCTTCGAGCTTCACGACCGCGTTGCGCAGCGGCGCGCCGAGGTAGTCGTAGACCACGCCCGAAAGGGTGGCGCGCGCTTGCTGCTCCACCGGCGTCGAGGGATCGTAGGGGTTCGTCGGAGCCACGGACGGGATGCACGCGGCGAGCAACAGGGCCAAGGGGACGCGAGAAAGACGCGACATCCAGTAAAGCTATCGTGCGCCGTTGTCCCTGCAACGAAGAACCACACGCCATTGTTGTCGACCTCGGTCTGCCCGAGAGACCTCCGGCCCTGGAGTGATCGAGGGCACGACCGTCGGATCTGGCGTTCGCCACGCGGCGACGAGCCCAGGCCAGCAGACACTCGAATGCGAAGCGTCGCACCCGGCAAGTGCCTGTGGAGAACGCGCCGCCCGGGCTCGAGAGTGCGGCTGGCCGACTCGGAGGCCGAGGTGATGTCGACGCAAATCATCAGCGAGCCCGCGCTGGTGTTCGGCCCGCCGGACAAATGTCGATCAGCGGCCGTTGGCCAGCAGGAGAGGAGCCGCACGTGGGGCTCGGTGGGAAGAATCTCGCGGAGGGTCAACATCATGCGCACCATTGCCTTCGCCATCGTCCTCGCCACGACTCCCGCCTACGCCTACGATCTGCCGTCCGAACTGTTCTCGCCGCCCTATGTCTCGGTCGTCAGCCACGACATCGCGCTGCACTGCCTGCCCGGCTACAGCGGCACCGGCCTTTGCGAGGCGGCGCTCGGCGGTCCGGGCGTCCGCAGCGTCGTGCCGGACGTACAGCCCGAATCGGTGAGCCGCCTGAACGACGGACACCTCACGATCGATCTCGCCGCGCTCGGCCTGCGTTACTCGGTGACGTTGGAGCTCGCTGGAAGGCGAGTCGACGACGCCACCGCCGTCTTCGAAGCGGCCGACACGTCGGCGCCGACGGACGCCTGTCTTGTCAGCGAGTACGGCGTGTTTCGTGTCGTCGAAAAGCGCGCCAACGTCTGTTGGGAAATCTTCGAGCTCGGCTCGGCGGCGCCGGTCGACAGCGTCTTCGCTACGAAGTCGCTCGCGCTCAGCAGTGACACGCGCTGCGGTGCGAACCAGGTCTCGGCTGTGATCCGCCACTCGGGCGCAAGCGACGCCGACCGCGCGGCCTTCACCGCTGCGGGCGGCATCGGCTTCGTCTCGTTGCCTCCTGCACTTTGCGCGCTGCATGCGCCGGACACCGGAACGCGCTTCGAGATCGCGCTCGGCATCGATCGTTACCAGGGCAGAGCATTTCGGCGTGGGCTCGCCGAGCCCACACTGAGCGTGGCTTTCGCGGACGACGCCGTGTGCCGCTACCAGCTGGCGCCGGAAACATGCACAAACCCGTTCTGCCACACCAATCCGGACGAGGGCCCGGTGATCCCGTCGATGGTTCGGGCGCAAGTGACGGTGGATCGTCGCGCGACCGAAAGCGGGACGGCCGACGCTGCGTTGCTCGCCGGCATGCCCCGCGAGTGGTTCGACGTGGCGCTCACCGCTAACGCCGGGGTCACGGTGGCGCCAACGAGCTTGCGCGTCTTCGCACCAGCGGGATCGAGCTCGTCCTACACACTCGACGTCACGATCCGTGACATCGACGGCTCGCGCTTTGGGCTGCGCAACGCCGTCGTCACGGCGACATCGCCCGACCTGGGCCTCGGCGCTTCCGCGCGCCTGCGCGTGAGCTCGTGGCCCCATGCGTACTACGGCGCCTGCGGCGAATTCGCGAACGTCGACCAATGGCTGCAGATCATCGCGCCGATCGTCGCCAAGGTCCCTTTCGACCTCGGCGACCCGGCGCCGGACGCGCTGTACTGGGCGGCGTGGCCGTTCTACGAGAACAAGACGTGGTGAGTATAAGCATCAAGGACTCCAAGGCTGACAGCTCCCTCGCGAGGAATCGCGGTCTCTGGCATGATCTTCAAATATGACGATGGATGTCAGAGCCGCAGTGACGGCCGCCCGCGCTGAAACGAGTGACGGCGGCACGAGAATCACACCGAACGAAGCGCGCGCCATCCTCACGCAAGCGCGCAGCGAGGGCATCTCAGAGGGACGTCTGCGTAGCGCCCTTGGCCGCGCGTACGAAGCGCCAATCGCACGCGCGCTCGGGGCGGATGCCGGCGCTGGCAACATCGCGCTCAATGCGAGCGACGGCACCCACGTGCGCATGAGCACGGTGCTCACCGGCGCAGCGGGCGTCGTCAGCGTCGGCTTCGACATCACGCCAAACGCGAGCGATCGCATGATCGACCTCGGTTTCGCCCGACTCGTGGGCCAGATGTATGGCTTGCCGCCGGGCGAGGTGACCAGCGATCTTCTTTCCTCACCGGCGCTTCGTGGCTTGCGCGCGGAGTACACGACTGCAGCGCGCGCCGGCGGCAGCCACACGTTTCATTTTCCGCCCTCGCTGACCCGGCCGCCGGAGGCACCATGAGCGAGCTGCACGCGCGCACCGCCGAGATCATGGACACGATCGTCGTGCACGACAAAGACGGCTCGCTCTCTGCCATACCGAGCGAGGCATTCGACCACTTCGTCAACGCGCTCGCGCGCGACGGCGGACCGAAGCAGATGTTCGAGCACCTCGCCGTCATGGCCGACACCTTGTGGGAGAAAGGCCTCTTCTTCTGCAGCGAGCAGCTCTTCTTCCTCGCACGCTTGGGTCTCGATCAAGCGCGCATCGATGCGGCGATCGCGGCAGCCGGCGAGAACCGGACCAAACGACAACCGAGCAACAAGTCCGGTGAGGCGCTCTCGAGCACGATGAAGGCGCCGAAAGCCCTCTCTGTCGGCGTGCGTCCGAAGCGCTCATAGAACGTATCGACGCGCGTGAGCGAACCACCCGCGCTTCGGCACCATATCTCGGCCTGGTATCGTCGCGAAAAAGGTGCTTTGAATCGCCTGGCCGCGCCTGTAAAACCCAAACGTTGACGTCCGCCCTTCGAGGATCCGTTGACAACGATCTTGCTCATGACGCTCGTGCTCACCGCCGCCGATACGCCGCCGGCCGACCTTGCAGTGTGCCCGAGCCGCGAAGAACAGCCCGACGTGGCGAAGCTGATGCAGCGCACCGAGCGCGTCCTCGAAGGGCGCTCGTCGATCGCCGTCATGACGATGTCGATCAAGACGAAGAGCTACGAGCGCTCGGTGAAGATGAAGCTCTGGAGCAAGGGCCGCGACTACGCGCTCATCCGCGTGCTCGAAGGTGGCCCGCGCGAGACCGGCATGATGACGCTCAAGCGTGAAAAGCAACTGTGGACCTATTTGCCGCAGGCCGGCCGCGTGATGAAGCTCCCCTCGGGGATGATGGGCGACAGCTGGATGGGCTCCGACTTCACCAACGAGGATCTCGTCCGCGGTTCATCGATCGCCACCGACTTCACGTCCAAGATCGACAAGACCGTCGCGCACGAGGGCCGCCAAGCGTGGTTCGTCACGCTACTCCCGAAACCGACGGCCAAGGTCGTCTGGGCCAAGATCGAGATGCTGCTCGATCGCGAGACCTGCGTCCCGCTCGAGCAGCGCTTCTTCGACGAAGACGGCGCCATCGTCCGCCGCATGAGCTTCTCCGACATCAAGAAGGTCGGTTGGCGCGCCTTCCCGATGCGGCTCTCCGTGATTCCTCTCGAGAGCGGCAGGCAAACATCGATCACCTACGAATCGATCGCGCTCGACGTCGACGTCAGCGACGACACCTTCAGCCTGCGCCGGCTGCAGCAAGAGCGGGACTAGTCCTTCGACCGCATGAAGATTGCTCGTAGGCGTTGACGTCGCCGTCGCCGTCGCCGGGTTGGGGTGGTGATGAGCTGAAAATTTGGCGGATGTTCGATGCTGTGGGCGTTTTGCTTGCATGG
>JADLHZ010000131.1 GCA_020848545.1 Deltaproteobacteria bacterium | reverse complement strand
CACAGCGAAAAATTTCCGAGCGGCCGCCGTGCTGCCGACTCTCCCCAGACTCTGCCTGACTTCGGTGCGCGCTCGGAAATAGACCGCCGCGGGTGCGCCGCGTACCGTCGTTGCCCTAGGCGGCACGTCGGCGCACCTGCGAGCGGCAAGCATTTCAAAGCGCTGGGGAGAGCGCGTCGTCGGCAGTCTGAAAATTCCGAAACTCCGAAAGGCAGAGCACGCGATCATGCAAGAAGGGCAAGAAGTCGAAGCGACCGAGCCGATCATCTTCGGCGCCTGGTTTGATTCTCATCTAGACACCCTCCCGAAAAACTTCGAGCTGAGCTGGGGCGAATTCGTCGAGCAGCTCTGCGCGCAATTCAGGCCGCGCGAGGACAAGTACGGCAACGGCGGGCGCGGCCCGACGGCGCGCGGCGACGCGCCGGGATTCTCGCTCGCGCGCTTCGTCGATCGCGGCACGTCGCCGGCAAACAGAGACAAGGCGCACGTCGACATCCTCTCCGGCGTCGTGTTCGACTTCGACTGCAACTACGACCCTGACACGATCTTCTCGCGCGTCGAAGGTCTCTCGTGGGCCGCGTATACGACCTTCTCGCACGACCCGGACAAGCAACCGAAGTGGCGCCTCGTCGTGCCGCTTGCGTCGCCGATCCCGGGCAACGCCTACAAGGCCGTGCGAGCGTGGGTGCTCGCGCGCCTCAACGGCAACAAAAAAACGCAGGACCAAGAGGCCGACAAGGTCGCAAGCTCCGTCGCCAACTTTTACTTCGGCCCGGGGTGCCCCGAGGCGATGATGGAGCACGCCGAGTGGCGCGTCTCCGACGGCCCGTTCTTGCAGCTCCCGCCGCTCTCGGAATTTCGCCGTGGCGTGCCCGAGACCCGCCTCCTCGGCAACAAGATCGACTGGACGTACCTTCACGCCCGCATGATCACGCACAAGGATCCCGAGCTGCGCCGCGCCTTCCGTGCCGCGCACAAGGGCAAGTCGTTCGCGTCGCAGGGCAACCGCGACGCGATGCTCCAGCGCATGTGCGGCGCGCTCGCCGGCTGGGCGCTTGCGTGCGAGCCGGGCGACCTCGCCTTCTTCTTCGCGCCGGCGCTCATGGCGATGGAGGCCGAGAGCCCCGACGACCCGCCGCCCGACGTCGACAACGCGGCCGACAAGATCGCGCGCGCCCAGGCGTCGATGCTCGCGCGCTCGCGCGAGGAGGTCGAGCTAGTCGTCGACAACAAAGACAACAGCGACGTTGTTTTTACTGACATGCCGGCGCCTATCGCCGACGACCTCGTCGACGGCTGGGCGCGCGAGGCAGGGCTTGCCGACGCCGACGAGCTACGCAAGCGCTTGCTGCTGCGCACGAACCACTCGATCTGGCTGTGGCGCTGCGACCAAGCGACGTGGGCCGGGCCGCTCGTCGAGGGCTCGGCGCTCATTCTGGCGCGCGCGGACCTTGCGCCCTTCCCGGGCGTCTCGTTGTGGAAGCGCGGCGCGAACAATTCGGTGCGCCAGAAGACGCTGTACGAGCTGTTTGACGACTACGGCCAAGTCATCGACAAGACGGCGATGGACCTGCGCATCGAGCGCGCGACCTTCGACGTTGCGTCGCGCACGCTGCGCCTCGTCGGCGCGCCGCGACGCACGTTAGAGCCGATCTTCGACGAGACGGTCGACGCGTGGCTGACGGCGCTCGGCGGCGACAAGGCCGAGAAGCTCAAGCTGTGGATCGCCGGGCTCACGCGGCACGACCGCCCGAATTCCGTGCTCTTCATCAAAGGCGACCCGGGCATCGGCAAGGGCTTGCTCGTGCGCGGGCTCTCCCGTGTTTGGGACACCGACGGCGCGACGGACATGCGCAAGATCGCCGGCACCTTCGACGACGGCCTGTTGCGCTGCCCGCTCGTCAAGGTCGACGAGGGGCGATGGAATAAATTCGTCGACGTGACGGCGCTCCTGCGCGAGCTGGTGACGCAAACGTCGCGCTCGATCAACAGGAAGCACCAAGATCTCATCGAGTTAGAAGGCTACCTGCGCTTCGTCGTTACGGCGAACAACTTCAACATCTTCGCCAACGACGACCACATGCTCACGCCCGAGGACCGCGACGCGATCGCCGAGCGCTTCCTAGAGATCGACCCAGACGTCGAGGCGGCGCAGGGACTCTTGCTCTCGATGCCGTTCGAGGAACGCAACGCCCTTGCAGAGGGCGACCGTATCGCCAGCCACGCGCTTTGGCTGCGCGACAATGTCGAGATCCCATCGGGCTCGCGCTTCATCGTCCCGGGGGAGAAAAATTCGCGCTTTGCCTTGAAGATCATCACCGAAGATCACCGCTGGGGCTCGTGGACGGTCGAGTGGCTCGCGCGCTGGCTCTCCGACCCGCCGTCGATCGAGCGCGACCAGTCGCACCTCGTGTGGCGAGGGAACGGCCGGGCAATCGTCTCGCCCGAGGCGGTCGTCAACACCTTCGAGCGCGTGCTGCGAAACAAAAAGCCGCCGCAGTTTCTAGAGATCTCCAACGCCCTGCTTTCGCTCTCGACAGGGAAGCTGATCAAGTTCCCGAACGAGCGCGGCGCCAAGGGCTACGACGTCCTGGTCGAAGAGATCGCGCGCTGGAGCGAAGAGAAGGGCAGCGGCAACGCCGAGGCGATCCGCGCCAACGCGCACGGCTCCGTCGGCGGCGGCATTGCCGTCGCGTCGGCGGGCAAGCTCCTGAACATGAGGAAGGAAGAAAAATGATCCAAGATGTTTACGACGTGTCGAAGGGCGACCGCGCCCGTGTCGTGCGCGCAATGCGCGCGGAGGAAGCCGTGCGCCGGGCGTGGCTTGCGCTCGAAGAGCTAGAGGACGCCCAAGCGCGCGAGGCGGCGCGCAGGCAAGAGACCAAGCGCAAGATCAAAGGCGGGCTCGCGGCGTTTGCCGTCAGCGCGCTCGGCGTCGGCGTCTTCATCGGTCTTGCTCTTGTTTGGGGGCGTCGGTGAGGCTCGCGATTGTGCTCGAACGGTCCGACCGCGAAACCTGGCTCGCCGACGTGACCAACGCCGAGGGCGCCGTAGCGATAGGCAAGACGCCGGGAAACGCCGTCGAGCGCGCCGTGCACATGGCGTTGAACATCCTTGCCGACCAGATCGAGAACGCGCGCGAGGATTGTCCCGTGTGCAACGGAGAAACGAAGTGATCGCGCGCCCGCTCTCCATCGACGCTGCGCTCGTCGAGGAGCTTGCCGTCGGCAAGCACCCCGAGATGGAGCGGCTACTCGTCGACCTCGCGCGCAAGGGCACGCTCAAGGGCGTCGTCAAGAAGCCGGCGCGGTACTCGGTCGGTGATCGTGTCGGGTGTCTTACACTTGTTGAATTTTTACCTTTGCGCAAAAATAACAACCGCTATTGGAGCGTGCGCTGCGACTGCGGAAATAATAACGCAGTCTCTGTCTCGAATCTGCGGTCAGGCAAAACGAATTCATGCGGGTGCGTCGGAAACACGAAGCACGGCGAAGCGCGTCGCGCGCACACGTCGCCCGAGTACAAGGTCTGGCACGCAATGCACGAACGTTGCACTAACAAACGCAACCAACAATTCAAACACTACGGCGCGCGAGGGATTACGGTTTGTGCTCGCTGGAAAGATGTGCACGCCTTTATCAAGGATGTCGGACGGCGTCCGGGGAAAGATTATTCGCTCGATCGTATAGACACTAATAAGAACTACGAGCCGGGAAACGTGCGCTGGGCGACAGCCAAGACACAAGCGCGCAATCGTCGCAACAATTACAAGTTGACCTATAGAGGCGTAACTAAGCTCGTGATCGAGTGGGCTGAAGAATTCGGGCTGCAGGAGTACACGTTAAAAAGTCGTTTGCGTCACGGTTGGAGTGCAGAGGACGCGCTACACACGCCCGCGCGTCGCTGGGTGCGTGCACAATGACATCGATCTACTCTGAAAAAGATCTAGTTGTTCTTGCGCGCGCTGGTCAGTTGAAAGGGGTTGTAAAAAAACCGCCTAGAATTTCAGCTACGACGATTCAAAACTTCGCCGACTGCGAACGCCGCTTCTATTGGGCGGCGCTGGCAGGGCTCGACACGCCGCCGTCAGAGTCGATGAAGTTCGGCACCAAGCTCCACGTGCACCAAGAGCGCTGGCTAAAGCACGGCACGCCCCAAGGCGACGACGCGCCGGGCAAGCTCGCCTCGCTCGGCGCGATGCTTCTGCCGCGTCCCAAGGCGCCGGGGCTTGCCGTCGAGGAGTCGTT
>JADLHZ010000130.1 GCA_020848545.1 Deltaproteobacteria bacterium | reverse complement strand
GGCAAAACTTTCTCGGTCGAGGTGCTCAACGTCTTCTCCGAGCATGGGCTCTACTGGGAAGCGCTCTGTGTCTCGGTGGAGCAATAATGGCGTTCACCCCGCAGCCGGCGATCGCTTGGAACGACGTCGAGTGGACGCTCGCCAAGTGGGCGCAGGACATGTCCGGCCTCACGTCGGTGTGGGCCGAGCAGGACGCTCCCGAGCCCGCGCGCCCCTACGTCACGCTCGATTGGCTCACGTACCCTGAGCCGAAGGGCGAGGACTACTTCTCGCTGGAGACCATCACGGCGACGAAGGAAGTGCGCCGCGTGCGCAACGGCGTGCGCCTCGCGACGCTCACGGTGCGCGTCAACACGGCGCCGGTCTCGGCCGCTTCGGGCGCGTCGCGGCTCTCGGCCGCATACGCCGACATGCTCGTCGACAGCCTCAACTCCGACACGGTCGTCGCGCAGTACTTCGCGCCGTACCGCATGGCGCCCGCGGGCGCGAGCAACCCGCGCAAGGAAGACTGGCGCGAGGACGGCCACGCCGTCAGTCGCACGGCGTTCGACATGCGCATCAACTTCGCCGCCGGCACGGGCGCGACGAACGAGACCGTCGGTTACATCACCGGCGCGAGCATCACAGCGACCCTCAACACGCCCGCCGTCGCGCTGACGTCGGCGATGGCAATCACGAGCTGAAGGAGAAGAAATGCCAGACCTATCTGACATCATCGACTTGACGATCACAATCGCCTCGTCGGGAATCACGCGCGCGGGCTTCGGCACGATCCTGATCGGCGGCTATCACAACCGCACGGCCGGCGATCGCGTCGAGACGTACACGAAGCTGTCCGACATGACCGACGACGGCTTCGCGACGACCGACTTGGAGTACATCGCCGCCAACGCGGTCAAGGCACAGGATCCGGCGCCGCGCACCTTCAAGGTCGCGCGCCTCGGCGCCGTCGCCGACGGCCCGACGATGGCGACGTCGATGGTTGCCTTGACGGCGAACGCCGCGACCGAGGCGCGTACGTTCAGCCTCGCGATCGGCATCACCGGCGGCGCGTATCAGACGGCGTCCTACGCGGCGGCCGCAGGCGCGTCGAGCGCGACGATCATGGCGGGCATCCTTGCCGCCGTCACGGCGCTCAACAGCTACTCGGGCAACATCTTGGCGACCACGTCGGCGCAGACGCTCAGCATCACGGGCGCGAGCGCCGGCAAGCACTTCGCCATCAAGAGCCTGAAGAACATGTGGACGTTCAACGACAACACGACCGACCCGGGCATCGCGGCTGATCTCGCCACGATCATCGCCGAGGACTCGGACTGGTACGCGCTGGTGCTGACGTACAAGGGCGCCGCGATCCAAGAGGCCGCGGCCGCGTACATCCAGACGCTGCGCAAGGTCTACGTCACGGCGACGCAGGACGGCGACGTCATCGCCTCCGGCTCGGCCGACGTCGCGAGCGTGCTCAAGGCGGCGAGCTACACGCGCACGATCTTGCTCTTCAACGACGACTACATGTTGCAGCCCGACGCGGCGCTCGCGGGCGTGTGGATGCCGTACGACCCAGGCAGCGAGACGCTCAAGTTTAAGACGCTCACGGGCCAGTCGCCGACGAACCTCACGGCGAGCAACCTCGTGCAGACGCGCTTGAAAAACTGCAACGTCTACGTCACCTACGCGGGCGTCGGCAGCGTCGAGGAAGGCAAGACGGCCGAGGGCAAGTTCGCCGACCTCATCCGCTTCGTCGACTGGCTCTTCGCCAACATCCAAGAGGATCTTTTCGCGCTCTTCGTCTCGACGCCGAAGGTGCCGTTCACGACCGCCGGTATCACGCAGGTCGAGGGCGTCATCCGCGCCGTCCTTCAGCGCGGCGTCAACGTCGGCGGCTTGCTGCCCGACTTTACGGTCACGGTCCCGGCGCTCGCAGACGTGAGCACCGCGAACAAAGAAGCGCGCAACCTCTCGCCCGTCGAATTCGCCTGCACGAGCGCGGGCGCGATCCACGGGGTCGAAATCACCGGCACGGTGTCGCTCTAATCGAGCGCCAAGGAGACTAAGATGGGACAAGGCACGAAAGCGTTCGACCCGGCCATGTGCGTGTTCACGCTCGCCGGCATCGAGATCAAGGGTTGGGCCGAGGGCACGAAGCTCATGGCCACCTTCCCCGAGCTATTCAACATGAAGGTCGGCCTCGACGGCGAAGTCGCGCGCGGCAAGACGAACAACAAGACGTCGCTGTGGAAGCTCTCCCTGATGGAGACCTCCGAGAGCAACGACGTCCTGTCGAACATCTTCCTCGCCGACGACGGCGCGCCCGCGGGCACGATCGTCCCGATGTTCTACAAGAACATCAACGGCACGACGCTCATCACGGCGGCGTCCGCGTGGATCGTCGGCTGGCCCGAGATGGGCGTCGAGGCCGAGCCCGGCGCGCGCGAGTGGACCGTGCAGTGCGGCGAGACGATCGTCTTCATCGGCGGGCAAGCCAGCCTCGCGTAAAAAAAGGCGGCACCGTAACGTGACCTCGGCGCGCACATTCGCTAGCCTCTGCGCGCATGGCAATCAAAGCAGCGCAAAGACAGCAAGAGCCCCCCGCGCCGGAGCAATTTCCGCACGAGAGGGAGATCGACGGCGTCCGCTACGCCTCCCGCTACATGGACCCCGAGCGACTCATCCGCCACGTCGGCAAGGTGCCGGGCTTGCTCCAAGCAATGCGCTCGGGCACCTTCGGCTTCGACGAGGGTCTGATGACGGTCGTCAAGGACTGCTTCGACCTCGCGGCCGCAGACGGGCGCGAGCTGCGCAACGGCTTCTGGAAGGTGCACTTCCTCGGGCGCCCGGGCGCGCTCGCGAGCGTCATGCTGTGGCTCGCCGAGGTGCACTTCGTCCCTTTCTTGGCTGGTGGGAAGCAAGCGCTCGACGTCGCGATGGGCTCGCTCGGCGCGCAGCTCGTCTCACCGGCGGAAGCGGCGGCGGAGTAGCCCTCTCGCCCGACAAGGCCGAGCGCTGGCCCATCGACAGGCTCGTCCGACGACAGATAGCGAGTCTATCTGAGCTTCGCTCCGGCGCGTGGACGATCGAAGACGTCATGCGGCACAACGACTCGCTCGACGACGAGGACGAGATGGAGTTGGACGCAGCCGAGCGCCGTAAGATGGAGGCGCAGATGAGCCGCTTGCAGGCCGACATGCAACGCCGCGGGAGGGCGCGCTAAATGGCCGAGTCACTACGCGACTACTTCGTCCGCTTCCTCTTTCGCACCGACAAGGCCGGCGCGAAAGAAGCGCAGACCCAGATCGACGGCATCGCGCGCAAGATCGAGAAGCTCGCCGGGCTCTCGTTCCTGCTCAACGAGCTGACCGGCGCCGTCAGCTTGCTCATCGCGCCGTTCAGACAATTCGGCTCGTTCGTCGACGCGACCGCGCGCGAGGGCGACGCGCTCGGCGACCTCGCCGATCGCACGGGCATCGCGACCGACAAGCTCGAAGGCTACGCCTTTATGGCGAAGCTCGCCGGCACGAACAGCGAGACGATGCTCACGGGCATCCGTAAGCTAGAGATGCAGATGGGCGAGGCGGCGCACGGCAGCAAGGAAGCCGGCGAGCACTTCGCGAAGCTCGGCATCCGCTTGCGCGGCGCGAACGGTCAAATCAAGAGCGTCGACCAATTACTGCCCGAGGTCAGCGCGGCGTTTCAAAAGATCCCATCGCACGCCGAGAAGACGGCGCTCGCGATCAAGCTCTTCGGGCGCGCCGGCCAAGAGCTGTTGCCGTTCCTCAACAAAGGACCGGCCGCGATCGCCGCGATGCAGGCCGAGCTGACGGCGCTCGGCGGCGTCAGCTCGAAAGACTTCCTCGAAGCGTCGTCGCTCTATGCCGACAACATGGACAAGATGACCGTCGTCTGGCGCGGGCTACGCCAGGCGCTCGCCGGGCCGATCATCAAGTCGATCAACGACGCGGCCGACGGCTTCCTGCGCTGGTGGCGCGCGACGGGCGAGCTTGTGCGCTCGCGCGTAGGCGAGTGGGCGTTTCAGCTCGTCACGTCGTTCAAGGCGCTCGGAGCGCTCGTCTCGCGCCTCAGCAATTGGCTACTCCTGCTCGCCGCCGCGCTCAATATCCCACTGCTCGCGATGATCGGTATGCGCCTCGTCATCGGGCTCTTGATCGACGACTTCGCCAACTGGATGGCGGGCAACGACTCGCTCATCGGGCGCGCGATCGACAACTGGGAGAATTGGCTCGCGTCGCTGCGCAAGACGAGCCCCGTGCTCGCCGAGGTGATGCGCTTTTTCGGTGGCGTCATCGAGTGGCTGCACGCCGGCATCAAGCAGCTCGGCGTCGACTGGGATCGCTTCCTAGCAGAATTCGATGGCGACTCGATCGGCGCCGTCGCCAAGGGCGCGTTCGACGCGCTGACGCAGTTTCTCTTCGCGCCGTTCACGGAGACTTGGGATCGCCTCAAGAACCTCATGTTCGACACGCTGCTCTCGTTCAAGGGCTTGGCGCAGTCGCTCGGCCTCTCGACGCTCGCGCAGAACCTCGGCGACCAAGCGGCGGGGCTCATGCGCGGCGACACGCCGCGCGTCATCCCGAACGGCGTCTCGGGCCCGAACGGCGCGCTCGCCGCAGGCAGCGCCGGCGGCGCGGCGGCAGGCTCGAACGTCAACGCGCAGACGACGATCAACGTGCAGGCCGCGCCGGGTATGAACGAGAAGAAACTCGCGCAGGAAGTCGGCAAGCAATTCGACATGCGCTTCGACAGCGCGATGCGGCAGGGCTTCAACGCGGTCGTGCCCGAGGAGTTTTGATCCATGGGCTTGCTCCCCTTCGTCAAGGACCGCGTCACGTTCTTGCTCCACGATGAGAACGATCTACTTGTCGACGCGATCGAGGTCGACGCGACGCTCTCGGCGAATCACAAATCGCCGGTCAAGGTCTCGCGCCACCCGGTCGCTAAGGGCAAGAGCATCGCCGACAACGCGCGGCCCGATCCCGACGGGCTCACGCTCGAATGCTTCTGGGGCAACCGCCCGGGCGACATCATCGAGATGGCGAAGCGCTACGCCAAAGGCGACTTCTCCCACGCCGAGGCGCAGTACGTGAAGCTCAAGGAGGCGCGGCGCAAGGCACAGAAGGTCACGATCAACATGCGGATCTGGACCTACGAGAACATGGTCATAGAAGACATTTCGGTCGCCGAGACCGTCGACGACGGCGCCAGCATCACAGCGACGGTCGTCTTCTCCGAGCTGGAAGTCGCAACGGCAATCTCGATTGCGAACAGCAAGCCGAAGGTCTCGGCCGACGGCGCGAAGAACGTCACGGGCGGGCAGCCGAAGGCGGCGCCGTCTCCGCCGGCGGCGCAGAGCGCGTCGTCGCGGCTCGGCGACAACATGGGCTGGACGCAAAACTCGACCCTCTTCAAAAAGCCATAGTAGCTTCGTCGCGTGGCGATCGAGATCCTTCAGCTCAACTCCGATCACGAGTACCAAGAGGCTGAATTCCAGCTCGACGGCGAAACCTTTCGCTTGCTCTCGCGCTACAACGAGCGCGTCGACTCGTGGTTCCTCAGCCTCTACGACGCCGAGGGCAACGCGATCCACACCGGGCGTCGCGTCACTGTTGGCAACCTGATGTTCCCTTGGCTCGTCTCGGCCGATCGCCCGTCGGGGCAAC
Organism: Deltaproteobacteria bacterium; assembly: GCA_020848545.1. GTDB lineage: Bacteria > Myxococcota > JADLHZ01 > JADLHZ01 > JADLHZ01 > JADLHZ01. Next base: position 12,140 of record JADLHZ010000130.1, on the reverse strand, counting down.
TCATCGCGATCGACAGCGAGGACGAAGACGTCGACCCGGGACGCGACGAGCTAGGCACGCGCGTCGTCGTCTACTACTTCGACGCCGAGGAAGTCGAAGACGCGGTCGCCGCGTTCGACGCCGAGGCGTAAGCCGTGGCGGGCAAGCTCTTCGGTCGGCGCACGCGCCTGACGATCCGCCCCAAGGACGCCGACGCCTTCTACATCGACGGCAAGTCGATCGATCGCGACGGCTTCGACATCTCGTTCGACATCGCCAAGGACATGGAGACGAAGCCGAACAAGGGCAAGTTCATCGTCTACAACTTGCCCGAGGACGTGCGCGCCAAGCTCGAAGTCGACGACGATGCCGTCATCGAATTCGAGGCCGGCTACAAGACGACGAGCGCGATCGTCTTCAAGGGCAACATCGCGCACGTGCTCTCGACGCTCAACGGCCCCGACATGGAGACGCACATCGAAGCCGGCGAAGGGCACAAGGCGTATCGTAAAAGCTACGTCGCCAAAAGCTACGGCGCGGGCACGCCGTTCAAGACCGTCGTCGAGGACATCGTCAAGACGTTCGACGGCTTCAAGGTCACGCCCGCGATCACGCGCACGATAGCGAACGTCGGCAAGAGCTTCCCGAACGGGCTTACGCTAGACGGCCGATCGGCGCGCGTGCTCAACGACGTGCTCAAGCACGGCGATCTAGAATTCTCGATCAACAACAACGAGATACAGATCGTCAAGACCGACACGCGCGCGAGCGAAGCGCCGACGATCGTGCTCGACTACACGTCAGGGCTCGTCAACGTGCCGCAGCTCGGCGACAAGGATGGCAAGCCGAAGATCGACTTTCAGTCGCTGCTCCAGCCGGGGCTCGTGCCCGGGCGCAAGGTGCAGCTCGACTGGGGCGTCGGCAAGAAGAACGTCGTCGTGCGCACGGTGAAGATCACAGGCAGCAACTTCGACGACGCGTTCTATTGCAACTGCGAGGCGGCGCTGCCGTCGTGAAGGAGTAGGGCGTGGCGATTCGACTCGCGATAGAGGACGTCATCAGCTACGCGCTCGAAGCGCGCCTAGCCGAGCTGCACGTCTCGATGCCGTGCAAGGTCGACAGCTACGACTCCGAGAAGAACACGGTCAACCTCATCCCGCTGCTCAAGCGCAAGCGCCGCAGCACGAAGACAGGCGCGACGTCGTCGAGCGAGATCAAGGCGCTGCAAAACGTACCTGTCGCGTTCATGCGCACCTCGAAGGGTTGGTTCACGTTGCCGATCGCCAAGGGCGACGTCGGCATGGTCGTCTTCTCGGAGCGCTCACTCAAGGACTGGATGAGCAAGACCAAAGGCGAGGTCGTCGAGCCCGTCGACGAGGCGAAGCATCCACTCGACGGCGCGTGGTTCTATCCCGGCTGCTACCCAAGCAAATCGCCGATCGATCCGACGAACAGCTCGCATGTGGTGATAGCCACGAGCGGCAGCTCGGTCGAGCTTCACCTCGGCGAAGCTGGTCTTGGTGTTAACAACTTCGTTGCGCTTTCAAAATTAGTGCTCGACGAGATGAATAAAATTCGGGATGCGTTGCATAGCCACTCACACCAAGTAGTGCTCGGTACGTGCACTGCTGGCGGCGCTACGGGAACGGCTACGACGATCGCGAATCCGTCGATACCCGCGTTGACAGAGCCCAAGGCGGAAAGGACAAAAGCGAAATGAGCGACGTAGCGTTGAACGGCGATCACGATCTGAACATCGACGACGCCGAGCTTGCGCTCGTGCGCGACGACGAGGGCGAGCCGCAGGCGATCGCGCAGGAGCATCGCATCGCGCTCAAGTTCCACCGCGGCGAATGGTTCCTCAACGTGCTCTGCGGCATCCCGTACCGCGAGCAGGTGCTCATCAAAAACCCGAGCCTCGCGACGCTCAGCGTGCTCTTCACGCGCGCGATCTTGTCGATCCCAGGCACCGTCGAGCTGAAGGAGCTGGCGCTGAACTTCGACGAGACGCAGCGCCCGCTGCGCGTGCTCAAGATCGACTACGACTCGCGCGCCGAAGACGGCGCGCCGATCGACGTCGGCCAGCTCGCCGTCGTGCTCTGATCTTGTGCCCGCGCTCGTCCTTCGCTACGTTGCATCCATCCGCGGGTAGCTCAGCCCGTTAGAGCGCCAGGAGTAATGACCCTGGAGGTCGAGGGTTCAAATCCTTCCCCGCGGGCCATTTCTTTGGGAGCCTTCCATGTCGCATTGCCGCCGCTGAAGTTCTCGCCCACTACGTCATCGTCCGCTCCGATATCGGTAGAGGCATCGCCGCCGCGCAGATAGTGCACGCCGCTGGCGAGAGCGCTGCCGGCGGCCCGCCGCTACCCGAAGGCACGTTCGCGATCGTACTCGCTGCGCAAGACGCCGCGCACCTCGAAAGCATCAGCAAGGCGCTCGCGCTCAACGCGCTCGGGCATGTGCTCGTGCGCGAGCCCGACGCGCCCTTCGACGGCGCGGCGACGGCGATCGGGCTCGTGCCGGCGCCGCGCGATCGCGTGCGTAAGCTGCTCCAAGCGCTGCCGCTGTATCGCTGAGCGAACTTAAGGGCGCCCTAGCTTAAGTTCGCTTGCGCCCAGAAATAGATCCTAGACAGCCTCTGCGGTTAGCCTCTCGCTCACATGTCAGGCGTCACAGAGACCGGCTTCGAGGCCGAGACAACCGACACGCTCAAGACAGCGATCGAAGCCGAGCTGAAGATCGCCTTCGGCAATGCGTTCAACGTGCGGCCGACGAGCGTCGCCGGCGTGTGGGTCGGCATCTTCGCGCGCAAGCTCGCCGACCTCTGGGACGCGGCCGAGGCGATCTACGGCTCGCAGTATCCCGAGACCGCCTTCGGCGCGTCGCTCGACCAGCTCGGGCTTCTCACCGGCGCGCAGCGCTTGCCGGCGACGCGTAGCGAGGCCGTGCTCGGCGTCACCGGCACGCCCGGCACGATCATCCCGACGGGCTCCCGCGTGCGCAACAGCGACACGGGCACCTTCTGGCGCTTGCAGGAAGACAATCTCGACATCACGATCCCGGGCACGTCGGCGACGACGGGCACCTGGGAGAGCGAAGAGACCGGCGAAGTGCTCGGCGTCGCCGGCTCGCTCGATACGATCGACACGGTCATCAGTGGCTGGGACACCGTAAACAACGCCGAGGACGCCGACCTCGGGCGCGACATCGAGACCGATGCTGCGTTTCGTTTGCGCCGCGCCGACCTCCTCGTCGCCCAAGGCAAGGGCACGCTCGATGCCATCCGCGCCGACGTGCTCGCCGTCGAGGACATCAAAGAAGTGCAGATCTATGAGAACTACACCGGCTCGACCGACGCAAACGGCCTGCCGAGCAAGAGCTTCGAGGTCGTCGTGCGCCAGGGAGACGCCGTCAGCGCGTCGATCTGGCAGGCGATTTGGGACAGCAAGCCCGCGGGCATCAGCGCCTACGGCACGACGATCGGTCAAGCAACCGACGACGTCGAGGCGTCGCACTACGTCGCGTACACGCGCGCGACCGAGAAGGCCGTCTACATCGCCGTCACGGCGACGACCGGCACGGGCTTCGGCCTGACGGCGACGGGCGTCGCTTCGATCAAGGCGGCGCTGACGGCGTACGGCACGGGCCGCGTCTGCGGCGACGACGTCATCAAGCAAGCGCTCCAAGCGCTGCCGTTCGACGTCTCGGGCGTCGTCGACGTGCCGACGATGTACCTGGACTTTTACGCATCGCCGACTGCGACTGCGAACCTCGCGATCGGCATCCGCGAGGTCGCAACCTTCGATACTTCGCGGGTCACGGTCACACTGCTGTGAGCGAGGAGCTAGAAGAAACGACCGACCACGTCGAGGACGCGCTCACGCTCCTGCCGGAGCAATTCAAGCGCAAGACGAACTTCGAGGCGTGGATCTCGGCCTTCGTCGAGAGCGTGCAAGACGCCGAGACGATGCTGCAAGAGCTGTGGACGGCACGCTTCATCGACAACGCAACGGGCGCGCGCCTCGACGGTCTCGGCACGATCGTCGGCCAGCTCCGCGAAGGGCTCGGCGACGACGACGACTACCGCGTGCGCATCAAGGTACGCATCCGCGCCAACATCTCGTCAGGGCTTGCGACCGACATTCTCGCCGTCTTCGGCTTGCTGCTCGAAGACTCGACGCCCGCCGTGACGTTGCGTGAATACTTCCCGGCGTCGCTCGTGCTCTCGATGGACACGTACACGACGCTCGACCCTAACGTGATGGCGGCGCTGCTCGAAGACGTGCGCTCGGCCGCAGTGCAATCGCAGCTCGTGTACCTCGGCGCCGAGGCGAGTGAGAGTTTTCAATTCGCGCCGGCCGACGCGAGCGTGACCGATGCCGCTATCGGTTTTGCGAATGACGCCAGCACGACGCTTTCGTTTACTGCGCACGCGGCAGCCCAAGCGAATCAATGGAGCAGCATTGCTTTTTCTCCGACGTTGTCGCGGCTCGTCGCCGTGTCTTACAACGGCACGAACCGCGTCATGTACTCCAACGACGGCGGCGATACGTGGACCGTCGCTGTTGCAGCAGAAGCTAACACGTGGACCAGCGTGTGTTGGTCCCCCGAACTTGCGATCTTCGTAGCAGTCGCAGCAAGCGGCACGAATCGCGTCATGTACTCTGCGAACGGCATCTCGTGGACGGCCGCTGCGGCGGCCGAAGCGAATTCGTGGAATTCTGTGTGTTGGGCGCCGGGCATCTCGAAGTTCGTTGCCGTTGCGTACGACGGCACGAACCGCGTCATGTATTCAAGCAACGGCACTTCGTGGTTCGCTGCTGCCGCGAGCGAAGCGAATCAGTGGTACAGCGTGAGCTGGTCGCCGTCTCTTTCTCGCCTAGTCGCGGTGTCCATCGACGGCACGAATCGTGTGATGTACTCCGCGAATGCAACGTCGTGGACCGCCGTCGCTGCGACAGAGGCGAACGCGTGGGTCGCAGTTTGCTGGTCCCCAGGGTTGAATATTTTTGTGGCGACCGCCGCGAACGGCAGCAATCGGGTCATGTACTCAGCGACGGGGTTGTCGTGGACTGCGGCATCGGCGGCCGAAGCAAACGATTGGTATGGGCTGTGCTGGGTGACTGAGCTGTCTGTGTTCGTGGCGACGTCGCTCACTGGATCCAACCGCGTGATGTACTCCTTCAACGGGATCAACTGGTTCACGAAGAGCGCGGCAGCAGCGAATCAGTGGATCGCGGTGTGTTACGCCGAGACGCTTTCAAAAGTCGTTGCTGTCTCTCAGGACGGTACGAATCGAACAATGTCATCTACTACCGTTCTCACCGGCGGAAAATTTGCCGACGTTTTGGAGGCATAAATGAGTGGCTCCGCACCAGCGAGCGTACCGACCTGGGGCACCGACTCCGGCGTCACCGTCGAACCTTCGGCCGGCAAGAAGGCCGCCGGCTGGGTCGTGTCCGAGCGCCCGCCGGCGCGGTGGTTCAACTACTGGATGAACCTCGTCTACCAGTGGATCTTCTACTACGGCTCGAAGAACGTCGCCGGCGGCGTCGCCGGTGTGCACGACACAGACGGCAACGTTACAATCGCTGCGACCGGCACGAACGTGCACGGCATCAAAGGCACGGGCACGGGCACGGCGCAGGGCGTCTATGGCATCGGCGGCACTACAAGCGGCGCGGGTGTTTACGGTGTCGGCGGATCGTCTAACGGCTACGGTGTTCAGGGTCTCGGCACTGGCAACGGCGCCGGTGTCAGAGGCGACGGCGGTTCTAGTGGGGGTATCGGCGGGTCATTTCTCGGTAACGGGGCGGCCGCGGGAGTATCGGCGCAAGGCGGCGGAACGAGCGGCACTGGCGTTCAAGGCACAGGCGGATCGTCTAACGGTATTGGCGTGCTCGGACAAGGCGCAGGCACAGGCTACGGCGTTAAAGGCGTCGGCGGAGCTTCCGGCAACGGTGTCTACGGTGAAGTAGGAAGCGGTGGTGGCACGCTCGGCTCGACAACGCTCACGCCGTCGAACGCCGGTGTATTCGGCGTCGGTCGCGGCGCGGGCGCCGGCGTCGTCGGTAACGGCGGCGCGAGCGGCAGCGGCGTATATGGCGAGGGAGGTACTTCCAACGGAAACGGCGTCGAAGGCGGCGCGGGTGGCACCGGTGCCGGCGGCTACTTCACGAACACGACCGGCAGCAACGGGCCCGGCCTCTACAGCAGATCGACAGCCGGTTACGGGCATATTTGCGACGTCAACGATACGACGACGCCGACACGCGCGCCGCTGCGCATCGTGCCATCCACTAATCCGCCGACGAATGCAGCCCTAGGCGATCTTTACGCTGACACCGACGCTAATTTATATTTTTACGACGGCGCCGGTTGGGTCGATCTGACGGCGTAACCGCACGCGCCTTGCGCTCAATGTTGTCTGCGCGATAGATCGCTCGCATGGAAAAAAAGCTCTACAACATCGCCCGTAGTCGCTTCGGTCGCGCGCTCGTTTCGATCGGCGTCGGCAGCAAGGTCGAGCAGCTCCCGCGCACGTTCTTGCAAAAGCTCTTTCGCCGGCCGGTGCTCTCGCGCTCGACGATCATCTTCTCGATCCACGTGCAGCCCGGCGCTGCGAGCAACGTCGAGGGCGTGCGCGCCGACATCGACTTGCTCTGCATGCGCGAGAACCTGCGCATCGAATGGGTCGTGCTCGAAGCGTTCGATCCGAAAGCGCGGCGCAGATAACTTGAGGCCGGCGGGGCGCGGCGCCTAGACTCGCGCCCATGCTGAAAGCCTTCCGAGATCACTACGTCCTCGCGATCGCGTGCTTCGTCGGCGCGTTCGTCGCCTTCCCGCCGCTCTACAAAGCTCTCGCCGATCAGCCGTACGTGCCGGCCGGTCTCTCCGAGAACCTCTCGCGCCCGTGCAACGTGCTCTCGGCGACGCAGCAGAACGTCACCGTCACCGGCACGAGCGCCGCGACCTCGAACGCGACGGGCATCGGCACCATTCGCGTGATGTGCACCCAAGACGCGTACATGACCGCCGGCTCGTCGCCGACGGCGACGACCTCGCACATCTTCTTGCCGGGCTACACGCCCGAGTACTTCTACAGCACGGGCACGAAGTTCGCCTTCATCCGCGACACGACGAGCGGCGTGTGCCAGGTGCTCGAATGCAACTAAGCGAGCGCGCAGGCGTAGTCCTCGGCGCCGTCACCGGCGTGCTCCTCGCGCTCGTGCTGCTCGTCGCATTCGGCGCCGGCGCGAGCGGCCCGGTGCACACGACGCCCGTCGTGCGCGCAGCGGCCGGCATCACCGGCGCGACGGGCGACTTCGGCGTCGCCGGCAACCTCGGCGTCACCGGTACGATCACCGGCACTGGCGCGGTCTCTTTGAAGAGCACGCTGGGCGTCGTAGGCAACGTCGGCATCACCGGCACGCTCGGCGTCACGGGCGCGGCGACGTTGCAAAGCACGCTCGGAGTGAACGGCGCCGTGTCGATCACGGGCTCTGTCGGCATCACCGGGACGAGCGGAACGACCGGCTTTATCTTGGTTGGACCAAGCGGCGGGCAATCGCTGTCTATCGTCGGGCCTCCGATTGGTGCGTTCAACGCGATCAACGTCACGGACGGCAACGGCACGACGACAGCGGCGCGGTTCGGAATTCTCGTCAACAACTGGGCAAACACGATCAACGGCGCGGCGGCGAAGTTTGTCGCTGTCGGTGCCAACGGCGATGCGCTCATTGCAGATGGCAGCGCGGCTCTCGGTGGATACACGCTCAAGCTCCTCAGCGACACGACGTCCCCCGCGCGGGCGCACATCAGCTTCAGCCAGAACAACGCGAACCCAGCAGGTGGTGCGCTGGGCGATCTTGCGTACATCCTCAGCGGGTCAGTGGCGCAGTTCCGCACGTACACCGCTACGAGCACGTGGAATGCGCTGTCAGGGATCAAGGACATCACGTCAGGCATTACAGCATTCGCTGGCGGCGGCCAGGCAAGCGCGACCGCGATTTGCACAACTGCCGGGTCAACCTCAATTAGCGTTGTCGCGACGGCGGCAGACTCGGTGAAATTTCCGAACACCCCCGTACTCGGGCAGGAGTGCGACGTCTGGAACGCCGACGCGGCTGACGCGGCCGCGCTGTTTCCTGGTAGCGGCGATCAGCTCTGCGTCACCGGCGCCGCGTGCCTCGCTGCCGACGCATCGACAAGCGTCGCCGCGAACAACGGTCACATACGATGCATCGCCGAAACCGCCGGCCTGTGGCGGTGCCACCCGTGATGCGGCTCGCGCTGCTCATGCTCGCGCTCGTCGCCTGCGGCCACTCGAAGCCGCTGCACGTCATGCCGGCGCCCGACGCGCACCGTGCGACCGCGCGCTTTCTCGACGCGCTCGAAGCGACGCCCGGTGGCGCCGGCATCTTCGTGCTCGGCGTCGACCCGCCGTACACGATTTGGATTCGCGCCGCGTGCGGCACGCAGTACGATCGCGAGATCACCGTCGCGCCGTGCGGCCCGTACCCCGAAAACATCGACAACATGGCGGTCATCGTTGGGCACGAGCTGGGCCACGCGCTCGGGCTGAAGCACTCGGTGCTCGTCGACTCGATCATGTACGAACGCGGCGCTGCGACAGGGCTTACCGTCGAGGACGCGGCCGCTTCGCTCGTACGAGAGCTTTCGCGCGCAGGGAAATAGCCCCGCGAAAAACGCCCGTGCTACCTCTTGGCAGCGGGAGGCGCCTTGGATCAAACGCTTCAGATCGTCTTCGGAATCCTCACGGTTGGCTCCGGCATCGCAACGACGATCTGGGGCTACAAGGCTGTCGCCAAAACGGTCACGTCGCTCAAGAAGGAAGTCTTCGCCGAGCTAGAGACGATGCGCTCAGAGATGCACACAGCGCTCGAAGGCAAGATCGATCACGTCACCTACTCGGCGAAAGTCAAAGAGCTGCACGACAAGAACAACGAGCTGGAGCGTCGCGTCGCCGTGCAGGAAAACGAAGCGAAGAACCTGCGCGACATGGTCGAGTATCTAAAGCTGAAGAAACACGACGCATGAGCGGCCGGCCGATCATGATCGTCGTCGCGCACAGCTCCGCGTCGCAGGGCGCAGAGGCGCCGCTACACGAAGACGGTAGCCAAGGCATCGCCGAGTACGCCGTGTCGCTGCGCGCGTCGCTCGCGGCCTTCGGCGACCTCGCTGGCGACTTCCCGTGCATGCTCTACGACGCCGGCCCGCACCCGGCGAGCGAATACGACGACTTGAAGATCGAGGCCGTCAACGACGTTAGGCCGCGCCTTGCCGTCGAGATTCACTGCAACGCGAGCACGAACGACGAGGCGACATTCGCCGAGGTGCTGCACCGCGCCGGTTCTGTGCACGGCGCGGCGGCGGCGTGGGCCGTTTCGAACGCGCTCGGCGACGGCTACCGGCAAGGGCTGCACAAGGCATGGCGTAGTCGGGGGGCGCGCGCGAACACCGTCGAGAAGGATCGCCACCTGCTCTTCTTCTTGGAGCGCACCCACGCGCCGGCGATCATCGTCGAGGGCGCGTTCATCTCCAACGTCGAGCAAGCTGCGTGGCTCGCCTCCGAAGGCGGCGCCGAAGCGTATGGCCTGCTCGTCGCCGAGGGGATTCGACGGTGGATCGATGGCCGATGAGCGCGACGTCGACGCCGAGCGCTTGCTCTACTTGCTCGTGCTCAGCTTCATCTTGGACGAGATCGCGCACGCATATCCGAAGGCGAACATCGATACGGGCACGAAGCTACGCGCGCTCGCAGAGCGCATCGCGTCGCGGCTGCTCATCGAGGCCGACATGATGGAGATCCTATCTTGAGCTATAAGCGCGCCGACGAAGACGCCGTCACCGTCGTAGTGCGCAAGGTGCTCGTCGACCAGGCGCGCGCGCTTGCGCGTGCCGGCGCCGAGGTCGCGCACGCGCGCGAGCGCACGAGCCTCGTCGACGGGTGGCGCGCCCGCGCCGCCGAGTTGCTCTGCCTCTGCGCAGGAAAATTGTTGCTCGGCGAGATGCGTGCCTACGATGCCGTCATCAAGCGCGAGACCGCGCACGGAGAAACACAGATGAGATCCCTGTTCAAATTCACCGTCGCGCTCGCAGCGCTTCTCGTTGTTCCGCTCGTCGCCTTTGCGCAAGCCGCCGCCAGCATGCCCGTCGACCTCTCGCTCGACGAAGCGCTCAAGCAATCGCTGCCTATCATCACGTCGTTCAAGGGCGCCTCGGCGCTCGCGATCGCCGTCGGCGTGACGCAGCTCGTGATGAAGCTCGCGCAGAGTCCGCTCGGCAACCTCGCCGGCAAGTGGAAGCTGATCGTCGTCACCGGTGTTTCGATCGTCGCGACCTACCTCGGCCTCGTCGCCGCCGGCACCTCCTGGCTCTCGGCGCTCATCGCCGGGCCGCTGCTCGCCGCGCTGCAAGTCTTCGCGCACCAACTCATCACTACGCTCAAGCCGACGCCGCCGCCCGAGGCGTAAGCCGATGTCGGCTTCGCACTGGGCGATCGGAATCGTCTGCCTGTTAGCTGGCGGCCTCGTCGGATTCTTCATCGGTCGCGTCTCGGCCGGCATCGCGCCGGCGGAAGTCGCCGCCGAGAAGCTGCGCGCGATTGACGAGAAGGCCGCCGCCGACAAGGCCGTCGTCGACGAGACGCTTCGAGCACGTGAGAAGCTCGCCGAAGAGGCGGGAATCAAGGAGCTGACCGATGCGCTCGAAGACGATTTTGCTTTGCCTCCTGACCATCCGCTGCGCAAGCCCAGCAAGTAGCTCGGCGCCCGTCGCAGCCGCGCCCGAAGAGGAGCTTCAGCCGGCGAGCTTTGCCGCGTCTCAGCCGACGGAGCGCAAGCCGCTGACGCTCCTCGACGTCGAGCTGCGCACGGCCCCGCAGGCGTCGGCGCCTCGGTACTTCGGGCGTCTGTGGACGCTCTGCGACATCGAGCACCCGGAATTCGGCGTGTGCCTCTCGCGCGGCCAGGTCAAGGAGATCTTCCTGCGCTTCGGCGAGGATCAAGGCCGAGCCAAGCGCGTCGCCATCGACGCCATAAAAGAGCGGGACACGGCCCTGGCGCAGGCCGCGGCCGAGGCCGTAGCGAAGCGTAGGGCCATCCTTGGTGGCGTCCTGGGGGGCGTAGGCGCGCTCCTGGTGGGCGTTACTGCCGGCATCCTGATCGACCGCTTCGCCGTGCCGCTACGCTAGCGCTCCCACCACGCGATTTCGGTCTCCCAAGAAACTACTTCGCGATCAAGCGCTAGTCCCCGTCTAGTGTAACGTCCGTACGCTCCGAGCCAGTCATGTCGGCTTCGACGCGATTTTTTGTGTCGCCAAGATCTCGAAACGTTACCGTTGCATTACCGCCACCGAGATCTTCAATGGATGTCTTGCCGGCAGCAACTGCTGCAATAATGCGCACAGCGTCGCCGTAGGAAAAACCGGCTTCGCAAATACTGTTGAAGACGGCGTCGCCCACATTCGCAGTGCTAAGCAGCTCGCCTGTCACCGATATGTCGGCATCCATGAATGCTTTAGCAACAGCGCTAGCCGCAAGTATGCCGTTACCTGTGAGCGATGAAAGCAACGACGCGATTGATCCTAACGCGCCTGTGATGTCGCCGCTAGCCGCGAGGTCGGCCGCGGCTTCGAGCTTGCCTACGATGTCGGCGCTCAAAGTGCCTGAGCCCGTGAGGCTCGCCACTGCGGAAAGGATGAGACCGAGCGCGGCGTTCGTGATGTCGCCAGCACCAGTCAAGGCGGCCTCGCCGTTGAGGCCGCCAGCGAGATTGCCGGCGGTCACATCACCGTCGCCTACGACGCGAGCACGCGACGCCATGCCGCCGCTTTTCTGCGCCATCGAGTGGCAGTACGGGTGCACGTAGCCCTCGGGCACCGCAGCTCGATTGGTGACGTTGTCGATGCGCGCCTCGCCGTAGGCGAACGTCTTGCGCTGCCCCGCGGACCAATAGACGTTGCGCTCCGCAGTGTAGACGGAAGCGCCGCCGAGGTGCGGGAACGGCGAGAGGCGAACGCTATTTGACAGTAGCGCCACTCAGCCGCCCCACGAGTATTCGAGCACGGACGTGAACGGGCTTGCTGTCGTCGTTGCGCCGGTGCCAAAGAGCATCCACGACAGGCACGCGCCGTCGTC